>CAIUDH010000095.1 GCA_903897855.1 uncultured Bacteroidota bacterium | reverse complement strand
TGAACTAAGTAACCATTTGCCAAGGCACTTAACTCGGCAAAAACAGCTTGTGCCTGTTGGCTTGGCTTGGCTATGCCTGCCGAGGCGGCATCGTACACAGAAGATAATTTGTCGTTTAGTTTTATGGGGTAGTTTAACACATCCTGAAATGCTTTTGCTTTGGTTTGATACAATTCGCCTTCAATCACCGTAGTTTTTTTAATGATATAGTTTGCCGTGTCTTTCAAGGTTTTGGGACAATCGTTGCCGAGTTTTGTAACCACTGTATTGAGTTGGTTTCGAATCTCTCGAATTTGTTTCACGGCATTTTGCACCTCGTTAAATTTATCGCGAACAAGAAGCAAGAACTTCGTTTGTGCTTCAATGTCGGCAATACTTGTGTTGTAGTTAGGGTCGGGCTTAATATCAACCACCACCACCTCACTATCCTTGCCTGCTTTAAGCATGGCTTTGTAAGTGCCGGGAGCGAGCTTTGGACCTCCGGGTGTGCCGTTCCAAAGGATCATCCCATCAATAAACACACCGCCTTCATAATTCATATCCCAAACAAGCATGTTTAAGCCAGAGTCGATAGATAGCTGTTCTTCTTTTTTTGCCGGTTTGGTTGAAAATGCTTTCACCACCTCATTTTCTTGATTGTAAAATACAACTTTGACAACCTCATCTTTTACCAGATGTTTGATATAAAATGGCAGTACCACTCCATTGGGTGGATTGCTGCCGGCATTAGCCTGATTGCCTTGATAACCGCTCATCCTATAGGTGGTTTGAGGGGTAAACAAATGCATCGGTTTCTTTGTAATACTGTGGTTTATGGTTTGTTGTAAAATATTCAAATCATCCAATATCCAAAAGCTTCTTCCTTGGGTCGCGACAATTAAATTGTTCTCCTTAATACACAGGTCGGTGATGGGTACCATTGGTAAATTATGCTGAAATTTTGTCCAGCTTAAGCCGGCATCGGAAGTGATATAGAGGCCATGTTCGGTGCCACAATACCATAATCCTTTTATTTTTTCATCGCAACGCACCACACGCACAAAATCTGTCTTGCCAAGGCCTACAGTCAAGAGTTTCCAACTTGCTCCATAATTACTCGTGTAATATACATAGGGTGTATAGTCGTCGCTTTTATAGCGTGTGCCGGCTACCAGGCAACTACCTTTTACAAAAGGATCCTCTTCCAGGCTATTCACCAGCATCCATTCGGGCATCCCTTGGGGCGTAACATTTTTCCATGACGCGCCTCCGTCTTTACTTACATGTACAAGCCCGTCGTCGCTGCCGCACCATAACACATCGGCTTCCTGCTTACTTTCAAAGGCCGAAAAAATAGTACAATAATATTCGGCGCCGGTATTGTCCTTAGTAATGATTCCCCCACTGGCCTTCTGTTTGCTCTTGTCGTTACGGGTGAGGTCGGGGCTAATCGCTTCCCAGCTTTGGCCTTCATTATCTGTTTTGAACAACATATTGCCGGCAGTATAAAGTCGTTTTTTGTTATTGGGGGAGAAAAAAATCGGGAAATTCCATTGGAAACGGTATTTCAAGGAATCGGCACCCCAACCTACGCTGCTGTTAGGATATACGCTTACCACACGGCTCTCTCCGGTACGATGATTGAGTCGAGAAATAAAACCAAGATAATTCCCGCCATATACAATATCATCATTTAAGGGGTCGGGGGCTAGCCAGCCACTTTCAAATCCTGCTGTGCCCTCCCAGTCGTTTTGGGTGATGTTTCCTCCGTAAGTTCTACTCGAAACACGAATGGTGGAGTTGTCTTGCTGCGCCCCGTAAATACGGTATGGGAAATGAGTATCGGTCGTTACCCTGTAAAATTGGCCTGTTGGTTGGTTATAATAGGTGCTCCAGTTTCTTCCTCCATCGAAACTTATTTGAGCACCTCCATCATCGCCTACAATCATTCGTTGCGGCTCGTTTTCATCGATCCAGAAATCATGATGGTCGCCGTGTGGGGTATTTACCACTTCGAAGGTTCTTCCACCATCACCACTCTTATAGAACTCCACATTACAAACATAGACGAGATTTTCGTTTTTCGGATCGGCAATAATTTTACTGAAGTACCAAGCCCGTTGACGAATTTTATTTTCATCATTTATTTTCGACCATGTTTCTCCAGCGTCGTCACTTCTAAACAAGCCCCCGGTAGCACTTTCGATGAGTGCATAAATTCGGTCGCTGTTATTATTGCTTATGGCAATACCAATAATGCCAAGGGTGTCTTTAGGCAATCCAAGATTACGCGAAATATTTCTCCAGGTATCACCACCATCCACACTTTTCCATAATCCACTGCCTTCGCCCCCACTCTCTAAGCTGAATGGCGTGCGTTGCACACGCCAGGTGCTGGCAAAAAGGATATTGGGGTTGATGGGGTCTAAAATTAAATCGACAGCCCCTACATATGGGCTTGTAAATAAAACTCTTTTCCAGGTTTTACCACCGTCAATTGTTTTATAAACTCCACGTTGTTGGTTAGGGCCAAAAAGATGACCCAAACAACTCGCATAAACAATATCCGGATTTTTAGGATGAATCCTCACCCGTGAGATATGACGAGAATCGACCAATCCAATATTCTTCCACGATTTCCCCCCATCTTCGCTCTTCCACATACCATTCCCTTCGCTTACGTTGCCGCGAAGTGAATTTTCACCGGTGCCCACATAAATTATTTTATCATCGCTGGGTGCAACGGCAATACTGCCAATGCTTCCACCAAAATACTTGTCACTGATATTACTCCAGTTGCTGCCTCCATCTTTTGTTTTCCACACCCCTCCACCGGTACTTCCGAAATAAAAAAGTTGCTTGTTCTTCAAATCGCCACACACCGCAGTACTTCGACCGCCGCGATAGGGGCCGATGCTTCTAAATTTTAATTCTTTTAGGATCGACGAATCTTGTGCAGAGGATGACAAAAGACAAAAACTGATTAATAAGTAGAGGTAGATGCGCATAACAAACAAGAATAAAATTGCAATTAAACTAATTTCGTTGGAATCGAAAAGGGTGATTTATGATTGAGGAAATAAGGTGACCATTGAAATTAAAGAAAAAAGAAAAGCAATAATGCAACTGCCAAAATGAGTGTGCAAACCAGTATTAGATTTACGATTAGGCCAACCATAACTTGCTTCCGATTTTTTAACTGCAATTCATATTGTGTCATTTTATAATACGCCACGACGCTATAAACAAGGCCTACCAAGGCTATCAGGGGGCCGATGCCCAGGAGCAAATTGGAGCCGACTGCGATCATCGACAGTACAAACCCCGTATGACCTAATTTTTCTGCTTTTCTGGTCTCTTCTTGCAGGTCAATCTCAACAGAGTCGTCGGGGGGCTGAAAAGAAAATGGAGCTATGGACGTCATGGTTCTATCGAATGGCTCTTCTGAAACAATCCTCTCTTTAGTATTGCTTAGAGGAGCGAAAATTATCGGGAATTCAAATCTTTCAGACGATTCAAATTTTGCCCTTGGTATTTTAAAACCGGATTCAGAACGGCCGATTTTATTGGCTTGTAACATCGTTGAAAACTCCTTTGAGGTCTTTTCAACGCCTCTTTCCAGATGCGTATAACGTGCGCCAGCACAGGCTGAAAGAAGCACTGCCAGTAAAACAGACAGGGTTAAGACTACAGGGCTTAGATTCATCTTCATTGGGTTTCAGTTATTTTTGCTAGAAACAAAAAAAGCATAAAGTAGGTTGTTTAAAAAGTTGTATTTTGCAATACCTTTGTATCCTAATAATAAACAATGTTACAAAATATATTACAATATCTAGACAACAATCCTTTTTGGATTTACGCAAGTGCCTCTGTGCTGATGCTTGTCGGTTTGTTTTTGAAAAAATATGGTGCGAAGCTGCTAAGTGCCATCTTATACACTTTCTTTAAAAAATATGCCAAGAACCTTCATTCAAAACAATTTATTGTACTCATAAGAAAGCCTGCGGAGCTTTTTTTTATGGGATTGGTCATTATTGGAGTATACCATATTCTAAAGTTATCGAACGACCTAAAGCTGATAAACAGAGAATATGAATTTGGTTCGTATATCGTAGACTCTTTTAAAATTTATATGATTTTGACCCTGACGTGGTCGGTGATGCGTGTGACCGATTTTATTGGGTATGTTTTTAAAATCCGTACACGCCAGTTTAGTCGTGTCGACCCACAGATGGTGTTGTTTTTAAAAGACCTCTCTAAAATTATTATAATTTTGGCTAGTTTTTTTATTGTGCTGAAGAAGGTGTTTCATGAAGATGCGGCAGGTATGATTACAGGTTTGGGCATTGGAGGATTAGCCATTGCCTTGGCGGCTCAAGAAACCATTGCAAACCTAATAGGCAGCATCATTATTTTTAGTGATAAGCCTTTTACTGTTGGCGATTTAGTAGAAACACCAGAGATAAAAGGGGTGGTTGAGCAAGTCGGTTTTCGTAGCACAAGAATTCGCACCATGGATAAAACTTTGCTCTCGGTACCCAACAAAAAACTAGTCGATAGTGCCCTCAATAATCTTTCGAGAGCTGAAATTCGAAGAATACGTTTCACACTTTGTCTTACCTACGATGCCAGTGCCACTCAAATTAAAAATATTATCGACGATATTAAAAAGGAGCTACAAACCAATGAGAGGGTAGAAAACAATTACCTCGTTACCTTTGCCGAGTTGCAAAATAATTATTTAGGTATCGATGTAATCTATTTCGCGAATACCGACGACTTCGATATTTTAGCAGCCGTAAGGCAAGAAATTAATTTTAAAATTATCGATATCGTACATCATCACGAAGCCCGCTTTGTAGCACAAAATCCTGCTTTAATTTTTGCTGATAACTTTAAAAAGAAATAAAGAACGATTCCAGTTGGGGTAATTAAATAATGGCTTTTATGTTGCATTGATGTGGTGCGTTTTTGGGCAATATAGGCCATTTTCGTAGGTCTAATTAAATACTATTCTTTCACAAACTTCAGTGTTGTTGTGCCAATGGTAATAAAGTAAAGCCCGGGATGGTACTTGTGTGTATCAACAATTGTTTCGTTTTCCTGCACTAAACCTTCCTGTAATAATTTACCTTGATTAGTATAAATTGAATAGGTTGAATAGATGGGTAATTGATAATTAACAATGGTCAATTGATTGTTTGCGGGGTTAGGGTAAAGGTTAAAGTTCGGGCTTTTTATTTTGGATGAATTAACCCCAACAAAACTAGTACCACCCCCGTTTTCTGTTCGTAGAATAGTGCCACTGTCGCCTACAATCAATCCTACCTTTCCATCATCGGTAAATTTAATATCGTTTAATGGGGCAGTTACCGGGCATACTTGCTCCCG
>CAIUDH010000094.1 GCA_903897855.1 uncultured Bacteroidota bacterium | reverse complement strand
CCCCTACGGGCTACTTCAGAAACACAGCAAATATGCTGTGTTTCTTTGTTTATAACAAGTTTATAGGTATTTTGTGCAAATATATCGTTTGACCAGAATCCCAAATTTCTGGTTTTTATAGCTCTCTAGTCATGATTTTTTTCCAATTCAATATCTCTTTGCCGCTACTTCTTTTCTGATTTTGGTCACCGGCATACAGCAAAATAGATTGTTCGCTTCCACTTAACCTGCTCCAATAGTCAATATTCTTAAAAAATTCAGTGTTGAAAGTCTTCCCCGATTTAATTTCGATGGGTAATAAAGTCCTTCCGTTATCGACGATGATATCAATCTCATGCCCTGTTTTATCCCTCCAATAATATAAATTAATTGGCAAGCCCGCATTCGTTCTTTTTTTAATTAATTCCGTTACAACCATGCTTTCAAAAATTGAACCTCTTAATGGATGTGTGATGAGTTGTGAAGTTTCTCGAATTCCTAGCAGGTAACAAACCAAAGCCGTATCATAAAAATATACTTTAGGCCTTTTAACAATCGTTTTATTGAAATTCTTAAAATGTGGCTTCAGAAGATATATAATGAAACTACTCTCCAGAATTCCTATCCATGATTGAATGGTTTTAACATCAACACCCGTTTCTACCGCTAATGCACTATTATTTAATTCCTGGCCGGAGCGACCGGCAAGTAATTTTATGAACCTTTCAAAAACAATTAGATCTGTTATGTTTTTTATTTGTCTTACATCCTTTTCTATATAGGTTCGGATATAATTGGGGCACCAATCTTCGGGTGGAATATGCTGGTCATAAATTGGCGGATAAAAACCTTTAACCATTAAGCGATCATCATCCATCGGCAATAATTTAGCCTTGATTAATTCAGTAATGGAAAAGGGCAGTAAATTTATATACCCTACTCTCCCAGCAAGTGTCTGAGAAATCGATTGCTGCAATAAAAAGTTGTTTGAACCTGAGAGAATAAATAATCCTTTTATTTTAGAATTGTCCAAAATTTCCTGCAAATAGGAAAACAATATCGGAGCACGTTGCACTTCATCAAAAATTGCACCATGAGGGTATGACTGTAAAAAGCCCCTGGGGTCATCCAAGGCAAAGTTACGTGTGTCAGGGTTTTCTAATGAAACATATGGTTTACCCTTAAATACTTGTTTTACTAAAGTTGTTTTACCTGTTTGCCTGGCACCGGTAACTGCCACTGCTTTAAATTTGGTGGCTAGGTCCATTAACTTAACTTTAGCAATGCGTTGAATCATGAAACAAAGATATGGAATTATATGGAATGAGATTCCAAATAATTCCATATTGAAATGGTTTCTTATAATTTTAGGGTTTTAAAAAACAGGTTTTTCGATATCGGGAATAAAAACATAAGCAGTTCGAAATGGTATGCTAATAAAATACTAAGATTTGATGGAGTTCAGATCCATTGAATAAATTAGAAAAATATTCCTTTTAAATTCGCAAAGAATTATCCTATAAAAAAACTATTTTGGTGGAAAAACAGGTGGCGTTTTTCTCAAACAGGTGGATTTTTACCTATGACTTTATTGGGCGAAATCGGGGATTATCTAAACAGTAATATTTGTAAAACTACTATAAAAATTGAGTTTTATGGGTTTTATTGATTCTAATAAACCGCGATTTGAAAAGAGATTTCAACCACCCTACGGGCTACTATCCTAAACCGAAAAACCCCTGAAGACATTCAGGGGTTTTTGTTTTTTCTTGAATTCCTGGTTGAATTAGCGTTAAAAACTACTTAAGATTTATTACCACGGTTACATCGTTATAAAAGGGGTATGCCCCCTATGGATTAAAGTCAATGTCTGTTAGGAAAATTAGAAAGAAGGTGCTGGATCATTTGTATTAGAAGCGAAGCGCTCCTTTAAGTTGATTACTTCTTCTACGATATCTCGAGTTATATCAGGGAAGTTTATCTTTATGGGGGCATAGAAATTAAGCCATTGATTTAATTTCACCTTGAAATCTAAATTGATATTTTTCACATAGGACCCTCCTAAATTTTTGAATGCTACAGAATTACATAACTGCTCATAATGCCCTTGAATCGGAATCATTAAAACTTTTTTGTTGAGAAAGGTTGCTTCTGCAGGAGCTTCAAAGCCACCGCCAGTAAGCAAGCCAAGGCTGCTTGCCAAGCTTTTTAAATAGCCTTCATTGGTAATCGGCATGAGTTTGATATTTCGATGATGAAAATCGGTGAGATGGTTCTTGGTGAACACATGCCATTCTACATCTTCCACCTTCTCTAAAAAAGGCGCTAGGAAATCCAAGCTGTAGGCTGGAAGATATACGGTGATATGATTCAATTGGGTAGGTTCCAATACTCTCACATCATTTCGTATGATCGGTGTTTTAATAAATTGATCATAATTTTTGAAATGAAAACCAATATGATGAGAACAAGGAGCATAATGGCGAAACAACTTCTCACACCAAACACTTTTTTTATCTGGCCTTGGAGTTTGGGTCGATAAGAAAGAGGCCTGATGACTTAAGGAAACACACTCTTTGCCTTTTAATTTACAAGCCCAGGCAGTGATGGGCTCAAAATCGTTTAGAACCAAATCGTAATCTGCCACAGGAAGCTGATAAATATCTTTCATAAACTCCCATGGCTTTAAATTTTTAATCGTATGCCGGTAGTCTATCTTGCCATCGACACCAGGAGTAAAACTAATACCTCTTTTTTTGTATTTTACAATATAAGGAAGTTCAATCTGAGACTGAGTCCCACTCACTAAGAGATCGACATCAGCATATTTAAGTAAGAAAGGGATTATCTCTTTGGCTCTGCTCAAATGACCATTGCCTGTGCCTTGAATTGCGAATAATATTTTCATATCAAGAATTATAAAATAGTAAGCTCTTGTAAGGAGAGTTCCAAATCTTTTCGAGTCAATTTAATCTTGTTTCTTTGGGGCATAGCCAGAGCACTACTTAGTGTTGTTTGCTCATGAAATTTATATACCTTCCAGCTGTTATTATTATATTCTAAAGAGGATAGATTCTCAACCCAATCGCCCGAATTCATATAATTAATATCACGCCCACCTTCTACCACCGTCTTGATGATCGGTGAATGAATATGCCCACATACCACAGTGTCGTAATTTTGACATGCTGCTAATTCGATCACCGTGCTCTCGAAGTCGGAAATAAAAGAGACTGCTTTTTTTACACTGTCCTTAATTTTCTTGGAGAGCGAAATTCTTCCGTAGCCCAACCGAAATAAAATATTGTTGATGGTTTTATTGAGCACAATTAGCAAATCATACCCTTTGCCTCCGAGTTTTGCCAACCACTTCGCATGCTTCATGCTTACATCAAAGATATCGCCATGAAAGAACCAAGTTTGTTTACCGTCAATAGTCATAATCAGCTTATCGGTGACGGTTAATTTCCCTAAGTATAAATTGGTAAAACTTCGCAGTTTCTCATCATGGTTGCCGGTGATATAGTATACCTTAACCCCATCTTCAATAAATTTCAGAATAGTTCTGATGACTTTTATATGTGACTCAGGAAAATAGGATTTGCTGAATTGCCACATGTCAATGATGTCGCCATTTAAAATGAGGGTTCGAGGTTTAATAGAACTTAGATACTGATTTAGTTCGTCAGCATGGCAACCGTAAGTACCCAAATGAACATCTGAAACAACGGCGATCTCAATTTCTCTTTTATGCATGATGAAGGAAATTATTTTGTCGGCAAATAATTCTAAATGTGTGACCAGAATGTGAAGCGAGTTTAAAATTATTGGTTCAACAAACAAATCGGCTGTTTATATATTTTTGAATGACCATTAAAAACGGGTCCTAAAGAAATCAATAATGAATTCATCATAGTTATTCAGAACAGCGAAATGGAACTCTTTGTTTGCAATATGTTAATATTCAATTAACACTACCTAAACTCAAGAAAATTAGATTTGCCCAAGAATCAAGATTCTGAAATTGTACTATCACACAAGGTACAGATACATATAGAAGTTTAATACAATTTGGAATTGATTCTAATTGGCTTATTTTTTTTAACCTAATCAATATTATATGATCCATTTTAAACATTTAATTTTTTTACTAATTTCGATGGTGTCGATTCATGGAATGGCACAAAATGCGACTTCTTCATCAATCATGGGGAAGGTCGTAGATTCTAAAGGCGAAGCAATTATAGGAGCTACCGTAGCTGCTTTACACAACCCATCTGGTAGTATTTCGGGCAACACCACTCGTAAAGATGGTTCTTTTAATTTGCCCTCTGTTCGTATAGGTGGTCCTTATACTTTGACCATTTCCTTTATCGGATACAAAACCCAAAAACTAGAGAATATTTATCTAAGTTTAGGACAAGCTTTCGAAGCTAATTTTGTATTGATTGAGAACACGGTGGATTTGGCTACAGCAGAGGTGGTAGTAGAAAAAAATAGTATTCTTAATGATAAACGTACAGGTGCTTCTACCACCATCAGTAAGGAGCAATTGCAAACATTACCTACCATTAACCGTAGCTTGTACGATTTCTTGCGTTTAACACCACAAGGACGTTCAAGTTCAGTTGCTTCTACCGCAGGGGCAGGTATTTCATTTGCTGGACAAGATAGCCGATATAATAATTTAACCATTGATGGTTCTGTATTTAACAATAGTTTTGGATTGGCTTCTGCACCAGGCGGACAAACCAATTCAACTCCAATTTCATTGGATGCGATACAAGAAATTCAAGTAAATCTTGCCCCATTTGATATTCGCTATAATGGCTTTACCGGTGCCGGAATTAATACCGTAACACGTTCAGGTACCAACACTATCGAAGCTTCGATTTTTAGAAATTCCAGAAACGAATCAATGGTAGGTCGTTATGCCGGCGACAATACAGTAACCCCTAACAAGTTCAGTGTGAATCAAACTGGCTTTCGGTTGGGTGCCCCAATCATAAAAAACAAACTGTTCATCTTCGTAAACGGAGAGTTTGAACGCCGCAGCGATCCTGCAACCCAATATTTAGCAGCCAGGTCAGGTGTTTCAGGAGCCAATGTAACCAGAGTTACTGCTTCTTCACTCGACTCATTACATAGTTTCTTGATGAATAAATATGGATATGATGCTGGAGGATATGAAAACTATGCTTTGCTCACCGAGAGTAATAAATTTTTAGCGAAAATTGATTGGAATGTGAACGATAAAAACAGGGTAAGTGTTCGTTACAACAGTCTTTATTCTAAACGTGACGTGCCTATGAGTAATAGTGGTGTTATTAGTGGTAACCGTTCGAATAATACCGACGCACTTGGATTCTCAAATGCAAATTATATTATCAATAATAATCTTACTTCAGTTATTGCTGAATTAAATACCAATATTGGCAATAGCATGACTAACTCAGTGCAGATAGGCTATACTGCCATGCGCGATTTTCGTTCGTCAAATAACGCAACACCGTTTCCTTTTGTAGATATTTTATCGGGTGGGAAAACTTACACCTCTTTTGGTTACGAGCTGTTTACACCGAACAATATTTTAAATACAGATGTGATTCAATTTCAAGATAACTTCACAAAGTATTTCAACAAACATACTATTACTGCTGGGATTAACTACCAACAATATAAATTTGAGAATACTTTCACCCCCCGCTATTATGGAAACTTTGCGTTTAATTCATTAAGCGATTTCTACAAATCGGCTAATGGCGATACTACCGGTGGTTTAGTATCTATTCGTCAATATCAATTAACTTATTCGGCATTGGCCGACAAAGGCTTACCTACAGCAACTACCAAAGTTAACTACCCTGGTATTTATGTTCAGGATGAGTATAATGTAAGCTCACGCTTTAAATTAACAGCAGGCGTTCGTGTCGATATCCCAATGTATGGCAATACCGCTTTAAACAATCCAAAAGTCGACACTTTGGCATTTATGGATGAAACAGGAAAACCACTTTCATTACATACCGATAAATTACCTAAATCAAATCCGTTATTCTCTCCACGTATTGGATTCAACTGGAATGTAAAAGGAGATCGTTCATTACAGGTAAGAGGTGGTACTGGATTATTTAGTGGCACTCCTCCATTTGTTTATGTTTCTAACCAAGTGGGTAATAATGGTGTTTTAACAGGGGCTATGAATATTAGCAATACAACGGCTTATCAGTTTAGTGCCGATCCTACCAAATACATTCCTGCAACCCCTACCTTGCCATCTACCTATAATATCGCCGTGGTTGATCAAGATTACAAGTTCCCACAATTATGGAGAACCAATGTGGCTGTCGATGCGAAATTGCCTGGAGGAGTTATCGGTACTTTTGAAGGTATCTTTAGTAAGAATGTGAACGCCGTTTATTATATCAATGCCAATATGAAACCATCGGTTGGTACTTACACCGGTGTTGATAACCGTCCATACTATGGTAATCTAATTGCGGTGACTGCGAATAAAAACGATACCAATAAAATCAACAAATCGATTAATGATGCCACGGTATTAAGAAGCAATAATATGGGTTCGTCGATGTCGATTACTGCCAAATTGGAAAAAACTTTCAAAGAAGGTGTTTATTTAATGGCCGCCTACAATTTTGCCATGGCGAAAGATTTAACCTCAGCAAGCTCTATCGCCTTCTCATCATGGACAAATAACTTAACGGTGAATGGAAATAACAAGCCATCTTTAGCCTATTCCGACTTCGATCAACGTCAACGTGTTATTGCTGCTATTTCTTATACACATAAGCATACTGAAGCATTTTCTCAAACCATCGGAATCTTCTTCCAAAGTGGAAGTCAAGGACGCTATTCATTCGCAATTAACGGTGATGTTAATGGCGATCAAATTAGCAATAACGACTTGATGTTTATCCCATCAAAAGCAACAGATTTGCAGTTCCAAGCCTTAACAGCAGGTGCTAAAACCTATTCTATCGCTGACCAACAAGTTGCTTTTGAAACTTTAATCAACAGTAATGATTATTTAAAAGCCAATCGTGGAAAATATGCAGAACGTAACGGGGCATTATTAAAAATGTATACCACCGTAGATTTTAGCTATGCACAAAATTATTCTATTAAAGTGAAGAACACCAAACACAGTTTGCAAATTCATGCCGACATTTACAATTTGGGCAACCTCTTAAACAAAGGTTGGGGTGTAGGTAATCAAGTGGTAAATAATGTGCCATTGAAATTTGTAAAACGTGACGCCAATACCAATCAACCAGTTTATCAAATGCAAATTGATAATCAAACAGGGGTATTACCGGTTACTGTTACCAAGCCTCGCTTTACCATGGAAGATGTTTGGCAAATGCAATTTGGCATACGCTACTCATTTAACTAAACTATAAGTACATTCTAAATAAAAAAAACTGCCTTCTTTATGTTGGCAGTTTTTTTTTATTTCAATTTTTCCGAAATCACATTTCCACTCTTTATGTTTCCTGTTTCGATGCCGGGATGTTGAATGTATTTTATTTACATTGATGTTAGCGCATAATGCTCTTTCCGTATTATGTTTGCAATCTTATGTATAAAGATAAAATACCCTCACTCGCATTTACCATTGCCATCAATCTGCTTCCCATCTGGGGCGTCTGGCAATGGAACTGGTCGCCTTTTACGGTTTTTTACTTGTACTGGATTGAAACATTGATCATCGCTGTGTTTAACGCTTTGAAAATACTTTTTAGCCGAGGTGATGACCCCATGATACCTTCCCTTTCTTTAGCTAAAAAAGCAATAACATACTTAAGCATTCGGACACTTATTTTCTTCTTCTATCTCATATTCCTGGTTCCTATCTTAGGTTTTGCCTTGTCGGGCAAAGCCGGGGAGCAAGCGGTGAAAGACATTTTGTTTTTTCTGAATACGACATTTAATTTTGCGCTTCTTGGATTTGTTTTAAATCAGGCGATACAGTTTCTATTAAATTTTGTTCTCAATGAGGAGTACAAAAAGTCACGAGCTTCCGATTACGCTCCAATTTTTGATAACCGACAAATTATTATTCATCTTGCAGTAATTATCACTGCTTTTATTATTGTTTATTTAAAAGGAGGATTTAGTGACACCGAAACTGAGATCCCGTTAAACCAATCGACAGCTTATCTGTATTCGATTACAGCCTTTTGTATCGTGAAAATAATGATTGATATCGTAAAAATAAAAAGACCTACTCAAACAAGTTAGAAAATGCAGCACCTTTGCTGTTTCGCACCCCTCTTTTAATACGGAAATGGTATCATGAACAATCAAGTGGACAGCAATGACATTAAAAAAAAGACGAATGGATAAATCAATAAAACCGCCCCCCGACACAAGTACCCTACAATTCTTTCACGGCACCAAAGCAAATTTGAATGAGGGAGACTTTATAAACCCTGGTTTTAATTCGAATTACGGACAAGGAAATAAAGCGAAATATATTTACCTTACAGCCACCTTGGATGCTGCTATTTGGGGGGCTGAACTTGCCGTTGGAGAAGGACGTGAAAGAATTTATATCGTGGATCCTACAGGCCCTATCGAAGACGACCCCAACCTAACCGACAAGAAATATCCGGGAAATCCAACAAAATCATTCCGCTCTCTGCATCCCCTTAAAATCATGGGTGAGATGACCGCCTGGTCCCATCACGCACCCGAACAACTTAAATCCATGAAGGATAACCTTGAACGACTAAAGCAACAAGGTATTGAGGCCATAGAGGACTAAAAGGTAATGCCCTTTAATTTAATCCCAGCGGCATTACCACAGAATCCAATCGGAATCAAAATTTTCTCTTCGAGAGGTTGGTGTCTGACGCCCCCCGGTGAGCCGTTGCACTTGCTCGCTTACATAATTTTTTAATTCAGAGATGGTTGTCTTATGGTCTTTGTTCAAATCGGCTTTGCGCCCCTGCAATGCTTGCAAAACAGCATAAGTAAAAACTCCGTTATTCCAGCGGTTACTTTCAAGGGCGTACTCCAACCCTCCTGCCGCACTTATAACAACAGCGCCATTTCCATGGCTGATATCGGCAAAAACTTCTTTCATCAACTCAAAACTATTTTGCATCCCGATACTATTACTGTCAACAAGTAGCTCCGCTCCTCGGGGCACACTCACCTTGCCATTGGCGACTGCCGTAGTTCCCGATTTTTCATCAACCTTAAGATCCAATGTTTTATCTATTTCTCCACTATGACAAGCATCCACTAAGAGTAGTTTATTCCTCGCCGGTATTCCATCAAACAAACTTTCCAAATCGTCATACAACAGTCCACGTATTTCGGGATGCCTAAAATCAATGTCATGAGTTGCATAATAAAAATCAAGTTTATCCCCTAAAATTCCGTGACCACTTAACGAAATAATGACTTTATCGTTGATGCCCGTCAGCATTAGTTGTTCCTTTAACTTAAGGATATTCTCTCGTGTCGCTTCCGAATCGGTAAGCAAAATAATTTTTGCTTCGGGATACAGTTTCTTAATCCCAGAGGCTAAATCGAAGATGTCTTTTGCTGCATATTTTAAATTGAAATTCGTATCCTGATAATGTGTCACGCCTAACCCAATAAAATACATTTTACTTTTTGCTACCGACCCAATAAACTCGGTCTCGAAACTTTCACGATAACTCTGAATGCCCTGCTCGTTAATGCATGACACCGAAATTTTATTCATGCCGGGTGATAGTTTTATTTCAAGCAGTGTATCCCAGGCGTGGGATTGTGAAGCCGTTAAATCAACACCTTGAGTACCATAAATAGGGATGCTATTCACCTCCACTAAGAGCCGCTTTAACCGTAGCCGATCATCCGTGGCCTTTATTTTTATGGTTACCTTATCTTCTTTCGTCACCAAAGGTATTCTGTCGGCATTAAGGAGGCTTATCTTAGGCACGGCAAGGAGTGTATCACTCTCACTATAACTCATTCGTTTCCATCGTTTGACATAGGCGTTTTTATAGATATCAAGGGTTTTCTGTTCGGTGAAACCAAGTCGTTCGAGCACCAAATCGGGTCGATTATATTCCATGTCAAATTGTTCGGCAAGGAAAAACGAAGTGCCCACTTTGAAGCCAACCGAATTGAGGTTTTTCTTTGAGATGAGATATTTATTTTCTTCGGTGAGTACAATACGGTCGTCTTTTCCAATGGGCACAATGGATACCAGGAGTTCGCCAGTAGCTAAATCCCACAATTTTATGGAAGCATCGAAACCTGTCGATGCGAATACGTTTTTCGAGGGATGAAATGAAATGCATCGTACTTCATCGCTATGACCACGAAAAACCTTTGTTTCATGAAATGAGTGCTCTCGTAAGTCGAATAAATGAATCAAGTAATTTACATCAGCAAACAATAATTGTCCCCTTTCACGATCAAAAGTATAGCAGGTGCTTAAAATGGGTAACTGAGCAATAATAACCTTATTTAAACCATCATAAACAGAAAAAGAATTTCCATTTCGAAGCAGGAGGTAACGAGCATCGATAATTTCGACATCGGTTACTTCGATTGGTAAAACAATAGTATTAAAAATAATTTTATTGCGAAGGAGTGTCCAATAACAAATCGAGTCGCTTCCATCGCAGGAAATGAAAGTGCTGTCACTAACAAACCGAATCGATTGAATTTGCTTCACCTGTTTCACGACACGTTTTTCCTTCTTAGAGTGCAAATCAACTACTCGAAGTATAGGATAGTCTCTACTTTTGGTGACCCCCGAATAAGCAAGGTATTGACCCTGTCTTGAGTGGTCGAAAGTCTTAATTATACTGTATGGATTTCGATAGTACTTTAACCCCTTCTCGAAAAAACCATTGATTAAATTAGGAATCGTGAGGCCTTTGAGATAATGTAAATCAAAAGAGGATTCCCCCGTTTTAAGATCGGTGATGCGTAGGGTATTATCATATCCTGAAGTCATTATCTTGTCGTTTCCATCGAACTGTATTTTGCTCACCGGATGAATATGCAAAGGATAGTTGATGAGTGCAATATTGGTGGATGCTAAGTCGATGAGTTTCACTTGTCCAATTTCATTTCCAACTGCCAGCTTATTGCCATCATCGCTAAAGGCTAGCGCATAGTTTCGAAACGATTGGGTGTAGAGCCTTCTTTCAATTCGAAGCGTTTTGGTGTTCCAAATAATGATGGAACGATCGGCGCTTGCCGTAGCAAAATAATTTTGGTCGGGGCTAAAACACAGATCCGTGATATTGGAAAGATGTCCTGTTAAGGTACGCCTTTTAGTGCCTGTAGCGTCTGGCACTTTGGCACCGTTAGAGAGTTTAAACAAATAAACTTTACCATCATCATTGCCCGCAATAATAAGATTGTTCGCTACCGATACGTCGACAGCGGTGAAATATTCATCAAAATATTCTGCCGACTTCTGAAAGATTTTCTTTTTCTCCTTCGGTTTCTTTTTATAAAGTTTCGCATTTTTTATTACCACCTCAAACAAGTTATCCAAAGCAATATAATGCATGCGGTTACGTGCTATAATTTCAACACTCGGCCATGTTTCGAAAATCGAACGACCGATATTATAATAGCTATACGTGCCTGTATGGCGTATGAAGACACCCTGATTATCGGCACTAAAAACAATTTGATCGATGTTGTCTTGTCCTAAGGAAATTGATTTTATTTCTTTCCCTTTTCTTACATCCCAAATAACCAATTGCTTATCATCGCCAAAACTGGCCAACAGCTCACCCGATGGCGAATACGAAACCAATCGAATGGTATTCGAATGCCCTCTTTGTATGGCAAGCTCGGCTCTTTGCGTCCATAAAGTGATGTTGCAAAACAGGAGGAAATAAAAAATAAACTGGGCTTTATTCATGGAATGGTAACATAAAATCCTAAAGGGTTATAAATTTTCTCTTCGCCATCAGCATCATGTTCCTGTAGCAAAAGGTAATCATTCACTACATATCCACTATAGAATGTGCCAGAGCTTCTTCTTACCGTGAAGTTGATAGTATATATATTTAAATTGCCACTCAGGGTCTTTAGTATACTTGTTAGTGCAGGTACTCCTTTATCCATCACCTCCAGAACAGTACGGCGATCTATTAGATGCAGGAAGCCCCCAGTACGACAGCTAATTTCAGAAAGTTCCTTGTTGATGGGGTCGAGGGAAATGATATTAATTTTCACTCTCTTAGCCATCGCCTTATTGATGATTGTTTTATAGTTAATACCCAAACGGTCGTCTATGGCATGCATGAAAACAGTGATGGACATATTGCTATTACTGGCATAGGTTGAAACGGTATCGATAAGCATCGACAGAGCGTCATACATATTGGCGGTCCCCTTCTCATAATCAGGCATCCAAAACTGCCATTTTAATAAGCTCTCACGAGATACCTGAAAGGGGCTACCTCCGTCGCGGATTCGAATTTCTAAATTGTTTTTGAACAGGTCGGATCGATTATAATAGGCGAGCCCGAATTCATTCTTTGACTCGCTTTCCATATCCAGAAGCACTTTATTAACCGCCCTCAATCGTTGATTAAATGGATCATATTGAGCGTATGATTCCGATTGATCAAAAGCCAAGATAGTAGAAAATGAATTCATCGATAGTGCTTCGTGTTGCTCAATTTTGTTAAATATAATACCCAAGCTACTCGTAGGCCAGGAATGAAACGCACTATCGTTGAGGGTTGTAACCTCGCGGTCGCGACTGGTAAAAACGCCGACTTTCATTTCCAGTATTAAAGTGGTATCGGTGTGGGAAATATATTGAGTACCGAGTGCAAAAGCCGTAGGGGCACCAATCAAAGCCTTGCGCACAGGTTGCGTACTTTTTTTACAATTGCCCAAGCAAAGAGCCACAAGAATAAGGAGAGTTGTCTGTTTCATTTCTGAAATATAAAATGGCCTTTTTTTAGTTTCTGAAAATTTAAGGTTAAATTATAATGAAGATTGAAGCTGCTAATTTCATTGGTTAATTTTACCCTCGCAGAATTGATACGATAATCATAACGAAGAGAGAGCATACTGTTTTTCCAAGTATAACCTACACCACCCATCAAACGCCAAAAATTAAGGTCGTTATACATGACATTATACATCTCATTGTTCCCCATAAACACTCTTCCCAATATGTTACTGTTCTCGTTATCTCTTCCTACTTCTGTATTACTATTTACAATAGCATAAATAAAGCCTGCGTATACAATAACATTTCGATTTCTTTTCAAGAGTTTGAGGCCGGAGAACCAATTGATTTCGGTGTTTTGTTGTGTTACCTTAAATTCAAGGGCCCGATCACCTAACGATTTATCCATCATATAATAACATTTTACAAAATAGCTCCTGTTCACCAGATTCACTTCTAAGCCACTAAGGAATGCCTTATAGTCAAGTTGTAAATAGCCTCCTGGCGAGAAACCGCCCCCTCGAAATCGGTTTCGTTTGGGACCATAGTAAACATTATAAGTGTTTTGTGGATCGGGAAAGAGATAGTACTCTTTTCGAGTTGAAATTTCATAAATATTCGTTCCGAAATGTATTCCGCTGCTGATGCGTTGAGCCATCGAAGGCATCGTTAAAAAGAAGCCAACCATAAGTAGAAATTTCTTTACCATTTTTTCGGAAATAAATTATATGAAAGCTCAAAAACATTAGATGATACGTGATATGCGGTGCCGAATTGAACACCATAATTAAAATTGAGCATGCCGGATCGTATATTAAGAAAATAAAATCGCTGTTGTGTCCAATGTTGGTGCATTGCATCCCAGCCATAAAGGTACTCGTATTTTGGAAAAATAAACTCGAATTGTGGAAGAAAAGTCTTCTTGTATTTAAGAAAGTATTTTATTTTCTGATGCCTGAAAAAATAGGGCGACTTATATTCAAAAAAACATTTCACGCTTTGATACTTAGAAGGGAAATATTCGTATCCTACACCCACAAACAAACCGTAGTACTCGCTGTTAATAAGAGCTTTGGCGTATCCCAGTCCAAATCCAATATTTAATCCAGTATCCACATTCCCGGCTTCTTTGTCTCTATAAATCGATTTAGAATCTACACAGAATAAAGTAGAAAGTGTGATCACGTTAACTTGCTTAATATCAGGAATAATAAAACGTTTATCGTACGGAGCCGGATGCTGTGGTGCCAATTGAAATGGTGTTTGCGCCATCGCGGAGCTAAACTGCAGCACACCCGCGATAAGCCCCATTCGTATATTTAGAAAAGGGAGCATGCGCTTTATCATGCACATTATATGAATATCGAATTTCCTCGCTTGCATTTAGTTTTTCTAAAAAAGGGTAAATTAATACATTTTAGTATAACAAACGAAGCTGAATCATATTAATAATATGAAAGCTGAATTTGATAGGATATTCAGTATATGATTTACTGCTCAATGTTTTTTTCGGATTTATCGACCGTTAGCAACGTTAGTATGATTGAGGATATCTTCAGGTCGCACCTACGGTGCTTAATACAGGCTAACTCCCTTGGCTACAAATAGGGCGCCCCGGTAGGGCTAAATACAAAAGTAGATCAAAGGATGGTGAAAACATTAAAATGGCTGGGAGGAAACCTTGGTGATTCGTTTCAGCACATCAAATAGGGAACAACCTAATTTGATCACTTATATTTATTGATTTTTATTCCCCTCCTCCATTTCTAAATAATTTAACATCTTTGCATAATACCACTAAATGCAAAAACATTATCATGCACAGAGAAATAAATAGCTGGCATAGCCCCGCCCTTCAAAAAGAAATGCCGATCGTAACCTACGGCCATTCGGGCTTCGCACTACTTTTTGTACCTACGGCTGCTGCCGATTACCTGGAATATGAGCGCTTTCAAATGATCGACACTTTGGCGCCCTTCATAAACAACGGTAAAGTAAAGGTCTTTTCGGTAAACAGTATCAATAACGAGAGCTGGCTCAACAGCTCGATGGCAGGCGAGCATAAAGCCATTCGGCATAACCAGTTCAATGACTATATATTTAATGAAGTAGTACCCTTCATTCGGAAAAACACCTCAGAAGAAACGCCCCTAATTTTAAGTGGCGCTTCGTTTGGTGCCCTCCACAGCATGAACCTTTTTTTAAAACGTCCCGACCTAATCAATGGAGTAATTGCCATGAGCGGCGTTTACGACTTGGCTGAATACACCAAAGGATATCATGATGAACAGGTTTATTTTAATTCTCCCATGCAATACCTGCCAAATTTAATGGATGAATCCATTCTCGAAAACATAAAGAAAAGCAGTCATATCCATATCGTCACCGGCAGTGGTGATTTTGAAGATTCTGAATCATCAAAAAAGTTTGCAGGAGTACTCTATAATAAAGGAATCACCTATGAGCTCGATGTTTGGGGAAAAGAGTGGAAACACGACTGGCCTACCTGGAGAGCCATCTTACCTCATTACCTGGAGACCCGGTTTTTATAAATCCATTGAAGTAAATTTAAAAAAAAACACGGATGAAAATATTGGATACAATAAAAAAAATCCTACGCCAGATATTGAGTACCAAAGCGGCTGCAATCTACATCCTTCTTTTTGCCACTGCGATTGGAATAGCAACATTTATCGAAAACGATTTCGGTTCGAGTGCAGTTCGAAAAATAATATTCAAAAGCCATTGGTTCGAATTACTCTTGGTTTTATTCGCATTAACTCTTCTCAGGAACATTTCAACCTCTCGAATCATTCAGCAAAAAAAATGGGCTTCGCTAATACTTCATCTGGCCATCATTACAATTCTCATCGGGGCTGGAATTACCAGATATTTTAGCTTTGATGGTACCCTGCATATTAGAGAAGGTAACACCACCAACGTATGCTTATCTTCAGAAAACTATTTACATTTTAAAGTGGTAACCAATGAGCAAAATTGGGAGTTTGACGAGCGGGTCCTATTTGCTTCTATTGGTAATAATCATTTTGATCAATCCTACACGGTGGGCTCTAACCTGATTCGAATAAAGCTAAAAGAATTCATCCCCAACCCCATACAAACCTTTGTACCCTCAGCCTCTGGTAAGCCCACCCTTAAAATTGTTTTTGGGAGCACCGAATATTTTGTGAAGGAAGGCCAGTCTTTACGCATCCATGGGCTGGTTTTTAACTTCGCAGAGAACTTGATACCCGGTGCTTTCAACATCATTAAGAAAGCGGACTCTTTGTGCTTCCTTTCTGAAAATGTGTATACTCAGAAGTCGATGGATACTCAAAAAACAGACACGCTCATCCCTTCGCAAAACCCTTATCCACTGCTATTAAGAGCGCAGTATGCTGACAGTGAAAACAGTTTTATGGTGGCAGATTATTTTAGCGGGGGGCAGCTTTCGGTGGTTAGTGGCGACCGTAAAATAGAGAGTGAAAGCATCGTAGAGTTACGCTGTGAACTGACCATCAATGGAAAACTAAGTGAACAATCCGTGTACGGACAATCAGGCCTACAAGGCATTCCCATAACGGTAGAGGAAAACCATCTAAAATTGTCGGTGTCGTATGGGGCGAAACCGGTTATTCTCCCCTTTAAAATTACGCTTAAAGATTTTAGCATAGACCGATATCCGAGCACCAACAGTGCTTCATTTTTTGCGAGTGAGGTGCAAGTGATTGATGAGAGAAGCAATGCCACCATGAATTTTAAAATATTCATGAATAATTTTCTTCAATACGATCGTTACCGGTTCTTACAATCGACTTTTGATATGGACGAAAAAGGCACCTACTTCATTGTTACCCACGACTATTGGGGTACTTGGGTTTCTTATATCGGTTATGGCCTTTTAACTTTGAGCTTCGTCCTAACTTTTTTGAATAGAAAAAGCCGCTTCAATCAACTGTCGAGAAAGATTTTATTAATGAGGGCGAGTCGTTCTTTTTACATCCTCCTACTTCTAGCACTCAGTATCGTTAGCCCTGCTCAGCCAGAAATAAAGCCCAAGGATCCACCCCTATCTATAGAACACGCAAAACTTTTTAGTTATCTCGTGATGCAAGATGTGAATGGTCGTATGAAACCGATGCATACCTTAGACAGAGAAATACTAAGAAAAATATCAGGCAAGGAATCCTATGATGATTTAAATGCAGACCAGGTTGTTCTCGGCATTTATTCGTCCAACCAAGCTTGGGACACGATACCTCTTATAAAATTAGGCTCACACACCCGACTACTCTTAAATACAGAATTGAAACGTGCCTCCTTTAAAGACTTTTTTAATTCTGACGGCTCCTATAAAATAAAGCAAGAAGTAAATGCAGCCTATCATACCAAACCCATGGACCGTGGTACGTTAGAAATAGAACTGCTCCGAGTAGATGAACGGGTAAACCTCTTAGCATCGATTTTAAACGGAACAGCGATTAGCACATTCCCACTTAATGATGATACCATGAACGTATGGACAGGAGCTCCTGAACGTGATTACCGTGTTAAAGAACTTTCATATTCCAACCAAATGGCAGGAAGTTTTTCTGTCATGTATCAATCGGCCTTGCACCAAGCAGCCTTTTGCAAAGATTATACACTGCCCGATAGACTTATTTCAGACCTTAAAGATTTTCAACGACAAAAGAGCGCTGCAATTCTGCCAACAGCTCCTAAAATTGAGGTTGAAATTATATTTAATAATCTTCGCATCTTTGGCAGACTGGCTTCCTGGTATCTGTATATTGGGTTGCTCCTATTGTTAATTTTGTTCCTTACCATAGTTGATCACACCCTGAGATTCACGATAAGCTACAATTTACTATTGACGGGCGTCATTTTCGGGTTTTTGTTTCACAGTGCTGGTTTGATATTACGTTGGTATATCTCAGGAAATGCACCTTGGACGAATGGCTACGAATCGCTCATCTATATTGCCTGGGCTACCACCTTGGCAGGACTTCTATTTGCAAGGAACTCAATCGGGGGTATGGGGGCCACGATGGTATTAACTGCCATTATTTTATGGATAGCGAAACTTAGCTATCTTGATCCTGAAATAATACCTCTAATACCCGCTTTAAATTCTAAATGGCTCATTATCCATGTATCAATAATAGCGGGTAGTTATGGCTTTTTATTACTAGGCGCCATCCTAGGCTTCATTAATTTATTGCTGATGCTGCTGTTAAAAGAGTACAATAAGAAACGTATCATGGCCATCATTACCGAACTATCTTATCTCAGTGAGAGGGCACTCATGGGTGGTATTGCCTTGCTAAGTATAGGCACTTATCTGGGTGGTGTTTGGGCCAATGAATCTTGGGGAAGATACTGGGGATGGGACGCCAAGGAATCTTGGGCACTCATAACCATTTTGGTTTATGCCTTCATTCTTCAACTGCACCTCATTCCAAAACTGAGCGGATTATTTAGTTATAATGTAGCGGCACTTTTTGGATTGTCGTCGGTAATCATGACATACTGCGGTGTGAACTATTATCTTTCAGGTTTGCACTCCTTTGCTGCCGGCGACCCGATGCCTGTGCCTGCTTGGGTATATATAATCTTAGCTGGCCTTATAATGACATCCATTGGAGCGTATCAAAGGAAAAAGAAACTCAACATATGAGCTAAGCCATTCCTATTATTAGCGCTTGCGCCATCAGGCTGTTTTCTGACATCAATACTTTCTGTAGAAATAGACATATGACAAATGTCATTTTTTAACAAAAATAAATTTA
Source organism: uncultured Bacteroidota bacterium (assembly GCA_903897855.1). Taxonomy (GTDB): domain Bacteria; phylum Bacteroidota; class Bacteroidia; order UKL13-3; family UKL13-3; genus CAINMV01. The sequence continues at coordinate 16,472 of CAIUDH010000094.1, read as the reverse complement.
TCATTTTTGTTTCACAAACAAAATCATCATATCATGGAGAAATCAAAAAAAACCGGAGCTCAAATTTATGGATATACCGTTTGCTTGGTATCCATCATCACTTTTCTCATCGCCATCAGTAATCTGGTGAACGCTTTGCTTAATCTTGGAGATCCTCTGCATTCTGGATGGAATGCTTCTGGTGCACCTAGCCTAGCGTCTTATGAGAATTACAAGATGGACATCCTGAAAACAACTCAAAAAGGGGATGAGATGTCGAAAACAACGTATATGCCCGACGACCAAACTCTCCGTGCCATGTATGAGGCCGCCAAATCGGATAAGATTCAAATGGTTAAACATGATGCCAATGGCTCCATCATCGTATGTAGTCTCTTGATTTTAATTTGTTCCATTTTGTTTTTCACCCATTGGCGGTGGATGAAAGCTATAAACAACTCGGACTCCTAGCCAACAAAATAAGTTATATTATTGTGTGAATCTTGGCCTAGGTGCTGGCTGTTTCCTTGTGCTTGCATGCTTGGTTCTGCATGGTTGAAAATAACTAAAACTGCTGTCGAACGATTCTCCGCCTCCTTTTTCTTATGTTTCAAAGTTAATTGGGGTATTTGATTTAACTTTGCACAGGCAAACACAGCCTCGCAAAAATGTTAATACTGAATCGTTCAACGCTGTTATCTGGCCTGCTCCTTGCATTCTTGGTGTCGATTACTGCTGCCTGTGTGCAATTTCAAAATCCAAAAAAAAGGACCGCCATTAACAGCATAACCAACCAACCAATGAATCCATATTATTCCAACACCGATACCACCAAATTGTTCGTGCTCGATGAAGAGTGGAAAAGAGTATTGCCCCAGACCATGTATGAAGTTTCTCGACTCGGACAAACAGAACGGCCTTTTACTGGCAAATACTGGGACAGCGACGAGAAAGGAACCTACTATTGTGCTCCTTGTGGAAATTTGCTCTTTCGTTCTACTGGTAAATTTGCAAGTTCTTGCGGCTGGCCCAGCTTTTTCGAGCAGGCCGGCGACTCTAGTGTGCGTTACAAAAAAGACCACTCCTACAATATGGAAAGAATCGAAGTCATCTGCGGCAGGTGCAACGGACATCTGGGCCATCTGTTCGACGATGGGCCTGCACCTTCCCATAAAAGATTTTGTATGAATTCGGTTGTGCTCGATTTTGTTCCGGATAAAAGCCCGATAACAAAATAGCATCCGTTTATATCAGTTTCCTTCTCCTCTCAAGACTCTGTGCAAAGAAGTCACGGAAGCTGCAAGTCACGACCCCTTATTATAGTCCTGTTGATAACGGCTTTTTCGTATCTTCGCGTTTTAATTTACCCATTAGAATTAGTTCATGCAGAATATACGTAACTTTTGTATTATAGCCCATATCGACCATGGTAAAAGCACTTTAGCCGACCGTCTTTTAGAATATACTAAAACGGTTAGCCAGCGCGACCAAAAAGCCCAGATCTTGGACGATATGGATATCGAACGTGAGCGTGGTATCACCATTAAGAGCCATGCCATTCAGATGGATTACAAATACAAAAATCAAGATTACGTTCTTAACTTAATTGATACTCCTGGCCATGTCGATTTTGCTTATGAGGTATCGAGAAGCATCGCTGCTTGCGAAGGAGCCTTGCTCATCGTTGATTCAACTCAAGGCATCCAGGCTCAAACAATTTCAAATTTATATTTGGCCTTAGAAAACAACCTCGAGATTATTCCGGTACTCAATAAAATTGATTTGCCCGGCGCCATGCCCGAAGAAGTAAGCGATCAGATAGTGGCTTTAATTGGCTGTAAATATGAAGATATTCTTCGCGCCAGTGGAAAAACGGGCGAAGGGGTATACGATATCATCGACGCTATTATTGAGCGTGTGCCTGCTCCTAAAGGCAATGAGAAAGCTCCCTTGAAAGCCCTCATTTTCGACTCTGTTTTTAATTCCTTTCGCGGCATCATCGCTTACTTTAAAATTGTTGATGGTGAAATGCGTAAAGGCGATCGGGTTAAATTTGTGAACACAGAGAAAGAGTACTTTGCCGAAGAAATCGGAGTCTTACGTATTGAGAAAGAACCACGTGATGTAGTAAAGACAGGCGATGTGGGCTATATCATATCAGGAATAAAAGCAGCGAAAGAGGTAAAAGTAGGCGATACCATTACCAATGTGGCTGCCCCTTGCGCTGAATCGATTCAAGGATTTGAAGATGTAAAGCCGATGGTTTTTGCAGGAATTTATCCGGTGGATACCGACGATTTTGAAGAACTGCGCGAGAGTATGTATAAACTGCAACTCAATGATGCCTCTCTTGTTTTTGAACCGGAATCATCGGCCGCGTTGGGATTCGGTTTTCGTTGTGGCTTCTTAGGAATGCTTCATATGGAAATTATTCAGGAACGACTCGAACGCGAGTTTAATATGACCGTTATTACCACTGTACCCAACGTAAGTTACAAAGCATTTTTAACCAATGGCGAGGAGGTTACGGTGAATAATCCAAGCGATTTGCCCGACCCCTCCAAGACCGATTATGTAGAGGAACCCTATATCAAAGCACAGATCATTACCAAAAGCGAATACATGGGTAATATTATCTCGTTATGTATTCAGAAACGAGGTGTCATTGGCAATCAGCATTTCCTGACTACCGACCGTGTAGAGCTCAATTTTGAGATGCCCATGGGTGAAATCGTGTTCGACTTCTTCGATAAATTGAAATCCATTTCCAGAGGTTATGCCTCTTTAGATTACCATCCTATTGGCTACCGTGAAAGCCATCTGGTAAAATTAGATATTATGCTCAACAAAGAGCCTGTAGATGCCTTAAGTGCGGTGATTCATCGCGACAAAGCCTATGACTGGGGGAAAAAAATATGTGAGAAACTGAAAGAGCTTATCCCTCGTCAACAATTCGAGATTGCCATTCAAGCTGCCATCGGTTCGAAAATCATTTCTAGAGAAACCATCAGTGCTATGCGTAAAGACGTGACTGCAAAATGTTATGGTGGCGATATCTCAAGAAAACGCAAATTGCTTGAAAAACAAAAAGCGGGCAAGAAAAGAATGAAACAAGTGGGTAATGTAGAAATACCTCAGTCGGCATTCATGGCGGTGTTGAAGCTGGATTAAATCATAATAAAAACAAAATCAAATCTTGAAATGCAATTATATTTGCCTCAATTAAAGAGATGAGTACCCAGAAAAATTATATTGAAGAATTAAAATGGAGAGGCATGTTGCAAGATATCATGCCGGGCACCGAAGCGCAATTGAATAAAGGAATGGCCCTGGGCTATATCGGCTTCGACCCTACCGCCGATTCTTTAGGGGTAGGGAATTTAGTTCAAATTATGTCGCTGCTCCATTTTCAAAGATGTGGACATAAACCCATCGCCCTGGTTGGCGGAGCTACCGGCATGGTAGGCGACCCGAGTGGCAAAAGTGCTGAACGTAATTTATTGGACGAAAAGACCCTGAATCATAACCTGAATTGCCAGAAAGCACAGCTTGAAAAGTTTCTCGATTTCAAAGGTGCCAATGCGGCCGAGATTGTAAATAATTACGACTGGTTTAAAGAAATTTCATTTCTCGATTTTATACGTGATGTAGGAAAACACCTTAGTGTAAACTATATGATGGCTAAAGATTCGGTGAAGTCGCGATTGGAAACAGGGATGAGTTTTACCGAGTTTAGTTATCAACTCATACAAGGATATGACTTTTATTACTTGTGGAAAAACCATGGGGTGATGCTGCAAATGGGTGGCAGCGACCAATGGGGAAATATTGTTACTGGTACCGAGTTAATTCGTCGCAAAGATGGAGGTGAAGCTTTCGCGCTAACCACCCCATTGATTAAAAAAGCCGATGGCACAAAATTCGGCAAAACAGAAGGTGGAAATATTTGGCTCGATCCTATACGTACTTCTCCTTACCAGTTTTATCAGTTTTGGCTCAATGCCGCCGATGCCGATATCGCTAGCTATATTCGTATTTTCTCCATCCTTACGAAAGAAGAAATAGAAGTCCTAGAAGCAGAGCATACCACCGCCCCACATCTGCGTTTGTTGCAAAAAACATTGGCCGATGAAATCACTATTCGAGTACATAGCCTCGATGCGCTACAACAAGCGAAAGCGGCTTCCGAAGCACTATTTGGAAACACCATCGACGGATTGCTGGCTTTGAATGATGATACTTTCGCAGAGGTGATGGGAAGCATTACGCAGTTCGAAATAGAGAAAACAACGCTCGATTTAGGAGTTGGAATTATGGACCTATTAGCCACCTCTTCTACAATCTCAAAATCGAAAGGGGAAGCAAAAAGAGCCATCGAGCAAGGAGGAATAAGTATTAATAAAACAAAAATTGCCGATATCAATTTGACGATCAACGCTACTTATATCATAAAGGATAAGTTCATTCTTGTTCAAAGTGGTAAGAAAAACTACTTTGCATTAAAAATAAAACCTTAATACCTATTCATAATCAACCCCATATACCCCAATGAAACGTCCTATCCGAGTTCTCGTTGCCAAAGTAGGCCTTGATGGCCATGATCGTGGAGCCAAAGTGATTGCGACCTCTTTGAGGGATGCAGGAATGGAAGTAATTTATACTGGCTTACGACAAACGGCAGAGATGGTGGTAAATACGGCCTTACAAGAAGATGTAGATGCCATCGGAATCAGCATTTTAAGTGGCGCGCACAACACCGTATTCCCGAAAATATTACAACTCATGCATGAAAAAAAAATGGATGATGTGTTACTCACGGGTGGCGGTATCATCCCTGACGATGATATGAAAAAACTGAGTGCCCTTGGTGTAGGCCGTCTTTTCCCTCCTGGAACCCCTATGCACGAGATTGCCCATTATATTCAAGAATGGACGAAAGAGCACCGTAGCTTCTAATCCAAGAATCATTAACCAACGATTTAATTCCTCTAACTTTTTATTTTCGCAACTATTTATGTTTTTACACAAAGAAGGATACCCTACCATATTAATTAGCATCGGCATCTTAACCTTGCTCTGCTATGGCACTCACCTCGTGGCCCCCGAATGGCTCTTTAAAGCGGTTGTACTCATCAGTATCGCACTCTTTGTGATTGTGCTGCAGTTTTTCCGCAATCCGCTTCGATCTACCCAATCCACAGCAAATCAAATTATTGCACCCGCTGATGGTAAAGTCGTGGTGATTGAAGAAGTAGAAGAAACCGAATACTTTAAAGACAAACGAATCCAAGTATCGATTTTTATGTCGCCTTTCAACGTGCATGTAAACCGTTACCCCATTGGAGGCGACGTGGACTATGCGAAATATCATCCTGGAAAATACCTGGTGGCCTGGCATCCCAAATCGTCAACAGAAAATGAACGCACCACCATCGTTGTAAAAAACAATGGCAAAGCGGTGCTTTTTAGGCAAATTGCAGGCGCCTTAGCTCGTCGGATAGTTATGTATAGCAAAACAGGTGATAAAGCCATCGCTGGAGGTGAAATGGGCTTCATCAAGTTTGGTTCAAGGGTCGATTTGTTTTTGCCTTTGGGTACTAAAATAAATGTTTCAATGCAAGAGGTGGTGAGAGGGGGCGAAACGATTATTGCCGATTTGGTTTAATCAAGGCCATCAAATTAATCACCGCACTTGTTAATATATCCGAAATATCATCCAAGATGCTCAGCACTTTGCGTATATTTGCTTTACAATAATATTATACCATTCTAAATCATTCATATTTTATCATGAAAAAATTATTATCATTCGCCACAGTAACTTTATTTGTTGCTTCTATGGCTTTGGCTCAGGGACCAACAACAACAAAACCTGCAAGCACCGAATCGAACACAAAAAAAGAATGTGCTTCGAAGAAATCATGTTGCAGTAAAGACAAAAAATCATGTGGTGAAAAAAAATCAGCTGCATCGACTTCAACAACAAAGCCAGAACAATCTACTACGACTCCATCTCAAACAACGAAATAAGTCGATTCCGTCAACATAAAAAAAGCCTCTCCAATTTGGAGGGGCTTTTTTTATGTTCTTTTTTTGGGAAGATGAAGCGCATTCCCGATGCTCTAGCCTCTCATCGCTGAATCATAATCTTGCTCAAGCTGATGCTGCTCAGCGATTGTATACGGAGAAAATAGATCCCTGTCTTAAAATTAATGATGGGTAAATCGAAAGACCCTACCAGCATCACTTGACTCAGCACTTCCCTTCCTTGGACATCATAAATAGTAACGACCGATGACCCTGCTGATTCACCAAATTTAAAGTTTAAAACGGTGCTCGCTGGATTCGGAGAAACACTAAAATCGATTTTCCCATACTCCGAGCTTATGCCACTGCCTGCCACCAAGGAGTCGCAACTGGCGATATGACTCTGGTTGCTGTAACGAGTTGAACTGCAGGTATTACACATCACCCGTTTTAAGAAACAGCTGCCGTGGGTGAGTACATAATTTTGGTTCGACCCGCAATGTGCAGTGCCTGGATTGATATGCAGCTCAGCACAAGTGCCCTCTTTTAAAGCCTTTTTGTAAATCAATCCAGAGCCATCAACAGGAAAGAGGTTATAACAATTACCGGTACAATTAATTACATAACCATGATACGCTGGCACAACACAATCAAGCGAATCGTGAAAGCTCACAATAGGAATACCAGCGTTGTCGGTCATGATCGTAGTGTCGAACACAGCCCCGCAGAAATCGAGCACCCCTCTAATCTTATAATTTTTGGGGTAGGTGTTTCCAGAAGAGTCGAGTGCCCCTAGTTGGGTATGCGCCCAGTTTAATTTCAAATCAATCTCACGCTGGCTTGTAAAGGCTGCATTCATCGCGGTAATACTTCCTGAACTGCCACCTCCAACAAAAAAATAATTGGTGTCGATTTTATATTGTGTATTTCTGAAACTCAGGAATCGTAGCGCGGCATTAAAATCCTGAGTAGCTCGATAAGCGGCATTGTACATACTTATATAATCATTGCACAAACAAAGTAAGGCAGCAGTGCCATTTACACAATTCCATCCTACCCTATAATCAATCGTAGCGGCTACATAACCCCGCTTGGCGAACTCCTTGCAGAAAAAAGTGAAGTCATTTCGACTTCCATCAAGAAATCCTCCCCCAAAAGCGAACACGATAAGCGGACGTTTGGATAAAGTTTCGGCAGCAGCGCCGGGATAATAAATATCCAAGCGTAAACTATCCATCACATTACTATTCCAATGCTTCGCCACAGCATACACAATATTGGTATCCTTCTCAATCTGCGAATCGGTAAACATCGAGCTCGAAGAGAACCTGTTCTTGATACAATAATTTTGTGCGCTCACAAAAATGACGAGTGTTGAAAAAAAAGCAGTGAAAAGAAAACGTTTCATACGTTACAAAAAAGTATTTTTACAAATATAGAATTTATAAATTCATGATTGAACATCATTTTATCACTTATAAAAACTCACGACTTCATTACAAAAAAGAAGGCGATGCGCAAGAGGTAATACTTTGTTTTCATGGCTATGGCTGGAACTGTTATAACTTCGATTACATCATGCCAGCACTCCTTACGAAGTATACCGTTTATAGCTTCGACCTCTTTGCACATGGCGAAAGTGAGTGGAACGAAAATCATGAATTGAGTCTCGATGATTTTAAAAATATTTTTAACCAGTTCTTCCAATCCAATTCTATCATTACGTTTTCTGTGCTGGGCTATAGCCTGGGTGGACGATGGGCAACGACCTTACTCCATCAGTTTGACATACACACAAAGGAACTTTATCTGATTGCCGCTGATGGCCTTCAAGAGCTCACCATCGTTGATATTCTCTCTAAATTAAAACAGACGAATAAAATCATAGGCTACTTTATCGAACACCCGAACCTGGTTTTTGGAGGCATAAAAATGGGGTACTATTTGGGTATGATCGACAAAGAAGCGATGACATTTTATCTTGAAAAAAATGCGACGAAAGAAAAACGTGCCCTGTTGATGAAACGAATCCTGCTCTGCAAAAACTTGCTGATGCCCAAGGAAGAGTTAACCCTTAAAATTCGCAGAAACAATATCCGCCTTCACTTGTTTTACGGCACCCACGACCTCATTATGCCTGTTATGCTTACGGCTACACTTACGAAAGCGTTTGGAGAAAAGGTGCTCCATAAAATCGATGATGATCACCTTCTTATCCTAAAGCCAAAATTACTTGAGGCAATAATGAAGGTGTTAACACAGAAATAAAAACAAATTCACATTTGAAGCGTGACAATGACCCGTACCTTACGCCGTTCAGATTTTGTGCTTCCATTAGAATCCCCAAAGCATCTCCTCACTTTTTCTTATTTTTACCGCAAATAATATTTCATCAATGAAACACGCATTTGTTTTTCCGGGTCAGGGCGCACAATTTGTTGGCATGGGTAAGGATTTATATGAGGGTCAATATAAAGCCAAAGAATTGTTTGAAGATGCCAATGATATCCTTGGTTTTCGTATCAGTGATATCATGTTTGGGGGTACCGACGAAGAGCTAAAACAAACCAACGTCACGCAGCCTGCCGTATTTATACATTCGGTGATTAGCTATCTGGTGAAGCAACATGCTGTGCCCGACATGGTGGCGGGTCACTCTTTGGGCGAATTTAGCGCCTTGGTAGCCAACAGAACTTTGAACTTCCAGGATGCCCTTAAACTCGTTAGTTTACGTGCTCAAGCCATGCAAAAAGCGTGTGACCTTACACCCTCTACGATGGCCGCCATTTTAGGACTTGACGATTCAAAAGTGGAAGAAATATGCAAATCAATTACCGATGAAGTGGTGGTAGCAGCCAATTATAATTGCCCTGGGCAGCTTGTGATTTCGGGAAGTATAGCAGGTGTTCAAAAAGCCTGCGAAGCCTTAAAAGCGGCAGGTGCAAAACGAGCCTTGGTATTGCAAGTGGGAGGTGCCTTCCATTCACCACTCATGAAACCTGCTGAAGAAGAACTAGCGAAAGCCATTGAAGCCACCACCTTCCATGAACCCATTTGCTCCGTATACCAAAATGCAGTAGCCATCGGTGTAAGAAGCTCCATTGAAATAAAGAAAAATTTGATTATCCAGCTTACCGCCCCAGTGAAATGGTCGCAATGTGTGCGTGCCATGGTAGCCGACGGTGCCACACAATTTAGCGAATATGGTCCTGGAACCGTGTTGCAAGGCCTTATTAAAAAGATTGAACCTACCGCAGTAATTGTATAATAGATGCCGCTGGCATTTAGAGAAACTCCGCCTTAGCCTACCTGCTGATGATTCAACAACTCGAACTCATACTTGCACCTGAACACTGCGCTACCGATGCCTTACTAAAACAAGCATTTGCCAGGCACTTGGGTATTCACGAATCTCAGATTACAGGGTTCGAACTCCAAAAAAAATCCATCGATGCACGCAGCCGTTCCATTAAATTTCGATTTGTAGCCAAGCTTACCATTGATGAGCCTCATGTATCAACACCATTCACCTACGCCTTAAGAAATGTTACAAATGCACGCCCGGTGCATATCATAGGCTTTGGCCCTGCCGGCATTTTTGCGGCTCTAAAACTGATCACGTTGGGTATTAAACCCATCATTTTTGAACGCGGAAAGGATGTGAGAAGTCGACGACGCGATTTAGCCGCGATTCATCGTAACCTGCAAATTAACCCCGATAGTAATTACTGTTTTGGCGAAGGTGGTGCCGGCACTTATAGCGATGGTAAATTATATACCCGAAGCAATAAAAGAGGTAACTTACAAGAGATACTGCAACTCTTTGTGATGCACGGAGCCGACCCTAACATACTTTATGAAGCCCACCCACATATTGGCACCAACAAACTTCCTCAAATTGTGACTGCCATGCGTGAAAGTATTGAACATTATGGAGGAGAGGTGCATTTCAACAGTAAACTCACCGATATCGAAACTCAGTTTGACGAAGTAAAATCGATTACCATTAATGAGACGATGAAGGTGGTTACCAATAAATTAATATTAGCTACCGGACATAGCGCCAGAGATGTTTTTGAGCTTCTCCACCGAAAAAATATTTACTTGGAAGCAAAACCTTTAGCCATTGGCGTTCGTGTTGAGCATCCACAGCATATCATCGATGAAGCACAGTATAAATGCAAAGTCCGTCCCGATTATTTGCCCCCAGCATCTTATAGTTTAGTTACTCAGGTGGAGCAAACTGGAGTCTTTAGTTTTTGCATGTGCCCTGGTGGCATTATTGCGCCGGCAGCAACATCCGATGGTGAGGTGGTAGTTAATGGCTGGAGTCCAAGCAAACGTAATGGTGTATTTGCCAATAGTGGCTTGGTGGTAAGCATCAACGAAAAAGAATATCAGAAATACCAAAAATACGGAGCCCTCGCCTCATTACAATATCAGAGGAAGATAGAAAACGATTGCTTCATCGCCGGCAATAACTCCATTCAGGCGCCTGCACAACGAATCAGCGACTTCCTAAACAACAAATGCTCTTCCACACTACCCTCCTGCAGTTATCAACCCGGACTCGTTTCGGCGAATCTAGGCCACGTTCTTCCACCCGAAATATCGGTGAAACTCAAAACTGCCTTACACGATTTTAGTAATAAAATAAAAGGTTATACTTCTGCCAATGCCATTATGGTAGCCACTGAAAGCCGCACGAGCAGCCCGGTTCGTATCACACGCGACCCTCAAACCCTACAGCACGTGCAAGTAAAAGGACTCTTCCCCTGTGCCGAAGGAGCTGGTTATGCCGGTGGAATTGTAAGTGCCGCCATCGACGGACAACGTGTAGCCGAAGCGATATCGAATTAAAAAAACTACCCCTTTTTGTTACAAGTAATTTTCGTTTCATTTGCTGTCCTAATTTATTATTCATCACCCATGAGAAAATTTTTTTATTCCACACTTATTTTTGCATCCTTGCTCTCCGCCTGCAATAATGCGACTAACAATCCTAAACCTGCTATGGCCACGAGTGATACGACCACCTTTAACGACAATGAATTTGCCGATTTGCAATTGCTTCAATATAAAATTGAGGGCTTCGACAATTTAACGCTAGACCAGAAAAAATTAGCCTACTATCTTTACCAAGCTGCCCTCAGCGGTCGCGATATGATTTACGACCAAAAAGATAAAAACGGGTTGCTCATTCGCAAGACTTTAGAAAATATTTACAATACTTATAGTGGCGACAAAAAAACCGCCGACTGGCTTAACTTCAAAGAATATTGTGGACGATTCTGGTTCAGTAATGGCAACCATCACCACTATAGCAACGATAAATTTGTGCCTAAATGCAGCTTTGAATATTTCACCTCCCTAATGACACAAAGTGACGCCAAAGGCTTTGATATGGCTGGGTTCAACTCTGTAAATGAATTGCTTTCTTACTTGCAACCATTCATCTTTGATCAAAAATTCGAATCCAAATTGGTTGACTTAACCAAAGATATTGATAATATAAAAGCTTCTTCCGTGAATTTTTATGAAGGCGTAACACAAAAAGAAGTGGAAGATTATTACACAAAATTCAGCACCAAAGGCAATGCGCCAAGTTGGGGGCTCAATAGCAAAGTAATAAAAGAAGACGGTAAAGTAAAAGAGAAAATCTGGAAAGTGGGAGGTATGTATGGTGCTTCCATTGAAAAAATTGTGATGTGGCTGGAGAAAGCAGTGACTGTTTCAGAAAATGCGAAACAAAAAGACGCACTGCAAAAATTGATAAAATATTACACCACCGGGAACGTCAAAGATTTCGACGATTATTGCATCGCCTGGGTGAAAGATTTAGACAGCAAAATTGATGTGGTAAACGGTTTCATTGAGGTGTATATGGACCCCATCGGAAAAAAAGGCTCCTTCGAAAGTGTGGTGAGTATTAAAGATGAGGTAGCGACCAAAACAATCAAAACAATTGCAGATAATGCTCAATGGTTTGAAGATCACACCCCGCTTCTACCCCAACACAAAAAGAAAGAAGTGAAAGGAATTAGTGCCAAAGCCATTACTGTGATTGTTGAAAGTGGCGACGGCGCACCGGCCACACCCATTGGAATAAACCTTCCGAATGCCGATTGGATTCGCGCTTCTCATGGTTCTAAATCGGTTTCACTTGCCAATATTGTGCATAGCTATAATGAAGCTTCTGCGAAAAAAGGAGCCTTTGGCGAATTTGCTTTCAGTGAAGAATATATTGAACTGAATAAAAAATATGGAAGCCTGGCCGGCGACCTTCATACCGATATGCACGAGTGTATAGGTCATGCCAGCGGACAAATTGAACCCGGTGTTGAAACGACCGACAAGACCCTTAAAAACTATGCCTCTTGCCTCGAAGAAGCACGTGCCGATTTAGTAGGCCTGTATTTTATTATGGATCAAAAACTCATCGATATTGGCGTAATGCCTAACATGGATGTGGCTAAATGTGAGTATAATAATTATATCACCAGCGCACTCATCACACAATTAACACGTATTGAGATTGGCAATAATTTAGAAGAAGCACACATGCGTAACCGTCAATTGGTAGCCCAATGGGCCTACGAACATGGCAAAAAAGACAATGTCATCGAATGGGTTAAACGCGATGGGAAAACATTTGTGAAAGTAAATGATTACGAAAAATTACGTACCCTCTTTGGAGAACTACTACGCGAAATTCAACGCATCAAATCGCAAGGCGACTACAAAGCAGGTTCTGCCTTGGTAGAAGGTTATGGTGTTATTGTTGATCAAGTGCTACTTAAAGAAGTGAAAGAACGCTATTCTAAAATGGGATTAAAACCATACCGAGGCTTTATTCAGCCGCGTTTGGTAGCAGTAATGGACGGAGAAAATATTACTGATATAAAAATAGAATATCCGGAAAGCTTCTTTGAACAGATGGTTGAGTATGGTAAGAATTATGCGTTTTTGCCAGTGAAGAATTAGTGCAAACTCCTCGTTTATAAACATCACATTAAATCGCAGAGCAATACCAACGATGTATAGAACATCGCTGGTATTGCTATTTTAAAATGTTTTTAGGGAAATTTCAGTCCTGAAATAATCAAACCGAAGCACAGAAAAAAGGATTTAGGCTTGAATCACCGTTTCCAATTACGCTTTGATCCAGCTAAACTTGTGTTCAATGGTAGGGTTACTCATTCGATCCGCTAACCTTGCCAATCGGCTGGGCAACGACATGATATAGTCTCTGGCCTTTTCTGCCTCCTCGTTTAAATTACCCATTTGAGCAATCTTCCAATCTGTAATCAAATCCTGCATCACTTCAATATAATCGAGTGAAGTATAAACACCCAATCGTTGAGCAGCATCACTGAAATTAGAAAAGGTATTGACCTTCTCGCCCAATTCACGCATATACATTGCAGGCATCACAATTTTCTTGCGCATCATATCTTCAAAGGCTTTCATCATTTCGCTGGGGTCTACTTCAAAGATCCGAGATACAAAAGTTTTATATGCTTTGGCATGGCGTGCTTCATCGCTCGCAACGAGTCCACAAATTTTGGAAAGCACCAGGTTGCCACTCTGTTTTGCAAGAGTTCCTACTCGGCGATGTGAGATATTCGTCGCTGTTTCTTGGAAACTGGTATACACAAAACTTCGATAGGGATCACTTCCTGTTTGAATATCAAACCCATCGGCAATCAGATATTGCACTGAAGCTTCAAACTTGGGCATATCCACCCTACCACTCAAATACAAATAGCGGTTAAGCACATCGCCATGTCTGTTCTCTTCCGAGGTCCATCCACGAATCCATTTCATCCAATTATTATTTTGCTGCGGTTGCACCCCATCCATGCTTACCAACCATGATTCATAGGTAGGAAGTGCTTCTTCGGTAATGGTGTCGCCAATAAGTACCGCCAATAAATCGTAACTCAAATTTTCCGACTGGCCTTGGATCGTTTTGATATCCTCAATAAAACTTTCGCTGGTCGAATCGGGAAGCAGCTCGCCGGGTTGCCAATTGGTTTCAATCGATTTTAAAAATTCGTTGGAGTATTTCTCTACATCGTTACCCAAATGTAACATGACTTCGCTTCTGGTGGTGTGCTGTGACAGATTCATTATTCTTTGCAAAATGCAAAGATACGCCTTTCTAAAAGAATGACATGAAAGTAGTGACGATCACATGACGACAAAATTGATATTCTTCCCCATTTCATTATACCATCATTAGCGTAAATACCCCCTGAAAGCTTTCACTATAAGGGGTTCGCGAATTCAGGATTATTCAGGTAGGTGGTATCGGTAAGGGTTTTCAAAAACTTCACCAGGTTCGCCTTTTGGGTGGTCGATAAATTAAGTCCATAGATCTTCGCCGACTTCGTCATCAAAGGGTCAATATTAGGGGAGTTCCAATGTACCCCTGAATTATAAAACTCCACCACTTCTTCTAAAGTTTGAAACCTGCCATCGTGCATGTAGGGGGCCGTAAGCTCGATGTTTCTTAAGGTTGGGGCACTGAATTTGCCTTTATCATACTCGTTTTTCGTAACCGCAAACAAACCAACATCAGCTCCTAAATGCACCGAATCTAATCCGTTATTATTAAAAGAATTATTAGAAAACAATGGATATCCATGACAATGAAAGCAGTCGCCTCTCTCGGTAGAGAACGTTTGAAAACCATCGAGTTCCTCTGGTGTAAAATTCACCTCTCGTCTAAACATCTTATCGCATTTAGAATTGGAGGAAATCATGGTGCGCATGAACTGCGAGAGGGCATAAACAATTTTTAGTTGCAATTCGTCGCTCGAAAGTTTCGCTACATCATCCACATTAAACGCTTGCTTAAACATGAATGGATATTTCGGGTGACTCTTAATTTTCTGAACTAAATCAGACATGTTGGTATTAAAAAAATCAGGTCCAAAATCAGCCAGTGGAAGCAGATCTAATTTGGGTGCCGAGCCATCCCAATTGTATTCAGGATTCCAGGCGAGGTTCAGATGTGGCGGAACACTTGTTTTGATTCCTGTTTTACTTACAAATAAGGGGGAAGAAAAGGACCTCTCTTTAGTGTGGCAAGTATTACAAGATTTTCCATTGCTCGACAGGATGGGATCAAAATAGAGCATATGTCCTAAATTAACACCTTCTACTGTCATTGGATTTTCGACCGGAATTACAGGTGTTGGAAATCCTTTGGGGACTTTCAATTCATACGGGGTTGCAGTGTATTTACCCGGCAAAGAAACATTCTTCTGACAGCTGATGACTACTATCAATGTTACTAATATTACAAAAGCAGATTTTCTCATATTATTTGATACTAAAAACGTCGTTACCATTGAGTACAATTTTTTTCATGGCCATCATGTTACCCATAATATAATTACCATCGACATTAAAATCATATTTATACGGATTACGATACCATTCGTTGATGTTCATCTCCATAGTTAGCGGCGTATTACTGCCGCTAGTGATATTGATTGGCTTCAAGAGCTTAATTGGAATTAAACAGCTGTCGGTTCCCAGGTGCATAGCATATCCATAGGTTGCGGAGAGGTCTTTGTAACTCCCCTCCATTTTCATCACATGATAACCACCACCCATCATATCGGGCCACTGCATATTTATATTCTCGGTGGTTGCCGGTAATTGAAACGACTTGTTTTGCAAGGGGTCCAAACCAATATTGAATTTTATTCCAATATAATTGCCTACGGGTATTCCCTTGATGCTTAACTTATTTGTGGCAGTAGTAAATGCATCAATATACTGGTATTCTTTGAGCAGCACCAGGCTACTATCTGCTTTCATTAAACTTATTTTCGACAAATAATAAACCAGCGAGCTTAAACTATATGTATTGCCTGCTTGATTTTGATAGTTGAATGAATTCAACACGAGCGCCGCATTATCTACTGTGTAGGTAATATTTAAATCAACACTTTGATCAGGAATAATTACGGGAGGTTTTTCATGGCCATCTTTTGTGCACGAGACGAAAAACAAAAAGGGGGAAATCAATACTAATAGATATTTCATAAAATAGTTTCTTAAATGAACTATAGCAAAGTTAGCATTTATTGCATCGATATAGTATGACTAAAATCATAATTATATTATAAGGAAGTATACCCGTGAACATGCATTATGCAGGGTTTGTATACTTTTCAAATTCCGACCCATAAGTTAAGTTGTAGGTGTTTTTTTAATTCCTCTCACGAATACAAAAATAATCAATTACAATACAGATATATTCCTTATTCCTATTTAGTCAAATTCTTTAACTTAATATACTTGTTTTTAGCCTCAGGTGCAGGAGGCAATGGCAGCTATGAATACCTTCTGAAGAAAAACAATATCGCTCAGCAGAGCAATACCACAGGCAGTTTTAATATCGTAGCAAACAGTAATGAAATATATACAGTAGTAATAACGGATTATTG
>CAIUDH010000093.1 GCA_903897855.1 uncultured Bacteroidota bacterium | reverse complement strand
GTGGCTGTCGAACACGGCATACATCATTTTATCCTCGATATCCGCGATGAGTTTGGCGATTTTGTGATCGATAATTTTGTAGAAGAATATTTAGCCGGGCGTACCCCAAACCCTTGTGTATTGTGTAATACCCATATCAAATGGGAAGCCTTGCTGAAACGCGCCGACCAGCTCGATTGCGAATTCATCGCCACAGGCCATTATGCGCAGGTGCGTGAAGAAAATTCACGTTATGTCATCTCCAAAGGACTCGACTCCAACAAAGATCAAAGCTATGTGCTCTGGGGCTTATCACAGAAAAGCTTAGCCCGAACCCTGTTTCCCGTTGGCAATTTTCACAAACCGGAAATACGCCAAATGGCTATCGACTGGGGGTATACCGACCTGGCGAATAAAAGCGAAAGCTATGAAATTTGTTTTGTACCTGATAACGACTACCGTGGATTTCTGAAACGCAGGGTAGATGGACTCGAAGAAAGAGTGAATGGAGGCAATTTCATGATGACCGACGGCACGATTGTGGGCAAACATCGGGGATATCCATTTTATACCGTGGGGCAGCGTAAAGGGCTGGAAATTGCCTTAGGTCGCCCACTCTTTGTGGTCGAAATACAACCCGAAACCAACACTGTGATCCTCGGCGACATCGAGGATCTCGACCGCACAGAGATGTGGGTGAGAAACATCAATTTACATAAATACGCTTCTTTGCCTAAACCGCTGGAGGCAGTCACAAAAATTCGTTACAAAGATGTGGGGCATTTGGGAAGCATAGAACAAGACGGCACTCGCATGAAAGTAAATTTTTACGACAAAGTGAACGCTATCGCCCCCGGACAGGCGGCCGTATTTTACGAAGGCGACGACGTAATTGGCGGTGGCTGGATTGAGAAAAGCAGGATTTAGCGCACTATTGGACTGTGTATCAGAAGCGATGGTTTTTCTTGCTAAAGATTTTAGTAGATTTATTTCCGCACAGAAATTTTGTGGAAAATCCTATTTAAAATCACTTCCAGCAACCTTACTTTTGCAAGTCTAGTGGAAGCGCTACTCAATTTATAAAAGCACAAGTCGGTAACAGTATTCTCGATTTGCCATTTACGATATACGATTTAGGACCCTATGGCTACGGCAAAATATACAGAAGACAATATTAAATCGCTCGAACCTCACGAGCATATACGCTTGCGACCCGGAATGTACATTGGCAAGCTGGGCGATGGCAGCGCCCCTGATGATGGTATCTATATTATCTTTAAAGAAATTGTAGATAACAGTATCGATGAGTTTGTGATGGGTGCCGGAAATCAAATCGACATCACCGTTTCTGAACACCGTGTACATGTGCGCGATTATGGGCGAGGTATTCCATTAGGGAAAGTTATCGATTGTGTGAGTAAAATTAATACCGGTGGTAAATACGATAGTAGCGCCTTTCAGAAATCGGTAGGGTTAAACGGAGTGGGATCGAAGGCGGTGAATGCGCTGAGCTATTATTTTAGGGTTCAGAGTATCCGCGACGGGCGAACCAAAGTGGCTGAATTTAGCCGCGGTGTGATCACAAAAAACGAGAAGGAAAGAGATGAGACGGAGGAGAATGGGACGATCATGATTTTCGAACCAGATAACACCATCTTTAAAAACTTCAAGTACAAAACAGAATTTCTCGAAAGTCAGATACGTAATTACGTGTATTTGAATTCGGGCCTGACAATCAAATTCAACGGTAAAAAATTCGTGAGCAAAAACGGACTACTCGATTTGCTCACCGAGAAAACCGATGATACCATTTTATATCCGATCATCCATAGCCGCAGTAAGGATATTGAATTTGCCATTACACACGGCAACAGCTATGGGGAGGAGTATTATAGTTTTGTAAACGGACAATATACCTCGCAAGGGGGTACGCATCTAGGCTATTTCCGCGAAGCCATCGTAAAAACAATTCGCGACTTCTACAAGAAAGATTACGACGCTTCCGATATCCGTACTTCGGTGATTGCTGCGATCAGCATCAAAATTCAAGAACCCGTTTTTGAATCACAGACCAAGACCAAATTAGGCTCACAATCGATAGAACCCAATGGTGGCACATCTTTACGTTCCTTTATTTTGGATTATGTAACAAAAGAACTGGATATTTATCTGCATAAAAATCCGGAGACTGCACGTATCATTCAAAATAAAATTGTACAGAGCGAACGCGAACGTAAAGAAATTGCAGGCATCAAAAAACTAGCCAACGAGCGTGCCAAGAAAGCCAATTTGCACAACAAAAAATTACGCGACTGTAAAATCCATTTAGATGATGAAAAACTAGAAAATCGGTTTGAGAGCTCTATTTTCATTACCGAGGGCGACAGTGCCAGCGGCTCCATTACCAAAGCGCGCAACGTGCAAACACAAGCCGTTTTCAGCCTCCGTGGAAAACCATTAAATTGCTTCGGACTCACAAAAAAAATAGTGTATGAAAATGAAGAATTCAATTTACTTCAACATGCTCTTAATGTTGAAAATGGGATTGATAACTTACGTTATAATCAAATTATTTTAGCCACCGATGCCGATGTTGATGGGATGCATATTCGACTGTTGATCATGACCTTTTTTCTGCATTTCTTTCCTGAGTTAGTTAAAAATGGTCATCTCTTTGTATTACAAACCCCTTTGTTTAGGGTGCGTAATAAAAAGGAAACCATCTATTGTTATAGCGAACAAGAGAAACAAGCAGGAATCAAGAAACTCGGCTCTAACCCTGAAATTACGCGATTTAAGGGCTTAGGTGAAATAAGTCCCGATGAGTTTGAACAATTTATAAATGAAGGGATACGATTAGAGCCGGTACTGCTCACCAAAGAGATGAGCATTCAAAAATTATTGGAATACTATATGGGCAAGAACACCCCACAGCGCCAAGAGTTTATTATCGATAATCTACGAATTGAAGAAGACGACTTAAAGGAATTGGAGGAGATTGTGCAGTTGACCATTGATAATTAACCATTGAAAATTCCAACTATAATGGACGAGATAAACTTAACCGAAGATACCGAACTACACGAGAGTGATGCTGTTAACGACATGTTCCAAAATTGGTTTTTGGATTATGCCAGTTATGTCATCCTCGATCGGGCGGTGCCCCATATCAACGATGGGCTGAAGCCTGTGCAACGACGTATACTTCATAGTATGCGCGAATTGGATGATGGCCGATTTAACAAAATCGCGAATGTTATTGGCAACACCATGAAATACCATCCGCATGGTGATGCGAGTATCGGTGATGCCACTGTGCAACTCGGACAAAAAGAATTGATGATTGAAACGCAAGGTAACTGGGGCGACCCGGTAACCGGCGACAGTGCGGCAGCGCCACGGTATATTGAAGGACGACTGTCGAAATTTGCGCAAGATGTAGCCTTCAATCCCAAGACCACCGAATGGAAGCTGAGCTACGACGGACGAAACAAAGAGCCCATCACACTACCAATGAAGTTTCCGCTCCTCCTGGCCCAAGGGGTGGAAGGTATTGCCGTGGGACTCTCCACCAAATTATTGCCTCATAATTTTAATGAACTCATTAAAGCGAGTATTGATTATTTACGAGGCCGTAAAATAAATTTAATTCCCGATTTCCCCACCGGTGGCATTGCCGATGTGAGTAAATACAATGAAGGCTTGCGTGGAGGCAAAGTACGGGTGCGTGCCCGTATCGAAGAACGTGACAGCAAAACTTTAGTGATCACGGAAATACCCTTTGGTACCACCACCGGTAGCTTAATGGAGAGCATTGTAAATGCCAATGATAAAGGCAAAATACGCATTCGGAAAGTAGAAGATTTAACCTCTAAAAATGTAGAGGTGGTAGTGCATTTGGCTGCCGGCGTGAGCCCCGATAAAACCATCGATGCCCTCTACGCTTTTACCGATTGTGAGTACGGCCTCTCGCCCAACTCTTGCGTGATACGTGACGACAAGCCACAGTTTATTTCGGTAAATGAAATCTTGAAATTCAATACCGATCAAACGGTTCAGCTTTTGAAGATGGAGTTGGAGATTGAACTGAAAGAGCTGAGTGAGAAATTATTTTATGCCTCTTTAGAAAAAATATTTATTGAGAACCGTATCTATCGTAAAATTGAGGTGGCAGAAACCTTCGAAGAAGTGATTGTCATCATCGACAAAGGGCTAAAACCTTTTGTTCAGGAGCTTTACAGAGAGGTAACCCGAGAAGATATTTTAAAGCTAACGGAAATAAGAATCAAACGAATCAGTAAGTATGATGGCTTTCAAGCCGATGAACTATTAAAGAAACTAGAAAAAGAAATAAAACAAGTTCGTCATAACTTAAAGAACCTGATTGAATTTTGCATCGAATATTTTAACGAGATTCAGAAGAAATATGGCAAAGGCAAAGAACGTAAAACTGAAATTCGTGAGTTCGAGCTTGTTCAGGTAAATGCGGTGGTAGCTAAAAACGCGAAACTTTATTTCAATGCAAAAGATGGATTCGCTGGCATGAGTTTGAAAAATGATGAGCTGCTTGCCGAGTGCAGCGATATCGATGATGTGATTGCTTTCAACGAAGATGGCGCCATGAAGGTGTTTAAAATTAGTGATAAAACCTTCGTGGGAAAAGATGTGTTGCATATCGCCGTGTTTAAAAAAGGCGATGAACGTACCATCTATAATATGATTTACCGTGATGGCGAAAAAGGCGCAACTTATATGAAACGCTTTAATGTTACCGGTATTACCAGAGATAAGCCCTATGATTTAACCCGGGGCAATAAAGGCAGTAAAGTATTATATTTTACCGCCAACCCCAATGGGGAAGCCGAGTTGGTAGAGGTAAACTTGAAGCCAAAACTAGGATTAAGAAAAGATAAGTTTGAAATAAATTTTGCCGAACTGGAAATAAAAGGAAGAAGTGCTCAGGGAAATCTGGTGACAAAATATGATGTGAAAAATGTGAAGATGCGCAAACGCGGGGTCTCTACTTTAGGTGGCGAGAAACGCTGGTTCGATAATAATACCAAACGTTTGAATAAGGAAGAGCGTGGCCTTTATTTAGGTGAATTCTTAGCCAAAGACCGGATTATTGCAATTTACAAATCGGGTAATTTTGAACTTACCAATTACGACCTCACCAACCATTACCGCGATGATATTACCATCATCCAAAAACTAAAACCCAAGACCACGGTAAGTGCTGCCTATTACGATGCCGAGAAAGAAAATTATTACCTCAAACGCTTTGCTATCGACAAATCGACCGAAGATAAACTATTCGGGTTTATTGGCGAAAACGAGAAGAATGAACTCATCAACGTATGCCTATTCGACGATGCCCATTGCAAGGTAGAGTTTGGGAAAGTGAAGGGTTTACTCGCTCCTACCTTAGAGTTTGAGGTGAGCGACTTTGTAGAAATTGCAAACCCCAAAGCCGTTGGCAAAAAAATTACTTCCGATAAGGTTAAAGAGATTCGTTTCATTTCGTTAGACCCGGAGGAAGGATTGGATGAGATAGAGCCCAAATTAATTTATAAGAGTACGCTTTTTTAGTAAAACGTGAATACTAACATAAGTTTCTCCACAAATATTAATTGCTGTTATTTGTACTTCGTTCATCATACGCAACTCGCCATATACCCATGCTCCACTCCTTCAAATTCGCCTTGCGCGGAATAGCTAAGGCCTTTACCACTGAACGTAATATGAGGTTGCATGGAGTGGCTGTTCTATTCGTGGTTGGAGCTGGCTTTTACTTTAACATTTCACCATTGGAATGGATCGCCCTCATTTTTTGCTGTGGTATCGTGTTATGTGCAGAAATCATCAACACGGCCATCGAAGAAATCGTAAATTTTATTTCTCCTGAGAAAAACAAAAAAGCGGCCCTCATCAAGGATTTAAGTGCAGGTGCTGTTTTGATTACAGCCATCATGGCCTTGGTTATTGCAGGGGTTGTTTTTATCCCAAAAATACTTTAGCCTCCATGCAAGTCTCCACCGACTATATATCAAAAAACAAAGCTGCCTGGAATGCCAAGACGCCTTATCACCTAGCATCAGATTTTTATGACCTTAAAGGATTTCTGCAAGGTAGAAACTCTTTAAAAGAAATTGAGTTAAACCTCCTGGGTGACGTGAAAGGGAAGTCTATCTTGCATTTGCAATGTCATTTCGGCCAAGATAGCCTGTCGCTGGCACGGATGGGAGCTCAAGTTACGGGCATCGATTTTTCGGAAAATGCGATTCACAAAGCGAGAGAATTAAATGCACAATTAAACTTAGAAGTTGATTTTATTTGTTGCGACCTATACGATTTACCAACTCATCTGAACGAAAAATTTGATCTCGTTTTCACCTCCTACGGCACCATCGGCTGGTTGCCCGATTTGGATCGTTGGGCAGCTATTGTTTCACAGTTCCTTAAACCTCGAGGACAATTTATTATGGCCGACTTTCATCCTTTCGTATGGATGATGGATGCCGATTTTACGAAAATCCAATATCCTTATTTCAATGTTGAGGATATTATTGAAACTGAAACCGGCACCTATGCCAACCAAGAAGCCCCTATTAAACACGAGACCATATCATGGAATCATAGCACCAGTGAGCTTCTCAACAGTCTCCTGAAAAACGCATTGCAAATAAATACATTCTTGGAATTTGATTATTCTCCCTATAATTGCTTTAAACAGATGGAAGAATTTGAATCCGGAAAATTTAGAATCAAACACTTAGAAAATAAAATTCCGATGGTTTATGCCATCACAGCTACTAAAGTTTAAAGAATATATGCCTTCTGTAATTCTCACCGGTGCCAGCGGCATGATTGGCAAAGCCCTTCAAAATTATTTGCTTCAATGCGGCTATGCGGTAAAAACGCTGGTGCGCGATAAAAAAAAAAGCGGATGAGATAAATTCTTTTTTTTGGGATTATCATGCTGAAGAAATAGATCTGAAAGTTTTTGAAAATTCGGATTATATCATCCATCTGGCAGGGGCCAATGTAAGTAAGCGATGGACGTTTAAATATAAAAAGGAAATATATGACAGCCGTATTATGTCGACCGATTTTTTATTTAAAATAATAAAAAGCAAAAACATTCGAATCAAAAAAATGATAAGCATTTCGGGTACCGGCTATTATGGCGATACCACCACCCTCGGTTTAAATGAAAATAGCCCCACAGGAAATGATTTTTTAGCCATGGTATGCCGCGACTGGGAAAACTCGGCAAAACAAATGAGCAGCCTTAAAATCCCAGTATGTATTTTTAGGTTAGGGGTGGTTATGAGCCCGAAGGGAGGCTTTCTGAAACGCATCGCAACCCCCATCAAATATTTCGTTGGGGTACATCTGGGTGATGCACAACAAATGCTGAGTTGGATAAGCATCCACGATTTATGCCGGTTGTTTGTACATGCCATCGAAAAAAATTTGGTTGGGACCTATAACGCCACAGCCTCATTGCCAATAACACTAGAGCAAATAGACAACACACTGGCAGCACATTTACATCGGAAAATTGTATTACCTAATATTCCGGAATGGATTTTAAAATTAGTTTTAGGAGAGATGAGTACGATGATCCTCACCAACTGCCATGCCAGTAACGAAAAAATAAAAAATACCGGATTTGCCTTTGAAGATGAAAATTTTAGTGCGGTTTTGAAATATTAATCCTCGATGCTTATCCTGCGCATTCCAACAAATATTTAGTGTATTCCGATTGGGGATTCAAAAACAACGCATCGGCAGTGGCAATCTCCTGAATTTCTCCTTTACTTAACACCACCACACGATCGGCGATAAACCTCACCACGCTTAAGTCGTGGGTGATGAAAAGATACGTGAAACCAAACTCCAGCTGCAACTGTTTCAACAAATTTAAAATCTGAGCCTGAACACTTACATCCAGGGCCGATACCGCTTCATCTAAAACAATAAACTGAGGATTTAGAACCAGCGCACGAGCTATGGCAATACGTTGCCGTTGGCCCCCAGA
This sequence comes from uncultured Bacteroidota bacterium, assembly GCA_903897855.1. Lineage (GTDB taxonomy): Bacteria > Bacteroidota > Bacteroidia > UKL13-3 > UKL13-3 > CAINMV01. The sequence continues at coordinate 14,443 of CAIUDH010000093.1, read as the reverse complement.
AAATTCATGTGGATAACGGTTGAAATGCTCTGGTAGCAATCCCACTTTTTCTAATATAGCAAACACCTGTTTTTTACATTCCATTTTGGTTGGATAAACTCTATGCACCCACATCGGCTCCATGATGGCATTGCCAATGGTATGCTGCGGGTTTAACGAACCAAATGGATCCTGAAAAACCATCGAAGCAAAATGATGCGTTTTTGAGGAAGGGATATTAAATTTTATGGTGCCTGTGATATTTTTTTCTAATCCAAGCAAAGCCTTTCCCAGAGTACTTTTACCACTCCCCGACTCCCCTACCAAGGCCAATGTCTCCCCTTTAAATATTTGAAGGTTGATATTACTTAATGCCTGAAAGACTTCTTTCTTTCCGAAAATAAATTTTTGTTTTTCATAATGCAGATTTAATGCCTCCATGGATACTAAAACCTCCTCAGCCCGATTCACGGTCTTCGCATAAGTTTCAATTTTCCTATCATGGATGATGTCGTCGAGGGTAGGAAGCCAGTCCTTTTTAACTTTCAAATCAGGCATACACTGCAGTAATGCCTTGGTATATTTCTGTTGTGGATGGGTAAAAATTTCAGCAGTCGTGTTCAGTTCCACCGCCTTACCCTGCTGCATTACGAGGGTATGATGGGCTATCGTGGAAGCTAAATGCAGGTCGTGTGTAATAAAAATGATGCCGCATTGTCTCCGTTGTTGCATTTGTTGTAATAACGCTACAATACCTCTTTGAACTGAAGCGTCTAAGGCCGTGGTAGGCTCATCGGCGATAATTAATTGAGGGTTGCAAGCCATGGCCATCGCAATCATCACACGTTGCTTTTGTCCTCCACTTAACTGGTATGGATAACTTTCAAAGAGCACTTCTTTTCGCGGCAGCTGCACCTCTTCAAACAATTTCAGAGTGAGTTTCTTTGCTTCCTGATAAGAAACCTTTTCGTGCAACATGATCACCTCGGTAACTTGCAATCCACAATGCATTAATGGATTAAGCGAAGTCATGGGCTCTTGAAAAATCATGCTTATCACTTTGCCTCTCAGGCGCCGTAAATCCTTTTCAGGTTTCAGTAATAAATTCTCAGATTCGAAAATGATTTCGCCATGAGTTATGTGCACCTGCTTGGGAAGCAAACCCATTATGGCCAGTGAAGTTAAAGATTTCCCACTCCCCGACTCGCCTACAATCGCGAGAGTTTCACCGTAATTTAAAGTAAAATTCAAATCATCGACCAAGATGGTTTCGTTTGCTTTTAAGGTAAGGTTTTTAATTTGAAGCATGAGTAAATTACGTGATCGTGAATGGTTAGAATGAATACAATGTCGCAGAAAGTGGAGCCTTGTTAGATTTTATTTTAAACCTACCAATACTCAATTTAGTCCTGCTTTTTGTTTGGCATCCGTCACCACAGCATCGGCCTGTGAATTGGCCTCATTCATGATTTTCTGAGCCTTGGCATCGGCTTCTTTCTTGAGTCTCTCGGAAGCGGCACGAGCGGCAATTTTAGCTACCGGATTTTGCACACTGTTAACCAAACTATCGGCGGCCCTGTAGCCTTGCTGCTTCACGGAGGAGGCATAAGCAGCCGCATCCGATTTAATCTTATCGGCCTGCTTTTGTGCGTCGGCCACCACCTTCAAAGCTTCTTCTTTCACCTTCATTTCGCCGAGTAATTTCAAATTATTAAGCGAATCTTGTGCTTTTTTTATCAAAGCATCTTTCATATCATCCAACGCTTTATTGGCACTATTACGTAGGCTTGTACGTATCTCGGGATTCATCATGTTTCCACTTAGAAACACGTCCACATCAACCATTTCGCCTAACTTAATAGGGGCTGGCGATTTCGCATTTAGCTGCGCTACCATCGTGTTCAATGCACTATTGGCCGGCCCGAATTCGGCCCGAGGCACACTCAGCTTCAAATGAAAATTCATGCTTTTATCCAAGCTCGTAGCCCCTTCCAGCAATTCCATTGTATAACTATTCCATTTGGTTTTAAAGGGTTTTACCATGAGCTGACCATCACTTACCATAAATGCAAGCAGAATTCGTTGTAGGTCGAATCTCTTCAAATTTGAGAGCTGTAAATTATCAGCAAGCATATCCAAAGGCTTGCATCCTGAAATGGCCGCGCGTAAGATATCCAAACTGCCCTTACTATTAATAGTGCTCAGTAAGGGCATAAAGTTTTCATCCAAGGTCGACGAATAGTGCAGGCTCGTATTGAGCATGCCACTCATATATTGAGCCAAAGGAGCAAAAGTTTTTACTGACACGAAAGCCTTAAATGCCTTTTGAATATCAAGTTGCTGTATCGCAAGAGTAAAATCGAACACCGGCTTTTTAATATCTAGCGAATTATAGCTGCCATTCACAACAAACTTACCCTCGAGCAGCTCCAGCGAAGTATTCTCCAGGCTTAAGATTCCATTGTTAATCTTCACATTCCCAATAAAATTACTGATATCATAGAGGTCATACTTCAGCTTATTGATTTTAGAGTTTAATACAAAATCGATATTCTCAGGAATTTTAAACGGTTTTATTTTTGCCGTATCACTCGAAGCGGCATTCCCCTCTTTGCTTATCAACTCATTGCAATTGAAAAAGGAGGAATGGAGTGAAAGCGTACCCTTCACTTTCTCATGGCGAAGCATATAACCAAAAAAGTTTTCGAAACTTCCGTTGGCTTCCAAATCACTTTTGTTAAGCATGGCTCTACACTCCGACAACACAATTTTAGTCGGAGATAATTGTGCGATGGCACGCTCTACCCTCACAGGTAAACTGCCATTACTTTCATAGAGGATGTTCGAGGCTGAGAAATTTCCGGAAGCATTAAGCTTTTCATAATCACCCCCCTTCAATTGAGTTAAATTCCCTTTGGCTTTAACATCTACCTCAACCACACCACTTATTTTTGTTTCGGCCATCGGCACAATTTGTGTGAGTGTGGCCAAATTTAATTTGCCTTTTATTACTGCGTCAATAAATGCATTGCTCTCTAGGTTGGTAACTTTTACTCTGGCATCAATCTCATCGTGTGCCACAGCCGCATGTAATTGCTGCAAATCAATCACAGTATGGTCGGTGATGCCATCGTTATTAGCAACATGCAGAATCATAGAAATGTCACTGATTTTTTCGGGCAAAGCAGGATATTTTAGGGCACCTTCCTTTACCTCTAAATGCAAGCCATAGCCGGGCATCGTGGTGCTATTATACGTGCCTTTTAAAATCCCTTCAAACGTAAAGTTACCACTAGCCTGTAACTCTTCGAATTTGTTTTTATAGAGCGAGGGCAGCAAACTCAATAATTTCTTAAATTCAATTTGATTGTTTTTAATCGTTAAATCCATCACGATATCTTGATCGTTAGGCAAGGCTACAAAACCGTTCACATTTAAGGCCAAGTCATTGAGTGCGATCATATTATTCTTAAACTCAAACCTGTATTTGTTTAAATCCATTAACAAAACGGCATCAGCATAAGTTTTCACATGGTCCAAATATTTTACACCACCATAGCTCATTGTCAGGTCTTTAATATTGGTTTTCGTTTTTAGGTCGAATACCATCGCATCAAAATTTCCGCTGCCTAAATGGTCAACACCATTCAGAAAAGCATAAAATCCTAAACCTTGATCATCATAATTTATTCTGCCATTCTTAAGTTCATAAACATCCAGTTTTATTTTCAATTTTGAAGAGCTCGTATCGGCAAGCGAGTCAGGCATGGTGATATCATAATTTGCTTTCCCGTTTTTATGGTAGATGATGTTAATATATGGTTCTTCGGCATAGCATCTTCTAATTGGTATCTCTTTCGTATCCCAAAGTGTTTTCAAATCAACCACCACCTTTGTTTCCTTTATATAGATCAAGGTATCGGCTTCGAACTCACCCTTACCCACAATGGATAAGTTACTGATAGCGATGCTCAGATTGGGGAAATTTTTGAAGAGGTTCAGTCCTATATTATTATCAAAGCTAAAAGTCGCATTCAGGTTTTTGTTTGCTTCGCGCTTTATCAGTTCTGCGATTTTACTTCTGAAGAAATACGGAGTAACCACCAGAATAAAAATAAAGCTTACCAACCCAATAAGTACTATTTTAAAAAAGTTCTTTCCCATGCTGCAAATTTACCATTGTAAAATCAATTATCAGAAGTCAGGCTTGCGATTAATATCAAAACTGACAATTCGGGTTTATACAATTGACAATTTAGCACAATACACATTTTTTATTGTCATTATGTGCATAAAAGCAGGAAAGGAACCGTATTTGTATTCCGTTCTTTGTAACTCTAAAATAAACATAAATATCATGGCCATTGAATTCACCGATGCAAACTTCGAAGCTGAAGTTTTAAAATCCACTAAACCTGTAATCGTCGACTTCTGGGCGGAGTGGTGTGGCCCTTGCCGTATGGTAGGCCCGGTAGTAGAAGAGTTGGCAAATGAGTATAAAGACAAAGCTGTGATTGGTAAACTAAATGTGGATCACAATCCTCAAACTGCCATCACCTATGGCATTCGTAATATCCCTGCGATTCTTTATTTTAAAGATGGTAAGGTGGTTGATCGTCAGGTAGGTGCCGTGGCAAAGAATGTGCTACAAGCCAAGTTAGAAACACAAATGAAGTAATAGTTAACCGTACTTCCCTTACATTAAAAAAAAGCTACCCTTTTCAGGTGTGGCTTTTTTTGTTTCTGCCTGCTGCTATTTAGAGCGCATGGCTTCCACCGGATCTAATCGGGCCGCGGTAAACGCGGGAATAATACCGGAGAGGATACCGATAGAGAATGCGATGATGAATGCGATAGAGATATTGAAAAGCGAAAGAATGAGGGTGAATCCCATCAACTTGGCGATGCCCACGGTAAGGAACACCAAAAGAAGTCCGATTATAGCGCCCATGATACATAAAACCACGGCCTCCATAAGAAACTGAATCAGAATAAAGTTGTTTTTAGCCCCTAAGGATTTTTGGATACCGATGAGGTGCGTGCGTTCTTTCACCGAAACAAACATGATATTGGCCACCCCGAAGCAGCCTACGATGATGGAGAAAAGCCCAACGATAGCGCCCACAATCCATAGGATCTTAAATAAACTATCGAACGCCGTGGTAATCATAGAGAACTCGTTCACCGAAAAGTTGTCTTCCACCCCTGGAGCTATTCTCCTCACGGCTCTCATGTTTTTACGCACCTCATCTTTAATAAAATCAATATTGATATTTCCAATGGGTTTAATGTAGATGTTCGGCTCCATGAAGTTTCGACCCACGGCAACAATCGTCTTAATATAACTATAGGTAAGAATAGCCGTGCCATCGAGGCTGGTTTGTAATAAATTACTACCTTCTTTTTTAAAGACCCCAATGACCATAATTTTTTTGCCATCAAGTTTGATTGTTTTGCCAACGGCATTCTCTGGTTTTATAAATAGCCCTTCGGCAATATCATATCCAATGACTGCAGCATTGCTACCGGTAACATAGTCTAGCTCGCTAAAAAAGCGGCCATCGGCAATTTCAAAACTTCGTATTTTCTCATATCCGGCAGTACAAGCAATGACTCCCGGGCTACTCACGGTATTCTCGGCATACTTGAAGTTATCGGCTTGATAGTTCATTTGCAAGCAGCAGGTGGCATAATCGTTGAGCGACTCTTTAAGTTTCTCATATTCACTATATTTCGCGATGGGTCGGTTAATGTATTTCCACCAAGGATATTCGCCTCCGAACAGCAGCGGCCATTTTTGAACGATCACCATATTACTTCCTAAGGCATCGATGCTACTATGGATATTGCGTTGCAGGGAGTCGACCAAAGTAAATACGAGGATGATGCAGAAGATGCCAATGGAGATACCCAAAGTAGATAGGAATGACCTAAGTTTATTGGCTGCAATGGCTTGAAAAGCCCCTCGAATACTTTCAGAGAATATTTGAAATGAGAGAAGAAGAGAGGGGCGACGGCGGTCCATGAATAATATTGAAAGGCAAAAATAGCGTTGCTAAGTCACATTTAGGGAAATTGATGTTGATAAAAGAAGAATAATTTCGAATAAAGGGTTTGTATAAGTAGAAAAAAAACATACCTTTGCACTCCTTTTTTAGGAAAGGGAGGAGGTTAACGCCTCGGTTAAGATTCCGTAGCTCAGCTGGTAGAGCATTACACTTTTAATGTAGGGGTCCTGGGTTCGAATCCCAGCGGGATCACATAGACTTCAATCAAACAAACACAAAGTCGCTCAGGTTTCAATACCAGAGCGACTTTTCTGTTTTTAGGCAATTCAGATTCACTCAAATAAACTCAAATATTTTGTGAATATGCCGTGAACTGCCTCAGGAATTTTGTGAACTGCAAAAAAAACAAGTTATTTTGACCAAAAAGCTTGACTTTTTTTGATTTTATGCTTACTATTATATCAAAAGTTGCTATAAGGGTGATAAAAACAAAAAAAATGGGAAAATGTCATGAATTATCAAATTAAAATAACAAGAGTTACCAGAAAAACCGTTTCAGACAAAAACAACCTATCTATTATCTTAAGGATTAAACCCATTTGGGATTTTAAAGGGGTGGAAATTACATTTTCAACTCGAATGCTTGTAAATTTGGATAAATGGCATAGTCAGAAAAAAGTATTCAAGGGAAATACACTAGAGAGCCAGCGCAATAATGTTGAACTAGAAGCACTGGAAAATCAGATAAAGGGATTATTTATTAAATATCTGGAAATTGACTCCGTACCCAATTTAAAAAGATTTAAATCCTTTCTGGACTATTCACTTTTCAATAAAGGAGTAAGTTTAGAGCAGAAGTTATATGTTAGCGATATTTTTGACCATTATATTAAGTTACACAGTAGTAGCCTTGGGAAAAAACGAAAACAACGTTTCGATTTTGTTAGGCGAAGAGTAAATGAATTAAATCAGACGGTATACCAAACCGAAAAAATTGAACTTAAGAAACTAGATCGAGAATGGTATTATAGTTTCAAAGAGTTTATGTTGGAAAAATACGAATACCACCCAAACACTTTGACAGGCTATCTTAAAGTGCTAAGGGCCGCTGTTAGAGAAGCTTTTAAAAATGGATTCATAGATCGCTATCCATTCGAAGGATGTAAACTTGAATATGGAGAAGAAGATATTAGGTATCTCAATGAAACAGACTTAAATAAAATACTGAATCATGATTGTAATGACGCTAGATTAGACCTGGTTAAAGATTGTTTTATTTTCTCCTGCCAAACAGGATTGGCTCATGGCGATATGCGAACGCTCACAAGAAACATGATTTTGACTGAAGGCAATGAACTTGTTATAGAGAAAAGTAGAGAAAAATCAAATGTAAAAAGTATTATTCCGTTAAACGAGGCCGCGCTAGGCATCATCGAGAAATATAAAATAGATCCGAGATGCACAAATCTCATTCTACCAGTCCCTCATATAAATGACTACAATCACATGCTTAAACGTATTTCCGACAAATGTGATTTAAATGCATCGAATTTATCCAGTCATGTAGGCAGACATACTTTTGCAACGACTGTCTGGCTGGCGAAGGGTGGCTCTTTGGAGGTTTTACAAAAAATATTAGGTCACAAAACCATTCGAACCACTCAGAGGTATGGCAAAATTACCAGCCTTCGAGTAACAAACGAAGCCAAAAAAGTATTCGCGATATAAACAAAATTAAATTTAATTTAAACTAAAAAATAAACATTAAAAATATGGAATCCAACCCAACTCATCAGTATCATCAATCAAAAGACGCAACAAATGTTGTTAGAACACACCTTAAAAGAAAGGATGCATGTTATTTTCTAAGCTGTTCAGCAAACACACTCGACAAATATTGCATAGCGTATAATATTTATCCTACTAAAATTGGTGGTGTCAACTACTACGCTGCATCTGACCTTAATAAATTATTTCACATGAATTGAAATTTCAGAATATTTTTTTGAGCATAAAATCATTCTTATTTCATAAATGTGCTATCGTTTCAAAAGACGCTATAACTGATAGCACATAACCTTGTTTGCTCACAGGAAGTGCCGAATGCTTGGGGCTGATTAATTCGTTGCTGTGGTTTATATTTCCAGCCTCTTACGATTTTTTAAGCGACCAAGAGATCGAATAAAATAGCACCAATCATGCACCGAGTGACAAAACACGCTTAAACGGGCTACAAAGACAACCAGGCCTTTGTATGAGCATTTCGGCTTCAGCGGTAAAAATTTCGATAGTTTGTCCAATTATACCTGTAATGCTAAATCAACAATCAAGTATTTGGGGTGGGGTCAGTTTGCCGCGGAATGCTGGGGTCTGCTTGCCGAGGGAAAAGGGGGTCAGGTTACGCTGAATCTCCAAAAAATGAGAACAATCATACTAGTCTTATGACATATTAGTATTAATGTTGTGATAAATAAATCTATAATTTTATGACACACAGTTTTTTCAACAATTTCACGAACAAATACCCTGTTCAAAAAACCCTAAAATTTGAACTAATTCCGCAAGGTGAAACGCTCAATAATATTGAGAAGAAAGGGTTGATCCTTCAAGATCAAAACAGAGCGGTAAGCTACCAGGAGATGAAAAAAACAATAGATGAATATCATAAATGGTTTATCGAGCTCGCACTGAAAAATGTGAATCTGGGACATATCAATGAATATATTGTTCAATATTTTACACCGAAAGAAGAAAGGGACGAGAAGGCATTCGTTATGGTTAGGGCCGACTTACGAAAAGAAATAACAAAGAAATTTGAGGAGGGTGAAGCAAAAGAAATTTTTAAAAATCTATTCCTAAAAGAATTAATTAAAGATGATTTGCAACGATGGATTTCTTTATACAAGCCTGAATTGTATTTTAATGAAGGGTTCAAAAGCTTTACAACATATTTTACTGGATTTCACGAAAATCGTAAGAACCTATATTCGAGTGAAGAACAATCAACTGCAATAGCATACAGAATAGTTCATGAAAACCTTCCGAAATTCCTAGATAACATAAAACTTTATGAGTTTATTAAAAACAAGAGTACATCCATTGATTTTGAACCGATATACCAAGAAATGGAAGATGTCATACAGGGTAACAGATTGGATGATATTTTTAATGTAAAATATTGTAACCAGGTGCTCGGTCAAACAGGTATCGAGTTCATAAATGCTATAATAGGGGGTAAAAGTCTGGATAACGGCAAAAAAATAAAAGGGTTGAATGAATATATCAACCTTTTTAACCAAAAGCAAAACGACAAAAGAAATCGACTACCAAAATTCAAAATGCTTTATAAGCAGATATTGAGTGATAGGGGAAGTATTTCCTACCTACCTCAAGCGTTTGAAAATGACGAACAATTACTGGATACCATAAACACGTTTTACAAAAGTGCGTTAATTAGTTACGAACATGATGGTGAAATCATAAATGTTCTTCAAAGCATTAAGGATTTACTATCCCAGATTTCATTGTTTGACACGAATAAAATTTATTTAAGAAATGATGGGGCCATTACTAACATCTCTAATAGGCTATTCGGAGATTACAGCATCTTGAAACTGGCTATTTCATTCTATTACGACACGGTAATTGATCCTTATTTTCAGACAAAATTTAACAAGCCAAACATTTCAGAAAAAAGACAAGAAGATTTATTAAAAGAAAAAGCCAAATGGAATAAGGAATATATTTCTGTTATGACCCTTCAACACTGTTTGGATCATTACATAACTACATTAGATAAAGATAGCGAAATAAGTAAAAAATATAATATTTCATTAATTGCCGATTACTTCAGAACACACTTCACACATACGAATAGTGACGAAACACTATCAAAATATGATTTGACATCCAATATACTTACTCAATACAAAGGGGTAGAGGGTTTGCTTAATATCGAAAACAGCGAAAGTAAGACGTTAACCCAGGACAAAGAACGGGTTCATCAATTGAAGGTGTTTTTAGACTCGATCCTTGAGTTAATGCACTTCGCCAAACCATTAAAAATAGCCTCTGATTCTATAGCTGAAAAAGATGAATCATTTTATTCTCAGTTTCTCCCACTATACGATCAGTTAGCTTTACTAACACCGATTTATAATATGGTTAGAAACTATGTCACACAAAAGCCATATAGCACTGAGAAAATCAAACTAAATTTCGAAAATTCAACATTACTAGTTGGATGGGACGTTAATAAGGAATCAGATAATAGCGGTGTTATCTTAAGAAAGGATAAATTATTCTATCTGGCTATAATGGATAAAAGCAGCAACAAGGTTTTCAAAAATGCACCGAGACAAAACTTAAAATCTGATGCTTTTGAGAAAATGAATTATAAATTATTGCCTGGTGTAAACAAAATGTTGCCAAAGGTCTTTTTCGGAGCTTCTAATATAGAATATTACAATCCGTCTGATGAGATTCTAAGAATAAGAAACACAGGCTCCCATTCAAAAAACGGAGAACCACAAGGTGGTTTTTCGAAAGCTGAATTTAATTTAAATGACTGCCACGCCATTATTGACTTTTTTAAACAATCCTTACAAAAGCATGAAGACTGGAAACATTTTGATTTTAAATTCTCGGATACAACGCAATACAATGACATGAGTGGTTTTTATCGTGAAGTTGAACACCAGGGGTACAAGCTAACTTTTGATTTAATCCCAGAAACCTACATCAACGAAAAGGTTGAGAGTGGTGAAATGTATTTATTTCAGCTTTACAACAAAGACTTTTCTAAATACAGTAAAGGGACGCCAAATATGCATACGCTCTACTGGAGGTCACTATTTGAAGAAGATAATCTCGCAAACGTGGTCTATAAGCTAAATGGCCAGGCTGAGATGTTTTATCGAAAGGCATCAATTAAGAACGAAAACATCATCACACATCCAAAAAACGAACCAATTAATTCTAAAAATCCATTAAAGAGATCCCAAAACAAATTTGAATATGATATTATAAAAGATCGACGATATACCGCTGATAAATTTCAATTCCACGTGCCAATAACATTGAACTTTAAAGCAACAGGTAATGATAGGATAAATGAAAATGTCAATGCCTATATAAAAAACAATACAGAAGCTAATATTATTGGCCTAGACCGAGGTGAGCGTAATTTAATTTATCTGACATTAATAAATCAAAAAGGTGAAATATTAAAACAGGAATCACTGAATACAATTGATGCTAATAATCACCTGATGACGACCGATTACCATTTATTACTCGACAATAAAGAAAGGCAACGCGCAGAAGCCAGAGTAGAATGGGGTGAAATAGAATCAATCAAAGAATTGAAAGAAGGTTATATTTCGCAGGTGATTCATAAAATCGCTACTATGATGGTTGAAAACAATGCCATCGTGGCAATGGAAGATTTAAACTTCGGTTTTAAGAGAGGTCGTTTCCGTGTAGAAAAACAGGTATACCAAAAACTGGAAAAAATGTTGATCGACAAGCTAAATTATCTAGTTTTTAAGCAAAAAGATAAAAAGGAAATAGGCGGTATCTACAATGCGTTACAATTAGCTAATAAATTCGAAAGCTTTCAAAAACTAGGTAAGCAATCAGGATTTATTTATTATGTGCCCGCCTGGAACACTAGCAAAATAGACCCCGTGACAGGTTTTGTAGATTTCCTCAAACCCAGGTATACAAGCGTAGAACAATCTAAATTATTTTTTGGCAAAATGAAATCGATCCGATTCAACCCTATCAAGGATTATTTTGAATTCGAGTTTGATTATAACGATTTTACAACTAAAGCAGAGGGGACTAAAACCAACTGGGTTGTTTGCACATATGGGAAAGAACGGTTTTATTATTCAGCATCAGACAAGAAATCAATCAAGATCGACATTACCGATTCAATTAAGAGTTTATTAATTAGTAACAATATTCTGTTTGGCGACGGCCAGGAACTTCGAAACATAATTACGAATCAAACAAGTGCAAGTTTTCATAAAAGGTTAATTCAATATTTGGGCATCACTTTGGCCTTAAGGTATAGCAGCGCATCAGAAATGCGTGATTTCATTTTATCGCCAGTGGCAGACAAGGAAAATAACTTCTATAACTCAGAAACAGCGGTTAATTCATTACCAAAGGATGCAGATGCGAATGGCGCATATAATATTGCCTTAAAGGGTCTATGGGCATTGTTTCAAATAAACGAAACAGAAGATTTGAAAAAGGTAAAGTTGGCGATTTCGAATAAAGAATGGCTACATTTTATACAAAACAAGGTATATAGCCATTAAATCATTTTCGAACAGAATCTATACTCCTTAAAAAATAATATATGGAAACCTATATACCTATTTCTTTTTTGAATGATTTTATATTTTGCCCTCGATCTATTTATTTTCATCAGCTTTATAGTAATTTTAATAATTCCATTTACCAACAATCACCTCAATTATTAGGAGTGCAATCTCATAAAGCAATCGATGAGAAAACATACAGTACAAGTAGTCATATTTTACAATCACTGGATGTTTATTGTGAAAAATATAACCTTTGCGGAAAACTAGATTTGTTTGATTGTAATTTGGGTAAGATTACTGAACGCAAGAGAGAAATCAAATTTATTTATGACGGTTATATTTTTCAGGTTTATGCCCAGTGTTTTGCCTTACGTGAAATGGGATACAATGTTAGTAACATAGTGCTTCACGATTACCTTCACAATAGAAACTACCCAATAGCATTACCTGAAAATGATTTAGAGATGTTCGGAAAGTTTGAAAAGTTAGTTAGCGATATTAATTCATTTAATCTAGAAAACACCTTCTTCACACCCGTATTAACAAAATGTGAAAATTGTATCTATAACCAATTATGTGACTATTCATTATGCTAAGCTATCCAGACTTTAAAGAAAAAACCATTGTAATCGTCTTTAGTTCTGAGGGGCAAAAATTTTCATTTTTAAATGATAATTTGATTGTAAAAAACAAAGAAGAATTAACTTTATTACAAACAACTTGTCATAAGATGATGGCACTTTGGATAGTTGGGAATGGAACATTAACAACAGGATTACTCGAAAGAAGCAAGAAGTTCGGATTCCCAATTCTGCAACTTTCCCAAAACTTCAGATTAATCGGAACATGGAATTCGCCGACTGAAGGTAACTTTTTACTTCGTAAGAAACAATATCTACATGATGACTTAACGATTGCAAAATCCTTAGTAACAAACAAGGTTAGTAATCAGCTTGCGCTATTAAAATCAATCAGACAAAAGGATGAACAATGCAAAAATGCCATCGAGTTGTTAAAATTATATCATGCCAAATTGGAATTTGTTAACGATTTGACATCCCTGCTAGGCTTAGAAGGCATTGCCTCGAAAGTTTATTTTGGGGTATGGTTTGTTTCGTTCGGATGGAATGGTAGGAAGCCGAGAGTAAAGCATGATCCCTTAAATGCATTGCTTGATATTGGTTATTCACTTTTGTTTTATTTCATAGAGAATATGTTAAATTTGTACGGATTTGATATCTATAAAGGGGTATATCACACCAATTTTTACCAGCGCAAATCACTGGTTTGTGATCTACAGGAACCATTTAGATGTGTTATTGACAAGTGCATTAAAAATGCCTATGGCTTAGGTCAAATCAAGTATGAAGATTTCGAAATAACAAAAGGAAAATATCAGTTGAAATATGATAAGAACAAACACTATACCCGAATTTTTCTCACGGCTTTGTTAGAACGAAAATCTGATATTTTTACTTATTGCCAACAATATTATCGTTCTTTTGTTCGCTCGAAGCCGATTGATTTTTACCCTGTGTTTCAAATTGAAAATATTAATCCATAATTATGCTACTGGTCTCCTATGATATCAGCGATGATAAACTTCGCACTTCGTTTGCCAAATTCCTGAGTAAGTATGGGAACAGATTACAATATTCGATTTTTGAGATTCGGAACAGCTCAAGGATATTGGATTCGGTAAAAATAAAAATCGAAAGTTCTTACAGCACGAAATTCGGTCAATCGGATAGCATAATGATTTTCAACCTGAGCAAAACATGCGAAATAACAAAATTTGGTTATGCTAAAAACTCAGATATGGATTTGATTATATTATGAATTTAAGTACCTTTGTATTTTAAGGTGAACTTCTTTTGAAGTATAATTACAAACCTCGGTCTTAATGTCGAAAACACAGAATGGACGTATAAGAATCAGTAAAGTTTCCGTGATAATTGGGTATTTGTTGACCAAAAAAAGTGCAAATTTGAACTTTCTTAATGGATTTCGACATGCTTAGGGTCTAGGCGACCTATTAAATTTCTACTGTTGTAGATATACTTTAGGTGTGTATTGTGAATCTTGTCTAGGCGACCTATTAAATTTCTACTGTTGTAGATT
>CAIUDH010000092.1 GCA_903897855.1 uncultured Bacteroidota bacterium | reverse complement strand
TGATATTCTGTTTCTTTGAATTTGCCACCTTGAAAAAAGTACCAACGGAATCGTTTCGTATCCTTCAGGGTACGACGTAATTTGGAAGACTCGATATGCGCGTTACCCTCAAACGTAATCTGTTTTATCCTCACTTTCCTACCTTTTTCCACTTTAAAAACGAGCATACTACTATTTCGCGCCGAGGTGTCATTGATCTCGTCAACAATCACTTTTACATTGCTATAGCCTTTGCCAATATAATAATTCTTAATATTGGCCGCTGCTTTATTCTTCAAATATTCGTTTACAATATCACCACCATTAATTTTAACTTCATCTTTTAGATTCTTAGCCTGATTTTTTGTGAGTCCATCGAAATTGTACTTAGATAACCTTGGTTGTTCTGCCACTTTAAACAGTAAATAAATTCGATCTTCTTCAATTTTGGAAATGACCACCTGAATATCACTAAAAAAATGCTGCCTCCACAAACTTTCAATGGCGCGAGCGATTTCTTCGCCAGGCATATTAATCGTTTGTCCTACAATAAGCCCTGCGATATTATGAAGCAAGATAGTCGTATCAAGATAAACGGCACCTTCCATTTCAACTCCCCCCAGTACATATTTTTTAGGGACATCATAATTATTCTTAAAGTATGTTTGAGAGAAGCCTACAAAACTGAATAAAAAAAGTAAAATTGTTATTTTGTTCCTCATGAATGAGCTATTATATGGTTATGTTTTTTTTTAATATTTCTACTACTTATTAAAATTCGATTGTTATGGCTTTATCTGCTCACTTGTTTTCCCAAATCGTCGTTCTCTTTTCTGATATTCTAAAATGGCTTCGTACAAGTGCTCTTTCCTAAAATCGGGCCATAAGGTATCGGTAAAATAAAACTCTGCATAGGCTAGTTCCCAAAGCAGGAAATTGCTAATCCGATGTTCTCCACTCGTCCTGATCATTAAATCGGGAGGAGGGAAAGAGGCCGTCGAGAGTCTGCTATTTACTTCATTCTCATTAATTTCATCCACCTTAAGTGACCCGCTGTTCACGTCACTGGCAATTTTCCTAACCGCATTCACGATATCTAACTTAGCACTATAACTTAGGGCTAGTATTAATGTAGTGCTCGTGTTGTTTTTTGTGATCTCGATACATTCTTGTAATTCTTTACCACATTTCTCAGGCAGCTGCGTCAAATTACCGATGGCCTGCAACCGGATATTATTTTTCATTAATGTCTTGGTTTCCTTTCTGATGGTCTTCACCAGCAGTTCCATCAAGGCCGAGACTTCAAATACAGGGCGATTCCAGTTTTCAGTACTGAAGGCATACATTGTAATATAACCAATGCCTAATTCAGCGCAGGCCTCGATCGTTTCCCTAACCGCTACGATAGCGTGTTGATGTCCGAAAATTCTGATTTTACCTTTATTCTTCGCCCATCTGCCATTACCATCCATAATGACAGCAACATGATGAGGCAAATTATTTAAATCTATATTCTCTTTTAAACTCATTAATAAACTCTGTTATTGAGCTGTTAACAACCCAGTAAACATAAAACTACTTTTTAAACAATCTTTCACTCGTAGCGTCTTTCTGCTACGAAAACGAAGCCTACAAAGTTACTAAAAATGATAACATGACGAAGGCTTTAATCTATAGGAGAAGTGAATTCCCGATATTATGTATAAGTCGTGGGGGTTTGCATCTCCTCGTTGTTTATGAATCGAACTGAGAGGCACCTCATTTTTTTCTATCGACCGATCGCTCAATTGAGCAACCAGGGGTGACAGCCCAGCGAGTTCAGGATAATTGCCACTCACATCGTCGAGGTAATCTGTAAAAACCCAACGGAATCCCACTTCTACTGCTGCTACTAGGCTCTTTGTGATATCCCATTTATATCCAATCCCAAAAGGCATTGCAAGCACTAATTTCGAATATGGTTTGCCTTGCCCTTCAGTTTTCAATTCACGTAAACTGTAGGTCGTACCCTGATACGTAGTTTGAGGGTTATGCATGGTAATTCCTAGTCCAAAAAGCACATAAAATGTCGACTTCCCGGGCAAGCTTCCAACGGCATAGGGTTTATAGTTAAACTCAAAGACGCCTGCCACCTCATTAAGATTATTGGTAAAGCTAAGATTGCGTAAAGAATTATATTTTAAGGCAGAATCGGCGGCGCCGATGCGTGCATAATTATAGTTGAGCCTGAAAGACCAGTATTTTGTGATATTTTTCTTCGCAAAGAGGCCGATCGCTCTATTGGTATTCACTAAAGCCAGCCTAGGCGACAAATCGCCGATATAATTTGCATTCCCAAAGTTCACACCTAACTCATATTTCTGTCCAAAAGAAACGGAAGGGATGACCAATACTAAAGAAAGAATTAAATACCTCACAGGTAAAGCTAGACCATACTTTTAAAATGTATTACAATGGATTTTAGGTTGTTTAATGAACGTATAACTTAACAAGACCCCACCAAAGCCATACCAATCTTGGTTACTTGGGTTTCCACGAATGGTGTTTTTTAAATTTTGGCTTGCTCCCACCTCCGAAGAGCGGTCGGCCAACTTCCCTGCCGTAGGCCCATATTGGGCGCGAATGAGGTCATTTTCAGCATAAAAACCACTCACATCGTCCAAGTAATCGGTTAATGTTTTGCGCATACCAAACTCTAAGCCGAAGGTGAAGAAATCGCCGAAATGGAATTTTAATCCCCCTCCCAGTGGGAAAGCAAAAGAGTTCAGGTTGTATCTTTTTAAATTAGGGTACTTCGTTAGCCCTTGGCCTTCAGTGCCCAGAGGTTGAAGCTCATATAAAATTGTTTTGCCACTTAAGCTATCATAAAAATTCGTTTGAGGATTAAAATGAAATACATTCAGTCCTGCAAACAGATATGGCACACAGAAGGTGCGATTGTTCTTTTCGTTGTAGTTATTCACCAAATTCACCTCTACTTCGGCAGCAAATTCGGAGATTTTTGACTGAAAAGTCAAATTCCTGTTTTTTCTGCTCTTGTCAGTGGCACCCACGTCGGTACCCGAAACGTTACCTAATAGCACATTGCCTTTCAGTGCCACCCTGCCGTTGGCATTAATGCGCAAGAACATTCCTCCAGCGGCATGAATGGGAGAATATAATTTTTCTGTTAAATCGCCTACATAAAACATCCCACCCCCCATTAAACCCACTTCAATTTTTTGAGAAAATCCGTGTAAACCAATTACAAGAAGGAATACTAATATTATAAATCTTTTCATTACTGTAAATTACCTAAAATGCAAATGTATTATTTTATGTCGATACTCCACAGAAAAAATTCCAGAGGTTAGCTCATCAATCCTAATGCGTTCAAAAGATAGGTTCTAACTGCCGATTGGCAACTTTTGAGGCGAATCTTGTTGAAAGTGAGGCAAAACATTAACGTCCAAACGTCCAAATTTAGAAATTATTGCCATTTGAAGACGCTATAGTTTAGCCAACGAGCATTAAAATGATTTAATATTATAAAAATTATAAAGTTTTTTACTACTTTTGCAATCCCAAAAAAAGAAAGGGGACATTGTCTGATGGTGTAACTGGCAACACGTCTGGTTTTGGTCCAGAAGAGTCCAGGTTCGAGCCCTGGTCGGACAACTGAAGTTTTGGTGAGGTCGGAAATTAGCCAAGTTTTCGACCTTACTTTTTTAATTATTAATGTAATCATGCCCATAGGAGCCAATCTGGTAAAAATTTTTAGTGCACGTGCTACTCTAGGGTTAGCCAAAGCGATTGCATTGGAATATCGTCAACCTTTGGGTAATATGCAAGTGAATGTGTTTAAGGATGGTGAGTTTCAGGTGAGTTATGATGAGTCGGTGAGAGGGTGTGATGTTTTTTTGCTCCAATCGACGAATCCTCCAGCCGAAAACTTAATGGAGTTGTTTATGATGATTGATGCGGCCAAACGCGCCTCAGCAAACTATATTACCGCTGTGATTCCGTATTTCGGATATGCACGCCAGGATCGAAAAGACAAGCCACGGGTGCCCATTACAAGCAAAATGATTGCCGACATACTCACCGCAGTGGGGGCCGACCGGGTGATGACCATGGATTTACACGCCCCTCAGATTCAAGGCTTTTTCGATATCCCTGTGGACCATTTAGACGCACAAACTATATTCTCTCCATATATAAGGAGCTTAAATTTACCAAATCTCGTGATTGCTTCACCCGATTTAGGAGCTTCGAACAGAAACAGACAATTTGCCACAACCTTAGGAACGACTATGGTTATATGCGACAAGCATCGTAAAAAAGCCAATGAGATTGATAGTATGACCTTAATTGGCGATGTTACCGGTGCCGATGTTGTTTTGGTTGATGACATGATCGATACGGGAGGCACCTTATGTAAAGCAGCAGAAATGCTGATGGAGAAAGGGGCCAGTTCGGTGCGTGCCGTTTGCACACACCCGGTACTCTCGGGTAAAGCGTATGAAACCATTAACAATTCAGCACTCACCGAATTGATTGTTTGTGATACCATTCCAGTAAAAAATATTACGGATAAAATCAAGGTACTATCGACGGCCCGATTATTCGCTGATGCCATACGTAATGTGCATGAATATGGGTCGATAAGCAGCTTGTTTAAAGTACAAGAAAGTTTCCAGCAGCAAATGCTCTAGATAAACTTTAAGTTGAAAAGAGAGAAGGCAACAGTTAAATGTTGATTTATACCTATAAAAGAACTTAGTAAAGAACGGATTTTTAATTTTTTAATTTATTTATTTTTATCATGAAAACGTTAGTCATTAAAGGCGACATTCGAAGTAACACCGGAAAGGTAAGCAGCAAAGAGCTGCGTAGCGAAGGCAAAGTGCCTTGCGTGGTGTATGGCGGTACCGAGCACATACACTTCTCTGTTTATTCGGCCGATTTAAAAGCATTGATTTACACACCGAACACTTATTTGGTGCAGTTAACGCTAGGCAACAATGTACTTACATCACATTTGAAAGATGTACAGTTTCACCCCGTAAGCGATGAAATTCTACATGTAGATTTTCAAGAAATTGTTGAGGGTAAACTTGTTACCTTACTTATTCCCGTGAAAGTAAAAGGTAATTCAGCCGGAGTACGTGCCGGAGGTCGTTTATCACAACCCATTAAGCGTTTACGCTTGCATGGGGAGGCGAAAAACATGCCTGACTTTGTGGAAATCGACATAGAAAAACTTGAAATTGGTCAAGGAATTAGAGTACGCGACCTTACCGTTGCAAACGTAGAAATTCTTGATGCTGCAGCCAACACTGTTGTAGCCGTGGAAGTTACACGTGCTTCACAGCAAGCAGAGGCCACTCCTGCAGCAGCCAAAACTGCTGATGCATCGAAAGCGGCACCAGCTGCGGCGAAGAAAAAGTAATTACCAAGTACTTAAAATAAAAAGAGGCAAACTCCATGGAGTTTGCCTCTTTTTTTATGCCCCTCATCGTTGAGTTAAAGTACTAACGATGGTGTACGAAACGAATTGATTTGCTCACCAATTTACTTCAGCATATCCTGCATCACATTTACGGCTTCTTCAAGATACACATCTTTTTGAAGCTGTCCTACCCAGGTTTTAGCTTTCGATTGTTTCACCGTATCCATGCTTAAGGCGGCCTGGTCATCTGAGAGGTAATCAAATTTTAGTCGTGACTTGTAATTGGTAACTAAATCATTCTTTTTATTTGCTTCTTTATCCAGCTTCAACTCCTGTTTGTACTTCATAATATTGAGCGAATAAACTTGATTATCGCGTTCGTTTTTTAAACGCTTGGCATATTGCTCTATCAATTTGAATGCTTCACTCTTATCCACTCTCTTGGTGCTATACTCTCTTATTTTATTCATCTCTGGAGCGCGATTCCAGGTATCATAAGTGGCCTTTTTAATTTCATCAAACGCAAGTGGGTAGTCTTCATCTTTCTCGCCAATATCTAAATACTTATATTGGTCTGGCAAAATGATATCAGGGATTACCCCCTTAAGCTGTGTGGTACTGCCATTGATTCTGTAAAATTTGCTGGTCGTTATTTTCACACTACCCAAACCTTTTTCAGTAAAAGAGTTGTCAAGCTCAAATACACGTTGTACAGTACCCTTGCCAAAAGTCGACGGAGATCCAATGATCACGGCACGTTTGTAATCCTGCATAGCAGCGGCCATAATTTCGGAAGCCGAGGCGCTGAGCTCATTCACCATAATAATGAGTGCCCCACTATAACGCACTTCAACATCCTCATCATTCAGTTGGCTTGCGTTATCCCTTCGGTCCTTGACCTGCACCATGGGGCCGTCTTTAACAAAGAAGCCGGCCATATCAACCACATCGGACAATGAACCACCTCCATTATTTCGCAAATCGAGTATGATACCCTGGGCATTATCCTTTTGCAGTTTTACAATCTCTTTCAACACATCGGTAGCGCAGCGTCGGTCGGTACGTTTACTGAAATCGGCGTAAAATTCGGGGAGGTAGATATACCCAATCGTGTTTTTTCCTTCTTTGATGAGCATCGATTTGGCAAATGTTTCATCGGTAAGCACAATATCACGTATAATAGCTATGACCAGCGTACTGCCATCAGGCTTCTTAACGGTGAGTCGCACTTCTGTACCCTTCTTGCCCCGTATCATCTTCACCACATCATTAAGAGGCATGTCTTGTGTACTTACAGGCTCTGCATTGGCTTGCGCTACTTTCATAATAATATCGTCCACCTTCAATTGTCCTTGCCTCCAAGAGGCGCTGCCCGTAATAACGGAAGTTACTTTTACGAATCCATCTTTTTCTTGAAGTTGAGCGCCGATACCTTCAAAACTTCCGCTCATCTGGTCGTTAAATTCTTGTTTTTTGGGAGGGGTAAAGTAATCGCTATGGGGGTCGCAGGCACTCGTAATACAATTGAGATACACACTAAAACGCTCATCTTCATCCAATTTACGAAGGCGTTTAAAATAATCGACATTGGCTTTTTTCGTTTTCTCACGTGCATCAATTTCTAGCTCTGCGTCTGTCCGAATCTTATAGGAAGTATCTTTTTTCTCTATAGCCGTAGCTTTTTCGTCGAGCAATTCGGAGTAACGTGAAAGCACTTGATATTTAAGAGTTATATACCACTGCTGTCTCATTTCATTCTCACCTTTTGCCCAGAGTAATTTTTTTGAGTCGAGTTGAATGGTTTCATCGCCGGTGAACTCGAAAGGCTTATTAAAAGTTTCGAGCATATACTTCTCCGATTCGTCGACACGCTGTTTAAACCTCTCGGAGGCCACATTATAAAACTCATTCGACCCCATTTGCAACTCATCATCGACTTGCATCTCATACTTCTTTAATTCGTCGATGTCGCGAGAAAGAAAGAATTTTTTATTCAAATCTAAGTGTTCGAGGTACATTGTAAAAACTTTTTTGGAGAAGCTGTCATCAAATTTCAAATCGCTGAAATGCTCGCTCTGTAAGGTTTTAACCATCGCCTTTAAAATCGACACTTGCTTATCGGTAGTTTTTCGGAATGCGAAAAAAGACAAGGCTGCAAGAATTACAACGACAACTGATATTTTAATTTTCATGCTAAGAGACAAGTTTGATTTTAATTATATAGCTTGTAGAATGACACACTTTATTCCATGATTAACTTCAAGGAACATTTACAATATTCCTACTTTTTTTGAATATATGCAGATAATGTGTGTTAAAATTGATTTTAAAAAATGACGCTAACCGGGTGAGTACCTTTTCTAATCGGAGCCTAAAGTTAGTAATATTGGTTTGTGTTTCTAAATAAAAAGGGAGAACTAAATCATTCTTTAGCTCCCCCTTTTGATGAGGTCCCGAGCGGGGTCGAACCGCTGTACGAGCTTTTGCAGAGCTCTGCCTAACCACTCGGCCACAGGACCACTTAAGGCTGCAAAAATAGATTTTTTTTTTACTTCACGCAATATTATTATAGGTATTAAAATTTGATTTGTGGCGGACAAGGTTTCACCGCATTTGGAGCAGGAAGAAGAGAGTGTAGCTAAGCGCTTTTTTGTATTTTCGCAGATATGTTATTAAAAAAATGGTGGTTTTTATTACGTTACTTTTGCTTTTGGATGGCTCTGTTTGCCTTCTATCGACTTCTATTTCTATTACAATATTTCTTTAAACTGGAGGGTGACAGTTATATTTCTATTTTAAGTAGTTTCTACCACGCTCTGTATTTGGATGCCTCAGCGGCTTGTTACATTCTTGTCATTCCCACCCTTCTACTTGGGCTTGCCTACCTATTTCAAAATCACCGATTCATCAGAGTCATTAATGTTTATACCGTTTTTTTTATCTTTTTATATGGTTTCATCGCCATCGGAGAGGTTGGAATCTATCGAGAGTGGGGCACAAAACTGAACTATCAGGCCTTGACACATTTTATGCATTTTGGTGAGGTTATCAAAACAATATCTTACAGTTTACTCATTACTTTTTTCACCTCGACTGCCATCATCGGTGGGTTATTCACCTGGTGGTACTGGAGAGCCATAAGGCTCGAGGAGGTTTACACCCAGTTAAAATACCCCTTGGTTCGTTATTTATTAGGAATCCTTGTTTTGTTTGTCAACTGCTTGGCTGTCTTTACCGGCATACGGGGTGGGTGGTATCCGATTCCCATCAGCCAGAGTGTTTCATACTACAGTAAAGATCCTGTGCTGAATGACGCTGCGGTGAATTCGGGGTGGAATTTATTCTCAAATATTTCTGAAAATTATTTCAATTTGGATAAAAGTCCTTTTGAAGTTATGCCCACAAAAGAAGCGTTGGCTATTGTTCGATCCCTATATAAGACGAACCAAGATTCAACGATCGAAATTTTAAACACCACCCGTCCAAACCTCTGTTTCATTATACTTGAGAGCTGGAGTGCCCAGATGGTAGCCAGTTGCGGAGGTATCAAAGGGGTTACCCCTGTCTTCGACTCCCTGTGTACTCAAGGTGTTTTATTCGATAATATGATTGCTTCTGCAGGGGTCTCTGATCAAGGCATTGTGTCCATATTAAGTGGCCATCCACATACCTACAAGCTTTATTTCAACCGCCAAACAGAAAAATCGAAGAAACTAAGCTCTTTAAGTAAACCTTTTCATGACCAAGGTTATACTTCTGGTTTCTATTTTGGCGGACAATTAAGTTATGGGAATATCAAAAGTTATCTGTTTAACCAGAATTTTGATGTGATAAAGGAAGAGAAAGATTTTGACGATGCACTGCCTCGAGGACGGTTAGGAATTAACGATGGGGTGATGTTACAGCAATATGCCATGGCTATGAACCTAGCGGTACAGCCTTTTTTGTTTAGTTTATTTACCATTAGCTCTCACATGCCTTATGACATTCCAGCACCTCATAAATTCGACCATTTACCGGAAGAAGGGCTCTATGCGAGCAGTATACATTACAGCGATTCAGCGCTGGGCGAGTTTTTCAAAACTGCGCGTAAAATGCCTTGGTATAAAAATACATTATTCATTTTAGTTGCTGACCACTCGCACAATTCTCCGACTTTCCAACTCATGCAATCAGCCGAATTTAACCATATTCCATGCTTGTTTTTGGGCGATGTTATTAAGCAAAAGTTTAAGGGAGACCATATTAAACGACGGGTGATGCAGGCCGATATAGCCGCCACTGTTTTACGACAGTGCAAATTAGATGCCTCTGAATTTCCTTGGAGTCGGAATATGTTAAACCCAACGACGCAACCATGGGCTTTTTATCCTTTACAGAATGGTGGTGGATTTGCCAATGGCAAGGACTGGGTAGCCTTCGACTCGCAGCATAACAGCTATTATTTAAGCAACAGTAACGATTCATTAGAAATAAAAAAACTTCGAAAAAACGGTGAGGCATTACAACAAGTTCTTTTTGACGAATTTTTAAAATTTTAATCCTTAATTTCGCGCCAAATATTTTTCAAATTTCATTAACACATATTATGACCAAGTTTTTTATCACCCTTGCAACCCTGGGTCTCTTCTTTGTATCTTGTAACAAAATGCAAAAAACAACCGGTGGATTGGAGTACAAAATTTTCACATCGAACGGCGGCGAAAAAATTACGGCCGGCGATCTGGTGTTTTTTAAAGTAATTGGCAAAGCCGGAGACTCAGCCCTTTTCGATACCTATAAGAATACACACACACCATACATGAATTTAGTTGTGAATGATAAATTTAGTCCAGGCAATTTTGAAGAAGGATTAACACTACTAGGGAAAGGCGACAGTGCACTCTTTAGAATTGTTGCCGACTCTTTCTACAAAGTATATATTGGCACCCCTACGCCTGCTTTTATAAAGAAAGGCGATCGACTTCAGTTTTTTATAAAAATTGATAGTTTTATCACTCGTAAAACAATGGCTGAACGCAAGGTGATACAAGAATTAGAAACTGCTGAAAAACAGAAAAACGAAGGAAATATAATCGAAGAATACATCAAGAATTCGGGTGTTAAATATATTAAAACCGAAAGCGGCCTTTACTATACTATTACCACCGCCACTAAAGGTGCAAAGGCTTCGGCAGGCGACAAAGTAGCCACAAACTATACAGGCAAACTATTTGATGGCAAAGTTTTCGACTCGAATGACAAAACCGGCAAGCCGTTTGAATTTGTTCTAGGTTCGCGTCAGGTAATCGCTGGATGGGATGAGTTATTTGGAATCTTACACCAAGGTGAAAAAGCCACCGCTGTGATTCCTTCATCGTTGGCATATGGCGACCAAGGAGCCGGTGGAGAAATAGCCGCTTTTACCCCTTTAATTTTTGATGTTGAATTATTAACCGTTATCAAAGCTAAAAAATAATATGAATCGTATTAGTGTTTTTCTTACCATCGTATTCACTTTCGTGATACTAAATTTGGGGGCACAAACCTCTAAAATAAAGACTCAAAAAACCGCTGGTGGTTTAGAGTATAAAATTATTACACCAAACAAAGGGCCTAGAGTGGCAGCGGGCGACATGGTTTTTTTTAAGATGAGGGGGAAAATTGGTGATTCTACGCTATATGATTCTTATAGAAATCCGCAAGTTCCTTATTGGAATATGGTGGTAAAAGAGAACTTCAAAAAAGGAAATTTCGAAGAAGGGCTTACCTTATTAACTAAAGGCGACAGTGCTATGTTCCTCATTAACATAGACTCTTTTTTTAGTGCTTATATTGGAACACCTGTTCCTGCTTTTGTGAAAAAGGGTGAACGCATTTGTTTTAATATTATCGTTGATAGTTTCATCACAAAAACTGTTTTAGCACAACGTAAAGCATTACAGGAATTAGAAATAGCATCAAGAGAGCAAAACGAATCGAAACTACTCAACGATTATTTAACCAGCACTGGGTTAACCTATACCCGTACAACATCCGGCATGTATTATGTTATAACCAAAAAAACAACGGGTGAGAAAGCAAAAGCAGGGGATCAGGTTTCGGCCATTTACACTGGTAGACTCTTGAACGGAAAGGTATTTGATTCAAATAAAACATCGGGGCAACCTTTTGAGTTCCCATTAGGAGCACATCGGGTTATTGCAGGATGGGACGAGATTTTCAGCATTCTTAATGTGGGCGAAGAGGCGACCATTGTATTACCTTCCACTTTGGCTTATGGTGCACAAGGTGCCGGAGCCGATATTGCGCCTTTTTCGCCTTTGGTTTTTGATGTTGAGTTTGTGAAAATTACAAAGGCCGAATAGTACAATGAACCGATATGTCCTGTTCCTTATTTTGCTTTTCACCTTCACTGGAGAAATAGCGAATGCTCAATACCTTACGGGAGCTCATGGGGTCAAATATTTTTATTGGAGCACCAAAGGGCATCCGCAGCGAGCTAGGGTTGGTGATTTGGTTTTTATAACCGTAGTTGGTAAAACTGACAAAGACTCGGTAGTCATGAGCAGTTATTTTCAAGGAGAGCCGTTTCAAATATTTGTTCCAGAACCTACTTACAGAGGGTGTTTTTATGAGATGTTTACGATGCTGGGGGAAGGCGATAGTGCTGAAGTGTCGGTGGTAGCCGACTCTTTCTTTGTACATTCGATGGGAAGCACACTTCCCAACTTTATTACGAAAGGAAGCAAGTTTAGGGTAACCCTTAAATTAATTTCCATTGTTACGAAGGAGGAATATGATCTTCGAATGATTGAAGAATCGAAACATGCACCCGAAAACCAAGCTGCAGAGATTGCGAGGTATATTAGTGATAATCAGCTTCAGATGTCTAAAACTGAGTCAGGACTGTACTATCAATTTGCCCTCAAGGGATTTGCTCGACGAGTGAAACCTGGCGATACTGTATTTGTGCATTACACTGGATATTTGCTTGACGGAACCACTTTTGACAGCACTATTCCACGCAATCAGCCGTTTGTATTTATTGTTGGCACTGGAAGTGTAATAAAAGGCTGGGATGAAGCCTTGCAACTCATGAGTATCAGAGACCGGCTCATGGTAATCATACCTTATCAGATGGCTTATGGAGAGAAGGGAGGATCGACAATTCCACCATTTACTCCTCTGGTTTTCGAAATTGAACTCTTAAATATCTTATAAGAATGCGCAAATATTTAATCCCCGTTCTATTGGGGTCTTTAATAATAGCGTGTAGTGCTGCAAAAAAAGCCAACACCGCACAAAGAGCTCCTCATGCAACGGAGGCTTCACTACCCCATACAAAAGAAAATCAATCCCCCACCATGAAAGGACCAGACACCGCTATCACAGGAAGTGGACTCCGCTATGTCATCTATAAGCATTCGGCGCGAACTAAAAGAGCCAATTCTGGTGACAAGGTATCGGTTCATTATATAGGCCGTTTAGAGGACGGGAGCGAGTTTGATAATAGCTATAGTAGAGGAGAACCATTTGAATTTCAATTAGGTATGGGTAAAGTGATCCCAGGTTGGGAGGAAGGAATTGCACTCTTAAGTGTTGGCGATTCAGCCTTATTAGTCATACCTCCAGCGCTGGGTTATGGTAGCCGAGCAAGAACTGGCATACCTGCAAACTCCACTTTGTATTTTGAGGTAGAACTTATGAGTGCGAAAGAGCCTGTTTTTGCAAATGAATATCAATGGCAAAATAAGCCTGAACACAAAACAGCATCGGGATTAACTTACTATATTGTAAAAGAAGGGACTGGAAAACAAGCCTACTCTGGAGCCGACGTTAAGGTACATTACACTGGTTATCTAAAAGATGGCAAAATCTTCGATTCTTCTGTTTTACGAGAAGAGCCCTTAGAGTTTAAGCTCGGCGTAGGTATGGTTATTAGAGGATGGGATGAAGGTATATTATTGATGCGTCAAGGTTCAAAATATCGGTTTATTATCCCCTCCACTCTTGGCTATGGCGATCAGGATATGGGTAGCGGCGTTATACCTGCGAACTCTCAGCTTACCTTCGATTGCGAGTTGGTAGAAGTAAAATAGTCGGCTCCTGTTTTTTTTAGTATTTTCTTAATTTTGGCTGAGTTTCGGCATCCCGCTAAATAGAAAACAGGTTGAATGATTGCAAAGAGGATTCCTAAAAAACCTACACTCCTATCAGTTTTTGATTTTTTTAACTTGGCACTTCATTTCATTATCAAAAATTGTACTATATTTGACACAACTCTTCGGAAGTTGATTTTATGGGTAGAAATAAAAAGATCACCAATATTGTATTATCCGACAAGGAAAAATTTTTAATTAATCTTAGTCATCAGATACGCACGCCTCTTTATTCGATAATCGGCCTCACTGAAATTCTGCAATCAACCACTCTAAACGATCAGCAGCGCGAGTATGTTTCACACGTGAACTCCTCCATTAATACCCTCGCCGAATTAGTAAACAGTTTGCTGAGTTTTATGGAGTTGGAGAATAACACCTTAACATTAAAGGAAGACATTTTTTCTATTGATGAGATTATTACCAAAATTATTAAGCTTCATAATCCTACCATCGCAGAGAAAGGATTAAAGGTTAATTATCTGATCGACAAAGACATCCCAAACAAGCTTAGGGGGGATAGAAGCATTTGTCAAATACTGATAAACAATATCGTTAATAATGCCGTAAAATACACTTACAGTGGTCAAGTTGAAATTCGTGTTGCCCTTTTGGAAGACAAATTACAATCGGTAACCATTGAAATAAAAGTTCAAGATACCGGCATTGGAATTTCAGGATACCTGCTTGAAAAAATATTTGAAAAACATTCCAGCAAATCAAGTGATTACACAGAGGAGTTAATAGCACCTGCACTAGGACTACAAATTGCTCAACAATTGGCTGCGCTCATGAATGGGGAGATAAGCGCTCAAAGTACTGTAGGCAAAGGCAGTACCTTCACCATTCAACTTCAATTAAAAAAAGATTTAAGCAAGGCCCCCGCAAAACTTTTGAAGAGTGAGGCTATATTTTTCAATAACCTGCAATTATTATTAGTGGAAGACAATCGATTAAATCAGATTGTGACACAGAAGATATTGCAATTACAAGGCATCAATGTTGATTTAGCCGACAACGGGAAAATTGCGGTTGAGATGTTGAACGAAAACAGGTATGATATTATTTTAATGGATTTACAAATGCCTGTGATGGATGGCTATGCCACTACTTTATTTATAAGGCAGACCATGTCGGCTCCATTGAATAAGATTCCTATCATCGCCTATACAGCACATGCCTTTTTAGGTGAATCGGAAAAATGCCTTGCTGCGGGTATGAATGACTACATTCCAAAACCAATGAATACGGAAGAGTTGATGAAGAAAATCGCAACTCTAGTTCCTTCAAAAACAAATTTGTATTCTAAGTCGGAGGCCGCACAAAATTTTAAGGAATATAAAAATGATAGCATCGACCTCTCCTACCTCCATGAATTGTCGAGGGGAAATGGAGAGTTTGTAAACGAGGTGATTGACGTATTTTTAAAAGAGACACCTTCGGAGATGATTATCGGCAAAGTATATTTGGAAGAGAAAAATTTCGATGAATTATATAAAATTATTCACAAGCTAAAACCTTCCTACGCTTTGATGGGAATGCACCTTGCCTCGGAGGCTGTATTGGAGATACAATACGAATGTAAAAATTCAAAAGACCAGAAGAAAATTACTGATGCCTTCATGCGCATTCAAACTGCTTTAAATAAAGCCATCCCACAGTTAAAATTACAATTAAAGAGATAACACTTCATTGAAAGGAAAAAACACTTTAATGATACTCTCTTTACAATTGATCAGTCAGTAGAAATAGAGTTTTGTTTTCACGTTATTCAAATACCTTTATTCTGGCTTCACTAAGAACCCTCCTTTTTTTTATTTTTTATGTCTATACCGTATTTAAATCTTCATCCTCAGAATCTGCCTTTAAAACAAGAGCTACTAAACGCTACTGAAGAAGTCATCGACAAAAGCTGGTATGTGCTTGGGAAGCACGTTGAACTTTTTGAGGAGCAGTATTCCAAATTTTCGAATGTAGCTTATTGCAAGGGTGTAGCCAATGGGTTAGATGCTTTAATACTATCCTTAAGGGCATTAAAAATAGGACCTGGCGATGAAGTCATTGTTCCAAGCAATACCTATATCGCAACCTGGTTGGCTATCAGCACTGTAGGTGCTACGCCCATCCCTGTGGAGCCCAGAATAACGACCTATAATATCAACCCCGATTTGATAGAGGCTAAGATTAATTCGAGAACCCGAGCGATAATGCCTGTTCATTTATATGGGCAAAGTTGTGAGATGGATGCCATCCTTAATATTGCTAAGAGGTATCAGCTTTATGTAATTGAAGATAATGCCCAAGCCCAAGGGGCAAAGTTTAAAAACAAACTCACGGGTAGTTTTGGGCAGATCAATGCCACCAGTTTTTATCCTGGCAAAAACCTAGGGGCACTTGGCGATGCAGGAGCGATTACCACCGACGATGAAAAGCTAAGCAAAGAGATTGCCATGCTTCGCAACTATGGTTCAGAAAAAAAATATTTCAACGAAGAGCTTGGTGTAAATAGCCGGCTCGACGAATTACAGGCGGCCTACCTCAGTGTAAAACTCCCTTATCTTAGCCGCTGGACGAGTGAGCGCGTGGAGCTGGCCAGACGTTACCATGAGCAACTAAGGGGTGTTGGCGACTTGATTTTGCCGGCAGTAGCGCTATATGCTACTCATGTTTATCATATCTACATGGTACGTACGGCTCGAAGGGAGGGACTTGTAGAACATTTAAACAAAAATGAGATTGGCACCTTAGTCCATTATCCTGTACCTCCTCACTTACAAAAGGCCTATGCTCATTTAAATTATGCTCAAGGCGCCTTCCCCATTTCAGAAATAATTGCTAAAACGTGTTTGAGTCTGCCGCTTTACCCAGGTTTAAAAAATGAAGAAATAGATTTCATTTGCAATACAATAAAAAAGTTCTTCTCATAAGATTTTCTTACTTTTGTGCCTTAAATTTTAAAACCCCGAAGTCATGATCATTGGCCTGCCTAAAGAAATTAAAAATAACGAAAATCGTGTTGCAATTACCCCAGCCGGAGTTGCCGAATTTAAAAAAAACGGACATACCGTTTATGTTCAAACTACCGCTGGTGTAGGCAGTGGTTTTGAAGATGCCGATTATATTGGAGCCGGCGCTGAAATACTTCCAACCATAGAAGCCATCTACGCTATTGCCGAGATGATTGTAAAAGTAAAAGAACCGATTGATAAGGAATATCCATTGATTAAAGAAAACCAATTGGTGTTTACGTATTTCCATTATGCTTCGTATAAACCCTTGCTCGACGCCATGCTTACCCGAAAAGGTATTTGCATTGCCTATGAAACAGTAGAAAAAACAGACAGAAGCTTGCCTCTACTCATCCCGATGAGCGAAGTTGCCGGAAGAATGAGTATACAAGAAGGGGCCAAATATTTAGAGAAGCCGATGGGTGGACGAGGTATTTTATTGGGTGGTGTTCCCGGGGTGAAACCAGCGAAAGTAGTTATATTAGGAGGTGGAATTGTTGGAACACAGGCAGCAAAAATTGCTTCTGGTATGGGTGCTGAGGTTGTTATTATGGATATCTCCTTAAAACGCCTACGCGAACTCGACGATATCATGCCTAAAAATGTGCAAACCGTGATGAGTAATCATTATAATATAGTGGCTGAAATAAAAGATGCTGATTTGGTAGTAGGAGGCGTTTTAATTCCAGGAGCTAAAGCACCGCATTTGATCACCCGCGACATGCTTAAGTTAATGAAACCTGGCACTGTATTGGTTGATGTTGCCGTTGATCAAGGTGGATGTATTGAAACGTGCAAGCCTACAACACACGAAAATCCTACCTTTGAAATTGATGGAATTATTCATTATTGTGTTGCCAATATGCCTGGTGCAGTACCTTACACTTCTACCTTAGCCTTAACCAATGCCACGTTGCCTTATGCGATACAACTAGCCAACAAAGGATGGAAAAAGGCTTGTGCTGAGAATGAAGAACTAAAAAAAGGATTGAATACCATAGGAGATAAAATAGTATATAAAGGTGTTTCGGATGCTTTTAACATGCCTTTAAGCGATGTAAATGATTTCTTGAAATAGGTAACGAAGAAGAATAATTTTCAAGAGGAGTTAGCTACGATGCCAACTCCTCTTTTTTATTCCTACTATTCTGTAAAAACGACACCTCCCCCTTCTATTCGGAATGAGAAGCTGAAATTGTTGTTATTGGTAATGATTTATTTTCCGTTTTCTTCAAATAACTCATTAAAAAAACAAGTACAAGAAGTACAAAGGCAATCAAATTTCTTTTGTACATGCGTAACTTTTTGATTAGTTTTTTCGTCCCTAAATTTTGTTGATATGTAAATTGTATCATCGTATCAGAAATTAAAGTATGTCATGAAAGAGTTACTTCTTAACGATGCTTGCGATATGCTTCGAGAATTATTTTCAAGTTTATTATCAAATCGAATCTAAAAAAGATTTTTTATACAAAAAAATAATTCTTTTTAAATAAAATCAGCTCGCCTAGCACAATATATAGTACAGATTGTGATAAGACAGCCATCTTTATTAAAGCTTTAAAAACCAACATCATTAAACAGAAGTTAGATTAGCCAAGATTCAAATAGAAATTTTGATGGTTCGTTTGAACCAGGTAGGATCTGGTTTTAAAAAACTCAAAACATAAAAAGATTACAAAATACTACAGCCGAAAAGCACCATAGGCCTAATGAGATTGAATGTATTTTAGGAACCCATTGATGAAAAAGTAAAAGCTTCCTGCCCCTTTTATATGAAGCAGAATTTATTTTTGTAAACAAATCCTTTCAATTTTCAACAAACAAATTTTGGCTTCGAATTCCTACGTAAATTCACGGCACTTATGGTGTTTTCTCATTTACATTGTCATACTCAATATAGCTTGCTTGATGGTGCAGCGGATATAAAAAAAATGCTTTCTAAAGCGAAAGCTGATGGCATGCCCGCCTGTGCTATTACCGACCATGGAAATATGTTTGGGGTGTTTCAATTTGTTGCGGAAGCTCATAAACAAGGCATAAAGCCTATCGTTGGGTGTGAATTTTATGTGGTACAGGATATGGACCGAAAACAATTTAGCAAGGACGATAAAGACAAGCGTTACCATCAACTTTTACTTGCAAAAAACGAGAACGGATATAAAAATTTAATTAAGCTTTGCTCTTTAGGCTATACCCAAGGTCAGTACGGGAAATACCCACGTATTGATAAAAAATTAATTGAAAGATACCATACCGATTTAATTGCAACCACTTGTTGTCTGGGAGCGATGGTGCCTCAAACCATTCTAAAGAAAAGCGAATCGGAAGCAGAGCAAGAGTTTGAATGGTGGCTTAATATGTTTGGCGATGATTATTATATAGAGCTTCAACGACATCATATGCCAGAGCAGAACCAAGTAAATGAGGTGCTCCTGCGTTTTGCGAAAAAGTATAATCGACCCTATATTGCTACCAATGATTCGCATTATACTGAGAGAGAAGATAATGTTGCCCACGATATTTTATTATGTCTTAATACGGGGGAAAAACTTTCAACTCCTACCATCAAAGAATTCGGTGATGATGATATGGTTGTGAAAGACCGTCGTTTCGCATTTTTCAATGACCAGTTTTTCTTTAAGAAAACAGAAGAGATGACTGCGCTATTTCACGACCTCCCCGCCGCCATCGACAATACCAATTTAATCGTAGATAAAATACAAGACCTCGATTTGAAGCGATCGGTGGCGTTACCCAATTTTGTCATCCCACTTGAATTTCTAACACAGGATCAATACCTCCGACACTTAACCTTCGAAGGCGCAAAAAAAAGATATTCTGAACTCACTCAGGAAGTTGAAGATCGCTTGAATTTTGAGTTACAAACCATTGAAACGATGGGTTTTGCAGGTTACTTTCTAATTGTGCAAGATTTTATAAATCATGGTAAAGATATTGGGGTCTTCGTGGGTCCTGGACGGGGGTCGGCGGCAGGCAGCGCTGTGGCCTATTGTGTAGGAATTACCAATATCGATCCTTTGAAATACAATTTGCTTTTCGAACGATTCTTAAATCCTGACCGTAAATCATTACCCGATATCGATACCGATTTTGACGATGAGGGGCGACAGAGGGTGATCGATTATGTAGCTGAAAAATATGGCAAAACACAGGTAGCTCAAATTGTAACCTATGGTAGTATGGCAGCCAAAATGAGCATCAAAGATGTAGCTCGTGTGATGGAATTGCCTATAGGTGAGAGTAACGCACTGGCGAAACTGGTTCCTGACCGTCCGGGTACAAATTTAAATGCCATCATCAAAAGTCCTTTGGAGGATCTCAAAGATCTGCAACCGGAAGATTTAGATAATATTAAAAAATTGCGTGAGATTTTACGACTAGATGCTTCCATTGAAGCCAATGTCTTAAAACAGGCCTTAGTGTTGGAGGGTAGTGTTCGTGGCACGGGGGTACATGCTGCAGGCATCATCATCGCGCCTGAAGATTTAACCAATCTAATACCGATTGCCACCGCCAAAGAATCCTCTTTATATATCACCCAATATGGCGGAAATGTGATTGAAGAAGCAGGCGTCATTAAAATGGACTTTCTAGGATTGCGTACCTTATCTATTTTAAAGACGGCCTTAATTCTCATCGAAAATAATCATGGAGTGAAAATTAACTTAGATGAAATTCTTCTTGATGATATTAAGACTTTGCAACTTTACCAAAGAGGCGATACCGTGGGTACATTTCAGTTTGAGAGCGTAGGGATGCAAAAATATTTACGCGAATTGAAACCCGATCGCTTCGAGGATTTGATTGCCATGAATGCACTTTACCGTCCAGGACCCATTCGATATATCCCAGACTTCATTAACCGAAAACATGGCCGCCAAAAAGTGTCCTATGATTTGCCTGATATGGAGGAGCATTTGGAAGAAACCTATGGCATTACAGTTTACCAAGAACAGGTGATGTTGTTAAGTGTAAAAATCGCGGGGTTCACCAAGGGAGAAGCCGATTTTCTTCGCAAGGCCATGGGAAAGAAAGATTTAAAAACACTCGACAAAATGAAGGGGCAGTTTATTTCTCAGGCATCGGCTAAAGGCCACCCAAAAGATGTTTTAGAGAAAATATGGACCGACTGGGAAGCCTTTGCCAGTTATGCTTTCAATAAGTCACACTCTACCGCTTACAGTGTTGTTGCCTTTCAAACGGCCTACTTAAAAGCACATTACCCAAGTGAGTATATGAGCGCGGTACTCACACATAATAAGGACCATATTGAGAAAGTTGCATTTTTTATGGAAGAATGCAAACGAATGAATATTCAAGTATTAGGTCCCGACATCAACGAGTCGAATTTGTTATTTACAGTCAATAAAAAAGGGCAAATTAGATTTGGATTAGGTGGCGTAAAAAGCGTTGGAGAAAACCCCTCACATGCCATCATTGAGGAACGGGAAAACAACGGAATTTACAAGAGCATTTTTGATCTCACCTCAAGGGTGAATTTAAAGAGCATTAATAAAAGAGTGCTTGAGCCTCTTGTTATGTCGGGCGCTTTCGACAGCATACCCAATACCCATCGACACCAATATTTTTACCCAGAGGATTCTGAGCGAGAACCCAATACCATTGAAAAAGCGCTACGGTATGGAGCCAACAAACAGGAGAGCATGAACAGCAATCAGGCAAGCTTATTTGGAGGGGCTAGCGATGCTCCCTCTTTGGCAGAACCCGTATTGCCCAAATGCGAACCATGGGAGCGCCTAAAGGAATTAAAGAAAGAGCGAGAGGTGGTGGGCATGTATATTAGTGGCCATCCGCTCGATGATTTTAAATTTGAAATTAAACATTTTACCAAAGGCAATATTACCGCGGTGAAAAAATCGATTGAGGCAAAAAAAGAGGAAGAGTTTGTCATTGCCGGCATTGTTACGCTTACTGAAGAGCGTATGACCAAAGCCAAGAACAAACCTTGGATGAAGGCCGTGATTGAAGATTACGACAATGTCTTAGAGATTGCCTTATTCAATAAAGATTATGATAATTTAAGTAAACTCTTTAAGCCCAATAATTTTTTACTGATCAAGGGTCGAATCTCCATGAAATGGGGATTGGAGAACGAAAAAGAATTTAAAATTTCTTCGGTGGAGCATTTGGGCGATGTGCGCGATAAAATGATGAAGCAGTTTCTTTTGCAAGTATCGGCACTTCAGATAAATGATTCGCTTATTAATGGAATAGAAGAAATAGCGAAACAGAATCCGGGGAACTGCAATTTTAAGTTAATACTAAACCATCCTCAAGATAATATGATGGTCGAGTTGCTATCGAAAAAATACAGAATCAACATCGATTCGGATGTGCTTCATAGGTTCGAGGCTTTAGGACTAGAGAAATACCGTATCAACGATATGCCGTTGATGAGTTTCTCGCAAGAGCAGATCAAAAAAGCAGCAGAAGAAATAGAGGAATTGCCAGAAGAAGCTGCTCCGGTCGATTAATTTTATTTTTGAAGGGATGAGTTAAATACTTGCATTCTGCGATTTGTTTTATTTCTAATTTTCTGCTTTCGCTGCCACTTTGCTAAGACCACCAAAAACACTTTCTGGGGCAAGTTGGAACCTGAAATTTTATGCTAAGACGAAGCCAATTCATGCGGCCTTGCCACCACTAGCTTAGCATTCCCCACCCTGTTCCGAGACACTCCAACTTTACGCAGCGCCAAACTTTGCGTTCAGGTGAATACCGAACCCCACCCGAATTTTCCAAATCTTCATTTTTCAGATAGCATCTGCTTCATGCGATTTCTGTTGTCCACAAAAACATGTGGGTAAGTGCCATTTATCAACAAATGTGGGACAAAGTGGTAATTTGTGGTAAAAATATCCCTACATTTGATTTTTAATTAAGAGAACGCAGCATAAAATGGTTCATTTCATAGGAGAATATAATTGCACAATGGATACCAAAGGTCGCATCATGCTGCCCAAGGCACTGGTTACGCAATTGCCCGATGATAGCAAACAGCAACTGGTGGTGAACTGTGGTTTTGAAAAATGTTTGGTTCTCTATACCAAAGACGAATGGAATCGTATCACCACCGAATTGAATAAGTTAAACTCATTTATTAAGGAGAACAGAGATTTTTTAAGATTATTTAATCGTGGGGCAAATATTTTAACTACCGATGCCAGCGGAAGAGTACTTATCCCAAAAAATTTACAAGAGTATGGTGGGCTCAAAAGCGACGTTGTGTTTGTTACCAATTCGTCCAAAATTGAGTTATGGGATAAAACAAGTTATGAAGCCGAGATCAGTAAAAATCCGGAACAATATAGTGAGCTGGCCGAGAGGGTTATGAAAGGGATTATTCTTTAAGGATTTTTTCTTGGGAGAAGGTAGGGAGATCGTGAGAAGCAAATATAAAACGAGACGTAAGACACCGAAAAATGACGCAATATCACCAACCTGTAATGCTCAACGAATGCATCGATGCACTCGACATTAAGAGCGACGGCATCTATGTAGATGTTACCTACGGTGGGGGTGGTCATAGCCGAGAGATTTTAAAACACCTCGGGCCGAAAGGAAAACTTATCGCTTTCGACCAGGACCAAGAAGCATTGAAGAATTTGGTTGATGATGATCGTCTTATTTTCATCAATCAAAATTTCGAATTCATGAACCAGCATCTGCGCTATTTGAATTTAGTGCCGGTGAATGGGATTTTGGCCGACCTTGGAGTTTCCTCACATCAATTTGACACGGCAGTACGCGGGTTTAGTTTTCGATTCGATTCAGAGTTGGATATGCGAATGGACTCAAATCAGTCGCTTACTGCAAAAAGAATTATCCAAACTTATACCGAAGAATCACTCACCCGAATTTTTCGTCTTTATGGAGAAATTAACAATGCCTATAATTTATCACGCACCATTGTTTCAAATCGTTCAGAAGATTCAATAAACACCGTATTTCAATTTAAAGAGCTCATCAATCCCTGTGTGCCGAAATGGAAAGAGAATCAATATCTGGCTCAGGTATTTCAGGCTTTGCGCATTGAAGTAAACCGAGAGTTACATGTACTGCAAAAGTTTTTGGTTCAAACCGTGGATGTTCTAGCCCCTAAAGGTCGCTTGGTGGTGATGAGTTATCATAGCTTGGAAGACCGTCTCGTGAAGAATTTTATTCAGAAAGGGAATTTTAGTGGCGATGACCAGAAAGATTTTTATGGCAACAAGATGACGCAGATGAAACCCGTCAATAAAAAGCCTATTGAAGCTAGCGCTGACGAACAACAAGAGAATAACAGAAGCAGGAGTGCAAAACTAAGAATTGGTGAAAAGCTATGAACGAAGTAAAAATAAAGGAAGAAGTAGAAATTCAATCTGACCTTATTGAGCAAAGTGCAGATGCGAAAAAAAAAGCAAAAAAAAGCGGTAAAGAGACATCCTATTTTTTCAATCGCGAGGACGCATCGAAGTGGTTGCCTTTCACCTTTTTCACTTTTGTGATTATCGTATTGTATATAAGCATACAACAATACGCAGAACGAACGGTTCGTAATACCGAAAAGCTGACTCGGGAAATCAAGGAATTAAGAAGCGAATACTTAAGCACGAAAGCAGAATTAATGAAACAGAGCATGCAAAC
>CAIUDH010000091.1 GCA_903897855.1 uncultured Bacteroidota bacterium | reverse complement strand
GGAGTTCCATTAGCCGAAAACAAGGCATAAGGAACGCTCATTAACTGACTTGTACCCGAAATGGAGTAAGCTACTCCACCAAGAGGGTCAGTTTCTGTTTTGATAAAATAGGGTCCTGCTCCCCAATTGATGGTGGAGAAGGTGCCTAGAATCACATTTCCGGAACCAATTTCCAGGCTCACTAAGCCATTGGAGTTCGTGGTGGGCATTTGAGTTTCCACATAAACTGCGGTGCCTGTAGAGCTACCTTGCAATATACTGATTCTCATACCTACCGCTTTAGAAGTAATAAGGGCATTGCCGCTATTACGAATTACCGACTGATAGCTCATTTTTTGAGGTGCTTGAGCGAGCACGCTGGCAGTAGCTAAAAGCACTGCGAATAGAAATGTAATTAACTTTCTCATAGCGTTTGGTTTTTTATGATTTTAAATGATTTAACTTCTTGGTTGTTGTTGGTTATTTTTAAGATATAAGTACCGGCTACAAAATTGCTCATGGCAATGGTTGTTTCGCCGATTGTTATTTTATGAGTGTCTAAAATTTTACCGTTGATGTCGAAGAGTTGGTAGGACAAGTCGGGGTTATTATATTCTTCGATACGTAAGATTAAATAATCGGTTGTCGGGTTGGGGTAAGCGGTGAAGGTCAGATTTATCCCTTTGGCTTGTTTCAATCCTAAGACAACAGAAATTTCAAATGGTTGTTGTACTCCTTGGGCTACCGAGCCATTGGTGCCGGTGTTGGTGGTGTATACCACCTGCCCTACAGAGTAGCTCGCCGAGCCTCCAGTGCCTTGCGCATTCCCTCCTGTTGTTGGAAGCGCTTGCTGTGCTTGCAATCCGGAAAGTCCTAAGATTAACAAGAACAAGGTAAATAATTTTACTTTTTTGTTTTTCATTTAGATGATGAGTTTGATAATGGCCTAATTTGTACAGTTTTAGTTACTCTGTTGGCTACATCTGTTTTGAGTCGGTTTGAGCCATTTAAGACTATGTGTTGTTGCATTTTGAGAGCGTAAAACGCTTTCTGTTGATGAGTCCAAAAGATCGTGATGAACATGGAACCCAAAAGAAAATCTTAGTTAAGATTTTTTTTGCTTTAGAACAATTTCTAGAAAAGATTTTTATACGTTACTGTGAAACTGCGGATGCAGCTGAAACAGCGCAATAAAGATTTTAGGAGAAAGGCCCAACAACTATTTTTGTTGTTCTAAGGCAAAAGTTTTAATGGTAGAGTGTTTTACTCTGAATCTACTGAATTGAAGGTTGGATAGTCAAGTGTCAATAGATGAATCTGAATTCGATTCATGGAGCAAAGGTGAATAGTACGTACGGTATAAAAAATGACCTTCGTCATGTTTGCATTTTATTAAGGTTATATTTTTACATTAGACTGTTAAAGTCCTGATAATTTAATGGTTAGCATTTGAAGGAGAAACTAAAAAAAAATAATATTGAGGATGATTCTTTAGTATTTTAAAAATAACGTCAAGTAATACTCAGCTCCGAGTGCATTTATTTAGAGGGTTGTGGTAAGAACGAGAAACCCCTCCAGATTATTCTGAAGGGGTTACTTGTTTGGTTGTGAATACAACCAGATAACATGAGGGCTATTTGATTTAATTTATGGGCAAAGCGATCATCTGATCTT
>CAIUDH010000090.1 GCA_903897855.1 uncultured Bacteroidota bacterium | reverse complement strand
TTTTTAAAGGAGTGCAAAGGTATAAAAATACATCTAAATTGCAAATATTTTTGGAATAATACTATTATAAAATTTAACTTTGCACCGTTTTAATGAATTTTATAGATATTTTATTATTAATAACCCATCTTAAATTATAAATCGAACATGAAAGTAGCCATCAATGGTTTTGGTCGTATCGGTCGCATCGCCTTCCGTTACTTATTAGAAAAAGCAAACGTAGAAGTAGTTGCTATCAACGACTTGACAGATAATTCTACCCTTGCTCACTTATTAAAGTATGATAGCGTACACGGGAAATTTAATGGCACCGTAACCTCCGATGCCGAATCGATTACTGTAAATGGTAAAAGAATTAGCGTCTTCGCTGAAAGAGATCCTGCCAAACTACCTTGGGGTAGCCTCGGTATCGATGTAGTCCTGGAATCAACCGGTCATTTTACCGATGCTGCTAAAGCAATGGCTCATATACAAGCAGGTGCTAAAAAAGTTGTGATTTCAGCCCCTGCTACAGGTGATGTTAAAACGATTGTTTTAGGGGTTAACGACGATTCCATCGACGGAACAGAACAAATTCTTTCTAACGCTTCATGTACCACCAACTGCCTTGCCCCAATGGTAAAGGTGTTGGACGATGCTTTTGGATTGGAAAAAGGATTCATGACCACCATTCATGCTTATACCTCTGATCAAAGTTTGCAAGATGCTCCTCATAAAGACTTACGCCGTGCACGTGCAGCAGCCTATAGTATTGTACCAACTAGCACCGGTGCTGCCAAGGCGGTAGGCCTGGTATTACCTCACCTGAAAGGGAAATTAAACGGAAACGCCATGCGTGTGCCTATTCCTGATGGTTCTGTGACCGATTTTACAGCTATCCTGAAAAAAGAAGTGACTAAAGAAGAAGTGAATGCTGTTTTTAAAGCGGCCTCGGAAGGTGCTTTGAAAGGCATACTTGAATACAATACGGATCCAATCGTTTCTATCGATATCGTTGGAAGTCGTTACTCTTGCATTTTTGATAGCGACCTCACTATGACACAAGGCACACTCGTAAAAGTGGTGGGCTGGTACGACAACGAAGCCGGATACAGCAGTCGCGTTGCCGACTTGATGGAGCTTGTTTCTAAAATGTAATGACACTAAAATACTCTTTAAAAAAGCCATTTAATTTTAAGTGGCTTTTTTAATTTTCATCTATCTCAACCTAAAATATTAAAAACTCCCTATCTTTATGCGTTACGATAAACATATATTCATTTGCACCAATCAAAAACCGGAAGGCAATAAATGCTGTGGTGAAGAAAGAGGTATGGAACTGGTAAAAGAGTTCCGCCGTCAACTCACCGAACGTGGCCTCAAAGGCACCGTTAGAGTGCAACGCTCAGGATGCCTCGATGCCTGCGAATTCGGCCCCTCATTGGTTATTTATCCTGAAGGCACCTATTATGGTCCTGTGATGGCGACCGACGTAAGCCGCATTATCGATGAGCATGTTCTAGCTGGAAAAGTATTGGAAGATCTGGAGTTGAAGTTTTGATTGGTGATAAGGGAGAGTGGAAACGGAAGTAGGATGACCAAGGAGAAGCCGAATTACTTTCTTCAACCTACCAGCACCTCAAATGATTCAGGAAATAAGCATTACTGAAGTTAAAACGACATCTCCTTCACCTCTTCTGAGATCACCAAACGTCCGGAAACATTTTTCTTCACGTCGTCAACGGTGACTCCAGGAGCTAACTCAACGAGTTTGAAACCTTCGGGGGTAATCTCGTACATCCCAAATTCGGTGACTACCTTTTTTACACAGGCAAGGCCAGTGATAGGTAAATCACATTTCGGGAGCATCTTACTTACGCCTGCTTTATTTACTTGCTGCATGGCGACAATAATATTTTTGGCAGAGGCCACCAGATCCATGGCACCCCCCATACCCTTAACCATTTTTCCTGGTATTTTCCAGTTGGCGATGTCGCCGTTATCAGAAACTTCCATGGCACCAAGCACAGTCAAATCTACTTTTCCAGCGCGTATCATGCCAAAACTCATGGCACTATCGAAGAAAGCCGAACCTGGCAGGGTTGTGATGGTTTGCTTGCCGGCATTGATGAGATCGGCATCAATATTTTCTTCGGTAGGAAAAGGTCCCATGCCCAGTAATCCATTTTCCGATTGTAGCACCACTTCTACGCCTTCGGGAATATAATTGGCTACGAGCGTAGGAATTCCGATGCCGAGGTTGACATAGAATCCATTTTGGAGTTCTTTAGCGATACGCTGAGCAATTTG
The DNA here is from genome assembly GCA_903897855.1 of uncultured Bacteroidota bacterium. GTDB lineage: Bacteria > Bacteroidota > Bacteroidia > UKL13-3 > UKL13-3 > CAINMV01. The sequence goes on along the minus strand of CAIUDH010000090.1, from coordinate 30,517 downwards.
TTCTTTGGTGAGCATGAGGAGAAGAGTATGTTTAGCAGAAAGTACTAGGGTTTTAGTCTTTACATTCTACTATTTTGAAATTATTTATAAGTAAATTTAGAATATTTTTATTAAGAATTCTAAGTTTCCATTCACTCACCTATCATCGCTAAAAAGTCTAAACTTCATCCTAAATAAAAATTACCAAATTGTTCGCACGTGCGTCAAGCCTATTTCTTAGGCGGGTTCACAATATTTTCCCGCATGGTGGTATCGGCTTTGATATTCTGCATTTTGTAATAATCCATGATGCCGAGATTGCCACTTCTGAAAGCGTCGGCTATGGCCATAGGAATTTGAGCTTCGGCTTCAATTACTTTCGCGCGGGCTTCTTGAGCTAAGGCTTTCATCTCTTGTTCGGAGGCTACTGCGGCGGCTCTACGTTCTTCTGCTCGGGCATTGGCTACCTTCAAATCGGCTTCGGCCTGATCCGCTTGCAGTTTGGCGCCAATATTTTCACCGATATCAATATCAGCAATATCGATACTTAAAATTTCGAATGCCGTACCTTGATCGAGGCCTTTAGCCAATACCGTTTTTGAAATTTTATCTGGATTTTCCAATACCTCTTTATGGTCATGGGCAGAGCCTATGGTAGTTACAATACCTTCGCCAACTCGGGCTAAGATCGTTTCTTCGCCAGCGCCCCCAATTAATTGATTGATGTTGGCTCTCACGGTTACTCTTGCTTTGGCCACTAACTGAATCCCATTTTTTGCTACGGCTGCCACTGGTGGAGTGTCAATTACACGCGGGTTAACCGATAGTTGCACGGCATCGCTCACATCTCTGCCTGCCAAGTCGATGGCGGTGGCGAGTTTGAAATCGAGAGGGATGCTAGCTTTGTCGGCGCTGATAAGGGCACGGATTACATTGTTCACATTTCCGCCCGCCATAAAATGCGTTTCCAGATCGCTACGGGTAATATTTAATCCCGCTTTGGTGGAGGTAATGAGCGCATTCACAATTAACGTTGGTGGCACCTTTCTGAGGCGCATTGCGAAAAGCTGTCCGATGCTTACACGCACACCCGATACCATCGCGGTAATCCATAATCCGACAGGGATATAGTAAAGGAATAAACTGATAAAGACAATTCCTAAGGCAATTATAAAAACGTAAAATGGTTCCATGATATTATTAATTTTGATTTAAATATGGTGCCGTGAAATTAATACAAATTGAACAAAGAGCAAGGCCATGGGAGGATAATAATTGGCTTTTAGATAATTTATTGGAATTTACCCCCTATAAGACGAGGCTCTCATAAAATCTTTTATCTTTGTGGCTTCTATGCAAATACAGGTTTTAAAATCGAAAATTCACCGGGCATGTGTTACACAGGCCGATTTAAATTATGCAGGCAGTATTACGATCGATGAAGATCTGATGGATGCTGCCAATTTAGTGGCCAATGAGCGTGTACAAGTGGTAAACAACAATAATGGCGAACGCCTCGAAACCTATGTTATAAAAGGGATGCGTGGCAGTGGTGTCATTTGTTTGAATGGGGCAGCAGCACGCCGTGTACAAGTAGGAGATATCCTGATTATCATGTCGTATTTTTTTATGACTTTGGAGGAAGCACGCAACCATAGCCCTTTATCGGTGAACCTAAAATCGAATAAAAATGTAATCAGTAACGAATAGCATGACTGCAAAAAAAAGTCTGACCTATCTACTCTTTTTTGGAATCAGTGCATTTCTGCTCTATCTTACCTTTAAAAATACCAATTTCTCGAAAATAAGTGAGAGCTTTTATACGCTTCATTGGGGTTATGTCTTTTTGTGTTTTGTGATTACCATGACGGCTCATTTTTTACGCGCTTGGCGTTGGAAATTATTGCTCGAACCCATGGGATACAAGGCCAGGCTGAATACAAGCTTCTATGCTGTGATGATTGGTTATCTCACGAATTATGCGATACCAAGGGGGGGCGAATTGGCTCGTTGTGGAGTGATGTTTGGCACCGATAAAATTCCTGTAGATAAACTTCTCGGCACCGTGGTTACCGAACGTATCATCGACTTGTTGCTTTTGTTTGTGATTTTTATTCTCACCTTGTTTTTTGAATTCAGCACGATTAATTCGTTCTTAAATTTCGAGCATTTGTGGCTGTTTTATCACAATCTGTTTTATGCCCTCATTGGCACCCTCATTGCGTTTATTGCCGTCTCTATAGTATTTAGAAAGGCCATCGCACAGTTTGGAATTGTAAAAAAAGTGATCAGTTTCTTAAAGGGGTTTACTGAAGGTTTATTGAGTGTGTTTAAAATAAAGAAGCAGTTTTTGTTTTGGATACAATCCATCGGAATTTGGGTCGCATTTTTCTTTATCAATTATGCTTTCATGCATGCCATGCCCATCACCGAGAATGTTTCCTGGAAGGTGGTACTGGTGGTGTTAGCTATGGGAGCAGTAGGTTTTGCTATACCTACTCCGGGGGGAGCAGGGTCCTATCATTATATCATTAAAATGACTTTGATGTTTTATTTTTTAAGTGCAGCCGATGCGGAAGCCTATGCTTTGGTTTCTCATACAGCCCAGGCTGTATTTATCGCCTTCGCGGGCTGCATCTCACTTTATATGGCATTTCTTGAACGCAAAAAAAACGAGTATGAATCACGAACTCAAATTGCGAAATAAAATATATTCGCTACAATCCTTGATTCCGATGGTGCAGCAATGGAAAGCTGCAGGAAAGAAAATTGTTTTCACCAATGGTTGTTTCGACTTGTTGCATCCCGGGCATGTCGATTACTTAACCAAGGCTGCCGACCTCGGCGACAAACTCATTATAGCGTTAAACACCGATGCCTCCGTGCAGCAATTAAAAGGGGTACATCGACCCATTCAAAATGAGCAATCGCGCCTTCATATTATGGCAGCACTTGAATGTGTAAGTGCCGTGTTTTTATTTGATGAAGAGACGCCATTAGCAGCAATCAATAAAATAATTCCACAGGTTTTAGTTAAAGGGGGCGATTATACCCTCGAGACGATCGTTGGTGCAGAGGTAGTTACGGCCCAAGGGGGAGAAGTGAAGATTATTCCTTTCCTCGAAGGGTATAGCACCTCAGCCATAGAACAAAAAATAAAAGCACAATAGCTCAAAATACAAGTTCTCCTTCGCTGTGTATCAATATGATGCTGCTTTACACGCATCTTAGCCCCAAAGAATATTCCTTTATTGGGTTAATACTTTTTAATTTAGAAGACGGACTTGGAAAAAGTTTTTTTTATCTTTAATATTTTCTTTTAACTTTCCGTCTCAAATCAAATCCTTCTAACATGAAAAAATCTTACCTTCTTTTAATTCTTTTGGTTTTTGTTCAGTTTGTAAAAGCGCAAAACAAAAATCCTTTTGATGCCCGCACCAATCGCGATGCAAAGAAAACTTCCGTGAGTGCGGTATTGAAGAATGCCGAAATTATCGACGCCAGCAAAACGGCATCGACGCAAGAATTTATTTACAAGCCTGAATTATTTTTCAAACCATCAACACCGAACCCTTATCTGTTTATTTTACCTCCAGGCCAAAAGACGCCCACGGTAATTTATCGAAATTTAGCCGCGGTGCCGTTACATTACTCGCAAAGTGCCGAAATGAGTGCTTTTTCATTCTTACGAGAGGTGAAGAACGAGATGCAGATAGAAAATCCGGATGAGGAGTTCACTATTAGTAGAGTCGAGAATGATGATATAGGAATGACACATGTTCGTTTACAACAACAGTATAAAAGCATTCCTGTTTATGGAGCAGAGGTGGCATTTCACGGACTTCACCAAACGATGGATTACATGAACGGTAATTATGTGCCGACTCCTACACTAACCTCAGTGACACCTTTAAAATCGCCTGCAGAAGCAGTTTCAAGCATGTCGACACATCTTGCAAAACAAACCATCATCAATGATTTAACCCCACAGCAGAAACAAATTTTAAAATATAATGCCGCTATCGTAACCTTGGTAATTCTTCCCGTAGAGAACTCAAAACAGTTGCAATACAAGCTGGCTTATCAAATTATGGTACGCCCGAATTTTATTGAAGTGTGGTATTATTTTATTGATGCTAACAATCTTAAAGTGTTAGAATTTTATAATGGTACCTGCCATGTGAACGGACCCAAAACGGCCACCGCCAATGATTTGAACGGGGTGAGTAGGACCATCAACACCTATGAATTTAACAGTAAGTTTTATTGCGTGGATGCCACCAAAGCGATGTTCAAATTAGCTAATAGCACTTTCCCCGATCAGGGCGTTGGTGTAATTGAGACCTTTAATGCCAATAACACGGGTGGAACTTCCTTGTATAATATAAGCACAACCACTAATACCGGGTGGACTGCCTTATCCACTTCAGCACATTTCACCGCAGGTATAGCTTTTGATTATTATAAAAATACGTTCAATAGAAATTCTATTAATGGTCAGGGAGGTACCGTAACGAGCATTATTAATGTAACAGAGGCCAACGGACAAGCCATGGATAATGCCTATTGGAATGGAACAGCGATGTTTTACGGCAATGGCAGTGTGGCTTTCAAGCCCTTGGCTGGAGCTATCGATGTAGGTGGGCATGAAATGACTCATGGTGTTATTGGAGCCACGGCAAATCTGGAATATAAAGCACAATCGGGTGCTATCAACGAATCGATGGCTGATGTTTTTGGTTGTATGATGGATAGGAATGACTGGCAGATGGGGGAAGATATTACTAAAACAAGCTATATCGCTACTGGATGCTTACGCGATTTGTCGAACCCGCATAATGGCAATGGCAATGGCTATCAGCCGGCAAAGATGTCGGAATATAAAAACACCGCTCTCGATCAAACCGGTGATTTTGGTAGTGTTCATGCCAATAGTGGCATTGCTAATTTTGCCTTTTATTTATACGCAACGGCCATTACGAAAGTAAAGGCCGAGCAAGTGTACTATCGTGCGCTGACATTATATTTAACAAAAACTTCTCAGTTTTTAGATTTGCGTTATGCCATCGTAAAAGCGGCTACCGATTTATATGGCGCCGGTGCGGCGGAAGTTACGGCTGCAAAATCGGCCTTCGATCAGGTAGAAATATTTGACCCTAATGGCAATACCGGTGGTGGTACTGGTGGTGGAGGTACCACCCAAACAACCCCCAATGATTTGCCTACCAACCCCGGTGCTGAATTTATATTAAGCTATAACTTAGTCAATGGTGATCCTAAAAAATTGTATCGCTCTTCCACCACCGGTACTAACTTTGTTGGTCTTACCAATACCGATCAAAACCGCAAGGTGACAATTCCTGATAACGGAGCGTATTGTTTGTTCGCCGATTTGAGTGGGAATATTATTAAAATTGATTTGACAGCTTCCCCGTATACTCAAACCACTATTTACAACGGGGGCGATATGGAAAATATTGCTATTTCCAAAGATGGGAAACTTCTGGCAGCAGTAACAAAAACCAATGATACTGCCATTTATATCTATAGTTTTGCTTTAGCCTTATGGAAGAAAGTTCATCTGTATAATCCTACTTATTCGGGTGTGAATGCCGGTGGGGTTGATTATGCCGATGCGCTAGAATGGGACAATACGGGCCAATATGTAATTTATGATGCACATAATGTAACAAAAAACAATACGGGTGCCGATTTAACCTATTGGGATGTGGGTATTGTAAAAGCATGGGATTTGAAGAGTAATAACTGGGGTGATGGGAAAATTGAGAAACTTTTTACCAATTTGCCTGAAGGGGTGAGTATTGGAAATCCAGTTTTCTCCAAAAACTCTCCTTATATTATTGCTTTCGACGAGATAGACAATAGCACCGCGACTACCTTGTATGGGGTGTTGGGGACGAATATTTTAACCAATAAAACAACCCTCATTACAGCGAATACTAAGTTAGGCTTCCCTAATTATTCGAACACCGATGCGAAATTATTGGTTGATGGTTATGATGGTGCCAATGTTGAAAATATTTATGTGCTTAACTTAGGTGCCGATAAAATTAGTCTTTCAGGTAGCCCAGCACTGGTTATTGATCAGGGCAAATGGGGATGTTGGTACGCCACAGGCACTCGCTCGTTACTCTCATCGGCCAAGGATGTTTTGGCTTTTTCAATTAGCAATACCACCCCTGCAGTAACGGCCACCATCAATGGAACTAATATCACCGCGGTAGTGCCAAGCACCACAAATTTAACGGCCTTGGTGGCCACATTTAACCTATCTTATGATGCTTCAGCCAAAGTGTCATCGGTGAGTCAAGTTAGTGGACTTAACTCCAATAACTTTTCAACTCCGGTGGTCTATACTATCTCAGCGCAGGATGGCACCACAAAAAACTATACTGTAACAATTACTAAAGGCGGGGCTGGCATGACTGCCCATGAAAGCTTGCAAGAGTTCTCTTTGTTTCCCAATCCATTTAATAAGGAAATCGCCATAAGCTACGCCGGTGCATTTAGCTATGAAGTTTTTGATGTGATGGGGCGAAACATATTCCCAAAGAGTGCGGTACAGATGAACAATGCGGTAATAAACACCCAAAGCCTGCCGGAGGGAGTTTATTTCATAAAATTAAATAACAGCTTCGGATCCAGGACCCTAAAGGTGGTGAAGCAATAGTACCTAAGTTTTTATATTAAAAGCGTTGTCACAGAGTTATCTTTGACAACGCTTTTTAAATTATAGTACCATGCACATTACTGAAATTAGCTTCGGCACTCCCGAGTATCAACAGATGCTTAAACTACGCGACGAGGTGCTGCGTAGGCCATTAGGGCTAGAGTTAGATTTGTCGAAGCTGGGACATGATGAAAGTGATTTTTTAATTGGTTGTTTTGAAGAGGAAATAATCATTGGGTGCGTTATACTGTCGCCTATAAGTACGGCAGATTTAAAATTACGTCAGATGGCGGTGCACGAAGATTATCAAGGTTTTGGTATTGGTCGTGAAATTGCAACCTGGGCAGAAGATTTTGCTGTTTTTAAAGGGTATAAAAGTATTGAGATGCATGCCCGCAAATATGCTATTCCGTTTTATGAGAAGTTGGGCTATCAAGTATTGGGAGAGGAGTTTATGGAGGTCACGATTCCCCATTTTTTGATGCGTAAATTACTATAGCGCAATGAGCTGCGTACCCTATGTTAAGAAATGGTTTTAACACGAGAGGCGCATACTTATAAAACGAATAAATATTAGATTCAAATAAACCATTAATTTGCCATTGTATTAGTCCTTGTTTCACCCTATTATTGTTTCAGATATTTATTTTGCCACATGATCCCACGTACCACCGTAGATACTATAATTAACACTGTTCGAATCGACGAGGTCATCGGCGATTTCGTGGTACTTAAGAAACGAGGGGTGAATTTGATGGCTTGCTGCCCGTTTCACGGCGAAAAAACACCTTCTTTTTCGGTTTCGGTAACCAAGGGTATCTATAAATGCTTTGGTTGTGGACGTGCAGGCAATGCCGTGAATTTTGTGATGGAGCATGAGAGCATGACCTATGTGGAAGCGTTGCGTTTTTTGGCCAAAAAATACAATATCGAAATTGTAGAGGATCATATTAATGCGGAAGAAGCAAAGGCTCTGAACACGGAGCGCGACAGTATTTTTATTGCTTTAAATTACGCCGCGAAATATTTCAACGAGCAATTGCTGGAGAGCGATGAAGGTAAAAATATAGGTCTTAGTTATTTCTTGGAGAGAGGATTCAGGGAAGAAACAATTTCTAAATTCCAGCTGGGGTACAGTCATGAAAACAGAACCTCATTTTATAATCAGGCATTAAAAAATGGGCTTACCGAAGAGTTTCTGCTTAAGGCAGGGCTCATAAGTAAACTCGATACAGGCGAAGTGATGGACCGCTATCGAGGAAGAGTGATTTTCCCAATCTATAATTTAACAGGGAAAATAATTGCCTTCGCAGGTCGTATTTTAAAAACCAACGACAAGGTTGCTAAATATGTAAACAGTCCGGAAACGATGGTGTATCATAAGAGTGAGCACCTCTATGGATTGCATCTGGCCAAAACAGCCATTAAGAAATCCGATTTGGTATATCTGGTTGAAGGTTACACCGATGTCATTACACTCGTGCAAAGTGGGGTGGAAAATGTGGTGGCCTCCTCGGGCACCTCGCTCACCGAAGGGCAAATTAAATTGGTCACTCGGTTCACAAAAAACATCACCGTTTTATATGATGGCGATGCGGCAGGAATAAAAGCGGCATTGCGTGGCATTGATATGCTGCTGGCCGAAGGGATGAACGTGAAAGTGGTCTTGTTTCCTGATAACGACGACCCCGACAGCTACTGTAGAAAAGTAGGAGGGACGGCCTTCGAGGAGTATATTGACCAGAATGCAAAAGATTTTATCTTATTCAAATCGGAGCTTTTACTCGATGAAGTGAAACTGGATATTGCCCAGCGTAGCGGTGCGATTCATAATATTGTAGAGAGCATTAGCAAAATTCCTGATCCCATTACACGTAGTCTGTATGCCGCCGAGAGCAGTAAAATATTACAGGTTGAAGAGCAGCTCATACTAACGGAAATAAATAAGCAACGGGGTATAAAAACCCGTGAACAAATACATCAGGTAGATGCACAGCTACAGCAGGCACAGCATATCATTGAGCAGGCCGAACAAGAAGAGAGGGAAACAAACAAATCGGATTTTGAAACTGGCGTGATGCGTTTGTTGCTGAAGCACGGAAGTCAAGAGTACAACGAAACTCAGAATGTGATGCAGTATCTGGTGCATGATATTCTTGAAAATGAATTTGAACTAGAAAATGATTCCTATAAAAAACTCTTGAAGGTTTATGCCGATCATATTGATGACAGCTCCTTTGCTACCGAACGGTTTTTTAATAGTGAGGACCCGGAAATTAGCCAAACGAGTATAAACTTGATCTACGATGTTGATAAGCATACCATAAGTAAAAAATGGCTTGAGAAACACGAAATTTTGATTCTATCTCCCGATGACAACTACAAATTAAATATTACTAAATCGTATAACCAATTTAAGATTCATCGAATTGGGAAGGTTTATCAAGAAATTAAACGTGAGTTCGACAAATTAAAAGAGGCCGAGAGTTTATCGGTCGAAGAGCGCACGGAGAAGGAAATTCAACTTCAAATGATGCACATGAAAGTAAAAAAAATAGAGTTTAGTTTGTCGGAGATAACAGGAACGGCCATACCTCGATAATATTTATGGAGCAACCATTAAATAAGCGGCTTTATGCTTTGGACTCATTTCGTGGCCTAGCGGCTTTGGCAGTCGTTCTCTTTCACTATACCATGCTTACACCTCAAGCCGCCTTAGGCTTTAAGTATGGTGTTACGGGTGTCGACATCTTTTTCCTTTTTAGTGGGTTTGTGGTTTTGATTTCGGTGAAAGAAACAGCTACATTCAGGCAGTTGGTCATCAACCGCATCGCTCGTTTATATCCGGCCTATTGGGCAGCCGTGTTGTTTACCGGCTTTTTGTTTTGGCACTATAATGTTCATACACAAGACGAGCTGGTATCTTATACGAAAATGCTGCTAGCTAATTTAACGATGTTTCAATATTATTTGCGCCAGCCCAATTTAGATGGACCCTATTGGACGATGACCTACGAAATACTTTTTTTCGCATTTATGCTACTGGTGTTTTTATTTAAGGCACTCAAGCATATTGAAAAAATTGCGATGGCAGGCATCCTATTCACCGCCATACACAGCTATTTTTTAAAAAATTATCTTCCTGAAATATTTTATAGTTTACAAAATGCCTTACCCATACTAAGTCATTTTGCTTTGTTTATGGCAGGAATTATATATTATAAAATCAGGACGGAAGGCGCGACTGGTTGGCGTGTCGTAATCATACTGGCAGCCTATCTGGTGCAACTTTCAGCTTTCGAAAATGGGGGGATGAGCCATTTTTATATTAGTTTTAAAGAGTACTTTGTAATCTTGAGTTTGTATTTCGGTATTATGTTCTTCATGGTTTATGACAAACTGAATTTTTTAACGATAAAGCCATTATTGTTTTTGGGTAGTATTTCCTATCCGTTGTTTTTGATCCATCAATTTATAAGCCGCAGTGTGATCATGGCGGTGCTTATTACCTACGAGGGCTATAGTTTCTGGGCTGCGGCGGCGGTGGCTTTAACCGCGTCGATAGCATTGGCAACTTTTGTAACCAAGGTAGTAGAGAAGCACCTCGGGGCATTTATAAAAAACAGATTATCGGCTAAGGTTTAAGTTTTAAAGTTTGAGCAACTGCATTTAAGTAGCATGCCCAATAAAAAACCCCTCGCTGTTTGACGAAGGGTTTAGAGAATAAAATTTTTGGTATTAGTTATAGGTGTTCAACATTAATGGCATCACTAACATTGTAATTTCTTCGTTCTCATTCTGCGTGGAAGGAACAAGTACTCCTGCACGATTGGGTGTACTCATATTTAATACCACATCATCGCTTTGTAATGAAGAAAGCATATCGCTTAAAAAGCGTGCATTAAACCCAATCTCCATATCCACTCCATCATAGGTGCAACCCAATTCTTCTTTCGCCTCGTTACTGAAATCTAAATCTTCAGCACTTACGGTGAGGCTACTGCCAGCCATTTTTAAACGCACTTGATGGGTACTTTTATTACTAAAGATAGAGATGCGACGGATGGACCCTAAAAACTCTAATCGGTTGATCAATAATTTGTTTGGGTTCTCTAATGGTATCACTGCTTTGTAATCAGGATATTTCTCATCAATTAAACGGCAAATTAAGTTCACTTCTCCGAAAGAGAAAAACGCATTCGATTTATTATAATCAATTTTAGCCATGGCATCGTCGGCATTGGGCAACGAGGCTTTTAAGAGGTTTAATGCCTTCTTAGGAATCACAAAACTAATTTCTTCCGATGGTTTAACTGCGGTGTTTTTAAAACGAACCAGTCGGTTAGCATCGGTAGCAACGAAGTTGATCCCGTCTTTTTTTAATTCAAACAAGACGCCCGTAAGAGCTTGACGCATTTCGTCGGTGCCGGTTGCGAAGATGGTCTTGCTTATGGCATTTCCCAAAGAAGCTGCTTTCACTGTCACGCTCGAAGCCGACTCAATTTTAGGCATCTTGGGGAAATCATCGGGTTTCTGTCCCGATAATTTGTAACGCCCGCTGTCGGTCACGATTTCAATGTTTAAGGTTTCCGTGTCGGCATTAAAGGTAAGCGGTTGTTCGGGCAATGCCTTCAGGGTCTCTAAAATTATTTTTGAAGGCACGGCAATTTTTCCATCAGCATTGCTTTCTACATTCACCACGGTAGTCATGCTGGTTTCTAAATCGGTGGCCGAAATGGTTAGCCGGCCTTTCTTTAGGTCGAACAAAAAATAATCTAATATAGGGAGCACCGATTTCGGATTGATGACACCGGCAATTTGCTCAATTGGCTTCAGTAATGCTGAAGAAGATACAATAAACTTCATAGGTGGTAAATTACAATTTTATACTTCACGCAAAAGTATCAGTTATCGCCTTATATACAAGGGTTGGTAGTAAAAAGTTATTAACTAAATCGCGATAGATCGTGTGCGTTGAGAAATTTTACAAGGTAGGTATCAAGAGTTCAATATCTTTAAAAGGGATATCGAACCTGTTGGCTATATGCTTATTGGTAAGACGGCCTTTGTAAATATAGATTCCTTCACGAACCCCATTTTTCTCCCAGATATGCTTTTTTAACCCACCCGAATTGGCAATTTTAAGCAGTAGTGTACTAAAAATGTTACTTAGGGCATAGCTGGCCGTGCGGGCTACACGTGAAGAGATATTTGGCACACAATAGTGAATTACATCGTGCTTGGTAAACACCGGGTTTTCATGGGTGGTAATTTCTGAGGTATCAAAACATCCGCCCTGATCGATGCTCACATCAATGATGACCGAATTACGTTTCATGTTTTTTACCATATTTTCCGACACCACATTCGGTGTGAGGCCATCTTCTGCTCTTAAGGCACCAATCGCAATATCGGCGGAGGTGAGTGCTTTCCCCAATATTTTAGGATTCAGTAAGGAAGTGTAAATATGGTTTCCAATATTGTTTTGTAATCGACGTAGGCGGTATAAACTATTGTCGAACACTTTCACTTCAGCACCTAAACCTAAGGCTGCACGCGTCGCATATTCGCCAACGGTGCCGCTACCAATAATGATTACTTCAGTAGGAGGAACGCCTGTAATTCCACCCAATAGCTCTCCTTTGCCACCGTAAATATTACTTAAGTATTCGGCTCCAATGAGTATGCTGGTGCTTCCTGCGATTTCGCTCATGCTGCGTATCACCGGCAGTGAGCCCCATTCATCGCGCAAATATTCATAGGCAATGGCGGTAACGCCACGGTTCATTAATTCATGGATGTAATGGGGTTTTAAATCGGTGGGCTGTATGGCCGAAATTAAAATCTGGCCTTGACTCATCCAATTAATTTCTTCGAGCGTAGGAGGCGATATTTTTAGGATAATCTCACACTTAAATAACTCTTCAGGAGAATACGAAATTTTGGCTCCTGCATCGCTATATTCTTTATCAGTAAAATTAGCTTTTAATCCGGCTCCTGTTTCAATAATCACCTCGTGGCCGTTATTTACAAGTAAATGAACTGCGGTGGGAGTAAGAGGAATTCGATTTTCCTGGTAAGTTATTTCCCGAGGTACAGCAATCTTAAGATTGTGATCGTGTTTGCGCTCTTCCAATAGCGCTTCTTGCGGTTGAAGACCGGCCTTCTTAGCCAGCTCTTTGATGTCGTTGGTGTAAACGTCCTGCATATTCTATTTTCAATAACTCAAGGCCAAATTTAAGAAAACTTTTGGTTTCTTAAGAATTTATTATTTCAGTCGTAATAATCCGGGTCTCATTTTGGGTTTCAATACGAATTTTCAAATGCGGCAAAGGTAATAAAGGCGATACAATTTCCGGCCATTCCATCAAACAAAGGGCCTCTCTATCGAAGTATTCCTCGAGACCAAAATCGTAAGCTTCCTCTAAACGCTCTAATCGATAAAAATCAAAATGGTAGATGGTATGTTCCTTGCCCTGGTATTCATTTACAATACTGTAGGTAGGACTCTGTATTTCATGCTCTTTCACACCGAGCGCAACGCAAATTTGTTTAATGAGGGTTGTTTTACCCGCTCCCATGGGGGCCGAGAAGCTCACAATTTTACTAGCCAGAATTTCGGGCAATAAGCGATTCGATATTTCAGGAATTTCTTCGATGTTTTTACTGATATACGTGCTCATTATTTTATAAAGTATACTTTTGCCTAAATCAACAATTTGAGCAAAGTTAACAAATGAAAAATTTCTTACGCAATAAAGTATCATTAGGCGTTTTTTTATTTTTTTTATTTTTTGGATTCGGTAATATTTTTTACGGGGAAAAGACCCAGGTAAGGGCTGGTTTTTTTTACGATGGCTCGGTGTATGCCGATATTACCAAACACTTCGAAGAACTGGTTTTCCACAAAGGGGCCGGTGCCGATCCATTCAAGCACGACTCCGATCAGTTTAAACATGGCATTAACGATTATTTGCTCCAACGTGCGCTGCCTTTGGGCTTGGTACATTACTCTATTAGAGCTATAGGGGCAGAGTTCTCTAATGAAAATATAATTCGAGGCTTCGAATATTGGAATTTAGTTTATCTGCTCATCAGCATTCTCACCTGGCATTTTATTCTTCAAAAACGATCCTTGAATAGTATGCTGCAACTCTTGAGTTATGTACTTATTTTTGGCAACTTTGCATTTCTTAAATTAAATTTCTACTACCCCGTACTTACCGACACTCCGGCTTTTATGCTCATGATGCTGACCCTGTGGGCTTGGTTAAATCATAAACCGATATTTCAAACAATACTCTTACTCTGTGGGGCCTTTACTTGGCCTTCCTTTTTTTATTTAAGTGGCGTACTTTTGTTTTTTATGCCCAACAAAAACGATGATTTGTATGATGAGAATAGTAAAATTAAATTCTGGGCAACACCCGTCGCCGCCTTACTCTTTGTTGGTTTTAGTATTTGGGTTTTTTATCTCAAACATCATATCGATGGGGCGATGGCTTATTTTGAAGGCGAATGGGGTGCCGAAAAACTGAATAGAACCTTACTTCCTCTAAGTATTGTTTTAATGCTGACCTACTTAATGCTGGCCTGCTATAATTTATTTAAACTGAGTGCTGCAAAGCTTTTCGACATTCGGAGATATCTAAAATCGTTTCATGTCATTACTGGAGTCGTGCTGCTTTTGCTCTTTATCGCCATCAAAATAGTGCTGCACGAATTGAAAGGAGCTGACACCGTTTTGGGTATAAAACTTTATTTCAGAAATACATTTTTACGTTCTTGCACCGATCCACTCACTTTTCTTGTTTCTAATATTCAATATTTCGGAATCCTATTCATCCTTTGGCTGTTGTATTTTAAATCAACCCTGCGCCAGGTGCAATCACATGGGCCTGGGGCCGTCATCATCATGGCGATGATCCTTATTTTCAGCATCAACTCGGAGAGCCGGCAAATAACCTATATCATACCGATATTATGTTATTTCCTGATGCCTAAAATAGGAGCCTTGAATTTAAGTAAAATGCAGGTATTGGCCTTGCTCGGTTGCAATCTCTTATTGTCGAAAGCATGGCTGCCATTAAATCATGGGGAAAACAGGGATATTCTCACTGCGTTTCCCGATCAGTGGTATTTTATGAATATGGGTCCTTGGATGAGCCATAGCAGTTATTGGATATTTGCGGCTACCGCTGGGGTTGTTTTCTGTTTTGTTTGGATTCTATTGAAACCAAATAAATCTAAAACGGTCAACAACTAATAAGCCCACTTCACCCAAATAGCACCCCAAGTATAACCACCACCGAAAGAAGCAAGAATAATATTATCGCCTTTGTGCAATTGACTTTCATAATCAAACATGCACAGAGGTATGGTAGCTGCAGTAGTATTGCCGTAGCGTTGTATATTCACCATCACTTTTTCTTCAGGTAATCCCATTCGTTCACGGGTAGCATCTATAATTCGGAGGTTGGCCTGATGGGGCACCAGCCACTGTACATCGTCCGATGTTAAGTGGTTGCGTTGCATAATCTCATAACTCACATCGGCCATGCCTTTCACGGCCGCTTTAAATACGGGTTGTCCTTCTTGGTATACGAAATGTTCTTTATTGGTAACCGTTTCAATACTTGCTGGTTTCAACGATCCGCCTGCCTTCTGATGCAGGTGTTTGCGGCCGGCACCATCGCTTTTTAAAATACAATCGATAATGCCCAAGCCTTCATAATTAGGCTCTAACAAAACCACGCCGCATCCATCACCAAAAATGATACAGGTATTGCGGTCGGTATAGTCGATGATGCTGCTCATTTTGTCGACGCCAACCACCAACACTTTTTTATATCGGCCGCTCTCGATTAAAGCAGCACCAGTTTGTAATCCGAAAAGGAATCCCGAACATGCTGCGCTCAAATCAAAACCCCAGGCATTTTTCAATCCTGCTTTATCGCTCAAAATATTGGCAGTAGCCGGAAAAACCATGTCGGGGGTCACTGTTGCACAAATAACTACTTCAATGCTCAGTGGGTCGATATTTTTCTTTTCCAAAAGATTTTTAACCGCTTCGGCTGCCATATCGCTGGAAGCTAATCCAGGAGTTTTTAGAATTCGACGTTCGATTACTCCGGTACGTGAACGTATCCACTCGTCGGTGGTATCCACCATTTTTTCCAAATCGAAATTGGTGAGTTTGTCAGGCGGCAGGTAGGCATCAATAGCCGTAATCGCTGCAGTAATTTTTTGGGTCATATAGGCGGCAAAGTTAAAAATTATGTTGGGTTTGAAGAATTGAAATTGTTAATACCATGGTAATACCGTCTATTCGTGAAGTGTTATACGTTCAGTCGTCTGTGTAATTCTCAAGATTATGCCTTAAATTCGCACTCTTTTATTTAATTACTTCATGCGGGCAAAAGTTTTTGAAATAGCAGCCATGCTAAACGGCAGGGTAGAAGGTGATGGTAACATCATTTTGGATACCATCTGTAAAATTGAAGAAGGCAAACCGAATGGTTTGAGCTTTTTGTCGAATCCTATTTACCTTCCGTATATCTACCAAACTCAGGCAGGAGCGGTGTTGGTGAATGAAACCATGGTGTTTGATAAGCCCGTGATGGCCACACTGATTCGTGTTCCTGATGCCTATTCGGCGTTCACGAGGATTCTTGAGATCGCTCAAGACCAGCAACATAAAACAGGAATCGAGCAACCGTGCTTTATTGCTTCTGATGCCGACTTAGGAAAAGAGGTTTATGTTGGTGCCTTTGCCTATATTGGATCGAAAGCTAAAATTGGGAATAATGTTAAAATATACCCTCAGGTATTTCTTGGCGATAATGTGGAGGTAGGCGATAACACTATCTTGTATAGTGGAGTGAAGGTGTATAGCGACTGCAAAATAGGGTGCAATGGCATTATTCATGCCTCTACTGTTATTGGCGGCGATGGTTTCGGGCACGCACCACAACCCGATGGCAGCTATAAGAAAATTCCTCAGATTGGGAATGTCGTAATCGAAGATAATGTTGAAATTGGAAGCAACTGCAGTATCGATAGGGCCACCATCGGAAGTACGATTATTCGTAAAGGAGTGAAATTGGATAATCTAATTCAGATTGCCCATAATGCCGAAATCGGCGAAAATACGGTGATTGCAGCGCAGACTGGGGTTTCGGGAAGTACGAAACTAGGGAAACAGTGTAAAATTGGCGGACAGGTAGGCTTTGCAGGCCATATTGCCGTGGCCGACGGAAGTCAGATAGGCGGACAAAGTGGTGTTACACGCAGTATCACCGAAACCAACAAAGACTGGTTCGGTTTGCCTGTGATGGAGAAACGGGAAGCCCTTCGTATTAGTTTGTTATTAGCTAAATTGCCGGAATTATTTAAAAAAGTTAAAGATCAGAAAATTTAAATATGTCTTCTATAAAACAACACAGCATTAATAAAGCAATCAGTATCTCTGGTGTAGGGTTACATACAGGAAGCGAGTGCACCCTTACTTTTCAACCGGCACCGGAGCATCATGGATTTAAGTTTCAACGACTCGATTTGCCGAATCAGCCCATCATGAATGCCGATGTAGATTATGTAGTGGATACCTCGAGAGGTACCACTTTAGAGCATAATGGTTGTCGGGTTAACACCGTAGAACATGTGCTTGCCGCACTTGCTGGCATGGAGTTGGATAATGTGTTAATTCAGCTCGATGGCCCTGAACCTCCGATAATGGATGGAAGCTCGAAGCCCTTCGTGGATATGCTTCTGGAAGCAAAAATTATTGAGCAAGAGGCCGATAGGGAATACTTCGTGATACCTGAAAATGTACATTACGCTGACGTTTCCAGAAAGGTAGAAATGGTAGCGATGCCCGTTGATGATTACAGGCTCACGGTGATGGTTGATTATAATTCATCGGTACTCGGAAGTCAGCATGCCTCCGTAACCGACATCAAAGAGTTTGAGAAAGAAATTTCAAGCTGTCGTACCTTCTGCTTTTTGCATGAGCTTGAAATGTTATTGGCTAATAATTTGATAAAAGGAGGTGATCTGAATAATGCCATCGTGATTGTCGACCGTAAAGTTGAAGAAGATGAGCTTGATCATTTGGCTGGATTGTTTAACAAACCTAAAGTGAGCGTGCGTAAAGAAGGCATTCTAAATAATTTAGAGATGCGATTTCAAAATGAGCCGGCACGTCATAAATTGCTCGATCTTATCGGAGACTTAGCCTTAATAGGAATGCCTATCAAAGCTCAGATTATGGCAGCACGCCCAGGGCATGCCGCCAATGTGGCTTTCGCGAAGAAAATCAAAGCCATGATTAAAAAGCAGAAACGGGGTTCAAAAGCACCATCGTACAACCCGAATATTCCACCTTTATATGATGTAATGCAGATTCAAAAATATTTGCCACATCGTCATCCATTTCTATTAGTTGACAAAGTGCTTGAGAAAAGTGATAAGCATATTGTTGCCCTAAAAAACATTACGTTTGATGAGAGCTGTTTTAGTGGGCATTTCCCTAGTGAGCCTTTGTTTCCGGGGGTTCTTCAGGTAGAGGCACTTGCTCAGGCGGGCGGTGTAATGATACTCAGTACCTATCCTGATCCTGAGAATTACAGCACTTATTTTATGAAGATAAACGAAGTGAAATTTAAAGATAAAGTTATTCCTGGAGATACACTTATTATGAAACTCGAGCTAACACAGCCCGTGCGCCGTGGCATCGTGCAAATGAAAGGAGTGGGCTATGTTGGTGATAAAATAGTTATTGAAGCCGAGATGATGGCACAAATAGCGAAGAAGAACAAAGCATAAATATAAATTATTATAGACCATGAATTTTACCGAAAAGATAAATCTTGAAATTACGAGCGCGATGAAAGCCCGTAACGAATCGGAGTTACGTGCCTTACGTTCCATTAAAGCAGCACTTCTTTTGGCCGCTACCAGCGACGGCTCGAGTGAAGCCATCAGTGATGAACAAGCGATTAAAATTGTTCAAAAACTAGCCAAACAACGCAAAGAAAGCTTCGATATATTCACCCAGCAAAATCGCCCCGACCTAGCCTCCAAAGAGCAAGAGGAATTATTGGTGTTTGAACGTTACTTGCCAACGCAAATGGGCGACGATGAAATAAAGTTGCAACTCAAAGAGATGCTAACGATGAACAACCTAATCTCTGCTGCCGATTTCGGCAAAGCCATGCCTTTAGCGATGAAACATATGGCAGGCAAGGCCGATGGGAAAAAAATATCGGAATTATTGAAGCAGATTTTGACTTAGATTTAAGACGAGGCGCACGTTTTATGGTAACCGTGTGCAAACGCATTCTTTTTCTCATAAAAAAAACCGCTGCAACTGAATGCAGCGGTTTTTTGTTTTACCCCGTTTTCTAGCTTTTAAATCTAGGCTTGGGGTATTCTTTAAATTATTTCACTTCCTCTGCTTCTACATCCTGCACATTGGCATTATCGTGGGCATTGGTATCTGTATTTGCATTGGTACTCTCGTCGGTTTTATTCGGGTCATTACCTTGGCTATACATATGTTGGCTTGCTTCCTGCCACAAGGTGTTTATTTCAGCTAAAGCCGTATCAATGCCTGCATAATCTTTAGCAGCATGAGCCGTTTTTAGTTTTGCTAAAATCTCTTCAATTTTAGTTCTAGTTTCAGCAGGCACTTTCTCGCCATATTCTTTCAATTGTTTTTCTGTTTGAAAAATCATTTGATCGGCGCTGTTTAATTTATCTGCTTCTTCCTTCGCTTTTTTATCTGAGTCGGCATTGGCAGCAGCTTCGGCACGCATACGTTTAATTTCATCATCACTCAGTCCGGTCGACGATTCAATTCGAATTTTCTGCTCTTTGCCAGTCCCTTTATCTTTGGCACTTACGTGCATGATACCGTTAGCATCTACATCAAAGGTAACTTCCACTTGAGGCACACCACGAGGTGCTGGCGGAATTCCATCGAGGTGGAAACGGCCGAGGGTACGATTGTCTTTGGCCATGGCCCGTTCGCCTTGCAATACGTGTATTTCCACGCTAGGTTGGCTATCTACAGCGGTAGAGAAGGTTTCCGATTTCTTGGTCGGGATGGTCGTGTTTGATTCGATAAGTTTAGTAAATACGTTACCCATGGTTTCAATACCCAAACTTAAAGGGGTAACATCCAGCAACAGCACGTCTTTTACTTCACCAGTTAAAACACCCCCTTGAATGGCGGCTCCAATGGCTACCACTTCATCAGGATTTACTCCTTTGCTTGGGGCTTTGCCAAAGAATTTTTCTACTGCTTCTTGTATGGCAGGGATCCGTGTAGAACCACCTACTAAAATTATCTCATCGATATCGCCAGTGCTTAATCCAGCATTTTTGAGTGCCGATTTACAAGGGTCGATTGTTCTGCGTATTAAGTCGTCGCACATTTGTTCAAACTTAGCTTTGCTAAGGGTACGAACAAGGTGTTTCGGAATGCCATCAACAGGCATGATATAAGGCAAGTTAATCTCGGCGTTGCTGCTCGATGACAATTCTATTTTTGCTTTCTCTGCCGCTTCTTTTAAACGTTGCAAAGCCATAGGGTCTTTGCTTAGGTCGAGGCCTCCATTTTCGTCTTTAAATTCGGCTACGAGCCATTCAATAATTTTTTGATCGAAGTCGTCACCTCCTAAATGGGTGTCGCCATCGGTACTTTTCACTTCGAACACGCCGTCGCCCAATTCCAAAACAGAAACGTCGTGTGTGCCACCTCCGCAGTCGAAAACCACGATTTTCATGTCTTTACCTTTTTTGTCCATGCCATAAGCAAGGGCAGCAGCAGTAGGTTCGTTGATGATACGTTTTACCGTTAAACCAGCAATTTCACCAGCTTCCTTGGTAGCATTACGCTGAGCATCATTAAAGTAGGCAGGCACTGTGATGACTGCTTCTGTAACTTCTATGCCCAAATAATCTTCGGCTGTCTTTTTCATTTTTTGCAAAATGATAGCAGAAATTTCCTGAGGAGTATAAAGTCTATCGTTGATGTTTACACGAGGCGTGTTATTGTCGCCTTTAACTACTTTGTAAGGCACGCGAGCTACTTCAGCGGTTACCTGATCAAAGGTGTTACCCATAAATCGTTTGATTGAAGAAACGGTATTCACCGGGTTTGTTACTGCCTGGCGTTTTGCAGGATCGCCTACTTTACGTTCTCCGTCTTTCAAAAAACCAATCACGGAAGGTGTTGTACGCTTTCCTTCGCTGTTGGCAATAACTACCGGCTCGTTGCCTTCCATCACAGAAACGCATGAGTTGGTTGTTCCTAAATCTATTCCAATTATTTTTCCCATTGTTGTAAAGGTTAAATGTTATATTTTTCCTATACAATCAATGAAAGTGCCAAACGACAACTGTCAGATTTTAACGAAATTGTGGCAGAAAAGGGGCGTTAATGAGGAATGAATTGGGACATTTTTACATTTACTACGCGCCTATCTCTGCCTTCCATGCTGTGATACCACCGAGAAGGTTACGCACTTTAGTAAACCCATTTTGAGATAAGTAGGCTTTGGCTGTAGCGCTACGTCCGCCCGATTTACAATGCACAATCAGCTCTTTGTCTTTCAAGTGGCCTAATTCCGCCATCGCCTCGGGCAAGGTGGCTAATGGAATTAGTTTTCCGCCTATATTGAATTCATCGAATTCAAATGATTCTCGCACATCAATCACATTGAGTTTCTCACCCTTGTCGATGCGTTCTTTTAGTTCTTTGATGGTAATATCTTCCATTAGTATATAATAAATTTAGTTTTGTAGGATTGATTCTTGGTAGGGTCGAAAATGTTTAGGAAATAGATGCCCTTGGTTAAATCCTGTACATTGATGACATTACTTTGCATGGGCATCTGTTTCACCATTTTTCCTTGCATATCCATGATGCTGATTCGTTGGTTCTCATTTTCAGGCAGGTCGATATAAAGCAGCGCGTGGGCAGGGTTAGGATATACCGAAAGCGTCTTTGGTGGGTTCGTGGGTGAATCTTGGAGGCCAGTAATGATACTGACTTGTTTGCCGGTCACTGGGCGCATCATGACCGTGCCAGGAAACCCACTTACTTGCCAGGTTCCATTGGTATTATAATACATGTTGGGGTTGAAGGCCACACCGAAATTATCGGGATAGTTCATGTCGAAACCGACATTGAGCATATAGGTACTATTTTGGCGCCATCCGATATAGAATTTCCCTTTGGGTAAAAAGCGTGGGGTATCTAACTGATAGCGGGTGAAACCTCCCATTTTGTCGCGGTAGGTATAACTATGCTCCGGTACCATAACCGTTTGAAAGTGCAGTATTTTTTCTTGCTGACCCGCAATAGCGATAGTATTCCATGCCATAAGAGTGAAATTAATACCCGAGTTGGTGGTAAGCGATTGATTAAAATAGATATCGATAGCCCTAAGGGAATCGTCCATGTTTGTTTCATATCCTAAAGCCACCTTGCCGGAGCCAAAGTCGATGCCATAGCCTGCTTCAGCGCCACCATCGTCGTAGGCGAAATAATTCGCAAAAAGTTGTTCTTTATAAATGCTGTCGTTGGTACGTCGCACGTCACTGTTTTCACTGGCGGTATATAAACTTTTAACACGCACAGAATCACGTATCGGCAAAATGGTATCGATAAGAGTCGTAAAGTTGTAGGTTATTTTTTGTGGTGCTTGGTACGTGAGCGACCCTAAAGTGAAGGTGGTATTGGAAAGTAGGTTATTATAGGCTTTATTGAAAACAAAATATTTCGACGGCACTTGCACATTCGTATTTTTTAAATTACGTACATAAAAGGAGGTAGAAGCTGCATTTTCATTCGATGAACTTGCCTTATATTGATCCCAAGGCATGCTATAATAACGCTTCAAAATAGGAGTAGGGCTCGTCATGATAGCCACATCGGTATTGAAGGAGTCGGTCACATTTCTGTTTCTATCGATTCGGATATAGTCGAGATTCCAATGATTTAAATTGCCCGATAAACTGGCATAATTAATAAATCTAAACTGAAATGCTCCATGAAAATAAAGTGCATTGCTCACGGGTAAGATCACTTGAGTAAACACGGTTTCACGTTTACCCCCGGCCTTTATCCATATCGTATTCCATTTTCCTCCCGAGCTTAAAAACTGCAAGAGCAAGGAGTCTTCGGGTAGGGGAATATCGCCGTAACCGGCCATTTCATAAAAGAAACTGAAATAGATATTATTGGCTGCCGAGTAACTGGCAAAATTAAGGGGTGCACTGGTCAGTGTATCTGCTTGTCCATAACCGATCCCGGAAGCAATCTTATAGGCATTTCCATCTTTATCGAGTCCATCAAAAGTGGCTACATTATAACTCGGTGGGTTTTGAGGAAAACCATTATTAATGAATACATTTCGATCGAGCCATTTATTGGTGTCGGGTATGACGGTGCTGCTTGTAAAGTCTTCAAAGAAAGGGAGTGAATCGAAGGTGGTGTTTGTTTTTCCTAAAAAATGTTTGATTCCAAAACTTTGATCAATCGATGGGTATAAGGCATTATAATTCTTCAACACAGGATTACTGTTTAAAGGCCATAGGTTTTGTTGTGCCTGCAGAAGCGTGACAAGCGTGGTAAAGAGTAATAAAAAGGTGCTGCGCAGATTCATATTCAAGATGGTTTCGGATGCCGTGAGTGTACATAACGGCCTTTATCCTAAATTGTTGTTTAAAGCTATTATTCTTTAATTTTTAAATAGATATAAATGGGGTCGGTTTGATACATGGTAGTGGTGCCGGTGCTATCAGGTTCAGGATTTTGATGATCGACGATGGCATTCGGATCATTTTCCAAGTTATGCGGGCTGATAATGGGTGGCGACAATTCACTATCTTTAATGAGTTGTAGTACCTCTTGCATCGTTTTGCCTGTGAAATCAGGAATTTGAATTGTATTTCCCCCATTTCCTTTTTCTACATATAATTCAACCGTACTTCCTTTTGGAAGCAGGTCGCCCCCTTTCATAATATTTCCAAGATAGCGGGCCTCCACCACATAATCGAGGTGTTGACCGTTTACCGGAATCACCAGATCGTTTAAACCTCTGTTTTCTAGCTGGTTTTTGGCATTACGCAAGGAGCCACCATCAATATTGTCGGGGAATCTTACGTTGGGAGGAGTTAATCCATTAATGGTAAGATAGATAATACGTCCTTCCTTAACATGGCTTTCCGGAAGTGGATCTTGTTCGAGTATGCTGCCCTTCCTTTTGTCGTCGAAGTATACGGTATCGCGCACTTTAAATTTCAAATTGGATTCGTCGAGTGTCTTTAATATTTCATCAATGGTCTTGCCTCTAAAATCGGGCACTGTGATAGAGATGCCGTGATGTGTATAAGGATTAAGTAAGAAGATACCACCGAAGAACAATGCGATCACGAATCCTATGGCTAGAAAAAAATGTTTTAAAAAGCGAAATGTTATTAAGAACTTCAAGTACTCTTTCATACCCCGCAAATATATTAAAAAAAAAGTTGTCAGTCGCCCAGCTTGAATTCGTTTATGACGATTTCATACAAACTGATTTATTCGTTTTTGTTTAATTTATGCAATCATTTTTTCGGCGTGTTGTTTAATAACGTCCCTACTCTGAAGCACAAAAAAAATGCTCTCCCGTGAAGGGAGAGCATTTTTAAATAAGATCTAAAATTAATTATTTTGAAACAACAAACTTTGTTGAAGCTTGTGCGAAGGTGTTGCCACTAACGATGGCGAAATATACACCAGTCGCTAAATCGCTAACATCGAAGCTTACTTCATGATTTCCGGCTTCCATATTATTCTCGTTGAAAGCTTTCATTTCCTGACCTAATGCGTTTACCAATTTTACGTTCACATCAGAAGTTTGAGTCAAGGTAAATTGCACCTTCGTATCTCCATTTGATGGGTTCGGATAAACGTCAGCACTGATATGATCAAGATCGATAATTTTCGTATCAACTCCAGTCGACCAGAATGACTCTAACTTCGCATTTAGGATTTGTCTTTTATTAACGTCAGTATTATAATTAGCTACAAAACCCACGATTGAAATTTCGTTTAACTTATTCATACCCCATCCGCCAATGGTCGACCACAAATCATTTTTTGTAGGTGTAGAAGTAGTATAGGTAACCTTGGTTGCAGCAGGCACAACCCAAGTATACGCTTTTGAATAAGTGCCGGCAGGAGCTACACTAGTAGGAATAACTCCAGCGGTACCAAATGCACCAGAAGGAATAGCACGTACCACATGACGGTGATAATAACCCACCATCCATTCAGGCTCGTTATAAAGCTCGTGACCTGTGCCACCTGCACCACCTCCTGTTGGAGCGTAATAATTATGTTGTGTCCAGGTATTATGAACATCATTTCCGCGCACGTTATCTTCTACAATCATCGCACCAAGGCGTATATCTCCAGCAGCGTAGTCAACAAAATTAGCATTTACAGTAAATGAAAGTTGTTTTGTGGTAGCGTTATATGATTTATTGGTGATAGTAACATTTACCGGTGAAGCCACTGTTTTGGCTGTGGCCACTGAAGCATCCCAAGATGATCTGCTTTGACCCACAGCGGTTCCTGAAACCGTTCTGTTGATATATCCACTTGGATAACCGGCAGCATAAGTTGTGTTCAATATATCACTCTCGGTATTGATCATGCCGTCGGCATTATGATGCGTAACGCCTATGACGTCAGGATTGCCAGCTAAGATATCACGCATTTTCAAGTGACCATCAGGGCAATATCCACACCATCCACCGGTGGCTTCTTCAAGCAATACATATTTAGTAGCAGGGGTACCTAAATTCACAAAGAACGAATAGGTTAAAGTGTCATTGGCGTTATTAGCATCGGCAGCACCATTGATATTTGATGCCCAAATTTTTATGCTATGCATTACACCAGGGGTAAGGTTTGTAAAAGGCGTTGCATGAGTAAAAGAATAAGTACCTCCACTTGCAGCTATACTAAGAGATGTTTTAGCATCCGTAACGGCGGCGGCGGCATCAATCTTATAATTCATGGTAAGTGAAGTGATAGTAGCAGTACCATAGTTGGCCAATTTTCCAGCCACAGAGGTAGAAGCGGCTTTAGCAACCACCGCAGGGATGGAGGTGCTCACCACGGTAGCATCGATAGAAGGTTGTGCTCCAGATTTAAATACGTAGACGATAGCATCTAACTTATCTTGGCTTCCCCCTGGTGTTAGAGGATAAGCAAAAGATGGGCTACCTGAAATTGTGGTAGCGTTGGTACCTCCGTCTTGAGTGCCCGCTGTTCCAGTGAAATTAACGTTTCCACCCCAGCTATAAACGATATCAAAATGGCTGTCTTCATAAAGGCGTATTGCAAAAACAAGCACGTCAGCGTTAGCCGCAATGGCAACGCCCTTTTTGGAAACTCCGAACCATTCAATAACGTGAACACGGTTAGGGGCGGTTCCATAAGTATAGGTTGTTACTTTGATAGGAAACGCAGTGTTGGGGGCGGCTTTCAACTCCAAATCGCTCCAAAAGCCAAAAATCGAATTTTTAGGTTTTGAGGTAGAAGGCAATGTTGCCGGGGCATTATCGCTGGTGGTAGCCGCAGCGTCAAAAGTGATATAACCATTATCGGAGGCTTTATATTGAGTATAGCTAGTGCCATAGAGCGTGAAGGCGAAAGGCACTGTTTGAGTAGCCGAAAGCACATCATTATTAGGCTTGTCTAATATTATGGCTCCACTATTGGGACCGTAAGCCCAATCGTAAGAGTCGGAAATACCAATTTGTTTAATCGAATAGTATTGCGCTGATGCCATGTGCAAAACTAGAGCCGCACTAAGAGTGAGTAAAAACTTTTTCATGTGTATAGGGTGGTTTTTTTTAATTTTAGGTCGGCAAGTTAAATCAATACCTTAGAATTAAAAAATATTTACATGAAAATTACAATACTTATTTCACAAAATATTTATAAATCGTTTCTTCTTATGGAAAATAATGTTACCTTTGCACTCCATTTTTTGGAAAGTATAGATTTTTCATAATCTGCAAAACCGTAAAACACACATGGAACTTGGAATTTTAAGCATCACCGGAAACGATACAGGGCGCAAAGCAGCCTTAAACGATGCCGTATTCGCTATCGAACCTAACGATCACGTTATTTGGTTAGATGTAAAACAATATTTAGCAAACCAGCGTCAAGGTACTCATAAGGCCAAGACGAAGAACGAAATTCACCGTACTACCAAGAAGTTGATGAAACAAAAAGGTACCGGAGGAGCTCGTAGAGGAAGCTTAAAATCGCCTTTAGTAAGAGGTGGTGGACGAGTTTTCGGTCCGGTTCCGCGCGATTACTTCTTTAAAGTAAACCACAAAACCAAGCAATTGGCCCGTAAATCTGCTTTATCTTATAAAGCAAAAGAAAATAACATTTTAGTAATTGAGGATTTCAATATTGATACCGTGGGTACGAAACAGTATCTTAGTATCTTGAAAGATTTGAACATCACCGATCATAAAAATCTAGTGTTATTGGGCGCACACAACGAAAATATTTACCTCAGCAGCCGTAATGTACAGAGAAATCAGGTACTTTTAGCTAACGACGTAAATACCTATGCTATTTTAAATGCACAGAAGCTCATCGTTACCGAAAGCGCTTTGAAGGCACTTACAGAAGTATTGGATAAGTAATTTCCGTTGTCCCTCTCTTATCAATAAGCACAAAATTTAGAATTATTTAAACGTATAAAGGTTATATTTTAACTGAAAGCTAAAATAAATTTCAACCATGAGTATCTTAAGAAAGCCTGTCATTACAGAAAAAGCTACCGCTAAAAGCGAGAAACTAGCACAATTTAGTTTTAGGGTGGATGTGAATGCCGACAAACCATCTATCAAGAAAGCCATAGAAAAAATGTATGGTGTAAATGTAATCGGTGTGAGCACAATGCGTTACGCTGGTAAGAAAGTTGTAAAAAATACGACCAAAGGTTTGAGTATCGGGAGAAAGGAATCGTATAAAAAAGCAATCATTACATTACGTCCAGGACAAACCATTAATTTCTTCGAAAACGTTTAAAACTTTCAATTCAATAAAAAAGTTAAGCCATGCCGGTAATTAAATTAAAACCCACCACTCCGGGTTCACGCCATAAAATAAAAAACTCATACGTTGAGATCACGACTAACGTACCTGAGAAAACTTTGTTAATGCCAGTCAGCAAATCGGGCGGGCGTAACCAAACGGGTAAAATGACCATGCGTTATATTGGGGGTGGTCATAAAAGACAATATCGTTTAATTGATTTCAAACGCGATAAACATGGAATTCCTGCTACTGTTAAGTCGGTAGAGTATGATCCAAACCGTACAGGATTTATTGCCTTGGTTATATATGCCGATGGCGAAAAACGTTATATCATTGCCCCACAAGGGTTAAAAGTGGATCAGAAAGTGATGAGCGGAACAGGGATTTCTCCAGAAATAGGGAATGCCATGTTACTTAGCGAAATTCCATTAGGATCTATTATTCATAATATAGAGTTGAATCCTGGACAAGGTGCAAAAATTGTACGTAGTGCAGGAGCCAACGCACAGTTAGCAGCTCGCGATGGTAAATATGCGACCATAAAATTGCCTTCAGGTGAAACCCGTAATATATTGGTTACTTGTATGGCTACGATTGGCACTGTAAGTAATGGTGACCATCAATTGGAACGTAAAGGAAAAGCCGGTGTTACACGCTGGAAAGGCCGTCGTCCAAGAGTGCGAGGAGTTGCAATGAATCCAGTGGATCACCCTATGGGAGGAGGAGAAGGAAGAGCATCAGGAGGTCACCCACGCTCACGTAAAGGATTAAAATCAAAAGGATTGAAAACACGCTATCCTAAAAAAGCATCAAACAGAGTAATTGTAGAACGTAGAAAAAAATAGTTGAATTTCCGTTGGTAATGATCAGCGGGCACAGGTTAAAATGGATGTTGTAAAAACATCAAATAAACAAATCAAACAAATATGCCAAGATCACTAAAAAAAGGACCTTTCATTGATTACCACCTGATGGAGAAAGTGGTAAAGAACCTTGAAACTAAAAAGAAGACTGCCATTAAAACATGGAGTCGTCGTAGTTTAATTATCCCTGATTTCGTAGGGCAAACTTTCGCTGTTCATAACGGGAACAAATTTATTCCTGTTTATGTAACTGAGAATATGGTAGGACATAAGTTGGGTGAATTCGCTCCAACACGTACATTTAAAGGTCATCCTGATAAAAAAGGTAATTAAAAATTAAACTCCATAAAAAAATAACATCATGGAAGCCGTAGCACGTTTAAATAATTGCCCCAATAGCGCTCGAAAAATGCGCCTGGTGGCCGATAATATTAGAGGCATTAAAGTAGAAACTGCCCTTAATCTTCTGAAATTTAGCCCTAAGAAAGGTTATGCCCCTTATATGTATAAGCTGTTAAAATCGGCTATTGCAAATTGGGAAGTAAAAAATCCTGCCGACCGTAATCAAATTGATACTTTGGTCGTTAAAACGGTATTCGTTGATGCAGCCGCCATGGAAAAGCGCATGTTGCCTGCTCCACAAGGAAGAGGTTACAGAATACGCAAACGTACAAATCATATAACAATAGTAGTCGATACAAAATAATACAACATGGGTCAAAAAGTTAATCCAATTGGTTTACGCTTAGGTATCATCCGCGGATGGGACAGCAACTGGTACGGTGGTAATAATTACGCCGACAAAATTATTGAAGACGAAAAAATACGCAAGTATCTGTTAGTGCGTGTTCCGAAAGGAGGTATCGCTCGTTCGGTAATTGAGCGCACTTTGAAGCGCATCACGATTACAATTCACACGGCACGTCCAGGAATTGTGATTGGTAAAGGCGGTCAGGAAGTAGATAAAATTAAAGAAGAATTAAAGCAACTTACCAAGAAAGAAGTTCAGATCAATATTTACGAAGTAAAAAAACCTGATTTGGATGCGAAGTTGGTAGCCGATAACGTAGCTTCTCAATTGGAAGCACGTATCTCCTTCCGTCGTGCCGTGAAGTCAGCGATTGCTGCTACGATGCGTGCGGGTGCAGAAGGTGTGAAAATTCGTGTTTCAGGCCGTATTGGTGGTGCTGAAATGGCACGTTCAGAACAATATAAAGAAGGAAGAACCCCTTTACATACCCTTCGTGCTGATGTTGATTATGCATTAAGCGAAGCCTTAACGGTTTATGGTAAATTGGGTGTGAAAGTGTGGCTTTGCCGTGGTGAGATTTACGGAAAACGTGATTTATCACCGAATGTAGGAATGGAAGCCCGCAACGAGGGTGGAAATGCTTCAGGTGGATTCCGTGGAAGAGAAAGAAACGACGATCGTAGAGATCGTCCTGATCGCAGAGGTGGAGCCGGTGGTGGTGGTGACCGTAGAGGCGGAGCTGGAGGCGGAGGCGACCGACGTGGTGGAGCTGGTGGTGGTGCTGGTGGCAACAGAGGTGGCGGCGGCGGGTTTAAAAGATAAATTTTTTATAAAATGAATATAATATCCGGTGTGACCTACATATCGGATATTTTTTTTGCTATACGATGCAGCTCTATCTCTGGATAAATATTTTTATGGTCATGCTTGCAATGGCGTTGGTGTTTGCGTTGAAGCTACCATTGTTCAAGAATTATTTTGCATTGATTCCAGCATTAATTATTCCCGCTGTATTTTTTAGCGTGATCGATGGCTTTTTCACTCGCTGGAGCTTATGTGGGCTCAATAGCCAATATATTCTTGGCTTTTACTGGCTTGGATTG
>CAIUDH010000089.1 GCA_903897855.1 uncultured Bacteroidota bacterium | reverse complement strand
GCTCTTGGTTCAAAATATATTTTACCACCCGATCGATTTGGCTTTTTGAATACGAAAATGCTCCGAAACCTGCCTGCCAGCTAAACTTTTGATTTAACCAATGGCGATCATTAATATATTTTGAAGAGCCCGCTTTAATGTCCCTGACGAGGTCAGAAACAGCGGTTTTAGGGTTCAAACCGATCAGCAGGTGGGTATGGTCGGGCATACAAAAAACGGACAACATTTTTTGTTCTCTTTTTTGAACAATACCAGTAATAAACTGTTGAAGTTCTTCTCTGTGAAATTTAGAAATGAGGCTTTGTCTTCCATGCACAGCGAAGATCAGCTGAATGTAGATTTGTGAATAGGTGTTTGCCATAAGATTATTTATTGAGGCAAATGTAATACAATTTGCGACAAACAGGTCGCTCCGATGGAGCTGAATACAGTAATATCCCTAATTGGCTTTTGTGTTTAGCTGCAAGGAAGCGGCCTTTATAAAAAAAATTTGAAACCAAAAAAAGTGAGATGTTGGATTCAGTGCCTCAAATACTCAATAACTCGCCATGGCTTTGAGCTACTGGTCGAGGTTAAATTTATGTGCGCACAACTCTCCCACTTCATTTATCTTTGCTTCCATGCAACCCATTCCTCTTGCCGAGCGTATGCGCCCCAATCATTTAAATGAAGTGGTAGGGCAACAGCATTTAATTGGACCAGGAGCGGTGCTGCGCAATGCCATTGAAAGCGGCAATATCATGAGTATGATTTTCTGGGGGCCGCCCGGGGTAGGCAAAACTACTCTTGCCAATATCATTGCCCGTACCTTGAAGCGACCATTCTTTGGATTAAGTGCCATTAACTCCGGCGTCAAAGAGATTCGTGAAGTGATTGAAAAAACAAATGCACATGATTTATTTGC
Source organism: uncultured Bacteroidota bacterium (assembly GCA_903897855.1). Classification (GTDB taxonomy): domain Bacteria; phylum Bacteroidota; class Bacteroidia; order UKL13-3; family UKL13-3; genus CAINMV01. Next base: position 47,311 of record CAIUDH010000089.1, on the reverse strand, counting down.
TTCCAAGGTTCGGCCTATTTTATTTATTGATGAAATACATCGTTTTAATAAATCGCAACAAGATGCTTTATTGGGAGTGGTTGAAAAAGGAACAGTGACATTAATTGGAGCCACTACAGAGAACCCTTCCTTCGAAGTGAATGCGGCATTACTCTCCAGATGTCAGGTATATGTATTGCAACATCTACAGCGAGAAGATCTTGAACTGTTATTAAAACAAGCACTGGAGCGCGATACATGGCTTCAGTCGCAGCAGGTGACCATCAAAGAGAGTGAGGCGTTATTGAAATTAAGTGGCGGCGATGCGCGTAAACTGCTCAATGTATTGGAAATTGTGGTGAGTGGTATTGAACACAGAGAGGATAAAAATATTACCAATGAGTTGGTGGAAAATATTGTGCAGCAAAAAATGGCTTTGTACGATAAAAGTGGTGAACAGCATTATGATATCATCTCTGCCTTTATAAAATCGATGCGGGGCAGCGACCCCAATGCGGCGGTGTATTATTTAGCTCGAATGTTGGAAGGCGGAGAGGATCCTCTTTTTATTGCACGCCGTATGCTCATTTTGGCTAGCGAGGATATAGGCATGGCCAATCCCACAGCGCTGGTCATGGCAAACAATGTATATACTTCTGTTCACGCCATTGGCATGCCTGAGGCCCGAATTATTTTATCGCACGGCGCCATCTATCTTGCTACCTCAGCCAAGAGTAACAGTGCTTATATGGCCATCGAAAAGGCTTTGAGTTTAGTGAGAGAAACTGGCGATGCCCCGGTGCCATTGCACCTTCGTAATGCCCCTACAAAATTGATGAAAGACCTGAATTATGGGAAGGAATATAAGTATGCCCATGCGTATGAAGATAATTTCGCCGATTTGGAATATCTCCCCGAAACCCTTGCAGGCACTACACTTTATCAGCCCGGAAAGAATGTGCGTGAGCAAGCGGTGAGCGATAATCTAAGAAACCTCTGGAAAGAAAAATATGGCTACTAAAAGCTTTCGATAGTGCTAATTTTCATTCATTGAGCGAGCCATTACTTTCGCCTTCGATGGATCACCCTCACTTCCCCATCTTCCAAAGCGGCTTCTGCTTCTACCCAAAACAGGGCTCTTTTGTTCCAGTTGGGAGTACAAAAAAATACAGTACGGCCTGTAGTCTTACCGGTGGAGTCGGGATAATGCTGTATGGCACTGATGCGTGCTTTTGCACCTTGGTGCGTGGTGGGGCAACGTTTTCCATCGAAATCGCCTTTACTAAAAAAGTATTCGTAAAAATCCACACCCGTTTCCCATTGCCAGGCGGTGCTGGTGTCGATCCATCGGGTTTTAACTAAGTAATCGATATTTTTATAGTTGGTGGTATAAGCTGGTTTTAAGAGTTCCACACTGTCGCCAACGGTAACCTCTATATTATCCTGTGCTGTGAGCACCCCTGCGATGAGCAGGAAAAAGAACAGCAATAAATTTTTCATCACAGCTTCAAAAATAGGATGTTTAAAAGTAAAAAAATGTTAATCGCTTATTTTATAATATTTTTGATTTTTATCCTACGTGAATTTTAAGCAATCAAATCGGTATTTCGGCACATTTTCTTCGAGAATAGCCTTGGGTAAAACACGCCCTTTGATGTTGGCGCTGTTGCTTACTTTTTACTGTTTCTCATGCAATAATAATTTACATAACGACAAGAATGTATTTCGTTATAACGAAGACGGTCAACTTACCTCACTCGATCCGGCTTTTGCCAGAACACAACCCAATACCTGGCTCATCAATCAACTGTTCAATGGTTTGGTGCAGATGGATGGCCAAATGCGAATAATGCCGTGCATTGCAAAAAGCTGGGAAGTGGATGAAACCAAAACGCGCTATACTTTTCATTTACGCAACGACGTGCATTTTCATCAAGATGCCTACTGTAAAGGACGAACTGTTATCGCCTCTGATTTTAAATATAGTTTCGAGCGTTTGTTAGATAAAAAGCTCGCTTCCCCTGGAGCCTGGGCTTTAGGAATGGTGGATAGGGCAAATGCAGAGGGTGGTTTTGAAGCCGCAAACGATACTACCTTTATCATAAAACTAAAACAACCATACAGCCCTTTTTTAAGATTGCTTACACAAAGCTATTGCTGTGTTGTTCCTCACGAAAGTGTTTTATATTGGGGTAAAGATTTTAGAAGTCATCCCGTGGGCACGGGCCCATTCGAGTTTTTTTTATGGGATGAAGGGGTGAAACTGATCTTACATAAAAACAAAAACTATTTTGAAACGGATAGTGCCGGAGTGAAACTGCCCTATTTAGAGGCCATTTCTATCTCTTTTATCGATAATAAGCTCGCAGCCTTCCTCGCTTTTACGAAAGGGGAGCTAGATTTCTTTAACGGTTTAGAAAGTAATTTCAAGGATGAAATATTACATAAAGATGGAACGCTGAAAGCGAAATACCAGGATAAATTTATTTTGCAAAGCCTTCCTTATCTAAACACGGAGTATATGGGGTTTTTAGTAGATGATACTTCGGCCTTTGTAAAAGAAAATGCTACTGGACAGGTGAATTTCAGAAAAGCCATAAACTTTGCCATCAATCGTAATGAGTTGGTGAGTTATTTGCGCAATAATATTGGAATGCCCGCCAATAGAGGGTTCACACCCATCGGGTTTCCGCTACTCGACGAAAAAGAGATTAGAGGATATACGTTTAATTTAGATTCTGCCAACTATTATATGCGACTGGCAGGACTTGAAAAAAAGCAAATGGAGTTGCCCCTTTACACCATCCAACAATATCTGGATATGGCTGTATTGATACAAAACCAATTGGCGAAAATCGGAATCTCATTAAAAATTGAAGTCAATCAAAACAGTTTCAACCGAGGGCTTATCAATAAAGGTCGTGCCTTGTTTTTTAGGGCTTCCTGGATTGCCGACTACCCCGACCCCGAAAATTATCTCGGGGTGTTTTACAGTAAAAACTTTTGTCCCGACGGGCCTAATTATACTCACTTTAAAAATGCAGCGTACGATGCTTTGTATGAGAAGGCGGTGCAAGAAACGAACGACAGTATTCAATATCATTATTATGCAGAGATGGAAAACATCATAATCGCTAACGCCCCTGTGGTAACGCTTTTTTATGATAAGACCTTTCGCTTGTTACAAAATAATATAACAGAGGTAACCCCGAATCCTCAAAACATTTTGATTTTAAAGTATGCCCGTAAGAAATAATTGCATAAACCGGGCATTGCCGTGTTTAAAATAAATATTGGAATAGGCTCCAAACAAATTTGAAGCAGATTCTTGTCCTGTACTTCCTAGGTTAGTTCTCGTCCCATACCTCCCAGTTATTCTCCAGGTTTTCTTTTCGAGAGGTCGGTTTTTGCTTTCCTCCGGTAAGCGACTGGACTTGTGAACTCACATAATTTTTTAATTCTACGACGGTCGTTTTTTTATCCTGGTTGGTATCGGCGGCGCCATTTTTCAGGGCATTGAGTACACAATAGGTAAATACGCCATTATTCCATTGATCACTTTCCAAGGCATATTCTTTACCACCGGCAGCACTAATAACGATGGCACCGTTACCATTGCTGATATCGCTGAATAAATCCTGCATCAATTCAAAACTATTGTCCAAACCTATACTGGCACTATCTAAAATGAGTGCCGACCCCTTGGCCGAAATGCCTGAAACACCCGGCTTTGGAGGGCCATCAGCCACCTGTATATTTTCTGACTTGTCGACCTCGCCACTATGACAAGCATCCACCAATAATAACTTATTACGTGCAGGAATACCATCAAGAATACTTTCTAAGTCGTCGTATAATAACCCGTTGGTTTCTGGATGGACAAAATCGACATCATAAGTGGCATAGTAAAAATCTAAATCCTTACTTAATAAACCATGCCCGCTTAAGGAAAGAATCACTTTATCATTCACTGAAGTTTTCATTAATAGCTCCTTTACTTTTAGAATATTTTCTTTGGTCGCATTTTCATCGGTGAGTAACACCACAGTAACATTTTTGGGTTCTAGCATTTTCGACAAATCTGTGACATCCTTTGCTGCATATTTTAAATTGAAATCGGTGTTCTTATAGTGGCTTATTCCAACACCGATAAAGTAGGTTTTATAATTTATTACGCCACCTTCAAATACAATCTCAAAGCTCTCTTTATAACTTTCCACCCCTTTTTCATTCATGCATGAAACGGTGATTTTGTTTTTTTCGGACCCTAGTTCAATGGTGGAAAGCCCATCATAGCTTTTACCCCTGATGAGCATGCCTTTTACACCATATACCGGAACATCATTCACCCAAATATTTACACTCTTTAGTTGATATAAATTGTCCTCTGCTTTTATTTTGAAAGTAATCCAAGGATGTTTGGTACTCAGTGGCAAATCACTGCCATTTAAGGTAATGGTGGGCACATGAAACGTGCTTCCCAGCTCACTCTCTTCGAACCCCGCCCGTTTAAGTCGTTTTTGATAGGCTACATAATAAGATTTAATAAGAGGCACATTTTGGTTATTCTTCTCATTGGCAAAGGCCAGTTTCGAGATATCGTTGAGGATAATATCGGGGCGGTTATATTTTAGATCGAACTGCTCGAAGGGGTATATTTCATTGCCTATTCGGAACGACAATACCTTGGCCGCTCCTTTGGTGGCATAGTAATAACCTTGTGGATTTGTAATTACATAATCTTCGCCTCCTTGCATCACCACATAGCTAAGTAACTCTTTCTCGCCCACGATATCCCAAATTTTTATTTGGGTATCTAAACTACCACTGATTAAATATTTTTGATTGGCACTAAACAATACCGACCGCACCTCATTTTGATGACCCACAAAAGTTTTCAGTAATGCTCCGTTGCTTGTTTCATAGATACGTACTTTAAAGTCGGCACCCCCACTGCATAAATATTTCCCATCGGCACTAAAATTAAGAGTGCAGAAACCGGCACCATACACTTTTATATGCGTCATCATCTGGCCTGTACCGGCATCATAAATTTTAATCCAGTTTCCGCCACAGGCAGCTATCAGCTTACTGTCGGCGCTAAAAGCAACCGACATAATGGAGGCATACCTTTGGGCAAAATGGCCATCCATACTCATACTTGTAACCGAACCATAAGCCATGACATTGGAAGTGTCATAGTAGCCGGTGTTTGCCGAATGCGATTCTATTTTTCGAAGTATTGTTTTACTCTCATAGTCATAGAGTAAGAGCTTTCCGTCGAGTGTACCCAAGGCTATTGCTCTCGCATCAGGACTAATACCTAAGGAGGCAATACCACTTTTGTCAGCTTCAATGGTTTCCGATTTGTTTCTGTCGGGTCTCCAGAAAATTAGTTTACCCTCCTTGGTGCCAGCAAGATAGTTTTTCCCGTTCGGCGTAATGGCAACACAAGTCACAGGAGCATCCCCGATTGTCATCTTACCTATGTTACCGTTATATGGGAAGCTGTACCAAGATAAATTTCCATTGATGTTGGCTGCTGCTATCGTTTTGTTACGAGGGCTAAAGGCCACTTGGCTGAAAAACGAATTGACCTCTTCTTTAGGATAGAAAGGGAAAAGTTTCCCTCGTTGTAAATCCCATACTCCAATGTGGTTTCCGGTTTCGAGATGCCCTGAGGCAAAAGATAAAAAATTGCCTGAACCACTTAAGCAAAGACTCTGAATGTATTCACTTCGAGAGGTGAGGTTACGCACCACTTTTCCGGTATTCACACTAAAAACTTTTGAACTCCAGTCATTGCTGGCCGTTATTAAAAACTTATCATCATCACTAAATTGTAATTGGTTTAGAATGCCGGTATGTTTCTTCTCGAATTTTACGATGGTGCCGTTCACATCTTTCAATAGAGTGCCGTCCAACATCGCAGTAAGAATCGTCCCATCTTCTAAGCCATAGGCTATCATATGGCCTATCTTGTTCATACAGACTGTGGTTATTTTAAACGAATCTTTTGCAATGGAATAAATCTTTTGTTTGGTGTTGAGATTCAGACATATGATTTCTTTATAATTAGAAACCACTATTTTATCGTTACTAAGATCGAACGATTCGGCACCGTATAGGCTAGGCAAGGAATTTAACAGCATACCGTTGCTTATCGAATAACATAAAATCGTCTCTTTCTTATATTCATCCGTAGCGATATAAAGACGCGTATCCTCGGGTGAAAATTTTATAAGCGTAGGTTTCGCAATACTAATTTTTCGGCGCAGAGTGAAATCGGAGGTGTTTAATATAAGTACGCCATCAGGAGCAGCACAAGCGAGTAATTTAGTGTCGTGACTTAAGGCGATCACGCTTACAGGAGAAGCATAGTTGATGTATTGTTTCAATATTTTTCCGGTGAGTGCATCCCATTTTAGGGTACGTTTATCATCCCAGCTGCAACTATAAACCGATTTTCCATCATTACTAATTTGCACTGCATACACCAGACCATGATGTCCATTAAAAGTGCGTATCAATTGTCCGTTCGAAACATTCCAGAGTTTAATGGTGTTGTCTCCACTTCCGGTGACGGCAAATTTTGCGTCAGGGGTAACACTTACACAGCGCACCCTATCACTATGGCCTAGCTGTATCAATGTTTCCGGCTGTTGCGCAGAAGCAGCGTAGGCAAGGAGGAGGAAGAACGGGAATAAATTTTTCATTTCAAACTAAAGTTGATGATGCAATTTAGTTTTAAAGTTTACAAGGAATATACCTGACTTAGGGTATGTGTAGCCCCTGGGAATATCATTAATTTTACAAATCATCAAACAAACTACACACATGAAAAATAGTTACCTCTTCCTTTGTTTTATCTTTTTTTGTCAGTTGCTCAATGCACAAATTTATCCGTTTAAGAAAGACGGACTCTGGGGTTATATCGACACCACTGGCAAGGAAGTGATAGCGCCGGCATATAAGTTGGCCGGGTTTTTTAACGAAGGCCTTACCTATGTTCAAATAGGTGATGCTATTGGGTATATCAACGAAACAGGTAAAGTGGTTATTGAAGCAAAGTATCCTGCTGCCTACAGTTTTTTTGATGGCTATGCCAGTGTGATGCAGGAGGAAGATTGGGGAGTGATAAACACCCAAGGTGAGATGGTTATTGAGCCTAAATTTGCTGGGCCACTCGTATTCCATAATGGGCTAGCAAAAATTAAGTTAGAGCGTGGCCTGTTTTCCACCTATGGCTTTATAAACCCCAAGGGTGATACGGTAATTTACCCGCAGTATGAAAAATTGAGCGATTTCAGCGATGGAGTATGCATGGCTTCCAAAGAGGGAGGCAAATACGGGTACCTTAACACTAAGGGAGAATGGGTGATTCAGCCTAATATGGAGTTGGGAGCACTCTTTAAAATTAATGGTGAATATGATTTTTCTGATAAAGATTTTAGTAACGGTTTAATCGCGATTTCTAAAGATGAGAAATATGGGCTTATGGATAAAACTGGAGCCATGGTTTTAGGCTTCAAATTTGATTTCATTGGGAAATATTCAGAAGGATTGGCGCCTGCAAAAAAGGATAGTTTGTATGGCTATATAGATATCAAAGGCAATTGGGTGATCAAGCCGAAATATAATGGGGCAGAGGCGTTTCATAACGGACTGGCTGCTGTGTCGAAAGGGCCATACCTCGAAGAGAAATGGGGTTTTGTGGATCATTCCGGGAAAGTAATCATACCACTTACCATCTATGGAAATTATGACCCGTACAAACCCATGGAATTCTTTAAAGGCGTTATAGCTTGTTATTATGAGAAGGACGTGTTTGGTTATGTAAACCGCGAAGGGAAAGTTATATGGAGGATGGAGTAAATGGATAGATGTAGTATCCTAAAAAGCTACATTAACACAACCGTAAACCAAGGAAATTCATTACGAAGCGATTTCCATCTTGATTTTTCTGTTTTTTATTTTCTCATGACGTATCAATGCGATGGTTGCTTCTATCTTATAACTTTTAATAGCGGCATAAGCCGAGTGGTCGAGCACTTCAATCTTCCCTAATTCCTCTTTTAAAAGTTTCCCTTTCTGTAGTAGCATTCCCACGACATCCATTTTATTAATTTTATCTTTTTTGCCTGCGGCGATATACAGTGTTTTCCATTCACAAGGTTTCGGTTTGGTGAATTTGCCGGGCAGCGGGAAAGTCTCGGGTGTTACCTTCAAAAATGGAGGCAGATGGTCTTTCTCTTCCAGTAGGAAATAGGCGGTACCATTGGCATTCATACGAGCTGTTCTTCCATTGCGGTGAATCATAATATCTTCCGTTACAGGCAACTGATAATGGATGATGGCCTCTATCTCGGGGATATCCAACCCACGGGCTGCCAAATCGGTGGTGACTAATAATTTTGTACTTCCATTTCTTAATTTTATGAGTGTTTTTTCCCGATCTATTTGTTCTAGGCCACCATGATAAAAGCCATGTTCCACTCCTAATTCATGCAGTTGTTCACTAATACGATCTACGGCATCTCGGTGGTTACAAAAAATTATTTTAGATTCATGGCTAAGCCTGCCGATGAGAAGGAGCAAGGCATCGAGTTTTTCCATGCCCACAGCCCGCACCAATTTCAGTTTTAAGGAAGGGGCCACAACATTTTTGGGACGAGAAAAATTAAGCTCGACAGGTTTGCGTAATCCAACAAAGGCAGGAATTTCATTTAAGTCGGTGGCCGAAGTGAGAATTCTTTTTTGAAGTCCTGCGAGTTCGCCGATGATATACGACATCTCCTCATCGAAACCCGCTTCTAAGGATTTATCAAACTCATCAAGAATCAGAGTATGCACTTCTTTCAGGCTAATATTTTCGTTGCCGATATGATAAGCGATTCGGCCAGGGGTGCCTATAAGCACTGCGGGTGGATGCATTAGATTGTTTTTCTCAATTTTCACGGCATGACCTCCATAGCAACAGTTTACTTTAAAGCCGGTACTCATTTTCTTAAACACCTGTTCAATTTGTTGTGCCAGTTCACGGGTAGGCACCACAATGAGCACCTGCACAGTCGCTTTTCCGGGTTTCAATAATTGTAATAAAGGAAGCAGAAAAGCCAAGGTCTTGCCTGTGCCTGTTGGAGAAATTAAGATGACATCGTTAGGTTTCGGTATGGCTTCAACAGAAGCCATCTGCATTTCGTTAAGGGCCTCGATATTAAAATGAGAGAGGGTGGTAGTATAGTCCATGATATAATTGAGAATAGAAAGGAGCCAAGTATTATTCCCTCTATAAAGAATGCAAAAATACCGTATTAATTCTAATTGGGAATTACGATAGGCACAACCTCTAAAAAAATGGGTATCATTGCTTTGCTTTTTCAATTTTAAAAGCATCATTATTTATCATGTTAATCGATCTTAGAAGCGACACCATTACCAAGCCAACTCCAGGCATGCTCGAAGCTATGATGCAGGCGGAGGTAGGGGATAATGTCTTCAATGATGATCCAAGCGTGCTTCAATTGGAGCGCAAAGCAGCTTCTATGTTTGGAACAGAGTCGGCCTTGTTTTGTGTGTCTGGGACGATGACGAATCAACTTGCCATACGAGCGCATTGTTCACCAGGGAGCGAGGTGGTTTGTGATAAGCTGTCGCATGTGTATTTGTATGAGGGTGGCGGCATTGCATTGAACGCTTTTTCCTCGGTGCGAACACTCGAAGGTAACAGAGGAAGAATTACCGCAGCGCAAGTGGAAGAGGCCATCAATAACAAACAGGATATACACTTACCTGTTACCCGCATGGTATCGCTGGAGAACACGATGAATAAAGGAGGCGGAAGCATCTATGATTTTGAGGAGATCGTAAAAATAAAGAAAGTATGTGAGCAGCATCATTTGAAACTTCACCTCGATGGTGCACGTATTTTTAATGCATTGGTGGAAACCAATGAATCGCCAATGGCCTATGGAAACATTTTTGACTCTATATCAATTTGTTTGTCGAAGGGTTTAGGCTGCCCTGTAGGTTCGTTACTGCTGGGTTCTGAGGCACTCATCACCCAAGCAAAGCGGTTTCGCAAGGTGATGGGTGGAGGCTGGCGACAAGCCGGGTACTTGGCAGCCTGTGGTATTTATGCCTTGGATCATCATATCGACAGGCTGAAGGAAGACCATCGACGGGCAAAAATGATAGGAGAAATACTTTCGCAAAAAGAGTATGTAAAGAGTGTTTACCCCATCGAGACTAATATTGTAATTTTCGAGTTGGCGCATGAGATGCTTGCTTCTGATTTTGCCTCACGCTTATCGGAGAAAGGGTTGTTGTGCATAGGTTTTGGAAAACATTTAGTACGTTTTGTAACCCATCTCGATTTTACCGATGCCCATCTTGAGGCCTTGGAAACGATTCTCAATAACGCATCGTAGCATTAAAATTCCGACACGATTCGGAAACGCAAAGAAAAATATCTGACTTTCTTTATTGTTTGAAATGACAGGAACTTTTATTTTCATTTATTTCTGTCTGCTGAGCACAACTCCATTGAGATTCATTTTGAATGTTTCTTCATCCTGATAGGGGTTTTTATCTATGTGGTACTCTCTTGCGCGAACAGTTGGCCGACTGATGATAAGCGTACTATCGCCTCTGAATTCGACAAGCATGTCTTTAGCATATTCTGGTGTGACTCCAATATTTAATTTGATATCATCAGGATTAGAAGAATTATTATTTTGAGTCAGGTCAGCGGTTCCTGAAGGTTTGATATCCATTTTAAAACCTGTTTGTGAAACCCACTGGCCAATAAAATCTTTTTTATTTTCAGGTATTGGTTTCGGACTTATCAATGAGGTACAAGAAGTTAATGAGGATAAAATCATTAGCAAAACAAGCACAGAGTATTTAGTTAAAGGTTTTTGTTTCATTGGGAGTTATTATTTAAAAGTGTTCACGGATGACTTTTTCATCCAACAAAATAATAAAAACAAAATGGAGGGGAGCAAGAATATCAAAAGCACGACGCTGTAACGGGAGTCAGCATTAGGATTAACGGCAGCAAGGATATTAAAAACAATAAAACTAAGCAATGAGATAAGTCCACCTATTCCTGGTTTCCATAAGACGAATAATAGTGCGGCGAGACCGATACCCCAAACCACAAATGGTATTATTGTATAAGTGTCGAGACCGGGACCAGGCTTGTTTCGCCCCTCTAACAGGGAACCTATAAAAAAGATTAGCGTAAAGGCAACTATTAATATTCCAATTATGCTAGCCGTCCAGCGGACAATACTGATTGATGTAGGTTTTTTCATTTTTTTGGATTTTTAAATGACAAATTTCATTATCAAAATAAAATTATTTCTCTAGTTTTTGTGCAATTTAAAACTTGCTGCCAAAGGTACGCGGCTTGCCGCTGTTCCATTTGGAACTTAAGATAGGCAGGTAAAACAATGCTTATTTCTAAATCACAGACTAATGTATGAAAACGTAAGCATGGTGGCAAGGTGATGTTAGCTGTGGACTTTCTTTTTTAACTGATAATTCGTTTTAAGAAATACCTATTTTGATAAAAATTATTCAAGTTCATATTCTTTTCTTAAAGTCTTAATCAGGTCTGTAGCATGTTGTTTTCCTTCGGCTAATTTTATCATATAATATATTACAACAGCTCTATAAAAGGTAGCCTTGTTAGCAAACTCGATTAATTTTCCTTTATCAGGATTTATCAGTTTTGGTAACTCATCAGAATCGGAAACATGTGCTGGATTCGTTTTTACTGAATCTAAATCATAATATTCATAATTTACTAAGGTAAAAGATTGGTTTATCAAATTGCTTAAAAATTGTTCGTAAGCTACTTTCTGGTCATTTAATTTTTTAGAGAAGTCATCGTATTGTATAATACTGTCGGACACTTCATTTTTTAGTATCAAGCGCATTCCTCCTGCATTTTTCAGCTGTGTCATTGTCCTTTCTGTCGGACTTGCTAAATCAGGGTGGCGAAGACACGCTCTAAACAAACGGTAGATGCTAGCATCGTTGCTTCCATCTATATTATAATTAAAACACAATTTTCTAAGCGTATCAAGCTTGTTAATACGATTTTGATTCAAATTAATTGCTTGTTGGAAATTTGCACTATCCCTTAGGGCATCTTCCATCATGGATTTTACATATTCAAATTCTTTTGAACGATCGACTCTGCTTTCTCGATAACTTTCTGCAAAGAAACCAAGTGTAACAGCAAGAAATATCATAATGAATTCTATGAAATATTCTCTAAATTTTTTTCTTTTATGATGCAAGTCGGGATGATGATGAACTTCCATATTATTTTGTTCTTGGCTTTGATTTTCTCTTTCTATAACTGTGGATGCAATATTTTCTACCACGGACTGATTTATTTGTTCAGGCGGTTTGTTTTTTTCTTCTTCGCCTTTTTTAATTTCTTCCATAATTTAATAGTTTAAAAAATTCGTGAACTTGGTGTTCCAAGGTCACAAAATGCTTGCACCTAACTTAAATATACAGAAAACCGAGTCGAGTAAGCCAGCCAAGAGCTGACGGTGTTAAGTTATTAAGCTTCTTCCTGTTATCAATTACGATAGCAGTTTCTGTATTATGATTTTTAAAAACAAGATGCAGGTCTTCAAACAAAAGAGGACTTTTCATCAATATTGTTTCTTAGTACAATAGTACATAAATTTTTTAAAAAACTGACAAGTACCTAATTTTATCTTATGATGATTTAAGCATTTAAGTTGTGATGTGAAAAAGTGTATCCGCATTTGTATTTACTTTGCTTCTTAACTCACCTAAAAAGCTTGCTATCAGTGAGTTAAGAAGTTTAATTGTGGCTCCATCGGGAATCGAACTCGAATCTGCGCCTTCGGAGGGCGCCATTTTATCCATTAAACTACAGAGCCGGGTGCCAATTAAAAATTGACAATTAAATATAAAATTTAATCGGGGTTGCAAAAGTAATAAATTAATAAAGGATGATGAGTACCAAAATAGTGATTCCCGAATTCGCTGCCAATTTAACTTTTAAGGAATTTACTCTCCCCGGAATCTGTAAATCCGTTAATCCGTGATTCAGACCTCCTAATTTACTGGATTACCGTTTTAACACCTCCATCTTAAACTGAAAAGGTAGGAACGCCAAGGTGCCTTGCTCGGCAATATAAATATCGCCGGTCTCTCCTTGTAAAATAGTTCGTATTTGCTGCTGCTGCCTTGTCTCGTATTCGCTGATACTCTGTAAACAGGCTCCACAACTCATCGCAGGCGAGGCCACAATGAAATTGGTGGCCTTTACCGTGATTGCCATAGCCAAAATAGGCATATCGGGGTACTCTGAGCCGGCATGGAAGATGGCCACACGCTCGGCACAAAGGCCGCTCGGGAAGGCAATATTCTCCTGATTGCTGCCCCGGATAATTTTACCATTCTCCATCAACAAAGCACATCCTACATAAAATTTTGAATATGGTGCATAAGCAGTTAGCAAAGCTTGCTTCGCTTCCTCTAATAACCGCTGGTCGGCCTCCGCTAATTCAGCAACGTTGGCATAACGTTGTATGATAAGCTCTTTTTTTATTAGATCCATAGTTCAAGTTTAAAGAAATAAATGCAATAATGAATCAATTTTATTGGGTAGTGACTTTAATTTCTCACTCAGCAAATGAATATCATCGAATGGAGAAGTTGTAATTTTCCTTCTTACCAATAGATCGGAAGGTGTCACTTTCCATGGGTCAGAAATATTTGCGTTTTAATCCTCTTCGTTTTTACCGCGGATGCTTTATTTTCGCACGTATGAAAAAGTTGATCGTTGTTTTCGTTGCCTTTATTTTGTTCTCATCCAACACCACCGATGAAGGGATGTTCCCCTTAACGGAAATTTCAAAAATAGATTTGGCAAAAGCCGGATTGAAAATTTCTGTGAATGAACTCTATAATCCCAATGGAACAAGCTTGGTCGATGCGGTGGTGCGCGTAGGGGGATGCACCGGTTCTTTCATCAGCCCCGAAGGACTGATCATCACCAACCACCATTGCGGTTTCAGTAGCGTAAGTGGTGCCAGCTCTGCCGAACATAATTATTTGCGCGATGGGTTTTATGCGCAGAAAAAAGACCAGGAAATCAAAACAGGACTCACCAGCAAAATCATCGATTCATACGTCGATGTTTCCGCGCAGGTACTTAACGGGGTGAACCAAACAGCCAATGATATCGATCGTTCGGCTTTGATACGCAGCAACACCCAAAAAATTATAAAAAAGGAGCAACTCAAAAACACGGCTCTCGATTATGAAGTAAGTGAAATGTTTACCGGTAGAACCTATACCTTGTTTCGGTATAAAACGTTGAAGGATATTCGCATCGTTTATAATCCTCCTTTAGCCATTGGCGAATTTGGTGGGGAAAGCGACAACTGGGTATGGCCCCGTCATAATGGTGATTTCTGTATCCTTCGCGCTTATGTGGCTCCCGATGGCACCAGTGCTACTTATAATACCTCCAATATCCCCTTTATCCCGAAGAAATTTTTAAAGGTAAATCCGAAAGGAGTGAAAGAAAATGATTTCGTTTTTATTCTCGGTTTCCCGGGTCGTACCTACAGGCATGTGCCCTCCCAATTTGTAGAATATCAACAGAAATATCAGATGCCTTTCATCGCCGATTTGTATGAATGGCAAATTACAAAGATGTTGGAATTGAGTAAAAGCAGTGATAACAAACAATTATACTATGCTTCAAAAATTAAAGGTCTGGCCAATACCTCGAAAAATTTTCGTGGGAAACTGCAAGGCTTAGCACGCACCCATCTGGTAGAGAAGAAAAAAGCGGATGAAAAACTGATGAGTGAAATGTTGAATACTGACGATGTGAGAGGGGCCGACAAAAATTTGTTTAAAGATATTGAAGAAACGTATGCCTTGATGTTTGAAAGAGCTTCTAAAAATGTGTGGCTTCAGCAAATCAGTAATATCAGTTATTTAACCGCTGCCTGTAATAATTACCAGGCCCTGAAAATGAGGTATAGTATGGGCGACACCACCGTGAAACCTTTTATTGAAGGCACTCGTAACGCCTTGGCTAATTATAATCCCGAAATTGAAATTCCTACCTTGGCGCATCTAATTTTTATGGCATTAAACTTTCCTCCCTCACAGCATTTAAAGTCGGTCGATGATAATTTCAATGGTCTGACTGAGAACGCGATCGAAATAAAATTAAAAACGATGATAAAAAAATCGATTTTCAACGATCTTGAAAAGGTGAAGTTGTCGCTGACGAAGAATTCAGGGAAAGCCATTAATACCAATGGAGAATTGTTTGTTTTTATGCGGGCATTGGTAGATGATTTAAGGGAGAACGAGAAATTTGTTACACCTTGGCTGGCCAAAGTTTCTGCTTTAACCACCCGCTATAATAATGCCGAAATGCTCATGAATATTACTTCGTATATCCCCGATGCGAACTCTACACTGCGGCTCACCTATGGTTATATTAAAGGCTATGCCCCACAAGATGCGGTATACTATAAACCGTTTACCACCTTAAGAGGAATTCTTGAAAAAGAAACGAAAGCGGGTGATTATGTAATGCCTCCGTTATTGAAAAAAATAATCGATGAAAAAGATTATGGTGAGTGGGCCGATAAAGAGTTGGATGATGTGTGTGTGGGCTTTCTCTATAACCTCGATACTACCGGTGGAAACAGTGGCAGTCCGGTGATGGACGCCTATGGTAATTTTATCGGTATCAATTTCGATCGCGCTTATACGGCCACCATCAACGATTATGCCTGGAATGAAAATTACAGTCGCAGTATAGGCTGTGATGTGCGATATATCTGTTTTGTGCTAGATAAATATGCCCATGCCGACGGGTTGTTGAAAGAAATGGGGGTGAGAAATTAATGTCTAGTTATTCCTAGGATTATGAGCATCCAGCACCTCTAAAAAGGGCTTTGACTGAAGTAAATCGGGGAAGAAATCAAAGAAGGCGGTATGTTCATCGAAATTTCGAAGTACTGCTCGTTCAAAGAAAGCGATGCCTTCTTTTTGCATTCCATTTTTATAAAGATATCCTGCTGCCCTATAGTAATATTGGGTAACCGTATAATTCTCCTCAATCTGGTCGAGAAGCATGGTGATGGCTTCTTCTTGTTCCCCATTATCAAACTTCACGGCACTCCAGTCGAGCCAGGCTTCATGAAGTTTTGGGTTTAAAGTAGTCGCTTCTTCAAAGGCCTTTTCACATTCGGTCATCAACCCCAGGGCAAATAAAACATCGGCGTAAGCAAACCAATATTCGGCATTCATTGGATCGATATCTAAGGCCCGCTTATAATAATGCTGGGCTTCAATCATCTTATCTTCGTTATCGTAGCAGATACCCAAACCAAACCAAGCTTCATCGAGTTGAGGTAAGAGCTGAACGGCTTTCTTATAATGGTTACGGGCCTCGTTAAACTCTTCTAGTTGCTCATAGCATTCGCCAATATTACAATGGCAGAAAGCATCCGGGCCATCAAGCTCCATGGTAGTAAGATAATTATCGATGGCTTCTACGTATTTGTTCAAATGCATCTGTGCATTCGCTTTATTAAAATAGGCATTGCTTAAATTTTCATCGATCACGATCGCGTAATCGAAAGCCCACTCTGCTTTTTCATACCGTTGCATTTTGCTGAATGAGATTCCAAGATTATACCAGGCGTTGGCATTATAAGGATGGCGGTCGATAAATTTTTCATAAAAGTGCGTACTCTCATCATTATTGCCCAATGACTCATAACATAATCCTATTTCAAAAAATGCCTGTTCGTTATTTTGATCGAATTCGAGGCTGCGGGTAAACATCTGCAAGGCGCTCTGAAAGTCTTGTTTCTCCTCGTAGAGGAACCCCAGATGCATATAGATATCACTCTTTTCATCGGCACACTCCATGGCGTTATAGAGGCAGGCAATAGCTTCATCATAGCGCTCTTTTAATTCCAATGCATCCGACTTGGTGATGTAAATTTCAGGGTTGGTAGGTTCGAGTAATTCAATTTCCTCAATCAAGGCCAATGCGCTGTCAGGATCGTTAAGTAAATTAAGAGCTTGAGCTTTTTTAAGTTTAAAGGTTACATTAAATGGAATTTGTTCTAACGCTATCTGTGCAGCGTTGAGGGCTTTTCGAGGTTTCCCTTGGGTGATATAAAACTCTATGATATCTTCTAGTGTTTCTGCATCCATATAAACCCGTTCACGATTCTGAAGCATCCTTTCAAAACTTTCAACAGCTTTTCGTACATCGTCACTAAAATAATCGTTCCTGTCTATCATCATTCCTTGCTTAGGCTATGTCAAATATAATATTTATTTTCTGTATAGACAAAGTAAAATTAGGGTCAACGAATCTAATGGAGTATTTCTGCCTTGGATAGGCTGTAAACCATTGATAATGAAGGCAAAGTAGTCAAAATTAAGGTATTGTAAACCCTTGCTCATCACACTGTCATCACTGCGAAGAGGTGTTAATTTGAGCTGCTCTAAACCCTTGCTCATCACACTATCATCACTGCGAAGTTGTATTAATTTTACGGTAATCCCTTGCTCATCACACTGTCATCACTGCGAAGCAGTGTAACAATCATAGCCATAGGTGTCAACCTATGGTAAATGAGGTATCCCCAATCAGAACCCTGAAAGGGTTCAACATTTCAAAAAAGATTGAATTAAAAGCGATTATTCTTCAACCCTCTTAGGATTGTTTTACAATCAAATTAAACTAGAAAATATGTTTAATCACCAGCGTCTTTCCATTAACGATAAAGGTATCTCCTTCTTCTTTACCTAAAAGCTGCAACGCCACCGGAGCCTGTGTTGAAATAATAATAACCTTCTCTCCATCCATAATTTTACCGCCAAGGCTGCTGGCGATAAAATAATTGGCTTCACTGCAAACCAAAAAAGCACCGGCTTTTCCTTCTGAATAAATACCCTCTACGTTTACCGATTTAAGCAGGGCCAGCTGTTTCTTTCCTTCAAAAAGCTGTAACCCCGCGCGATCGCTATCAATTTGCCCCATCACTTTCGAAATCTCATACTTATCACCCATGGAACTTTTCTCTTCCGCATTGGAGGCCTCTTGTGCTCGCTCCATCGATTTCATAGCCTCGTCAATCTTTTCCTTCAGGATACCCACACAAAAATCTTTTAATCTCTTCTTGAAATTAATTTTATCCTTCTCTTTCCACTTGGCGATGTTCATTATTAAACCGGAAGTTTTTATGGCTACCAAATTTTAATAAAATCTTTTTTATACATCGCATCACCTTCCTTTATATTAAAGGCCGCATAGAACTCAGGCATATTACTGAGCGGACCATTGATACGGAACATCGCTGGCGAATGCACATCGCCCATAATTTGCATAGCAGTGCTCTTATCGGTGCGCTGTACCATCCAACTGTAAGCGAAGCCTAGAAAATAACGCTGTTCAGGACTAAAGCCATTAATCTTTTTTCCTTCTTTGGCTTGTTGTGTTTTCATAAACGCTTCGAAACCCATCACAGCTCCACCCAAATCGGCAATATTTTCTCCGAGTGTTGCATCACCACGAACATGCAACGTTTGTGTATCCGACTTCACGGTATAAGCGCTATATTGAAGAGAGAGTAATTTAGAACGTTCTTCAAACTTCTTCCCATCCTCGGCCGACCACCAGCTTTTTAAATTTCCTACTTCGTCATACAATCGGCCATTATCGTCGAAGCCGTGTGTTACCTCATGGCCAATGGTGCTGCCTCCAATGATGGCATATAGGATTGCGTCGTCGGGCATCTCGCCAGTCGCAAAACCAGGTACGATAATATTACAACCGGGAATTACAATTTCATTAGAAGTAGGTTGATAGTAGGCATTATAGGTTTGGGGTGTCATATCCCAGCGGTTATTGTCGATGGGTTTTCCATAACGGCTCACCATCTCATTAAAGGCCCATTGATTTACCCTCATCATATTACCCAAGTACTCAACTCGATTAATTACAATGCTACTCAGATCCTTCCATTGGTCGGGGTATCCCATTTTTAAATTTACCTTACTTAATTTGAAGAGTGCCTTTTGCTTGGTAGAGTCACTCATCCAGTCGAGTTTTTGAATGTGTTCTTTGTATACTTCAATGATATTTTTAGCAATCTCAGTGAGTTTTTCTTTGGTGTTCTTGGGTAGATAATTGGCCACAAACTCCTGTCCAATAAGTTCGCCAAGTGCGCCATTGGTTTCCTGCACAATTCTTTTCCATCGAGGTTTTTGTTCTTTTTGTCCGCCGAGTTGCTTACGGTAAAATTCAAAATTTTGTGCTTCGTAGGCGCTGCTTAAATTTCCTGCATAGGTATTGATCAGATTCCATTGCAAATAACTTTTCCAATCATGAATCGACTTCGAAGCCAGAAGTTTATCAAAGGCTTGCAGAAATTCCGGCTGGCCCACATTCACATAGTCCACGTTTTTTAATCCTGTTTTCTCGAAGTAACGAACCCAGTTGAAATGGGGAGTTAGTTTCTGCAATTCAGCTATGGTTTTTTTATTATAATTTTTCTCCGGGTCACGTGTGGCTTCCAAGGTGCGTGAAGCCTTAGCCAAGGCTTCCTCCATGGCATAGATGCGGTCTTCTTCCAATTTCATTTCCACCCGGTTTTCCAAAATTTTATCTGTGGTAAGCAGTCCAATCATTTTAGCGAGATGTTCTTTATACTGCTTACGAATGGTGGTGTTCCCTGCATCGGTATTAAAATAATAATCTCTATCGGGCAAGCCCAGTCCGCCCTGCATTATAATCGGAATGTATCTCGTCACGTCTTTATCATCCTTATCGATATAAAACCCGAAAGCACTGGAAGCTCCTATCGACTGCAAATGCGCGATGGCATCGAGCACCTCTTCTTTTGATTGTATCGCTTCAATTTTTTTGAATTCTTCTTTCAAAGGCGTGATACCTAATTTTTCAATGGTCGCGGTATCCATGCCACTAAAGTAACAGTCTCCAATTTTTTGTTCGTTACTGCCTTGCATCAAATCGGTTTTTTGGCTGTAATTGATGCAGAGCCCTTTAATGATATTGTCGATGCTATCGCCCACCATCAGAAAAATTCCATTGGTTCTCTCGGTGGATGGTATCGGATTACGTTGAAACCAGCCATTATTCGCATACATAAAAAAATTGGTGCCGGCAGAGATAGTGGTATCTCGGTTATCAAGAAGTGGATCATGCGTAAATCCATCTTTCGGTGTTTCTTTTTTGGTGCTGCATTGGGTGAATAAAATGAACACCGTGGCAATGACTAGAATAATTTTTTTACCGTACATAATAGGGAGAGTTTTAAAAAACACGAAGGTATAGATTTGAAATTAAACCGTAAAATCATACTCAATTATTGTTATTTTGCCTTATGTTTCCAAGAATAGTAATACATGGAGGTGCGGGCACCATCTTAAAAACGGAGATCACTACCGAAAAGGAAGTGGCGTATAAATTGGCTTTGAAAGAAGCACTGCAAAAAGGATTCGCGATACTAAGTGCCAAGGGTTCTGCCATTGATGCCGTAACAGCGGCGATTGTGAGTTTAGAGGATTGCCCGCTATTCAATGCGGGGAAAGGATCGGTATTTAATGCGGAAGGCCGTCATGAAATGGATGCCAGCATCATGAGTGGCGATAATTTGAGTGCAGGTGCAATCACCGGGGTGATGAACGTCAAGAATCCGATTGTACTTGCGAAAACCGTGATGCAGCAGAGTGAGCATGTTTTTTTAATGGGAGAAGGAGCTGAAATATTTGCACGGAAGCATGAATTAAAATTTGAATTAGATGACTATTTCTATGATGAATTCCGATATCAGCAATGGCTGAAAATAAAAGGTACCGATACGATAACATTAGATCATAGTAAAGAGAAAAAATTTGGTACGGTGGGTGCGGTAGCACTCGATGCTTTTGGAAACTTGGCGGCTGGCACCAGTACCGGCGGCATGACCAACAAACGCTATGGAAGGGTCGGTGATAGTCCTATCATCGGTGCCGGAACCTATGCTAATAATGCCACCTGTGCCATCAGCTGCACTGGGCATGGCGAACTGTTTATTCGAAATGTGGTGGCCTATGATATTAGTTGTCTGATGGAATACAAAGGACTGAGTTTGCACGAAGCATGTAGGATTGTGGTGCATGAAAAGCTGGTGAAAATGGGGGGAGAAGGAGGCCTGATTGCGATTGATGCCCAAGGAAACATCGCCCTTCCTTTTAATAGCGATGGAATGTATCGAGGATGGATGCGAAGCACGGATGATTTTCTGACTGAAATATATTCTTAATTATACCCCCGTGTTTATGGAATCGTCACGATTTTAGCATCTCATTATTTTAACGATATAATTCTTGAAAGCCAAAGGGCTCTTTAAATCCAACCTTCGTCCTATGAAATTCTTCAAACCATCGCTCAAATACTTTTTCCTCGCTCTCATTTTTTTCGTTGCGAAAAATTTATCTGCACAAAAAATTCAGGAAAATAAATTAATGAGTTCTTACAAATATATTCTGCGTTTGGACTCCGCACAACTCCGTTATTTAATTCAGAAAAATAATTTGGATACCGCATGGATCTTTAATTCTGTGGTAGACAGTTTCTTGCGAGATAGCAATTTCAATTTCGAGAAATTGCCTTATGGCACTTACCTCATATGCCATGTGTTGGATCACCAAATTTATTTCAACTCGTATCATCGTCATCCATTTGGATTGGATATTTGGGGGGTGAATTCAAAAAACTATATCCTCGTAAAAGACCCTCAAGGAAAGATGATTGACGATGCAAAGGTGTCTCTTCTCGATGGACGAATTTGCCATTTTAGTGTAGGAATGGCTTCCTATGAGCTGCCCAAATTACCGAATGGCACCTTAGTAAAAATTGAATATGGAGGAAGTTTCGATTATATGACTATTAACCCCACGTACTATAACCCTCCCAAAGTGGCCAATCATTATGCCGACTATTCTCATTCCTCTATTATGCCGGGTTATATTGCTCTCAATCAGCCTAAATACAAGCAAAATGATACGCTAAAATTCAAAGCGTTTTTAGTGAATGACAATGGGAGCTATTTCTATGAAAGAATTTCCGTGTATCTCAGCAATGATTATGATAGTCGGGAAAAACTGATCGGGAAATATAAATGTAAAACCGCCAGTGCCTATACTGGGCAGTTTGTTTTGGGCGATACCCTTACCCCCGATAGAAATTATAACCTCATTTTTAAAAACGATCGTAATGAGGAAATAAAACGAATCGGTTTTAATATCGAAAATTACGAGCTAAAAAAGAACATTTATGAATTATCGATGGCCTCTGCTTTGGTGTATCCCGGACAAAAAATCGTTGTCATTGCCAAAGCCCGCGACGCCAATAATTTACCGGTCATGGATGGTTATGTGAAGTTCAATGTGCGACTCAATAGTGTGGCGTTAGTTCATACCAATCAATTTTTCGTTCCTAATAAATGGTATCAAAGCATCTATATTTTTGAGAAAGAGCTCGACCCATCGGGCTATACCACCCTTGAACTGCCCGATACACTCATGGCACATTTCGATGGTCAATTTATAGTGGAGGCCTCTTTTACCAATGAAGACCATGAGCTGATTACACGATCCACCTCTTTCCAATATCAAAACAAGAACCGCACCTATGCTATAGCCTTACAACAGGATAGCGTATGCGCCAATTATTTTTATCAATCGAAACCAGCCTTAGCGAAGCTAAGATTGGTTTCGGTATACTCAAATTACACGCGTCAATCAATCAATATCCAAACACCCTTCATTCAGAAAATAGATTATGCGGCAATCATGTATGAACTCTATGCCAACGATACTATGGTGGCACAATTTAATTGCCCTGACATTCAAAGTGTAATTTCAGTGGGGGGGAAGCGAACCTGCGATTCGGTATTCATAAGTTTGTATAACCCTTTGCGAATTCCGGTTCATTATGAAATATATAAAAATAAAAAGAAGGTAGCCGAAGGCAAATCAGAATTCCTTGATTACAAAGTGGCCGATGCCAGCACCGAATCGTATTATATTATTTGGGGTCATAATTATAAGGGTGCACTCCGAAATAACTATCGTACCCAAGCATTCCATTTTCAGGAAAAGAAACTGAATGTCATCATCGATCAGCCGGAAGAAATTTATCCCGGGCAAACCGTCAACGTAAATATTAAACTAACCGATGCCAAGAATCGTCCTGCCGATAATATCAACCTTACTTCCTATTGTGTCAATACGCAGTTTGGAGAAATACCATTGCCCGATGTTCCATATATGGGTTTGATACGTAATGATGAGCCTTTGCATTTCACCTCGCCTAACTTTCAAGTGTATAATTGTGCAACCAACCTACCTTTACGTAATTTTCAGGTCAACGCCTTACACTTGAAACGCAATGATTGGTATGCTTTGGTTTATAGTACTCAAGCCCATACCCAGCTTGTTTTTAAAACCACCAATAAAGCACCAGAGTTTGCGGTGTATGCCTTTCGGCAGAATGTTCTACAAACGGTGATCAGTATTATAATCGATCATCAAATAGTGTATCATTCGCGTAATAGTTTTCCTCAACAATACAGCTTTTCTACTTACCCGGGCAAACATCATTTGCAAGTACGCACCAATGACGAATTGGTAAATATGGGCGAATTCGAAATGCAGGATAGCACCAAATATATCCTCGGACTCAATTTGGATAGCGTGAGTAAGAAGGATACCACCCGCATGCCTTTCGGAATGTTTTCGGCCCAAGAGTATACACAATACCTTAATCAAACCCTATTAATTCATATTGATGAAGGATTCGATACGATAAAAATTTATCAAGGCGGTCAACTGTGCTTCTTTGGAAATCATATCTCTACCTTCAAACAAGTGGTAATAGACAAGGATGTCTTTTATGCCCTCAGTGTTCCAGATAAAGGTGAGTTACGAATTAAACTCAATGGATTGTATGAGCATGAAATTAATTTTGAGCCTAATAAAATTTATTATATGAATAAGAATGAGGTTCGCTCTTTCGCACTCAATAGTAAAACCAACAGCGCCTTGTTATATTTCGATAATACCACCAACCCCAATTACAACACATACACCTTTCAGCAAATTGTCATCCATCCCGAACGAGTGATTATAGATACCAGCGCATCCATTGGATTCATCGCGAAGGAGAAAAAACAACGCCCTCGACCCTATATTTATTATCGCGACTATCAGCCACCGTCAAATAATAATCGCAATACTTTGGTACTTTACCAGAAGCATGAGAATGTTCCCTATAAACGTGCCTGGCTTATCAGTAAAACCAATGAGTCCAAATCACATATTATCGCGTATAACAGCTATATCAACTATTCCGACTCGGGCACCTATGACTTACTGTTGCTCAACGATACCGCTATGTGCATCGTAAAAGATTTGTATTTACCCGCCGATGGAACGTTTCATTTGTTTTTATTTGCGAATCAAATTCAGGAAAGCGACCCCGATCAAACCTTCGAATATGAGCTGATGGTGAAACGACTCACCAAAATTCCATTACGCATTTTTACCGATTCTCCGGTAAGTATTCGGCCACAGTTGATGAAGCAAATTAGAACGAGAAATAGTGTTTCTACTATCTCGGGCACGGTGGAAGATGCTTTATATCATACGCCACTTAATTATGTCACTATCATTGCCGAAATCAATGGAGTGTATAAGGGCGGCGCACTCACCAATGAAGACGGCGATTTCGCCATCAATTTTTTACCTCCAGGAAATTATATGCTGAAGGTGCGGGTGGAAGGATACCGGTATCAGGTAATCTATAATCTAAATCTAGATAGAGGTATTGACCAAGTCATAAAAGTACGATTGCTACATCAGGAAGATAGCATTCGATATGGAGAAGGGGGTGTAGCGGAATATGCCGATGCAGATGAAGCCCGGATGGAAGTTTCTATGGGGGAAGGAGGAACTCAGAGGTCAGAGAGGGAAACACGAACCAAGAGAATAAGGTCTAATAACTCCTCAAAAGATATAGAAGGCGTCGACCAACAATCATCCTATAGTTATAGTAATGCCCCAGTGATGATGGCGACGGCCGCAGGTGCTACCAGTTATCAATGGAGTAGCCAAGAGGTGGTAGCGGTAAGTTCCGAGTACCTCAATAATGGAGTGCTAGATCCAAGCGCTCCTATTGAAAAAATAAATGCCGACAAGATGCAACAACGATTGAATGAGATGGCTCAAGAAATGGCGGCTAATAGGGTGCGAGATGTGTTTCGTGATTATGGTTATTGGGTACCCAATATCCTTACCAATAAACAAGGAATAGCGAACTTTACCGTGCAGTTCCCCGATAATATCACCAGCTGGAAAACCATGGTGCCAGCCATGAACGGCAACCGTCAGAGTGGATTAACCACGATGATTACCCGCTCCTATAAACCACTCATTGGAGCCATGGCAGTGCCTAATTTTATGGTAGCAGGCGACCAGCTGCTTCTGAAGGGGAAAGTCATAAACTATACTGGGAATTTGCAACCGGTGAAAATTAATTTCACCTTAAATCAAATACTTCAACGCACTTTTATGGCATCTGTCGATCGATTAAAAGTGGATACTTTCACGATCCATGCACTCAAAGCTTTTGACACCCTCACCACTTCCTTCTCCATAAAAATGGAGAATGGTTATGCCGATGGAGAGGAACGTGTAATTCCTGTGAAACCTAAAGGAATCCTCATCTCTAGAAGCACATATCTACCTATGATTGCCGATACCCAAGTACAATATGTTGTGCCAGAGGAGATGTCAAAAGCGGTGGTGTATGTTCACAATTCAGAGATTGAGCAACTCCGTCAGGAGATAGAAGAATTGAAAAATTACAGTTATGGTTGTACAGAGCAAACTACATCAAAGCTTCGTGCTTTGCTCGCCGAGAAATCCATCCAGAAAGTATTGAACAATCCGTTTACCGGCGACAAACAAATTCATCAACTCATGAAACGCCTTGAAATGATGCGCAATAACAAGGGCACTTGGGGATGGTGGGAGGATGGTTATGAAGATTATTGGATTACGATGTATGTGGTTAAAACGCTTCATGAAGCAAGACTCGCGGGCTATTCCAACAACGTATATTTACGCGCGGCCAATCGCATGGAATCGGAACTTCCTACCATGGATTTAAATCGACAACTGGAAGCAATGAATTTATTGAAAGAGATGGATCGCAAATTACCCTATGAACTCTTTTTGAAAAAGATGGATACGATGAACTTAGAACTGCATCAGAAATTATTGTATGTACGATTGATGCAAAAATTAAATAGACCATACCATATTGGTGACGTAGTGAGTTTATCGAGTACCCTGCCAGGTGGGGCATTATATTGGGGAACGAATGTCTATAATTATCAATACGACCAAGCTTCCAATACGTTATTAGCATTTGAAATTTTGAGTCAAGACAGTTTGGGCAGGAGCCTGCTTCCGAATGTGAAAAAGTATTTCAGCAGCGACAATTTTACACGTCACACCCTGGCTCGTGCCAGTTTAATAACGCTCTACCTCAACGATTGGACGACCCATCACCATAAAGATTCTGCGATGTTTGGAAAGGTTGTTATTAATGGAAAAACGTTGGCTACCAATGAGTATCCTTTTACGCGCGTCTATCATGCACACGATACCATCCGTATCCTTCATCAGGGCCAAGAAAGTTTCGTGAATATCATCACGCAACAAATAGAAGAGAAGCCACAACCCGATGAAACCTATTTCAAGATCAAGAGCACCCTCAATCAAAAGCACGATAGCGTAATTGTTACCTCTGGACAAATTACCACCCTTGAAGTAACCGTAGAAGCCTTTAAAACTGCCGAAAATGTGATGTTGGAAATACCCTTACCAGCCGGGTTTAGCTATTATGCCAAGCCACAACAATCATACAGTATTGAATCACATCGCGAGTATTATAACGACCGAACTGCCATTTTTTGTACGATCATGCCACGGGGTAAATACATCTTCATTATACAGGTGGTACCGAAATTTACAGGCCTATTTAATTTGCCACCGGCTAAAATAGAACTCATGTATTATCCCGAAATAAGAAATAATGAGGTGCCTAAAATGATTGAAGTAAAATAGTCGAACTACGAAGGCCGTGTTCTAGTGTTCAATTTTGTTTTTCGACAATTCGAACATGCGGGTTTTTACATTATAGCAATTGCCGGCTTCCATAATATGTACAATAAGCCCTTCTACACTGATGGGTTGATGATCTTCGATGTCGGCGATATTATTATGGCGTACGTTACGTCCGTCGACTACGGTTACGGCACCTCGTCCAATGGCTTCAAGTTCACAACCATGGCGTACAATAACACCAGTATCCTCACCAAGACCCAAGCCAATGGCACCAGGGTTAGAAGCGACGGCTTGTGCCAGTCGAGAAAATCTTCCACGTTTATCAAAATGGGAGTCGATGATTACACCAGGCAGAAATCCTAAACCGGCGGTAAGTTTTACTTCGCCTTTCAGATGTGCCCTGCCTGCATTGCCCTCGTAAATCATGGTGGCACTCATGGCCATGGCACCGGCACTGGTTCCTGCAATAATAAATTTCTCGTTTTCGTAACGCTGTAAGAGGATATCTAAAAAATCAGTGCCGCCGAAAATGGATGAGAGCCGTAATTGATTACCTCCACTAAACATGAGGCATTGACAAGCTTTCAACCGCGCAATATTTTCCGGATCTACCACGTCGTTTCGATCGCGAATACGTAAATGACCTACATTCTTATATCCAAGTTTTTCGAACGCGCTTACATAGTTTTCTGCTACTTCATCAGGAATGGAGGACGCTGTAGTGATAACTTCAATACGAGCCTCTACGGTATCTAGAAAATTGACAATATTTTTCAGGATGCCAATTTCCATGAAGTTTAATCTGTTGCGTTCTATAATTCCAGCCTCTAAATCAGTGCCTTTATCTTCTGCTCCGCCAACAGGGATGAGTATTCCTTGTATCATTATTGAAATGCAAATATTTAATTATTCCTTAATGCTAAGTTGAAAAATAACACTCGCAAACAAATAAATTTTTATGTGAAAGGACGAACTACTTTTCAACAGTGTTCTATTTTTAGGCTTTCTCTGCTTCATTTGTTGAGGTGTAAAAGCAATTTTTTCGTATGGTATGTTTCTAAGTATTTGTAATTTGGTGTAGAATAATGCCTCTATTTTGTTTCAATCGCCATTTTCTATTTATCTTGCACGAAATAATTTTAATCTGAACGCTTTCGATTTCAGAACCAATCGACACGCTTAAACCTTTGAATCATGAATATTATCGACATAAAAGTAATGAAAGGCCCAAACTACTGGAGCGTGAGACGACACCATCTGATTGTGATGCGTCTCGATTTGGAAGAGATGGAAGAACGGCCCACAAACTCTATTGAGGGGTTTTTAGAGCGATTGAAACTCATGTTTCCAAGTATGTATGATCATCGCTGTAGTGAAGATGCCCCTGGTGGCTTCTTTCACCGGGTTGAAATGGGCACCTGGATGGGACATGTTATTGAACATATAGCACTTGAAATACAGTCTTTAGCAGGCATGGATTGTGGTTTCGGACGTACGCGAGAAACGAGCACTAAAGGGGTTTATAATGTGGTGTTCAGCTATTATGAAGAGAAAGCTGGGGTCTATGCCGCACGCTCGGCCGTGCGTATTGCGCAGGCATTAACAGATGGCACTGAATATAATTTGCCGGAAGACATCCAGAAACTCCGGGAAATACGTGAAGATGACCGTTTGGGTCCTTCAACAGGATCGATTGTAGAGGAGGCGATAAAAAGGAAAATTCCTTATATCCGTTTAAATCGTTCCTCCTTGGTACAGTTGGGTTATGGCATCAACCAAAAACGCATTCAAGCCACGGTAGCCAGCACTACAAGCAGTATTGCGGTCGAGATAGCCTGCGATAAAGAAGATACTAAAAACTTGTTAGAGGCCGCCGAAATACCAGTTCCACTGGGAAGGATATGTGTTGACCTCGACGATTTGGAAGCCGCTGTGAATAAAATCGGGTACCCGTTAGTAACCAAACCGATCAATGGCAATCATGGCAAAGGAGCTACCACCAACTTGCTTAATTGGGAGGAGGTACTAAAAGGGTATGAGGCAGCAAAAAAATACAATCGTAAAGTCATCGTTGAAAAATTCATTACGGGTTATGACCATCGTGTGCTCGTTATAAATTACAAATTTGTTGCTGCGGCAAAACGCACCCCGGCAGCGATAACGGGCGATGGCAAACATACCATTCAGGAACTCATCGACCTCGTGAATCTAGACCCTCGTCGGGGGTATGGACATGAGAAGGTGCTTACTTCTATAAAGGTGGATGATTTCACCATGGATATTTTAACCGAAAAGCAGCTTAGCTTAGAGAGCATCTTGCCTAAGGGGTTAGAGCTGTGGTTAAAACCTACCGCAAACATTTCTACCGGTGGTACCGCTACCGATATCACCGACATCGTTCATCCGAGTAATGTATTTATGTGCGAACGAATTGCACGGATTATAGGCTTGGATATTTGTGGTATCGATATCATGGGCCCCGATTTAAGCAGTCCCATTAGCGAAAACGGAGGTTCCGTGCTGGAAGTAAATGCAGCTCCGGGATTTCGTATGCATTTAGAGCCCACAGAAGGCCTTGGTCGTAATGTAGCGGAGCCTGTCATTGATATGCTCTATCCTCCTGGTGTAAGTGCCCGTATCCCCATTATTGCGGTTACTGGAACCAACGGGAAGACCACCACCACCCGATTAATTGCTCATATTCTCAAACATATGGGTCATAAAGTTGGTTTTACCACAACCGATGGGGTTTATATTCAAAACGAGATGATGATGCGTGGCGATTGTACCGGACCTGTTTCGGCAGAGTTTGTGCTGAAAGATCCTACCGTTGACTTTGCAGTGCTAGAAAGTGCAAGAGGTGGCATTTTACGTGCAGGACTGGGTTTTCACAATTGCAATATTGGTATTGTCACAAACATTGCCGCCGACCACCTCGGATTACAAGGAATCGACACCTTAGATCAGCTGGCGCGTGTAAAAGCAGTCATCCCCGAAAGTGTGCTTCCTACCGGTTATGCCATCTTAAACGCCGATGACGAATTGGTGTATAAAATGCATAAAGACCTGAAGTGTAAGGTTGCCTTGTTCAGTATGGATGAGCATAATCATCATATTGCAAAACATACCCAGGAGGGAGGCTTGGCAGCAGTTTTTGAAAATGGGTATGTCACCATTATGAAAGGTACATGGAAAATTAGAGTTGAGAAAGTGACTCATATCCCCCTCACCTTTGGTGGTAAAGCAGAGTTTAATATCGCCAATGTGTTGCCGGCGATTCTCGCCGCACATATCAATAATTTTAAACTGGAAGATGTAAAGCTCGCCTTGCAAACATTTATACCTTCAGCAGTTCAAACGCCTGGAAGAATGAATATGTTCGACTTTAAGAATTTTAAGGTTTTGGTGGACTACGCTCATAACACTCATGGCTTGAATGCCATTGGTAAATTTATCGCTAAAATAGATGCGACACCTAAAGTGGGAATCATCGCAGGAGTAGGC
Source organism: uncultured Bacteroidota bacterium (assembly GCA_903897855.1). Lineage (GTDB taxonomy): Bacteria > Bacteroidota > Bacteroidia > UKL13-3 > UKL13-3 > CAINMV01. The sequence goes on along the minus strand of CAIUDH010000089.1, from coordinate 16,576 downwards.
GACAGACGCGATGAAGATACCATCTTGCTGGGTGAAGCAGCAGCTAGAATTTTTGATGAAATCATCATAAGACAGGATAGAAACTTACGTGGCAAAAGTGATCAGGAAATTATTGATCTTCTGCTCAAAGGAATCCATAATGTGGATACCAACAAAAAAGTAGTGGTCATTCAAAAGGAACGCGAAGCCATTGATTATGCCATCAAAAATGCCGTAAAGGGAAGTTTCATCACCATTTGCAGTGACGTGGTTCCGGATGCTTTAGATCAGATTATGAATTTAAAGGAAGCAGAGGACGCATAACTGCGTTGCTTCATAGCGCTAGAGCGCAACATCGAAGGTGTGACCATAAAAAAAGCCGATAACGTTAGTTATCGGCTTTAACCATGAAAAACTTAACCTGAAATTAAGCTAATTTAGCTACTAGTTTAGCTAACTTAGATTTTTTATTAGATGCATTATTTTTGTGAATAATACCTCTTTTTGCTAATTTGTCTAACATACTCGAAGCTTTTAAAAACAATGGGGATGCCTCGATTTTTGTTTTGCTTGTACGCACTAATTTTAATACCGAACGTGTCGATTTCATTTGATAACGATTACGAAGACGTTTTGTTGCACCACTGCGAATGCGTTTTATTGCTGATTTATGATTTGCCATTATTGAGCTATCTTTTTTAAAGGGCGACAAAAGTACAAGTTTTTACCAAATATTCAAAATTACTTTTAAAATAACCTTACAGCCCTTTAGATTCAGCCTCTCGATGCCATCCCCTTCGCCAAAAATTAACATTTTTAGCCCATCCTTGCGTCCATTTCAAATAAATGGGCCTTCGTTTTAGCATTATAAAGATCCTATCATGGATGAAGCAGGGGGTCAAAAATTATTCCCCATGACCTGTCGAAATACAATTAAATTCTTGATTCTTGATTATTAACACTTAATTCGTGAACCATGGATTGGCTGTATAACCTAACGAACTCAGAAGCGCTGCTTACTTATGGAGGATTTGCCGCCATCTTAATCGTAATTTTTGCCGAAACGGGTTTGTTGATTGGCTTCTTCCTCCCCGGCGATTACTTCTTGTTTTTAGCCGGTGTGTTTTGTGGAAGTGGGAAATTAAATATTGGGTATATCCCGTTATTAATTGGCGTGTTTTTAGCCGCTGTCATTGGCAATTTTACCGGCTATCTGCTAGGCAAATATATCGGCGATAAACTATTTAAAAGAGAAGATTCATTCTTTTTTAAGAAATCTTATCTCGACCGTACCAAGAATTTTTATGATAAATATGGCGCACGTGCACTCGTCCTGGGAAGGTTTTTGCCCATAATCCGCACCTTTGTACCCGTTTTTGCCGGGGCTGTGCATCTCGACATCAAAAGATTCACGCTCTATAATCTTGTTGGAGGGGCCCTCTGGGTAGGATTATTAATTAGTCTAGGATATTATTTTGGTAAGGAGTTTCCAGAGATTATTAAATATGCAATCTATATAATTCTCGGATTCATTATCATTACCACTTTTCCATTGATTAACACCTTAAGAAAAGTGAAGAACATGAAAGTGATTAAAAGAAAAGATTAACTTTTTAGTCTATTTAATGTTATTGTGTTATTTTTACAGCATTCAAAACTAATCGTCAACATGTTATTACGTTTCCTGTGGAACAACTCTACACCAACGATATTCGCTTACTTTATTTTCGCATTGCTGTTCTGCTTTGTTTTTAATGCTTTATTCTACAAATTTGCTAGTAATTTAGGTATTCGGGATCTGGATGAGAACGACAAAATGCGCTGGAGTCGATCGAGCAAACCGAGCATAGGAGGCATCTCGTTTTTCATTGTATTTTTATTGTCTATTTTCGGATACGTCGTGGTGAGTCAAGAGCCCTCCCCCAACAATATAAGCAAATTCGGGTTTGATGTCATTTCTCTAGGCTTCACACTCGCGGTAACCGTGGCGTTCCTAATTGGACTGGCCGATGATGCTTATAATACCAACCCGACCTTGAAACTGATCGGACAATTTTTTTGCGCCAATATCTTAATCATGAGCGGTTATGTAATTTGGGCCACTCCGTTTTTTGTTCCTAATTATTTTATTACCACCCTCTGGATTGTAGGCCTCATGAATAGTATTAATTTACTTGATAATATGGATGGGGCGGCCGCGGGCGTTTCTCTTTGTATCATCGGTGCTTGTATGGTGCTTCTTAATGTAAACGGTCATCAGGATGATTTTATGAAAATTGTACTGTTGGGTATGATGGCAGCCTTACTCTCTTTTTTATATTTTAACGTTTACCCTGCGAAAATTTTTATGGGCGACACTGGCAGCCAGTTTCTGGGTGTCTTTTTGGCGGGCATAAGTATAAAGTATTTATGGGGCATCCGTTTTGATGGAGGAGCAGCCATTCAGGTGAAGCAGTTTTTGGTGCCAGCCTTATTCTTCATAATCCCTCTTACAGATACGGTGACTGTTTTTTTCTGGAGAATTAAAGCGGGGAAATCGCCAGGTAAAGGAGGTACTGATCATATCACGCATCACCTGTTTTACAACGGATTTAGCGAGCGAATGGTGCTTTTGATTTTGTCTACCATCACGCTGGTGTCGGCCGGGTTGGCCATCTGGATAATTGCTTTGAATGAATGGACCACTTTTCAAATTTTGGCTTTAATGGGCTATGCAATTTTAATTTTTGTGTTGTTCCAGATAATGTATATCAGGGGTGCTGCACGTAAGCCTATTCCGAATCAAACTGAATCGTAACCAGTGAAACCCTACCTGAAAATTCGCTATGTCCTCGATTGGCTTTTTGCACTCGCCATTTTCCCATTTTGTATTCCCCTACTCATTATCATAAGTGTAGGTCAGTTTTTTGTTTTTGGAGATATTCTTTTTACCCAACAGCGCACGGGCCTCAAGGGTCGCATCTTTACCATCTTTAAGTTCAAAACCATGTTTGATGATATGACACTCCAGGAGTTAGAGCGCATCCCTTCTTGGGGTCAGTTTTTACGCAAAACTGGCCTCGACGAACTCCCTCAAATCCTCAATATTCTCAGTGGAACCATGGTGTTTATTGGTCCACGCCCCTTATTACCCGAATATGATGCGCTTTATAGTGAGGTGCAAAAGCAAAGGTTGAATATTAAACCCGGTATCACAGGACTGGCGCAGGCCATGCATCGTAATGACACCAGCTGGAATTTACGTTTCCGAGAGGATTTATATTATGTGACGCAGGCGTCTGTGGTGTTGGATTTAAAAATTATCTACCGAAGTTTAAGGCAGCTTTTAAATCGTAAAAGTGAAGCAATTCTACCCCCGTTTGACGGGAACGAATAAAAAGATATTAGAACTTCTCTAATGGACCCCAATCCAGGCCATCAAACCCATACCAATCTTCAAAGCCTCTTCATCGATATCAAAGGTTGGGGTATGCACAGAAGAAATGATACCACGGGCTTCATTACGCGTTCCTAAACGATAGAAACAACTGGGCACTACTTGCGAGTAGTAAGCAAAATCCTCTGCAGCCATCCAGATATCCAGGTCGATCACATTCTCATGACCTAAGTATTCCTGAGCCAGGGCTTTGTTTCTTGCAGTTAATATTTCGTCATTATATAAGAATGGATATCCTTTTCTAATTTCGAAATCACAAGTGCCACCCATTGCCTTTGCAAGGTCTTCAGCCATCTGTTTCATGCGAATATGAGCCTCCTCACGCCATTTCTCATCAAGGGTTCTAAAGGTTCCTTCTAAGTACACTTCATCCGGAATCACATTGGTGGCTCCATTGGCAATCACTTTCCCAAAGCTAAGCACACTGGGTATTATGGGGTTTGCTATACGACTCACGAGTTGCTGTAAAGCAATAATTAAATGAGACGAAATAAGCACCGGGTCAATATTTAAATGAGGCATGGCTCCGTGTCCGCCTTTCCCTTTTACGGTTACGTACAACTCATCGGTGGAGGCCATATATAAGCCACTGCGAAAACCCACTTTCCCAGTCGGAATCTGAGGCATCACATGTTGTCCGTGCATGAATTTCACTTCTGGATTATTTAGGACACCTGCTTTTATCATTAGGCTCGCTCCGCCAGGAAGTTTCTCTTCGGCGGGTTGAAACACCAGTTTTATGGTCCCTTCCCATTCGTCTTTCAGCTCGTTTAAAATTTGTGCTGCGCCGAGTAACGACGACGTATGTACATCATGGCCACACGCATGCATCACGCCTTCATGAATCGATTGGTATGCAACAGGATTCGTTTCTTGTATCGGCAAGGCATCCATATCGGCACGAAGGGCACGAATTTTTTGCTGAGGGTTTTTTCCTTCTATGATGCCTACCACCCCGAAACCTCCGATATTTTTTTGGTGGGCGATGCCTAATTCGGTCAATCGATCACAAATAAATTCCGAGGTTTTTTCTTCCTTATAGGAAAGCTCCGGATGACGGTGTAAATGCCTTCTGTATTCTACAACTTGGTTATAGATTTCAGCACTTCGCTTTTGTATTTTACTTTTTAAATCCATAAAAACATGAAAATCCTATTTTACCAGTTCGTCAATGGTTTGCTGTGCTACACTATGATATCCTGGGCGAGCATTCAGGTATACTTTTTGGGCAAATATTTTTCCTGCTGCGGTTTTTACTAAAGATTTATAGAGAGGAACAATAAATTTCCTGCGGCCTACATTCATCAAAAACAGCTCTAGCTGTGCTTCCGATGGCAGGTAATCGCTCGCTATCGTATGCTGAAACCAATCGCACAAAATTTCACAATTACCACTCTGGGTGAAATGAAATTTTTTATCCAAACTCACTATTTGATCTTTCGTCAACCCTTCGGGTAGGTTACGTAAAAAATGCAGCCACTCATGGGTGCTCCAGTCTTTGGTATGGAGCTCCTTGGCAGGGGTGCCAGCTAAAAACTCTTTGGCTTGTGCAGCGGCCTTTTCAAGCAACTTGCTTTTTACACGAAAAGTGTTGGAAGGAATGCCTGGGCCGTAAATCCACTTTTCAAGTTCTATTTTGTTAGCGATGGCAAGATCGCCCTGGATGAGGTTGGCCTTGAAATATTCGATGAACTTTTCTGTTGTCATACTCTGAAACGCATGTTCTGTAAAATATTTCTTTACAAAAATATCCATCTTTTCCCTACCGACTACACTCTCCACTGTCTTCAAAAAAAACTGTCCTTTGATATAGGCGATTTCATTCATGCCATCGTCGGGATCGCGGTCTTTCAGCGACAAAAACAAATGTGTATCGATGCTTGTTTCGCCTAGTTCTTTTACTGTTTCTTGTAATTCATTAAAGTTTAATTCATCCAACATATCGGCATAATCTCTACCGTATAGTTTCTCCATAATACGATTTTCAAAGTACATAGTAAAGCCTTCGTTCAACCAGAAATCATTCCAGGTAGCATTCGTCACCAAGTTGCCACTCCAGCTATGGGCTAACTCATGAGCCACCAGTGCCACCAAACTTCTGTCGCCGGCAATAATCGTGGGTGTGGCAAAAGTTAATCGAGGATTTTCCATCCCGCCAAAAGGGAAAGAGGGTGGCAACACAATTACGTCATATCTTCCCCAAGCATATTCACCGTAGAGACCACTTGCAGCATCTACCATGTTTTGCATGTCAACAAATTCATCAATACTTCGTTCCAGCATCACCGGTTCGGCATAAACGCCGGTGTTTTTTCCTAAGGCATGGAAACGCACATCGCCCACAGCAATGGCCATTAAATAACTGGAAACGGGCTGCGGCATATTAAAATGATACTTACCATCTTTATGCAATAAAGTGTCGTTTTCGGCACTCATTAAAGCCATTAGTGAGTGAGGACAAGAAATATCAGCACTGTAAGTAAACTTTACTCCTGGACCGTCTTGGCAAGGTACCCAAGTGCGTGCTAAAATCGCCTGCGATTGCGAAAACATAAATGGAAATTGTTTGCCAGCGGTCTGCTCGGCATTAAGCCACATCAAAGCCCCAGCATGAGGAGATGTTTTGTAATATACCGTCACCACTTCAGAGGTTTTGGATACTTCTATAGTCAGCGCTTTTCCTAAAAACTTCACTTCTTCGCCAAAAGAAAATTTCGCCTCTTCTCCGTTCTCGCCCTGGGTCACTCTTGAAATCTCTAAATCGCGCGTGTCGAGCACAAGATGATCCGTGCCAGTAATATTTTTGAAACTTAGCTTCGCATAGCCCTGAAGTATATGCTTTTCGAAATCAACGTCAAGATTCAGGTGAATATGAGTAATTACAGCTTCCTCGGGCTTTGCAAAAGAGTGAACATCTGTTACTTGAACAGCTTGGTTTTGAGAGTTATGTGTTGTTGGCATACGGCAGCTATAGATTAAAATAGGAAAAATTAAAAATAAAGATTTTAGCATCACGAAATCTCGAACATCAATAAAAAATTATTTTTTATGAAGACAAATTAATTTGAAATAGGCTGCAAATTAAAGTTTTTTTTAAGGATTAGGGATGAACCGATTCAAATTATTGTACATTATTTTAAAGAACTAACATTTTGCAGTTTAAAAACAAATCAACAATATTTGAATTTTGCAAATCTTAACTTTGGGAATACATGATTTTCAATTAAATTCGCAACTCATGTTTAACAACAATCACTCAACTTCTGCTTTACGCAGAAAGCTCTTTGTAAGCATTTTCACACTCAGTGTGTTTTGCACCTACGCACAAACTACAACGATTCCTACACCTCCCGATAGCATTCCGAATTATAACTATTCAAATGATGATCAGAACCAAGGGGAAGCAACCACGCCTTATGTAAAGCCGTATGTTCGTGTTAAATTTACGAATATTGATTCCATCACCAATCTCGTTACCTATAAGGAAATCGTAGAGCAAGAAGAATCGCAAGAAGATTCACTGTATATACGTTGTTTGAAGATGTTGAAGAGAAAATTTGGAGTCTATGGGAAAATGATTCCTATAAATAAGCCAAATGAAAAAATACAAGTGACGTTGCAAATGCCTGTCTACACGAAACCTACACCGTATATTAAGACTCCTGCAGGAACGATCGACTTTACTTTCATCTTCGATATTAAATCGGGTCGTTACAGATATAGAATCGACCATATTCGTCATCTGCCACCGGCCAACTCTTTGAATATAGCTCCACCACCGGTCTATATTGAATATTATCTCGAATCAAAATCGAATGTTAAGAGTACCGACCTCGTTCTTAAAGGGGCTGACGACGAGATAAAAAAGTTTATTGTTGAGCTTAAGAAACGCTTGCAAGATCCGAAAGCATGGGATGATGAAGATTGGTAGGTTGCCGAGTTAACAAATTACAATAAAGGCCCGTGACTATTGAGTTACGGGCTTTTTTGTTTTTAATTCACAGAGCATTTTATATTTAAGCCAGGTTTCATAAGCAGTTATTTTACAAATGAGGAAACCGTTTTTGCCATCTAGAAATCCAAGATTGAGAATATAATTGCGTATAAATTTACTTATCGTCTTCACATAAATCATGGGTGTTGAAATAGTGACCCCCTTTTCATACATTCCTTTGGCTGCAATTTCTGCATATCGCATGGCACGCGATTGGTGCTCGGCAACATGATAATAGCTATAGTGGAGAATATTCCCTTTTAAATGTTTCAGGGGTGCTTTTGAATTAAACATTTCAAATTTGTCGTGCGGGTTTAAACCGCCCCATTGCCCTTTCCTGCTGTCCCATAGGCGTAGTTTCACATCTGGGTACCAGCCGCAATGTTTAATCCATTGACCCGCATAATTCGTCATGCGATTCATGGTATAACCCTCAACGGTGAAACTGTTTTTTACCGATAGAATCTCAGATCTTAAAATTTCATCCAGGCTCTCATCGGCATCCAAACTTAGTATATGTGGGAAAGCGGCCTGCGTGATGGCAAAATTCTTTTGCTCAATATGCCCCTCAAAGAGATGATTGATTACTCTTGCCTTAAATTTCTCGCAAATAATTTTCGTGTTATCGGTGCTGTTCGAATCAATGACTACAATCTCATCGGCAATACCTGCGAGTGATTGAAGGCATCGTTCAATATTTTTTTCTTCGTTAAAGGTGATGATGACGGCCGATAATTTTATCATTGCAACTCGATAAAGTACTTTAATCCAAGTTCATAACCATCCAGGCCTAAGCCGATAATGCTTCCTTTACAAGCTTTAGCGATTAAAGAAGAATGCCGAAACTCTTCTCTGTTTAATATATTACTTATATGTACCTCAATCACCGGGGTTGCAATAGAGGCAACGCAATCGGCGATGGCCACGGAAGTGTGAGTGTACCCACCGGCATTTAAGATGATGCCGTCACTTAAAAAACCTGTTTCTTGCAATTGGTTAATCAAATCGCCTTCGACATTGCTTTGATAGTAGGTGAAGTTGACTTCAGGATATTTTTGAATCAGCTTTTCGAGATATTCTTCAAAATATATTTCTCCATAGATCTCCGGCTGGCGCCTTCCAACCAAATTTAAATTGGGCCCGTTGATGATGCAAATATTCATTTTGTATTTTTGTGCAAAGTTAAATTAAAAATTTACTCCTACCTTTCGATAATTAAGAACGGTATAAATTAACACGATGAGCTGGCAGATATATAAAAAAGGGTTCAAGGCTTATCTACAGCTTGAAAAAGGGGTATCCAAAAACACCATCGAGGCTTACCTGCACGATGTGGAGAAGCTCACGCAATATATTGATTTATTTCATGCGGAGTTATTACCTCAAAATATAACACTGAAGCATCTTCGCGAGTTTATTGGATGGATCAATGGATTGGGATTAAGTGCCTTCTCTCAAGCGCGTATCTTGTCGGGCATAAAATCTTTTTTCGACTATTTGCTCAACGAAGATTTGATTGCTTCTAGCCCGGCCGAGCTTTTGGAATCGCCTCGGTTATCTCGTACCCTCCCCGATGTGTTGTCGGCCGATGAAATTGATTCAATCATTAATTTCATTGATCTGTCGGAGCCTTTTGCACACCGCAACAGAGCGATGATTGAAACATTATATAGCTGCGGGTTACGTGTGAGCGAATTAATTGGTTTAAAACTTACAGATATTTATACTGATGAAAAGTTCCTTAGAATTGTAGGAAAGGGAAATAAGGAACGCTTGGTACCTATAGGCAAAATTGCATTGAAGCAGATTGAACATTATCTGAAGGCTCGATCACAATCTAAAATTGATCCTTCAGCAAGAAACATTTTATTTTTAAATAATAGAGGCAAGGCTATTTCTCGTGTCATGGTATTTTTAATCATCAAGAAATTGGTGAGGGAAGCGGGGATCACCAAAACCATTTCTCCGCACACCTTTCGTCATAGTTTTGCTACGATTCTTATTGAAAATGGAGCCGATTTGCGTGCGGTGCAAGCCATGCTCGGACACGTTAGTATTACCACTACCGAAATCTACACGCACCTCGACAAGGGTTTTTTACATACTACCGTTAACCGGTTTCATCCGAGAGGCAAAGTCAAATAAAAGAATTGTATTATATCATCAGAAGCGTTTCCCGATACCAAAAGCAACCTGCATCTGCCAGGGGTACTCTCTGAGCCAATGGTCGTTTTTGGAAAGGCTGGTAACAGCGAGTTTAAATTGGGGGGCGATCATATATTCGACATTGCGCTTAGCTCTAAATAAAAGCCCTCCGCCTGCAATCACATTAAAAGCATCCTTATAGGTAGGGAATCCACCGAGTTTGGTGGTCTTCATAAATCCGACATTATCGGCATCAGGTGTTATGATATTTAGTCCGCTCATATACATGTACGACATGCCCAAATTTAATACATAATTTAAGTTCGGGTATTTCAAGGTGGGTCTTGCATACTCTATCACCAATGGTATTTCTCGTAGTGAATATTTATTGGTGAAGGAATTTGAATTTCCTTTCGAGATGGTATCCCCGATATTAAGCATGTCGAGCTCGGTTATATTCGCCACCTGTGATAAAGCGATGCTCGATCCGCAATGGCAATTGGCAGGTTCTGTGTTATAATAAATAGTTTGATTTACTTGTGTAAAGTAGTATCCGGTTTTGACACGAAAGTTATTATTAAGATCCATTTTTAAGCCAAAGCCTGTCGAATAACCGAAGCCCATTTTGCTAATACTCTTGCGTAAACTAACATTACTTGCGATTGTTTTTGAGCTGATAATATTATTGATCAATGGAGTTTTAATCATCATGTTACTGATCCCTGGAGCATAGAAGATCTCCAATACAAATTTGTTTTCCACCGTGGTGTTCGGCTTAATGGGTGTGGTTAGCACCAGAAGCTCTCCTTTGAAAGCCGTTACGATAGGCGGGGTGGAATGGATTACAAGTGGTTCTCTTTCAATGCTCTCCACTCTTTTAATTGCAGCTGTGCTCCGATTTATCGAATTATTATTTTCAGAAGTAAGGGTCGTTGAGTTGGTTTGGGTAGTTGCAGTGGCAACGGTGTTCGGGTGGCTGTTGGCACTTTGATTGGTGCTGTTGGTATTGGTTGAAGCACCATGGGCGGCCTTGTTGGATGGATTATTGGGCGCGCTTTTTAGCATCGCTTCGTTAATTTTTACTGTGTTCTGTAAGGTAGCGGAGGTAACACTTGCCTCTGGAGTCGCGGTCGAATTTTGAATGGCATTTTCACTCTGCTGGGCCAAAGGTTGGGAAGTGTTTGTTGAAAAAAACCACCAGGCAGTTAAAGGGCCTATAAAAAACAGGGGTAAAATCCAGAGCAGGTATCTCCGTTTCTTTCTTACTGGCAATTCAGTGCTTAGCCGCTGAAGCAACTGCTGCCATGAAGCATACTGAGGCTCTTCGCGATAATCATCAAACTTTTCTTTTAGTGAGCTCATAATTAATTTTTCGTGTGTGTGAGAAATTTTTTCTCTATTAACTTCTTTAAAAATAATTTTCCTCTGTTCAGCTGCGATTTACTCGTGCCTTCACTAATGCCCATCGCATCGGCAATTTCTTTATGGGTATAACCCTCAATAGCATACATGTTCACAATCATTCGATAGCCATCGGGCATGCTGTCCATGAGCTTTAAGATGTCCCGTGCACTGATGGAATCAATCACATAATCATCAACACTGCTATCATGCGACTGAAATTCATCAAAAGGCATTTTGCTCATTTTACGGTAATGCTCGATGGCCGTATACACCATAATACGTTTCATCCAACCTTCAAATGAACCGGTAGCAGTGTAGTTTGAGATTAGTTTATAAACTTTCATAAACCCTTCCATCATTACATCTTCTGCCTCTGCACGATTCTTCACATAACGCATACAAATCCCCAGCATCAGCCCAGCGTACTTTTTATACAGACGCTCTTGGCTTTTACGGTTGTTTTGCTGGCACCCTTCTATAAGTTCTGCGTTATTCTCAGGCATGATTTTATAGTGAAATTAAGCAATAATCGTTACAAGTAGGCTAAACGTTGCACCGTGAGGAAGAAATAAGCTATTATTTGCAATTTTATTTGTTTTTTCGCGCCTGAGTTTAATTCTGACCCATGTTAAAAATTCAAACTGTTCTTACCCCCCTGCTCCTGCAACTTCACGATTTAACCGGGAAGGTGGTTGTTGTAATCGATGTGTTTCGGGCTACAAGCAGCATCTGTGTTGCCTTTGCACATGGTGCCACCAGAATTATCCCGGTGGCCACCCCTGAAGAATGCCATCGTTTTGAGGCAGAGGGCTTCATCTGTGCAGCAGAGCGAGATGGCAAGCCAGTGGAGGGGTTTGCTCTCGGTAACTCACCCTTTAGTTATATGGAATCGAGAATAAAGGGGGCGTCTATCGCCATCACCACAACCAATGGAACACAGGCCATTGAGTTATCGAAAAAAGCCGCAGTGGTAGCTATTGGCAGTTTTTTAAATCAAAAGGCGCTCTGTGATTTTTTGATTCATCAGCAGCGTGATGTGGTTTTGCTGTGCAGCGGTTGGAAAAACAATTTTAATTTGGAAGATACCTTATTCGCCGGCGCCGTGGCGAATGAGTTAAAAAACGACTTCGCCCTTGCCGATGACGCCACCGTTGCAGCTATGGATTTATATACAAGTGCTGAAAAAGACCTGAGTTTATATCTCAGAAAATCGAGCCATGCACATCGTTTTGTGGCTTTAGGAATAGAGAAAGACATCTCCTTCTGTTTGCAACAGAATATTTATAATATCGTACCGGTGCTGAAGGATGAATTTCTTATCCTACCTTGAAATTAGTTAACTTGCCTTTCGAACATGAAGAATTTTATTTTGTTTTGGCTGTGCTTGGCTCTCTTTGCATCGAAATGTAAAACTTCCGAACCGAAAGATTTCTTGCCTGGAACTTGGGGCATCTTATCTTACTCGCTCGATGGCATGGACAAGACTGCTGATTTTAACCTTGCTTTTCCTGCTTATCATCTAAGCTTTGATGCCAAAGGCAACTTTACCGAATCATATCGAAATATTTTAGGTGACGATATTATTATCAAAGGCACCTGGACCTTAGAAAGTAATAATTTGCAATTGGTGTTGGTAGATAATAATCCGAATAGCATAAATAAAATGAGGACCTTTAATGTGCTACAACCCATCACAGAAATAGTACTCGTGATAGGGGAGGGCAACAAAGAGTACGATCTGCGAAAGCAATAAAAACAGCGCATCAAGGATTGTATTATAAAGAGGATTGGTTCGATATCTCAAACCTCACTTCAATTTAAACTCTACCGGCCTCTATTTCAATCCTGTGGAAATTTTGGGACGGCTTAGATTTATTTTTCATAAGTTTGCCTTATCTAATATTCATTCTATTATGACTTTAATGCGTAAACTAATCTTATATTTTGTTGCGGCACTCGTGTTTTTTAGTATCGGTTATTTTGCCTTTGCCAGCTTTACTTACAGCCAAGGAAGTCGTACCGGCTTGCTCATGAAATTTTCCGACAAGGGCTATATTTTCAAAACTTGGGAGGGCGAATTGAATTTGGGCGGTGTAACGCAGGAAGGAGGCTCGCTCTTAAATAATATTTGGCAGTTTTCTGTGCTCGATAACGAGCAGGAAACCATCGATGCCTTGAACAAGTATGAGGGTAAGCGAATTCGATTGTCGTATAAAGAGAAGATGCGGCATTTTCCTTGGCAAGGCGAGACGAATTATTTTGTATATAAAGCCGAAGCAGTTGAATAATCAGAACGAGATGAACAGAATTTGTGAACTTTTTAAAATAAAATACCCCCTTATTCAAGCCGGTATGATTTGGAATAGTGGCTGGCGGTTGGCCTCAGCAGCCTCCAATGCAGGTTGTTTAGGGCTGTTGGGTGCCGGTAGTATGTACCCCGAAATACTGCGTGAGAACATTCGCAAATGTAAAGTGGCCACGGCCCTCCCTTTCGGTGTAAATGTGCCTCTAATTTATCCTGATATCGATAAAATAATTCAAATTATTATTGAAGAGGAAGTAAAAATTGTGTTTACTTCGGCAGGCAACCCAGGTACTTGGACGAAGTATCTAAAAGAAAAAAATATTACGGTTGTACATGTGGTAAGTAATTTGAAATTTGCATTGAAAGCAGTAGAAGCGGGCGTTGATGCTATTGTAGGTGAAGGCTTTGAAGCGGGGGGGCATAATGGCAGAGAAGAGACCACCACACTTTGCCTCTTGCCTTTATTAGGCCAACATATAAAAATACCCGTTATTGCTGCGGGTGGAATAGCCAGCGGAGCTGCGATGTTGGCCGCACTGGCCTTAGGTGCCGAGGGGGTTCAGGTGGGGAGTCGCTTTGCGGCCAGCGTGGAATCGAGTGCGCATCCTAATTTTAAAAATGCGGTCATCAATGCCAACGACGGCGACACCCAGTTAATGCTTAAAAAATTAGCTCCTGTAAGGCTTCTAAAGAATAAATTTTATACAGATGTTAAGATAGCCGAGGAGCAATGTGCCACCGTAGAAGAGCTAAAACAATTATTGGGTAGGGCACGTGCTAAACACGGCATGTTCGAAGGTGATATGATTGAAGGGGAGTTGGAAATAGGTCAGATAGCCTCAACCATTCACAGCATTTATACAGTTCAGGAAATTGTAGACGAAATAATAAGTGATTATAATACCCTTGTTAAAAAAGGGTTTGCTACTTTTTAAGCAGTGATTTTCGCGGCACTCATGATACTCTCAAATAACCCTACCCCATCGGTATTATAAACTTCCTTACTGGCCGCACGCTCTGGGTGAGGCATCATACCAAAAACATTTCTTGTGCTGTTGGTGATGCCGGCAATATTTTGCAAGGAGCCGTTGGGATTAGATTTTTCGGTTATATTTCCGCTTTCATCGCAATATTTGAATAGAATTTGATCGTTCTCGTTCAGCGATTTCAAGGTTGCCTCATCGGCAAAATATCGGCCCTCACCATGGGCAATCGGTATTTTTAATGCTTTTTCGGTAGATAGGGTAGAGGTTACCAAGCTGTTTGTTGTCACTGTTTTGAGGGTTACATTTGCACAGGCAAATTTCATGTTGGTATTGCGTATCAAAGCCCCTGGCAAGAGCCCGGCCTCACATAAAATTTGAAACCCGTTACAGATACCCATCACGAAGCCTCCTGTCTGGGCAAACGAAATAACATTTTGCATGATAGGGCTAAAACGAGCGATAGCACCACTTCTTAGGTAATCGCCATAACTAAAGCCGCCGGGCAAAAAAATCATATCGCACGCCTGTAAATCGTGGTCTTTGTGCCATAATTTCACCACTTGCTGATGGGTGCTCTCTTGCAGGCAATGAATTAAGTCTTCATCGCAGTTACTGCCCGGAAAAATTACTACTCCAAATTTCATATTGCAAAGATAAGGCTAAATTAAGATTCAAGATAATTGCTATGATTCTTATTCGTCTTTTCTATTTGTGTACTTTTGCCAACAGCATGATTAAGAAATCGAAACGCCCGCTGATACTGATTACCAATGATGACGGTATTACAGCCCCAGGCATTAAAAATTTAATTGAAGCGGCTGCCCCCTTTGGCGACTTGGTCATTGTGGCTCCCGACAGTCCACAAAGTGGCATGGGGCACGCCATTACCATTACCAAGCCGCTACGAATAGATAAAGTGAAGGTTTATCCCGAGCATCTTGCCTATCAATGTAGTGGCACTCCTGTTGACTGTGTGAAACTTGCCGTGGATAAAATAATACATCGCAAACCGGATATCCTGCTTAGCGGCATTAACCATGGAGGTAATAGCAGTATCAATGTGCTTTACTCAGGCACGATGAGCGCCGCTGTTGAAGGGGCCATCGAAGGCATTCCTTCTGTTGGTTTATCCTTATTGGATTTTGGCTACGAGGCCGATTTTACCTTCTCACGTGAGGTGGTACAATGGGTAATTCAACGTGTTTTAAAACATGGGTTAAATAAGGGAACCTTACTCAACGTAAACATCCCCAAATTGCAGATTGAAGATATTAAAGGATATAAAATTTGCCGACAAGCTAACGCAAAGTGGAAGGAATCGTTTGACGAACGCACGGACCCTTATGGCAGAAAATATTATTGGATGAAAGGCGATTTCGACAATTTCGATATCGGAAAAGATACCGATGAATGGGCCTTGAAAAACGGATTTGTATCTGTAGTGCCCGTGCAGTTTGATTTAACAGCTCATCATGAAATAAAAAAGTTACAAAAATGGACAAGCTAAAAATTAATAACGACTGGTTTGGGGTAGCTATCGGGATTCTTTTACCGGCTGCATTGTTTGGGGTAGCTATGGGAATTAAAGGATTAATTCACTATATGGTGACGACTCCTTTTCTTCTGATCCTTTGTGTTGGAGCTAATTTCTTACCCGTGCTGTTTTATACCAAACATAACCTAGATAAAACTTCGAGAGGACTTGTTTTAGTTACTTTGTTTTTCGGGTTACTGTTTTTTTATTATAAGATATTCATCATACAAGAATAATTTTATTTAATTATGAAATATTATATCATCGCCGGCGAAGCAAGTGGCGACTTGCACGGGAGCAATTTAATAAGGCAGCTTATGGTGCAAGATGCCGAAGCTCAATTTACGTGCTGGGGTGGCGATGCCATGCAAGCGGCCGGAGCTATCTTGGTAAAACACTACCGCGAATTGGCCTTTATGGGTTATACGGAGGTGCTCATGAATATACGCACCATCCTCAATAACATTTTCTTTTGTAAGCAAGATATATTAGACAACAAGCCGGATGTTTTAATACTCATCGACTATCCTGGTTTTAACCTGCGTATTGCTCAATGGGCGAAAAAACAGGGGATTAATGTGGTGTATTATATTTCGCCTCAAGTGTGGGCATGGAAAGAAAACAGGATCAAAAAAATAAAGCAATGTGTCGATTTGATGTTGGTGATTTTACCCTTCGAAAAAGCGCTTTACGATAAATGGAATTATGATGTAACCTATGTAGGACACCCTTTATTAGATGCTGTAGCCAATTTGCCGGAAAGCAATTTGCATTTTGATAAGCCCGTGATTGC
>CAIUDH010000088.1 GCA_903897855.1 uncultured Bacteroidota bacterium | reverse complement strand
CTTCTCCACCATCAATTGGGGAGCAGGACCCTATTTTATCAAAACAGAAACTGACCCTCTTGGTGGAGTAGCTTACTCCATTTCGGGTACAAGTCAGTTAATGAGCGTTCCTTATGCCTTGTTTTCGGCTAATGGAACTCCTGGGCCAGCAGGTGCCACCGGTGCTACAGGACCTCAGGGTGCTACAGGTGCTCAAGGACCACAAGGAGTAAAAGGAAATACAGGTGCAACGGGCGCACAAGGTTTTCAAGGACCCATTGGAGTCACCGGTACAACGGGCGATAAAGGCGACCCTGGAGCCAATGGAGCTGCTGGACCTACTGGCCCTACAGGTGCCACCGGTGCGGCTGGAACGAATGGAGCCAACGGATTAACAACCTCTGTCAATGGCGTTACTCAAATTAATGGAGCTATTACTCTTACCCCTTCCAACTTAGGCTTAGGTAATGTAGATAATACCTCCGATATCAATAAACCCGTAAGTACTGCGACTCAAACTGAACTGTTTTTAAAAGTCGACAAAGTAGCGGGCAAAGGTTTATCAACCAACGATTATACCACCGCCGAACAAACTAAATTAGCTGCCATCACCGGCACCAATACAGGCGACCAGGATTTGAGCGGAAAAGTGGATGTGGTAGCCGGAAAAGGATTATCGACCAATGATTATACCACCCCTGAAAAAACTAAATTAGCTGACATCACCGGCACCAATACCGGAGATCAGGATTTAAGTGGCAAAGTAGATAAAGTGTCAGGAAAAGGATTATCGACTAACGACTATACCACTGCTGAACAAACTAAATTAGCGGCCATCTCGGGCACTAATACTGGCGATCAAAATATTACAGCAATGACCCATGCCAACAGAACAGCACTCGATTTAGTAAGTGGAACCAATACCGGCGATCAAGATTTAAGTGGCAAAGTAGATAAGGTGTCTGGAAAAGGACTCTCGACCAACGATTATACCACTGCCGATCAAACGAAGTTAGCCGCCATCTCGGGCACCAATACTGGCGATCAAGATTTGAGTGGCAAAGTAGATAAAGAAACAGGTAAAGGACTATCGACCAACGATTATACCACCGCCGATCAAACTAAATTAGCCGCCATCTCGGGCACCAATACCGGCGACCAAGACCTTAGTACGAAGGTTGATAAAGTAACTGGAAAAGGATTATCGACCAACGATTATACCACTGCCGATCAAACTAAATTAGCGGCCATCTCTGGCACTAATACTGGCGATCAAGATTTGACTGATATGACCCATGCCAACAGAACAGATTTGGACTTAGTAAGCGGCACCAATACCGGCGACCAAGACTTGAGTGGGAAAGTAGATAAAGTGTCTGGAAAAGGATTATCGACCAACGATTATACCACCACTGAAAAAACTAAATTGGCTGCCATCTCTGGCACCAACACCGGTGATCAGGATTTGACCGATATGGCCCATGCCAACAGAACAGCACTCGATTTGGTTAGTGGTATCAATACCGGTGACCAGGATTTGAGTGGCAAAGTAGATAAAGAAGCAGGTAAGGGATTGTCGACCAACGATTACACTACCAGCGAACAATTAAAACTATCCGGAATTACCGGAACCAATACCGGAGACCAGGATTTGAGTACCAAGGTTGATAAAGTAACTGGCAAAGGATTGACAAGCAACGATTATACCACTGCCGAACAAACCAAACTGGCTGCCATCTCGGGTACCAATACTGGCGATCAAGATTTGACTGATATGACCCATGCCAACAGAACAGACTTGGACTTAGTAAGCGGCACCAATACCGGCGACCAAGACCTTAGTGTTAAAGTAGATAAGGTGACTGGCAAAGGATTATCGACTCACGATTATACCACCGCCGAACAAACTAAATTAGCGGCCATCTCGGGCACCAACACGGGCGATCAGGACCTTACCGATATGGCCCATGCCAATAGAACAGCACTCGATTTAGTAAGTGGTATCAATACCGGAGACCAAGACCTGAGTGGAAAAGTGGATAAAGAAGCAGGTAAAGGATTATCGACCAACGATTACACTACCAGCGAACAATTAAAATTATCCGGAATTTCGGGAACAAACACAGGCGACCAAGACCTATCGGTGAAAGTAGATAAAGTAACTGGCCAAGGACTCTCGACCAACGATTATACCACCAATGAAAAAAATAAATTAGCTGCCATCTCGGGTACCAATACTGGCGATCAAGATTTGACCGATATGGCCCATGCCAATAGAGCTGATTTAGATTTAGTAAGCGGCACCAATACCGGCGACCAAGATTTGACTGGCAAAGTAGATAAAGTGGCTGGTAAAGGATTATCAACCAATGATTATACGACTTCTGAACAAACCAAATTAGCTGCCATCACTGGCACCAATACTGGCGACCAAAACATTACAGACATGACCCATGCCAATAGAACAGAGCTCGATTTAGTGAGTGGAACCAATACCGGCGACCAAGATTTGACTGGCAAAGTGGATAAAGTTACGGGTAAAGGATTATCGACCAACGATTACACCACAGCAGAACAAACTAAAGTTTCAAACCTTTCTGGCACCAATACCGGCGATAATGCAACCAATACTCAATACAGCGGTTTAGTTACCAACGCTACCCATACAGGCGATGCAACAGGTGCCACTGCTTTAACGCTGGCTACTGTAAATTCAAACATTGGTACTTTTAATAATATTACTATTAACGCCAAAGGATTGGCTACTGCTGCTAGTAACGTTACTTACCTTACCCCTACTGGAAGTGCGGCTTCATTAACCAACTTCCCTACACTCAACCAAAACACGACTGGAACTGCTGCCAATGTTACAGGTACGGTAGCTGTAGCCAATGGTGGCACAGGCACTACCAATGGTTCTATGACGGGTACCGGTGCTCTTACTTTTGCTGCTGGTGGAAGTAACCAAAATGTGACTTTAACTCCAAGCGGTACAGGAAAAACCGTGTTGAATGGTGCCGTAGGTATTGGAACCTCTACCCCTGACGCTTCGGCTAAGTTGGAGATAAGTTCTACCACCCAAGCCTTCCTACCTCCACGTATGACTACGACTCAGAGAGATGCTATTTCTTCTCCTGCTTCTGGTAGTGTTATTTATAACACCACCATAAAAGAACTACAATGTTATAATGAAGGTAGTACTCCTTCTGTAGATGGTACAGGATCTGCAGGTTCGTATGCACAATATGATGGACCCGCTCAAGGCCAAACCATTCAAACATTATCAACCGGGTTGCTTATTTCTGTTGAAGCTCAAGTGGCTATTAGAGGTTCATCGGGCATTATCACAGCAAAAGTTTATGACGCCGTTAACGGTACATTAATTGCCACTGCCGATAATACTGTTTCTGCCCCGTGGGCTGGCGCAGAGTTTAACTTTGTAGCTGGAACCTGGACCTTCACCACCGCCAATTTGACACTGAATTCAGGCACCACCTATTACATAGAATTCCATGCTACCAATAACAACGGATTCTTTATTGGAACTTCATACGGTGTTTATGCACGTGGCTCACTCTATACAGGCGCCCAAGGATCCGTTAGTGCGATTGCTACTGGAGATATTGACTTCATTGTTAATTATGGTAGCTCTACCGCTGCTGCTTGGGCTGGAAACTCTACTTTGGTTAGTGGTACCAATACCGGCGACCAGGATTTGAGTGGAAAAGTGGATAAAGTATCTGGTAAAGGATTATCGACCAACGATTATACCACAGCCGAACAAACTAAAGTTTCAAACCTTTCTGGCACCAATACCGGCGATAATGCAACCAATACTCAATACAGCGGTTTAGTTACCAACGCTACCCATACAGGCGATGCAACGGGTGGAACTGCATTAACCTTGGCTACTGTAAATTCAAACATTGGTACTTTTAATAATATTACTATTAACGCCAAAGGATTGGCTACTGCTGGTAGTAACGTTACTTACCTTACCCCTACTGGAAGTGCGGCTTCATTAACCAGTTTCCCTACATTTAACCAAAGTACGACTGGTACCGCTGCCAATGTTACAGGCACCGTGGCTGTAGCCAATGGTGGTACAGGCACTACCAATGGCTCTATGACCGGTACCGGTGCTCTTACTTTTGCTGCTGGTGGAAGTAACCAAAATGTGACTCTAACTCCAAGTGGAACAGGAAAAACTGTGTTGAATGGTGCCGTAGGTATCGGAACCTCTACACCTGAGGCTTCGGCTAAGCTGGATGTAAGTTCAACCACTCAATTATTCTTTCCTCCACGTATGACAACGGCTCAAAGAGATGCGATAGCCTCTCCCGCTTCTGGTGGAATGTTGTTTAATACAACTACAAATAAATTACAGGTTGCAGTAGCATGTCCTAACCTTGACAATACAGGCACGGGAACAACACTTTTTAACCCTATGGCAAGTGGTCAAACCATGGGTCAAACATTTACTGCAACTGCAAATAATAGCATTTCTAATATCCTACTTAACATGACCTATGGAACCTGGTCTGTTGGAACCATCACATGTAAAGTTTACGATAGTTTTGGAGGAACCCTATTAAGTTCTTCAGGCAATACAGCTGATATACAATCATTTAACAACTCATTTAATTTCACTGGGTTAAATGTGACTGCAGGACAGGTTTACTATGTTGAATTTACCATTGTCTATTCTAACGCAGGTGCCTTATACCATTACGTTGGCACTTCGTATTCTGGTGGCAATGCTTATTATAACAATGTAGTATCATCTTATGATTTGTCTTTTAAAGTGACTTACGGTTCACCTATAATTTGGGATAATTTAAACTAAGATAGTTTAACACCTTCAAGCTCCCTGTAAAATAAAATTACAGGGAGCTTTTTTTAAATAAAATTTTAATTATTAGCTGAGTAGTTCACAAGAATACCGACAGCCTAGCTACCCTTTGTAACCTGAATCATTCTACTAATGAGATAATGCATACTCCACCAAATTAGCACCCATTTGAAGTGCCTTTTGATGCATCTCCGGCGAATCTTCGGGGTAAATACCTTGGTCTTCCCAGCCGTTGCCTAAGTCGCATTCAAAACTATAAAAAAGCACCAGCCGGCCTTCATAGATATAACCAAACCCTTGCGCAGACTTACCTTCATGCTCGTGCACTTTAGGCAGGCCATTATTGAAATTGTATTTTTGGTGATAAACAGGATGGTTAAAAGGAATCTCTACCAATTGCAATTCGGGAAAAATCTTTTTCATTTCGGGCCTAATAAATTTATCCATCCCATAATTATCATCGATATGCAAAAAGCCACCCCCTATTAAATACTTTCGCAAATTATCGGCTTCCTGTACAGAAAAAACAACATTCCCGTGTCCGGTCATGTGAATGAAGGGATAATTGAATAGTTCGTTGCTGCCCACATCGACGATCGCCTCATCGGTATTGATGTTCGTATTTAGATTCTGGTTACAAAATTTGATCAAATTAGGCAAAGAGGTTTTATTGGCATACCAATCGCCCCCTCCGTTATACTTTAACTTAGCCAGCTGAAACGATGCGGGAGTGAGCGATAACAAAGGCATTACAAGCATTGCCATCCCCATTTTAAAAATAAATTTCTTCATCACTACGGCAAATATAATTTAATGCATTATAATATCAACGTAAGTTTAAATAGAAAGACGGGGTTGTTCGATAATTGATGTATTGAATAGCCCTAAATGGGATTGTTCCGTATTTGATGAGCTGAAACGAATATCTCGTTTTTTATTTGATTTCAATTTTTTATTAGGAGGCCGCCAATTAGGGATATTACTGCATATAGCTCCATCGGAGCGACCTGTAAAATCATATAAAAAATGTCATCCCTTTTTTTGTACGCCCGACCTTTAACCCACCTATTGATCGGTTTGAATCCTAAGATGGCTGTCTCTGACCTCGTCAGAGACATTAATACATTGATATTTCTTCGGATTTGTTGACTATTAGCCACGTTAATATCATGGACAATAGCTTCAGGTCGCACCTACGGCGCTGAATACAGGCTACCTCCATTGGCTATAAACAGGCCGCTCCGATGGAGGTTCATACCATAGCAGTTCAAAGGATGGTGAAAATATTAAAATGGCTAGGTGAAAACGGGGGTGATTGTTTCTGTACCACAAATACATAACAACCCACGAAATGGGTATTTCCAACACTTAATAAAATGTAGCCCTTCGAAAATTTCAAAATTTTCGCTATTTTCGCGCTCCTAAAAAAACAACTAAAGTTAATTTTTTATTAATCAGATATGAATAATCTTATTTACGCAATTCTAGGATGTGGCTTGTTAAGCCTCCTATTTACCTACTTCCGCTCCCAGTGGGTGATTCGCCAAGATGCCGGCGACGACAAAATGCAAGAAATTAGCAAAGCTATTGCCGATGGTGCCATGGCATTTTTAAGACAAGAGTATAAAGTGTTGGGCGCCTTTGTGGTGGTCATTGCTCTTTTATTAGCCTATATGGGATACTCCAACGCAGGCTCCTCGCCTTTAATTGCGCTGGCCTTCGTTATCGGAGCCTTTTTCTCGGCAACGGCTGGTTTTATTGGTATGCGTATCGCTACCAAAGCCAATGTGAGAACAGCTCAAGCTGCAAAAACAAGTTTATCAAAAGCACTACAAGTGTCATTTACCGGTGGAAGCGTGATGGGAATGGGTGTTGCAGGTTTAGCGATACTTGGACTTGGAAGTTTATTCCTCGTGTTTTATACCATTTTTGTTGGATCCAAAAACGGAACTGCCAGTGGCCTCGATATGGAACGCGCCTTGGAAGTATTAACCGGATTCTCATTGGGTGCCGAGAGCATCGCTTTATTTGCCCGTGTAGGTGGCGGTATTTATACTAAAGCGGCCGATGTTGGTGCCGATTTAGTGGGTAAGGTGGAAGCCGGCATACCGGAAGATGATCCTCGCAACCCCGCCACCATTGCCGATAACGTAGGCGATAATGTAGGTGATGTAGCCGGTATGGGAGCCGATTTATTTGGTAGTTACGTAGCTACCATCTTAGCAACGATGGTCATTGGTAGAGAATTTACCGTAACTGATAATTTTGGTGGAATGAGTATGATCTTGGCTCCACTTTTAATTGGAGGAATGGGTATCTTATTTTCTATCATCGGTACTTTATTTGTGCGTGTGAAAGAAGGTGGAAACGTGCAAGGAGCGCTTAACCTAGGCAACTGGTCGTCTATCGTGCTTACTGGTATTGCTTCTTATTTTGTTATTAACTGGATGTTGCCTGTAGGCGAGATGAGCATCCGTGGTGGCACTAAATTTACCTCAATGGATGTGTTTTATGCCATTGTCATCGGTTTGGTTGTGGGTGCATTAATTAGTTTAATCACCGAATATTATACCTCCATGAATAGAGGCCCTGTAAATAAAATTATTAAACAGTCGTCAACAGGAGCTGCAACAAATATTATCGCCGGACTATCGGTAGGTATGATGAGTACCTTATTCCCTATCTTAGTATTGGCTTTTGGTATCGTGGCAAGCTATGAGATGGCTGGCTTATACGGCGTGGCTATTGCCGCTGCCGGTATGATGGCCACTACCGCCATGCAATTAGCGATTGATGCCTTTGGCCCTATTGCTGATAACGCAGGAGGCATTGCTGAGATGTGTAATTTACCTAAAGAAGTACGCGAAAAAACGGATATCCTGGATGCAGTAGGCAATACCACGGCAGCCACAGGAAAAGGGTTTGCGATTGCTTCGGCGGCCTTAACCTCCTTAGCCTTGTTCGCTGCTTTTATGGGTGCTGCCAAAATTGATAAAATAGATATCTCCAATGCCCATGTTTTAGCTGGTTTGTTTATTGGAGGCATGATCCCTTTTGTGTTCTCGGCTTTAGCGATGAGCGCAGTAGGAAAAGCAGCCATGGATATGGTGCAGGAAGTGCGTCGCCAATTTAGAGAGATACCCGGTATCATGGAATACAAGGCACGTCCGGAATATGAAAAATGTGTGGCTATCTCCACCAAAGCTGCCATTCGTGAGATGATCTTACCTGGATTGATGGCGCTTACCGTGCCTGTGATCGTAGGTTTTGCCTTTGGTGCTGAGGTATTGGGTGGCTTATTGGCAGGAGTTACTGTTTCGGGAGTGCTCATGGCTATATTTCAATCGAATGCTGGTGGTGCTTGGGATAATGCTAAGAAATCATTCGAGAAAGGGGTGAATATTGATGGTCAAATGTATTATAAGAAGTCGGAACCCCATAAGGCAGCTGTCGTGGGCGATACCGTTGGCGATCCATTCAAAGACACTTCTGGCCCCTCTATGAATATTTTAATCAAGTTAATGAGTATCGTGTCATTGGTTATTGCACCAAGCATCTACAAAATGCATGGAGGTAATACAGTGCCTTTACCCGTGGATGATAAAACGTTAGTGGCTCCGGCTCCAAAACCAATGTCGGCCCCCAATGTGATTAACTATAATGAGGTAAGACCCTAATAGATCCTCCTCTAAAACAATACAAAGCCCCGATAGTTAATCCTATCGGGGCTTTCTTTTATCCGTTTAATTCTATTCTTTTCAATAGAACTTTGGTTTAAAATTGAGAGCAAAAAAAATTCCCTATTCAAAATATGAATAGGGAATAAAATTTACTGACTCCTCAACTATTGTTGTGCAGGCTTCTCAAGCAATGCTTTGCGCGATAATTTCACTTTGCCTGTTTTCGGATCAACATCAAGTAGTTTTACTTGCAGTTTATCGCCTACATTCAAAACTCCATCCATCGTTTCTAAACGTTTCCAGCCAATTTCGCTAATATGTAATAAGCCATCTTTACCTGGTAAATATTCTACGAATGCACCAAAAGGCATAATCGATTTTACAATACCATCATAAACCTCTCCAATTACCGGTACCGCTACGATGGCTCTTATTTTACGCATAGCAGCTTGCAGTCCTTCTGCATCAGCCGACGATACGGCTACAATACCTTTATTGTCTTTCTCTGTGATGGTAATGACAGTGCCTGTATCTTTCTGCATCTGCTGAATAATTTTACCTCCAGGGCCAATAATGGCACCAATAAATTCGGAATCGATAACCAGCATCTCCATACGAGGAGTGAACGGTTTGAAATCGGCAGCCGGCTTTTCAATGGCTTTATTCATCTCACCTAAGATATGCAGACGACCTTCTTTGGCTTGAATTAAAGCTTCTGCCAAAACCTCGTAGCTCAATCCATCAACTTTTATATCCATTTGGCAACCTACAATACCATTCGCCGTTCCGGTAACTTTAAAATCCATATCACCGATATGATCTTCATCGCCCAAGATGTCCGACAAAATTGCATATTCGCCTTTGCTATTACTGATCATTCCCATGGCGATTCCTGAAACTCCGCCAGAAACAGGCAACCCTGAATCCATCAAAGCCATTGAACCCGCGCATACCGTAGCCATCGAAGAAGAACCATTAGATTCTAACACATCGCTCACAATACGCACTGTATAAGGATTCTCAACCGGCAACATACGTTTCAATGAACGTTGAGCCAAGTTACCATGTCCGATCTCTCTACGGCCTGGGCCTCTATTGGGCTTTACTTCTCCAGTAGAAAATGCAGGGAAATTATAATGTAAGAAATAACGGCTATAACCTTGATTCATTGGGCTATCAAGCAATTGCTCATCCAGCTTAGAACCCAAAGTTACCGTAGCTAATGCTTGTGTTTCACCACGTGTAAACAAGGCCGAACCGTGAGCCATAGGCAAATAGCTAGGCTCGCACCAAATTTGACGTACCTGGTTTAACTTACGTCCATCCAAGCGGCTACGTTCGTGCAATACCATATCGCGTATGGCTTCTTTCTTTGTTTTAGAGAAATATTTTTTAGCCAAAGCGCCTTTTGCAAGAAGATCTTCTTCTGATAATGAAGCTTTATATTCGTCCAAAACAGCATCAAACTTTGTTGAACGATCGTCTTTGCTAGAAGGTACCTTCGCTATATCGTATAGTTTTTGGTAGGTAAACGCGCGCACTTCTTTTTCAATCTCTGCATCATGCTCTTCGTGTTTGTATTCGCGAGTCGGCTTTTTACCCACTTTTGCAACGAAGTTATGAATTTCTGCAATCTGTAACTTAATATGTGCGTGAGCAAATTTCAAAGCTTCAATCATTTCATCTTCGCCAATTTCGTTGCACTCACCTTCCACCATGTTAATGTCGTTAGCATTTCCAGCTACAATAAATTCCATCGTAGCGCGCTCTAAATCAACCTTATAGGGGTTAATTACGAGTTGACCATCAATTTTAGCTACTCTTACTTCACTTATCGGCCCGTTGAAAGGCAAATCGGTAAGACATATTGCGGCACTGGCAGCCAATCCAACCAAAGCATCCGGCTTAATGTTGGGATCGCTCGATAATAACCAGATATTGACTTGAATATCGGCGTGGTAATCGTCGTTAAATAAAGGGCGGATAGCACGGTCGACCATTCGTGAGATTAAAATTTCATAATCGCTTAAGCGTGCTTCGCGCTTCATAAAACTTCCGGGGATACGTCCGACAGCAGAAAATTTCTCTTGGTAATCAACCGAGAGCGGCAAGAAATCGGTTCCTGGCTTGGCATCTTTTGCAGCTACCACAGTAGCTAGAATTAAAGTTCCGCCTTGGCGCAGTACTACTGAGCCATGAGCTTGTTTGGCTAATTTGCCAGTTTCGAGGGTGATAGCCTTTCCATCACCAAAATCAAGTGTTTGCGTAATTGGGTTCATCTTGAGATATATATAATTATGTGTATTTTTAAAAAAAGGGTACAAAAAAAAAGCTATAGGAAAACAGTTTTACAAGCTGTCTGCCTATAGCTTAAATAAATTTTCCGAGGAAAATTACTTGCGAATTTCCAACTCTTTAATAAGAGCACGGTAACCGTAAATATCAGTTTTAGCTAAATAATTCAATAAAGAGCGGCGCTTTCCTACCATTTTAATTAGCGACAACTCGGTGGAGTTGTCCTTCTTATTGGCTTGGAGGTGCTGCGACAAGTGGTTTATACGAGCAGTAAACAAGGCTATTTGGCCTT
This sequence comes from uncultured Bacteroidota bacterium, assembly GCA_903897855.1. Lineage (GTDB taxonomy): Bacteria > Bacteroidota > Bacteroidia > UKL13-3 > UKL13-3 > CAINMV01. The sequence goes on along the minus strand of CAIUDH010000088.1, from coordinate 63,159 downwards.
CAGTGCTACCGGTATTTTTTTCCGACTTACCGTATTTTGTAAATATTTCTTTTTTGCGTTCGGCAGATACAATCATCTTATTTTTTAATTTTGGCTTGCAAAAGTACGTTTAAAAAGTTGAAAAACAAAGAATAGAAAAAAATAAAGATTACAACTTCGGATAATAGGAGTTATTCCCTATTTAATCAAAGAAGCCTTTAGTTCGTCGGTGCCGAAAATTCAAGATCGCCCTGCTTTCCATTACCTAAAAACGTGATTAAAATTTTTACCTCCAAAATCCCCTCCCAACTGCTTACTTTTGCACCCATTTTCAAAATCGCTACATGAAGATTTCGGCCTCCATTTATAGTTCAAAAGATAAACTCCTACCGGAGGTGGTGACAGAGCTGGATCACCACGATGTAGATTATTTCCATGTAGATTGCAACGACGACCCCCGTGTTTTCGACGATATTGCTTACATCAACGAGCATAGCGCTACTCCGGCCGACCTTCATATTATTTCGGACACCCCCGAAAAATATTTCGCCGGCATAGGCCGATGGGTCGTTAAACAAGTGTCATTTCAATTTGAAAATTTTTCATCGCCCATCGATTTTAGTTTACTCAAGGCTCTGGCCCCGCATACTGAAATAGGCTTGGCCATTACCTCCAACACCCCGGTGGAAGCCTTCGATGCCTATGCCGATACTTGCACTTACGTGCTGCTCATGACCACCACGCCCGGGCAAAGTGGGGGCGTTTTCGACAAGAATACTTTTCGTAAAATTCGTCAGTTTCAGAAACGTTTTCCTGGTAAAACCATACAAGTGGATGGAGGCGTGAATGCGGAGGTGAGTTTTATCCTTCGCAACCTCGGTGTAGATTGTGCGGTGGTGGGCTCCTACCTTTTTAGTAAGGGCTATGTTGGAGCCGCTTTACTCCACCTTAAAAAACCAGCCGTGGGTTCGCACTTTCTCTTGAAAGACTTTATGATGATGCTCGACGAATTACCGGTACTCGACGAAAGCACCCTGACTTTCGAAAGTGCCCTCCAAAAAATCGAGGATTACAAAATGGCTTTCACCCTGGTAACCAACCACGAGGGTATCTTAAAAGGGCTCATAAGCAATGCTGATATACGTCGCGGACTACTAAAAAATACCGGACATCTCGACCAGATTAATGTGCATGACTGTGTGAACACAAACCCCTTGCAAATGCCCGAAGACAGTAGCATTCACGACTTGTTACTTTTTATTAAACACACCAACTTCCCCTTACAATACCTGCCGGTAGTGAACAAAGCAAATCAACTCACCGGTGCCATTCTGTTTACCAATTTAATTAAAGGCGAATTATAAAATATGATTATCCACCTCAAAAAAGAGATACAAGAAAAGGAAGCCCACGCACTGGCTCACGAGCTACAAGCCATGCGCTATTTCAATGGCGCACATTTCATTTTAATAACCCCTTCGGCCGTGAAAGAGCTCCCTGCTTTGGTGGCTGGAAAGTCCGATGGCCATTGGGCCATGGAAACCGATATCCAGCTTGCCAGCAAAACCTATCGCAACGAGCTACGGGAAATTAAATGGGGGAAGACAACCATCGGAGGCACCTCGAAAAATACGCCAGTGATAGCCGGCCCTTGCTCCATTGAAAGTTGGGAACAGATAGAAGAAACAGCCAAAATGCTTGTAGGCTTGGGTGTCAACACCTTAAGAGCAGGTTGTTTTAAGCCGAGAACCTCCCCTTACAGTTTTCAAGGGATGGAGTTAGAAGGCTTAAAAATGCTGGCTGAAATTCGCAAACAATACGGGCTGAATATTATCACCGAGGTAAAAGACTCATCGCACGTTGATGCCGTGATAGAATACGCCGATATTGTACAAATCGGAGCCAAAGCGATGTATGACCAAAGTATTTTACGCAGGTGTGGAGAAGCAAGGAAACCCGTTTTGCTTAAACGTGGCTTCGGCACTACCTTACAGGAGTTTGTGCAAGCCGCCGAATTTATTTTAAGCGGTGGCAACGAGCAAGTAATTTTATGTGAACGCGGCATACGCACCTTTGAAACGAAAACCCGTTTCACCTTCGACTTATGTGGTGCTGCTTATTTAAAATATAATACCAACCTTCCAGTAATATTAGACCCTAGCCATGCTATGGGATATGCTTATGGAGTGCCCGATTTAGCGAAAGCGTCGGTGGCCTTTGGATGTGATGGCTTATTGATTGAAGTACATCCAAACCCGAAAGTCGCTAAAAGTGATGCTTCCCAGCAGTTAGACCATCCCACATTCACCAAACTTTTTGGCGAAATGAAAGTCATCGCTAATGCAGTTGGACGAAATCTTATTTAATAAATACAATAAAATGGCAGAGCAGAAAGCACGTCATTGCACTGCGCCTGCGATTCGACATTAACCACTTCTACAAATATTCATTCCATGCAAATAAAACTCCTTCTCCTCGATGTCGACGGTGTACTCACCGATGGCGGAATGTATTATACCGAAAGCGGTGATGAATTTAAACGATTCAACACGAAAGACGGACTTGCCATTCAGCGTTTGATTGCTAAATATAATATAGAGGTAGGCATCATCAGCAGCGGGCATAACATTAATCTCATTCAACGTCGGGCCAATTTGCTTGGCATCAGCCGCGTTTATGTGGGCAAAAAAAACAAAATTACGGTGTTGAAACAGTGGAGCAAAGAGTTAAATATAAAACTCATTGATATCGCCTATATTGGTGATGATTTAAACGACTTAAAATGTATGGAACAAGTGGGGATTGCCGCATGCCCTGCCGATGCTGTAGATAAAATAAAGAAGATTTCGCACATCGTGCTTAACCGCAATGGTGGCGATGCCTGTGTGCGCGAATTTATTGATATGCATTGGGACATCTAATTTCTTGACTCCCCAAACAAATTCCTATTTGAAGCGAAAAACAAACCTTTAAAACCTTCACATCATACTCAAATTTGAGTCCTTATAATAAATGACCATCACCTCTATCGACCTCGGCTGTATTATTCTTGAACCTGTTACCGTTGCTACCGATTTGTGGGTTACTGTTTTTTGTATCTATTTTTTTCAGAAACTTAAATTGTCGGAGAAAAGTGAGCCAATACTTAGATTCTGGAGATGGTTCTTTTTTACATTTGCCATCTCTACTTTTCTTGGAGCCGTTTCGCATGGTTTGAGATTTTACATGAACGATATCAATTTCAGAACTGTTCGAGTGGTGATGAATCTCTTTATCATTTTGTCTTCCTATTTCCTACTGCGAACCACCATTGAAAGCACGCAAAGAAACAATGCCGCTTTGTTCGAAAGGTTAAAAACCTCCTCCATGCTTATTACCCTTAGTATCGCTCTAATCACGATCGTGAATGAGGACTTTCGTTTAATAAAAATACATGCAGGAATCGTGGTTTTGGTAGCTCTTTACGGCAGCTATACTGCCTTCAAACAAGAAATCAAAGGCTCTGGCAAAATTGCTTTCGGCTTGGCGTTATCTATAATTCCAATTTTGATTCACAGCATACAATTCTCAATTTCTGAATTCTTCAACTTCAACGACATCAGCCATTCCATTATACTTATTAGCCTTTACTATATTTTTATGGGAGCCATGGAGAACACGCGCTTGGATGCCTTGAGTCAGGTGTAAATCCGAGAAGCATTTTGTTACTGATTGTACCATAATAATCAGGTTGGAATTTGTTTTTAGTAACCGGGTGTTCAGGTTAGGTATCGCCACTGTTTAAAGCACTCTTAATTAACTTTTAGCGCCTACTCCTTTGCGATATACATTTAATATCGAAAAATTATTTATAAAAACTTATTTTTGTTGCATAATTAAAAATCAAGATAATGGCTGAGTTTCAATTGGTGATGCCTAAGATGGGCGAAAGTATTGCAGAGGCGACAATTATAAAGTGGATGAAAAACGAAGGTGATAGCATTGCTATGGATGAAACATTGCTTGAGATTGCCACCGACAAAGTGGATAGCGAAGTGCCTAGTTCTTATGCAGGCATTTTGACTAAAAAATTATTCAAAGAGAATGATGTAGTAGCAGTGGGTGCTGTTATCGCCATTATTACCGACAGCAAAGCCTTAGATTCTGCTCCTCCTGCAGTGCCTAACGCTGTTATCGAAAATAAAGTTTCGGAAATTGTGAAAGAAGCAGCTGCAACCTTGGAAACGAAAGTTGAAGCCATCGCCCAGGTGATAAAACCGATTGTAAACGGGAACCGTTTTTATTCGCCACTGGTGTTAAATATTGCCCGTACCGAAAATGTTACGATGTCTGAACTTGAAGGCATGGAGGGCACCGGTGCCGAAGGACGAGTGACCAAGCGTGACATTATTGCCTATTTAGAAAACAGAAGCAACACTGCAAAACCAATAGGGGTTAGCACTTCACAGGAGAAGCCCGAGATTGCAGTTTCGAAACCAATGACTGCAATATCAGCCATACCGGTAGCGCCTAAGGTTGTAACGGCAGCAGGCGACGAAATCATTGAAATGGACCGAATGCGCAAACTTATTGCCGAACATATGGTCATGAGTAAACATGTAAGTCCGCATGTGACCAGTTTTGTTGAGTGCGACGTCACGAATTTAGTGCGCTGGAGAGAGAAAGTAAAAACGCCATTTGAGAAAAAAGAAGGCGAGAAAATTACCTTCACGCCGATATTTGTTGAATGCGTGGTAAAGGCGATCAAAGATTTCCCGATGGTGAATATAAGCATTGATGGTACGAATATTATCAAACGTAAAAACATCAATATCGGAATGGCTACGGCATTACCTACTGGCAATTTAATTGTGCCCGTAATTAAAAATGCTGACCATATGAACTTGGTAGGTCTTACTAAATGCGTCAATGATTTAGCCAACCGGGCTCGTCAAAACAAATTATTACCCGATGATATCCAAGGTGGTACCTTCACCATTACCAACGTCGGTACCTTCGGTAATGTAATGGGAACTCCAATTATATTTCAGCCACAGGTAGCCATACTTGCCATTGGTGCCATTCGCAAAAAGCCTGCAGTGATTGAGACTGCCGAAGGGGATATGATTGCCATTCGCAGCATGATGTTTCTTTCGTTAAGCTACGATCATCGAGTGGTTGATGGCGTGCTTGGTGGAAGTTTCTTACGTAAAATTGGCGACTACCTCGAAGCCTGGGATGTGAAGAGAGAGATATAAAAACACCAACTTACATTCAAATCTATTTATTTTCCTAAATTGCACATAACATGCAACGTGGTGCAATAATTTTTATTTTTTGCCTTTCGCTTTTTTCCTCAAAGGCTCAGATGAGCTCTAATTTGAGAGTGAAAACGATTGAGATAAAGTCGGATACCACATTTTTTGATACGTTGGCCGTGGCCGATGTTAAAATAATTTCCGATACCACCATCGATACGGCAAAATATTCAATTAATTATATCAATGCCTCCATCATTACATTGCAACGTGGAAATATAAAAATATCGTACCGGGTATTGTACTTTCCTTTTCAATCAAATTACGCTAATAAAAATAAAACCATAATCAGAACCAATGCCGGAGATAAAGGTTATGCCTGGGGGTATATCCCTTCGCACCTCAGCACCCTCGATGATGAAGCTCTGGGGCTCAATAAGAGTGGGGTTATTTCACGTGGCGTGAGCATCGGCAATAATCAAGACTTAGTACTGAACTCCATTTTTAATTTACAACTCAGCGGTAAAGTTAATTCAGAATGGAATGTGCTCGGTTCGATAAGCGACGATAACACCCAGCTCCAACCCGATGGAAGCACCTTGCAATTACAGGAATTTGACAAGGTCTATATCAAACTTTATAGTTTAGACAAACAGGTAACCGTAGGGGATTTTGAATTGAAACCAGATCTCTCGAAAAGTTATTTCATGAATTATTACAAGCGAAACCGAGGCCTTTATCTAACGGCTAAAACCCAATTCGACTCTACCCAATCTCTCACCTATGGTGCGAGTGCCGGCTCTGCCAAAGGTCGCTATGCGCGTCAAACAGTAGCAGTATTAGATGGGAATCAAGGCCCCTATAGGCTGAAAGGAAATAATGGCGAACTCTATGTGCTCATAAACGCGGGCAGTGAGCGAATTTTCTTCGACGACAAGCTACTCACCCGTGGATACGACAACGATTATATCATTGACTATAACACCGGCGAAATATCATTCACGGCCAAAAGATTAATCCTTTCTACCAGTCGTATCGTTGCCGAATTTCAGTATACCGATAGAAATTACTCCAGAGCCGTACTCAATAGTTTTGTCGAATGGCAACAGGATAAACTTAGTTTACGGGTACATTATTTCAGTGAAAAGGATTTGAAAAACCAACCCGTACTTTTAGAACTTACCGATGCACAGAAACAAAAACTGGCCAGCGTAGGCGATAGTGTGAATCAAGCTTTTAGCTCCTCTGCAAAAGAAGTGAGACTCTTTACCAACGAAAAAATACTTTATCGAAAGGTAGATACCTTAGGCTATTTAGGGGTGTACGTTTTAGCCAAAGGCAACACCAACGACACTGTGTATTTTGAAATATTATTTAACGAAGTAGGAGAAGGCAGAGGGAATTACCGAATCATAAAAAGTGAAATAAATGGAAAAGTTTATGAATTTATCCCACCCCTGAACGGAGTACTGCAAGGCAATTCCGAACCCCTACTGCCACTTACGGCACCACAAGCATTACAGAATATTTCCTTCGGAATCGATTATAGAATAAACAAACATCAAAGCATCACCCTCGAAATTGCCGGGAGTAATTTTGATAAAAACGAATTCAGCAAAATAAATAAGAGCGACGATAAAGGGATTGCTACTCACACCCAATGGGATCAAAATTTCATCCTGTCGAAAAAAGAGAAACCCCTTGAGTTAAGCACCACCGCTTGTTTCGATTATATTAACAAGAACTTCAAAAGTGTAGAGCGATTTCGTGATATTAACTTTACACGAACCTGGAACCGACAACTACAACAAATGCCGGAGGCTAGCTCACAAGCCATGGAATATAATACCAAGGTTGAGGTTAGATTGAAAAAAACTGTCGAGAAAAATTTCACCGTTGGAGTACAGCAATACACGAGAGATCAAGAACAGGATGGACTACTCTTGAACTCGAGCCTAAATATAAAACAGAAAAATACTACCGTCATTGCGTCGGGAGAACTTATGCAAAACAGCTTACAGCTCTTAAAAAACATAAACAATAGCGCCCTTTGGAATCTCTATTACATGCAGCAACTCCTAAAATCGCTAGCACTCGGTGCAGAAGTAAAACAAGAGTCAAGTAAGTTTAAAAGTCCCGGCAACGACACCCTCCAAATACAAAGCTACGCCTACACGCAAGGTTTAGCATTTTTAAAATGGGGGCAAAAAACAAGTCAGTTCAAAATCGACGCCTCCAGAAGAAATGATGCGGCACCCCTGTACCAAAGCTACCAGCAAGCCTATAGCACAAATATCGTGGCGGCCAATGGAATCATTCAACTAAAAAAACAAATCATTCAACTACAAGCCCAGTATAAAACCATCGAAGTACATACCACCACCCTTACCCCATTGAAAAACGACAAAAGCATCACTTTTCAGTTACAACATGCTTGGCAAACTTTTCAAAATGCCATACAGCATAATTTACAATGCAATGGAGGAAGCGGACAAGAACAACGAAGAGTTTACACCTTTATTGAGGTGCCCGCCGGGCGGGGTTCATACACCTGGCGCGACTATAACTCCGATGGGGTAAAACAACTGAATGAATTTGAACAAGCATACAATCCGGATGAGACCAAATATGTGCGTATACTAGTTCCAACACAAGATTTTGAAAAAGTGAATTACTTCGCTCTGTATGAAACCTTCAACCTTCAACCCTACAAAATATGGAGCACCAAAAAAGGGGTAAAACATTTTGTGAGCAAATTTGAGAATCGGCTTACTTATAAGAATGAGGTTAAACAGTATTCACAAAACAAGTTTTTTGTAACCACGTTTGCCCCCGAAAAAAACGACACTTCTCTCGTTAGCAATAGTTATTTTATGGAGAATAATTTAATCTTCAATCACCCCTTCAACACCTTTGACCTTCGTTATAACTATCGTAGCACGGGCAACACTAGCTTACTTAGTTATGGCCTTGACACACGTAAAAAAAGTGAAAATGAAATGGTAGTTCGTTACACTTTCAACACACTAAGTTTCATCCAAATTTATTTTTTGGATGGGATGAAGCAGTTAAATTCTCAGTTTTTCACACTGCGAAATTATCGATTCAACTATTACAGCATCGAACCAAAACTAAATCTGGAGATACGGCAATCACTAAGAGTATCGCTTCGAGCGAAGTACTTTGTTGCTAAAGAAACAGTGCAACTAAACACCGAAACCAAAAATGTTGAAGCTGGCTTGGACTTACACTGGTATTTAAGTTCCAAAAGTTTTATGGATGGTCGATTGAGCCTGGTCAATATCAATTTCAAAGGCGATGCCAACTCCACGGTCGGTTATGAGATGTTGCAAGGACTGAACAATGGAAATAATGGCTTGGTTTATCTCACTTTCCTTCATCAAATAAGCAGTACGATGCAAATTAATTTAAATTATAATGGCAGAGCGGCCAAAGGCAAACCGATGATTCATACCGGTGGCCTGGAAGTGAGGTATCTTTTTTGATGTGTATGTTAGGAATTATTGGCCGACTGAGTGCACGCTCAAGAAACTATTTCACATCGCTACCATTACCGGTGAGGTTTTTCGGGTTCACAAAAACAAGTTTCCCTGTTGCATCTTCAGCCATCAATATCATACCATAGCTATCGATACCACGCATTTTACGTGATGCCAAATTGGCCACAACCGTTACTTGAAGGCCAATAACCTCTTCGGGTTGATAATGCATGGCAATACCCGAGAGCACCGTACGTTTCTCAAAACCAAGGTCAATGGTCAATTGTAAAAGTTTGTCGGCTTTCTCTACTTTCTTCGCCTCGATGATGGTGCCCGCACGTAAATCAATTTTGTTAAAATCGTCAATCGATATCTCAGGCTTTAGAGGCTTATGAAGTGGGGCTGATATAATTTCTTGTTTTGCTTCCACGCGTTGTTTGAGTTTAATAATTTGAGCCTCAATAAGGTCATCTTCAATGGGTTTGAAAAGATATTGAGCCTCATTAATCAGATGTCCCGGGGTCAGGTTTAAATGTCGGTTTAGGTTCAGCATCTCCGCCAACATCTCGGCTTTTTTAGGCATGAAATAACGCATGAGTTTAGCTAGCTGTGCAGCCACTTGTAAACCCGTATACATCACGGTTCGTGTTTGCACCTCGTCGGTTTTAATAAGCTTCCATGGTTCGGCCTCGGCAAGATATTTATTCCCTGCACGGGCTAGGTTCATCAGCTCGAATTGTGCTTCACGAAATTTATACTGTTCAATAAGTTCGTGCACCTTCTTGGTTTGTGCAATAATATCATAGGCTATATTTTTCTCCGCCTCCCCTGCTTCGGCAGGAAGAGGCACAACCCCCTGATAAAACTTATGTGTTAGCATCACAACACGGTTAATATAATTACCTAGTATATCTACCAGCTCACTCTTATTCGCCGTTTGAAAGCCCTTCCAAGTAAAGTCAGAATCTTTAGTCTCCGGTGCGATGGCGGTTAAATAATAACGTAGTTCGTCGGTTTTATCAGGGAAAGCATCGAGAAATTCGTGCATCTCAATGCTCCAGCCTCTGCTGGTACTCATTTTGTCGCCTTCTAAATTTAAAAACTCATTCGCAGGAACCTGATCGGGCAAGATGAATTCGCCATGGGCATGAAGCATGACCGGGAAGATGATGCAATGAAAAACGATATTATCCTTTCCAATAAAATGTACCAACTTAGTATCCTTATCACACCAATAATCTTTCCAGTTTTTATTGTTTTTTTCAGCCCAGGCTTTGGTGGCGCTGATATAGCCGATGGGGGCATCGAACCACACATACAACACCTTGCCTTCCGCCTCTTTCAAGGGCACCTTCACTCCCCAATTTAAATCACGTGTCACTGCACGTGGCTGCAGTCCTCCGTCAATCCAACTTTTGCATTGCCCATAAACGGTGTTTCGCCATTTATCTTTTTTGCCTTTGATGATCCACTGCTGCAAAAAGTCTTCGTATTTATTTAATGGCAAACTCCAATGTTTGGTTGCTTTTAATGCCGGCTTATTTCCACTTAAAGTAGACACAGGATTGATTAATTCATTCGGCGATAACGATTTGCCACAACGCTCACATTGATCGCCATAAGCCGAATCATAATCGCAATTCGGACAGGTACCTTTAATATATCGATCGGCCAAAAACACCTCTGCTTCAGTGTCATAATACTGTTCGCTTTCATCAATTTGAAAAACACCCTTGTCATTCAAATTGGTAAAAAACTCTTGTGCCGTGGTATGGTGTAAAGAGTCGCTAGTACGATGATAGATGTCAAAATCGATATCGAATTTATCGAAGCATGTTTTTAGCAGTGCATGATATTTATCTACGATTTCCTGGGGTGTAGTTTTTTCCTTAATAGCCTGAATGGTAATGGCAGCACCGTGTTCGTCGCTTCCGCATACAAAAGCCACATCGTGCCCTTGCGCCTTAACATAACGTGTGAAAATATCAGCCGGCAAATAGGCACCCGCCAAATGTCCAATATGTTTTGGGCCATTGGCATAAGGCAGTGCAGAGGTAATTAAGTAACGCATGAAATTCTAAAAAAAATGATCCAAAATTATTTTACTTCCATTTTAGTATTAACTGATAGCCGAATAATCGCCAATGTTTAACTCTCTTACCAGCCCTTCATAATCAACAAAATTTCCAATCATCGTGTTTCGTAAGTTGGCGTGAGTGATTTTTGTGTTATTCTGAATAATACTATTACTGATAATAGAATGATCAATAACGGTATTGCTGCCTACCGAGGTAAACGGACCTATCACAGAGTTTGAGATGATTACATTCTCTCCAATATAACAAGGATTTACAATGACACTATTTAAATTTGTATAACTATCCGACACTAATTTTTCAGTGGTATTGGCCAATACCCGTTGATTGGTATAAACAGTTGCGTTTTTATTGCCACAATCGAGCCACTCTTCTACTTTTCCTATGGTCAGTTTCAATCCTTTGTTTTTCATATTTAACAAGGCATCCGTAAGTTGAAACTCACCTCCATGTTTGATGTTATTATCGACCAGGTATTGCAGCTCTGCATGTAAGTCCTCCCCACTTTTAAAATAGTAAATTCCGATGATGGCCAAATCACTCACGAAGGTCTTCGGCTTCTCAACAAAATCGAGAATGGTGCCGTAGGCATCGAGTTTTACAACTCCAAAAGCCGACGGGTCGTCGATTCGATGCACCCAAATAATCCCATCTTTGGTTTTGTCCATCACAAAGTCAGCTTTAAAGAGGGTATCGGCAAAAGCAACGATGACATTTCCTTTCAAACTTTCTTGAGCACATAAAATAGCGTGAGCGGTTCCCAAGGGATCGTTCTGATAGCTAATTTTACCAATAGCACCAACACTATCCGCTATTTTTAACAGTTCTAATTCCACCTCCTCCCCAAAGTTTCCAATGATAAAATTCACTTCATCAATTTTTTCATTACAAACCCTGGCGATATCTTCAATCAGGCGTTGTACGATCGGTTTTCCTGCTATCGGGATAAGTGGCTTAGGAACAGTAAGTGTATGCGGACGCATGCGTTTGCCCATTCCAGCCATGGGTACAATAATATTCATTGCTGATAATTTTTAAAAAGTGAGCAAAGATAACATAAAACAGAGGTTGATGAAAGATTAGAGAATACATGCTTTCTTCGACTTCATGTAATTTTTGTTGTTTTAATAAATATTCCTATTTTTGTCAAAAAAACGAATAACTTAATGATTAACGATTTTGCTGTTGTTACAGTAAGGAATTCTTCTACGCGTTTACCTAATAAAGCAATATTAGATATAGTGCCTCAGCTTAAAACGATTGAGGCTGTTATTGAACGTGCTAAACTTACCCATCTGCCAGTAGTGTTAGCTACCTCTACCGATGAAACCGACACTATTTTTGAAGAGATTGCTTCCAAAAACAAAATACAAATTTTTCGTGGTGCCCTCCTCAATAAAATAAAACGTTGGAATGATTGTTTCGACTCACTTCACATTGATAACGCCTTGCTAATTGATGGCGATGACCTCCTGTACGATTATGATATCGGGATACGTGCAATAAATCAATTACACCAAACCAAAGCCTTGATGATAAAACACCCAGAGGAGATCATCTGTGGGTTTTTCACGTATGCCATCAAAAAGGAAGGCATGACAGCACTTTTTCATTCTGCACAGCAAACAAACATCAATACAGATGTAATCACCGAATTTATAAAACAAAGCGGCATCATGGTTGACACCATAGAGCTAAGAAGTTGGGAAAAAGACAAACCTTTCAGGCTCACTCTAGATTACGAGGAAGATTTGCTTTTCTTTACCGAACTCATTAAACATGTTGGTGTGCACGCCGACGGAAAAACAATCTCCAGTTTTCTGGATTCACATCCTGAGATCGTTAATATTAATTTACATCGTCAAAACGATTGGGCGATGAACCAAGTCAAATTTAATAACGAAATAAAAGCAACCCATAATCCAGCTAAAACTAATTGAATATGCAGCGTACCGAATACCTCCAACAGTTAAGTGCGACGACCCTCGAAACACCTCGTCTGCTCCTCAAGGCGCTTGACCACAGCGCCCTCCCTGATATGTTTGAATATGGCAGTATGCCAGAGTTCTATACGAATCTCGACTCCAAACCCTTTCAAACCTATGCCGATGCTGAATATTATTTTGATCGCTTAATGGATTTAGTAGAGAATTACAACTCATTGTATTGGGCAATATGGCATAAAAAAGACCAAAAAGTAATTGGTACAGGTGGCATTAGACATTATAATGCTGAAAAAAACGAAGCCGAAGGCACGCTCGGCATCTCTCCTCTTTATCAAAAGGAGGGGTTAGCCGTTGAAAGTTTTGGATTCATTCATGATCATTGTTTCAACGAGATTGGGGTTGATGAAATCTACGGAATCGTTAGTAGCGAGCACGCAAAATCTATTAAGATGCTCGACAGAATCGGGTATGTCAAGAAGCATACGCTCCAAAATCATTTTACAAAACTTGATGGCAGAAAATACGACGCCTATAATTATGTGGTAACGCGAAACGATTTTAACAACAACCATGCGTTGAAAAAATTTCTCAGTGGATTGAATAGCTGAGATCAATGAGCCTCCAACCAATTGGCTCCCATTCCTATTTCCGCTTCAATAATTACATTCATGGGGATGGCCGTAACCATTTTATCATAGATGAGTATCTTCAACTCATCCAATTCCGATAAATGTGCATCGAAAACTAATTCGTCATGTACCTGAAGTATCATCTTCGATTTCATGTTTCTGTTTTTCAGCTCATGATGAATATTAATCATCGCCACTTTGATCATGTCGGCGGCACTTCCCTGTATAGGAGCATTCACGGCATTACGCTCTGCAAAACCTCTTACCACCGCATTGGCACTATTAATATCGCGCAGGTAACGCCTCCTGCCTAAAATTGTTTGAGCGTAACCATGTTCACGAGCGAATTGTACATTATCGTGCATATAGTTTTTGATGCTTGGAAATTGGGTGAAATAGGTATCAATAATTTCTTTCGCTTCCCCTCTTGAAATGCTGAGCTGTCCGGCCAAACCAAAAGCAGAGATACCGTAGATGATACCAAAATTGACGCTTTTGGCTTTGCGCCGCATCTCTTTACTAACTTCCTCAATACGAACGCCAAATACTTTAGCCGCCGTGGCGGTATGGATATCCACTTTGTCCTTAAAGGCCTGCAACATACTCTCATCATGAGCCAAGCCTGCAATAATTCTCAATTCTATCTGAGAATAATCTGCACTTAAAAAAGTAAATTCTTCATTGCGTGGCACAAATGCCTTGCGCACTTCACGCCCCCGCTCCGTGCGTATCGGTATGTTTTGTAAATTGGGGTTATTGCTGCTTAAACGGCCTGTGGCAGCAACAGCCTGATTGAAACTGGTATGCACTCTGCCAGTCGCTTTATTAATCATCAGGGGCAATGCTTCCACATAGGTGCTCTTGAGTTTTGAGTATTCGCGATATTCCATCAGGCGCTTTGCAATCTCGTGCTCATACGATAAATATTGCAATACATCTTCCCCAGTTTGGTATTGGCCTGTTTTGGTTTTCTTGGCTTTAGGATCAAGTTTGAGTTTCTCGAAAAGAATAACCCCCAGCTGTTTTGGAGATGCAATATTAAACACCTCACCACTCAATTTATAAATCTCTGCCTCCAAACTTTGGATGTCTATTTCCAATTCTGAATTTATCACTTGCAAAACAGCACTATCAATTTTCACCCCTTCCAGTTCCATTTGAGCGAGCACCGGGATCAATGGGATTTCCACATCGTCGAACACTTTTTTTACCGGAATAAAATTCTTATCCTGTTCTAGAATATTTTTCAACTGCCACGTAACATCAGCATCTTCGGTAGCATATTCGGTAGCCTTATCGAGGGGCACGGTACGAAAACTCACCTGCTTCGCTCCTTTTCCAATAAGCGTTTCAATACTCACCGGCGAATACTGTAAATAGTTTTCACTCATGGCATCCATATTATGCCGCTGGTCAGGCTCTATAAGATAATGAGCAAGCATGGTGTCAAACAATTTGCCTCTCACTTCTATCCCGTATCGATACAATATCATATAATCGTATTTGATATTTTGCCCTATCTTTTCAATGGCTTCATTTTCAAAAACAGTTCTAAACTCTTCAAGTATTTCTTTGGCCTGCTCAACATTTTCAGGCATTGGAACATAATACCCCGTGTGATTCCCATAGCTGAACGACATACCTACGATCTCAGCCACTACCGCATCAATTCCGGTGGTCTCGGTATCGAAACAGAGGATCGGTTGCTTTAACAATTCACCTATCAATATCGCTCGTTCTTCTTTTGAAGAAACGCATTGATAGTGGTGCTCTACTTCGGCTATTGTTTTTAAATTGCTGGCCGGAATTGTTTCTTGTTCAATCGTTACAACGTTAGAGTCTTGCACGGGTGTAGAAAACAAATCACCTTGAGAAGTGACTGTTTCTGCGCCTCCAAAAATTCGTTTACTTAAGGTTCGAAACTCCATCTCTTGAAAAAACGTCTCGACTTTTTCTTTATTGAAAGGACGAATTTCAAGATCATATTGTTTCAATTTCACAGGCACGCTCAAGTTTATGGTAGCGAGTCGTTTGCTTAGGATTCCTTGCTCCTTGAAATTGACAAAATTCTCTTTTTGCTTGCCTTTAAGCTTTTCAACATTCTCAAAAATAGCTTCCATACTGCCATATTCCTGTATCAACTTCTTGGCTGTTTTCTCGCCTACCCCAGGGATGCCGGGGATATTATCGGCAGAGTCGCCCCACAAACCAAGTATATCAATCACTTTTAATACATTATCGACTTCCCATTTCGCTTTTACTTTCTCCTCATCCAAAATCTCATCTTCGCTGCCAAACTTACCTGGCTTATAAATAAAAACATTATGACGAACCAGCTGACAAAAATCTTTATCGGGAGTCATCATATACGTTTCTATGCCAGCAGCTCCCGCTTCCAAAGCCAGCGTTCCTATAATATCATCGGCTTCATATCCATCAAAGGTTATGACGGGAATATCCATCGATTCCAACAAACGAAAAACAAATGGGATGGCTTTGCTTAAATCTTCGGGCATGGCTTCCCGATGTGCTTTATAAGCTTCAAACTCAATATGACGTTCGGTGGGTGCGGCGGTGTCGAAAACCACGCCAAGATGTGAAGGCTTTTGTTTTTTAATGATATCAAGCACGGTATTAGTCAATCCAAACACAGCCGATGTATTCAACCCATAGCTCGTGATGCGAGGATTGTTTATAAAAGCAAAATGCGCCCTGTAGATTAGCGCCATACCATCTAATAAAAACAATTTCATAGGGGGTAAAATTACATCTTTTAGAATGAAATGAGAAAGTGAGACCTCCCTTATATAAAATATCGAGTTAATTCTCCATTATAGAAAACACAAAATCAGAAACTTCAAACCCAACCAAAGTGAAGTGGCAAGTTTAAAAGTGCATCATCAACCTCTGAAAAAAAATCAATACTTGGCGTCGTATTCAGAAGTGTTAATTGCAAATGGTTCAATCTTTACACCCCACCTATAATCGATTTAAAATGGAATCATTCCATTCTATTTTACAATAAAACAACTCCCTAAAAACAATTTTTTCCATGACCTATATCATTTTTTCGATGAGAAATATTACTGAAATTGCAAAAAAAATTAACAATGAAATCAAGTTTTTCACCTACGCAATTTGTAAAAAAAATTCTTCTGGGATTATCCATTTCCCTGGTAAGCATTTTCTCTTCTGCCGCCACGATCACCTCCACTGGCACCGGAGGTAATTGGTTATCTACCACTACTTGGATTGGAGGCGTGTTACCTGCTTCAACCGATAATGTCATTATCAATGCAGCAGTTTATTTAAACGGTAATTTAACCTGTTCTAGTATCACCATCAATACCGGTTCCTTTCTATATAACACATTTGCTTATTCGCCTACCTTAACTGTTACTGGTGCTTTCATCAACAACGGGTCGGTATTGAACAATCCAAGCGGATACTCCTTTTACTTGGATTTGAAAGGCAATATTTCCAATAATGGAGCATGGAATGTGAGTACCACTACCTTGTCGGGCACTGTAAACCAAACCCTGCAAGAGGCTTCAGGAGCGAAGTTTGAAGGGTATATGGTAATGAGCGACTCCATCGGCGATTTAATTTTAGGAAGCGATGTATTATTTTTCGGCAACACCTTCGACTTAACCAGAACCAAAATAAAAACCAACGGATTTAAATTACTTACTTATGGTGTTACGCTTAGAAATGGGTATATTGAATCGAATGATATTCTAAAACTCGACCAATCATCAATAAAGGATTTGAACTTTAGTGGAGCCTATACACTCGATGGAAATGTATATTCACAAACTGGCAATATCTTTAATGGCACCTTCACCGTGGTCGATACCTTCACCAATCAATTTGCATGGAGCCCGCTCGTTAAAATTTACGGATCTATCATTAATAACGGCACCATCATCAATAACCCTCAAGGTTATTCTTTCGATTTAGAGATTGATGGCAACTTACAAAACAATGGAATATGGCGCGTTTCCTCAACGGTGATTGCGGGTTCCTCCAACCATAACTTGCAAGAGTTAGCAGGGAAAGTTTTTGAAGGTCCATTTAGCATGTCCGATTCTATCGGAGATTTAATCCTTATTAGTGACGTAAAATTTTTAGGAAATTCTTTCAGCCTGAATAGAACCACCCTTCGAACCAATGGATATAAATTGCAGGCACAAGATTACCTATTACAAAATGGATGGATCATCTCAAACGATACCATGCAGCTTCAAAACACCAGTATCGAAAGCTTAAATTTCTCTGGTGACTATAAACTGGACGGTAATATTCTCTCACAGTATTACAACGTATTTGACGGCACTTGCACCATTCTCGATACACTGTTTAATAAATTTGCGTTTAGCCCAACCATTAAGATCAAAGGAAACATCATAAACAAAGGAACCATTAGCAAGCATCCACAAGCCTATTCTCTGGATCTAGATATAACAGGGAATATAACCAATGAAGGAATTTGGAACCCTACTACCACTAATTTTGTGGGCACTGCAAATCAAACCCTTCAACAGTCAACAGGTAAAAAATTTGAAGGATATATTTATAACACGGATAGTATTGGGGATATCGTGCTCGCCAGCGATGTGATGTTGGAGAGTAATTCCTGGAACCTGAACAACACCATTATTCGTACCAATGGTCATAAACTACTGTCCAATGCTTACACGCTGCTGAATGGAAAAGTTATTTCAAACGACACTTCCTTTTTAAACAATTCATCGATTAACAATATGCGGTTTTACGGCAATTATATCTTGGGAGGAAATTTATATTCTCAGGCAAACATTGTGTTCAATGATACCGTCACCATCATCGATAGCCTCTTTAATCAATTTGCTTGGAGTAACACCATTCAGGTAAAAGGTAGTATTATTAATAAAGGAACTATTGGTGCCCACTGGAATGGGTACTCGCTAACACTCGATGTCGCCGGTAACATTCGCAACGAGGGGATATGGATTCCTACTACCACTAGTTTTGTTGGTTCTAGCAATCAAACTGTTCAACAAACCACCGGAAAAAAATTCGAAGGATATTTAAATTCTACCGATAGTATCGGTGATATCATCCTTGGCAGCGACATCATGCTCGAAAGCAATACCTGGAATTTAAACAACACGCTGCTTCGTACCAACGGCCATAAAATAGTATCGAATGCATACACCTTGCTCAATGGTAAAATTATTTCTAACGACACCTCTATCTTAAACAATTCTTACCTGAACAACATGCGTTTCTATGGTAACTATATCCTGGGTGGAAATATATACTCGCAAGCAAATAACGTTTTCAATGATACAGTGACTATTATCGACAGCCTCTTTAATCAGTTTGCCTGGAGCAATACGATTCTTATAAAAGGTAAAATCATAAACAAAGGCACTATTGGTAGTCATTGGAATGGCTATTCATTCACACTCGACATCACGGGCAATATCGATAATCAAGGACTATGGAGCCCAAGTACCACTAATCTTATCGGAACTACCAATCAAGTTTTACAGCAAATGCCAGGCAAGCGTTTTCAGGGGGCAATCAATTCATCCGACTCTATTGGTGACATCATTTTAGGAAGCACCATTATGCTCGATGGCAATACTTGGAACATGGGTAAAACACTACTTCGTACCAATGGAAACAAACTGCTATCCAATAGTTACACTTTCAATAATGGGAAAATCAATTCCAACGACACGCTGGTGCTTAATAATTCTGTGTTAGAAGGGATGCAGTTTTTTGGTCATTGCAAACTCGATGGAAATGTGTATTCGAAAAATAACAATAGTTTTAATGATACCCTCACGGTCCTCGACACCTTGGTAAATCTGTTTGCCTCAAGCAATACCATCATTATCAACGGCGATCTCATAAACAAAGGATCCATCATCGGTCATTGGAATGGATACTCGCTGAGCATACAGCTCAAAGGCAATTTGACAAACCATAAAATTTTCAATATTTACCAGTTGCTCCTCGTTGGCACAAATGCAAGAAACATTTCGGGTAGTAATGCCAACGGAATCCAATGCGGACTCTATGTAGATGATTCGATTCGTTTGGTGGGTTCTAACACGCTGCCTAATCTTTCATTTACAGGCAACACAAAAGCATGGTGCGTGGTCGACACAGGAGCGAGTTTAACCATCCCCGTCATTGCCAATACCGGACGGTTAATTAATTATGGCAAGGTATCGCAAACACAAAGTTTCGACAATACGATTGCCAATAATTTAAACTTCTATGATGCTACAGCCTATACAAAAGCGGGCGTGACCATGACAAAAATGATCGTCGACCATTATGGGTTTCAACAACATCCTACCGCCACCGGTACCGTAAACTCTTGGTGGCGTTTGAGGAACTTTCCACAAAATTTTAATGACTCATTCGTTTGGCTGAAATTGAATTACAGAACAGAGGCTCTCAATGGCAACTTGCCCGATTCACTCAAGGTGTTCTTTTCTGCCAATGCAGGCCTCGATTGGAAACGCGTTACCTCGGGAGTCACCATTGATAAGACAACAAAAACCGTGACGATCCTCAAAGCTCCATCTTATGGTCACTATTTATTAGCAAGTAATTCTTTAGGCATCAGTACTTTTCACCCCATGTTAGAAACGATTGAACCAAAATATGGAGGGAATACGGGTTCCGTTACGTTGTATCTCTTTGGTGCAGGACTCAAAAAAACAAGTATCGTAAAATTAAAATTAACAGGCCAAAGTGATATTATTGCTGATACCTCTTATTTAACCGACTGGATTGGAGAATCGATGTTGGCACACTTTAACCTGAAAGGGAAAACCATCGGCATTTACGATGTTGTGGTGGAAACCCCTGGAGAGGCAACCCTCACTAAAACGGCTTACTTTACGATCACTCAAGGACAAAGAAGCAGCCCTTGGGTAGCCTTATCAGGACGTGACCGTTTTCTGTTAAACCGTTGGCAAACATTCGATATCAATTTTGGAAATACAGCCAACGTAGATGCATTAGGAACTGTACTCGTATTTGTCGTAAATGATATCGCCGGATTGAGTGTTAAATTTCCCGACACGAAATTTGTGCTGCCTAAAGGTATTACGGCTCTCGGGGCAAACTATGCAAAAATTGTCGATTCTGTTTCCCTCTATTATGTATCGGATAGCATTACAGGCTATGTAGGACAAAGGATGCGGGTATATCCATTTTATGTGCCCATCATCGCTGCAGGCTCATCCAATGGAGCGAGGGTTCAAGTAAACCTTACCGGAACCGGTACACTAAAAATGAGCACTTGGGTGATAGACCCTCTCTATGAAAATATCAATTATGGCTCAGAGGGTACCACCGAACAAATGCCGATGGAAGTAAGGGCCTGCATCACCTTTGCCGCAGAAAAATATGCTTTACAACAGCTTACAGGTGGCTTACCGGTGTTAAGTTGCATCGGCGTCGTGGATAAACTTTTCCCTCCAGATACTTATTTACCCGACTGGATGACCCCTGAAGAAAAACCATATACTTGGGGCAGTTTCATCTGGGACTTTACCTCTGCCGGGTTGAGCATGGCTCAGTGCGTTACTGGTTTTGTTCCTGGCATCGGTACGGCAGCATCCTATGGGCTTTCGGTCGTTGGGGGGTTGATGGACTTAAAGGAAAACTCCGACATCAATGAAGGCTGCTGGCGTAAATGGAGAAAACTATCTCAAACAAAAAAGAACAGCAACGGGGTCACTTCTTTTGACCCGAATGAAATTGTTGGCCCTCAAGGATTCGCCTTCGATAATTACATTTCGAGCAAAGGGAATAAAAATTATCGCATCTACTTCGAGAATAAAGCCACCGCATCATCCTCTGCATTAGAGGTATTTGTGAAGGATACTTTAGATTTGTCTAAGTTTGATTTGAGCACCTTCAGCTTTGATGCCATCGCTTTCGCCGATACCACAATTCAGATTCAGGAATACGCGAAAAAATTCACGATTCTGGTTGATATGTATCCAAAGAAAAATATTATAGTTCAAATTCGTGGCTCACTCGACACCCTTAATGGTGCTATTGCCTGGAGTTTCTATTCATTAGATCGTACCACCTTAGAGCTCACAGAAGATCCTGATTTAGGATTTCTCTCGCCCAATAAAATTTCTCCCGAAGGAGAAGGGAGCGTGGCCTTTAGCTGTAAACTTAAAAAAGCGATTGCACATAATACCTTAGTGGCCAATAAGGCCAGTATCGTGTTTGATTTAAATGCCCCCATCGTGACCAATACTTATAGTAATAAAATTGATACGATGGTACCCGTAAGCACCGTTACCGCATTAACTCCGAAACAATCGGATAGTACTTTTACCGTGAGCTGGTCGGGCAGTGATCAAGGTTGTGGCATTGCTTACTATAATATCTTTGTTTCCAAAAATGATAGCCCTTATGTGTTATGGAAAGCAAATACAAGCAACACTTCCGCTGTGTTTTATGGAAAGAAAGCTGGCAACTATAAGTTCTTTAGTATCGCCTCCGATAGCATCGGTTTAACAGAAGTTCAAAAGCTCGTGCCGGAAGCCGTTACCAGGGTTACAGTAGGTGTTGAATCTAAAATAAATCTAGTTTCACAATATCAAATCTATCCGAATCCTGCAAGCAACAAGGTAACTATTGAATTAGATTTAACGCAACCTGCAGAATTTGAGATCAAGATGATTGATATGACGGGGAGAATATTTTTGTTCGAAAATAAACGAGCGAAGAGCATCGGCAAAACAAGCTGGCAATTCGACACCTCGAATATCCCTCAGGGAGTTTATATGCTGACTATAAAAAACCCTACCCTGATTATTACTAATAATATGATGATCCTTAAATAAATACACTTCGATTTTATTTACGGCACGCTATTATAATTAGAGCGTGCCGTTTTTTTTTTATTCTAAATTTTGTATTCAATAAAAATTATTTTAAATAACCTTAAACATATTATATTTGTAAATATCAATAATTCATAGTTCAATCATCTAACTTAAGATTACCACTAACTCTATTCAAAATGAACACATCTAAAATTATCGGCCTTGTTTTATTATTAACCCTCTTTTCAATGAGCAGTTGTAAGAAAAAAATCAAAGGTTGTATGGACCCTAAGTCGACAAGTTATAATTCTAAAGCAACCGAGGATGATGGAAGCTGTGTTTATACTAAAACTTTAGGTGAAAGTTTTGGAGGAGGCCTTATTTTTTATATCGATGCCAGTGGTCAGCATGGTTTGATTGCTGCCCCTTCCGACCAAGGAAGTAGTCGTCTTTGGCTCAACTCTCTTATTATCGCCACCGGTGCAACCTACACTGAAGTGGGAAAAGGGCAATCTAATACCAACTCTATCATCTCTATGCAGGGAGCCGGTACCTATGCCGCCAGCGTTAGCAACGATTTGGTACTTGGTGGCTACAGCGACTGGTTTTTACCTTCTCGCGATGAACTCGCTTTAATGTACACCAACTTATTCACCAAAAATCTAGGCGGTTTTGCCTATGCCCGTTATTGGAGCTCTTCGGAGGTGAATATAAACGATGCTATATGTATTGAATTCAATAGTGGTGTGGTGAGTCCGATCAATAAAAACACAGCAATCAGTGTTCGATCGGTACGCGCATTTTAAAATACTATTATGAAGATACCCGAAAGGGTGTATGAGGTCACTTCTGTTTTCCTAGCCGTCTTCGGCAGTAATGGATTTATAGGCTGCTACAAATCATAGCCGAAGTTTTTGATATGGCTACTACTGTTTCTCCAATTCTCTTTTACTTTAACCAAAGTTTTAAGCATCACCTTTTTCCCAAAGAAGTTTTCTAAACTTTTGCGAGCTGCCGTGGCAGCACTTTTTATGGCTACTGCATTATTACCAATCACTATTTTCTTCTGTGTTTCACGTAATACATAGATATAGGCATCTATCGTAATCAGATTCGGCTCGTCTTTGAAATCATAAATTTCAACTTCGGTGCTGTATGGGATTTCTTTTTTGTAGTATAGAAATATTTTCTCCCGAATAATTTCAGCGGCGAAAAATCGTTGTGGCTTATCTGTTAGTTGATCCTTGTCAAAATAGGGTGGCGATTCGGGTAGATGATTGAGAATTATTTGTTTCACTCCCTCTAAATTAAATTTATTGAGAGCCGAGACCGGTAAAATTTGAGCAGTGGGAAACAGTTTCTGCCAGCTGCTTAACCTCGCAGCCACTTCTTCCTGCCCACTTAGGTCGATCTTGTTCAAAAGCACTACCAGCGGACATTTAACCCTGTTTAACTTAGAGGCAACGGCCTCATCAGGCTCTGCATCCTCAACGGTAACAACATACAAAACCATATCGGCCTCGGTGATTCCTTCATCTACCGCTTTCATCATGGCATTATGAAGGGTATAGGCCGGGGCAATTATTCCAGGAGTATCGGTAAACACGATTTGATAATCGTCGCCGTTCACAATGCCAATAATTTTATGGCGTGTGGTTTGGGCTTTAGGGGTTATAATACTTAACTTCTCTCCCACCAATGCATTCATTAGAGTAGACTTTCCTGCATTGGGCGCACCAATAATACTTACAAAACCTGATTTATGCATCGTAATGCAAAAGTAGGCAAAATAAAGGATGCTAAAATTCAAACTTGAATGAATCTATTGGTGGCACTACTTAAACCCAATTAAAGCGGCATGAGTTGCCTCAAGCCCAATAAACAAAGTTAAATGTCTCCTTTAATGGTTTGCGGGTTTAAGAAGTTGGCGATTTATAAGCCCGAAACACACCATCTCTTATAACCCAGGTTAGCTGCAGACATTTTTCATAAGGTTTCGCAAATCATTAAATCAACTTCTTGCTTGTATGCTTTTCTACGAAGGTCGTTTAGGGCATTAAATTCTTCGCTCTCCATCATATTCTTAATTGATTGTGCCGATGGAAATTCAAATACAGCGATTGCTTTTATCCCACCGTGTCCCATAACTTGCTCTACGGTTTTCCATCGTTGCATTCCACTGCCTCCAAATTTTGCAAAAACACCTACAATTTGAGAAAGATATGATTGAAAACTTGTCATATCCTCCAAATTGGGTACAGCATTCACTATTAAAAATGTTTTGTTGTGCATGTTAACTTATCTTTTTTACTGTCGATAAATCTAATTCCGTTTTTTCATTTACAATGGTTCCAGTTTCAATATACAATTTATGCCCTGCCATAATACCGTCCAATAATTTGGCGTTCATGTTTTTCATCATTAGACTGTTCATGATGTCGAAAAAACCATTTTTCATTGAGTACGTCATGGTGCTCGATAATATGGTTTTATCTTCCTTTTGTCTGATAGCCAAGTCTAATGCCATCGTATCAATTCCGGGCATTTTTTTAAGCTCTGCTACTTCAATTTTTATGTTTTTGCCTTCATTCCATTCTGTCACTTTTTCTTCGGCACTTGCACCCATCATTGTAAAATCACAATGTCGAGTTGCACCTACTCCTTCTTTTTGTGTAGAAGTAATAAATGATTTACTTACGGCAGGATGTCCGTGGCAAATGTTACCAAAGTCTGCTAATGCTTTCCAAACTTTGTCAGTTGTTTGATTGATTGTAATTTCTCTTTTGATTGTTGTTAATACTCGCATTTTATTTAGTTGTTTTTAAATTGTTGAATAATAATTTTATAGTATTGATACTTTGCTGATGGTCTTTTGAACTTTTGGCCCTGGTAAGGGAACCATAAAACGTTGCATGAAAAAGTTCTGTCATTTGTCTGGCGTTCCATTTGGAATTTAATTCCTTGTTTTGTTGTGCTTCCTTAACTGTTGGCTCTATAGCATCGATAAATTCATCAAATGCTTGTGTCGCTGCGAATCCAACCTTTTCGTTAGTAGAACCCAATTCCGACATTATGTTATTGATAAAACAACCCATAAAATTTACTTTGGGTTGAACTTCAAGCATATGGATATAAAATTGAAATAGACGTTCATAGGCGGATCGTTTTTCACGTGGTTGAAGTTCTGCCTTTATTCGACTCACATTGTTTTTTGTATATCGCAAAATAGCTTCAATTAAAAACTGCTCTTTGCTTTTAAAGGCATTATAAAACGCTCCTTTGGTCATTCCTGTAACTTTACAAATCTCATCAATACCAAGGCTGTTATATCCTTTGTTACAAAACAAACCAAGTCCTGTTTTTAAAACATCTTCCTTGTTGTGTTTTAGGTTCATTTAATATACTTTGATCAATCGACGATGCAAAGATAATCAAACAGAACGGTCTGTACAAATGAATAAAACTATTTTTGGTTTTCGCTTTTTGCAGAGGGCTGAAAGATTTAGGCAGCATACCCGATTCCCATTTCAGCCATTCTTCTGTTTGTTTCTAGAATAACTAATGAGCAAAAAAGCATTGATAACAAGCAGTCCCATTAATGATATATATGAAAATTTTTCGATGGTCTTACCCTGAAATCCTTCATGGATACCATTATATAAAATCCATAAAGTAAAGAGTATGTTGCCTGCAATTGAAGCTAATGAAAGCAATGCTATCAAAGGTGATGGATCGTTTTTCATTGTATTTGTAATAAATGTTGCTTTTAGAGATTAAAAAAATTGCTAAGGTTGTAAGCTAAGGAAATTAAATGTAGGTCTTGTCTGTAAGAGTCTCAATGCTCCGCAACAAAAGGTCAAGCAAGTAATACTCAATATTCACTTTGTCGAGTCACTCAATGAATGTAATTTATCTGACCTGGGTTTTGAAAGTCGATTAGCAACAAAAAGTCCAATGAGAGGAGAAAAAACCCAAACTGTAAATAGTCCAATTAGAACCATGAATTTTTGACAACTCCCTGCCTTGATAATAAATGTCATGCCCCACATCCTTTCTTTTTCTTCAATTATGGGAAGGTCTTGAAGTGATTCACGAATTCTATTTGCTAATTTTTCGTTGTAAACCAGGTGTAACTGTTTTTATTTCCAAAAGGAAAGAATAAAAGCAACCACCAACAATGATGCTAATTGATACCCCGCATTAATACCAAATAACTTCCAAGATTTTTTCTCCCAAACCGTATTTGTCAAATTGCCTGGAACATAAAACCCAAGCCATAAAAAAAATGCAGAATTTATGGCATTCACTAATGGCCCCATTTCATTTGCACCAGGAATAAATTGCCAACCAGCCATGGTCCAAGCAAGCACCCATGCAAAAAGAAAATTTCCTATTACCATAAAAGCCATTCCTTTCATCATTACTTTCATGTCGGGTTTCATATTACTATCATACCCCATTTCTTTCCCCCAAACTTTTCCGAATAGTGGCATATACCAAATTGAACCTAGAATGAAGTTGGCAACAACAGCTACCAGTACAGCGATAATGTTAATTTTAAAGTCCATGTATATAAATTTAATTTTTGCTTACTCTTTTCGGTTTTCAGCTTCCCCGTTTTTTAGTTTACAAATTTAATTTTCAGTCGCAAAGTTTCATAATTGACTTATTCCTGACATGACACCACTTCATTATACCACAGTAAAAATCACAGCGACACACCCATTTTGGGGTGGGTTACCCTGATTGAGGTAAGGGTTTATATTCAAATCTATTCATATTTTATTAAATCCCCAAATCGTCGAGTGGGCTCTGAATCTTTTGTATGTTTTTTATACTCACAGGGGGGTAAATCGCTGTCATTTTACTGTTCGTTTGAGGCCTGTTGTGTCATCCGCTAATCCTACACCAAGCAAAATGCGCTCTGTTCCTTAAAATCACATACTCAATTCGTCTCCAAATCTTATCTTACTGCAATACATAATATATAATGAAGTGTCCAATTTATTAACTCGAAACTTCTTGCTTATTGATAACTTCTTAATTTTCAATGCCTCATAAATTTATTTTTGTTACTGTAAGGATGAGGAGTAAGAATGTCAAAATCAAAAATCAGGCAACCCAAAAATCAATAATGCATAAACATATACTTGTCGTGGATGATAGCCGGCTAAACCAGATGGTTTTGAAAGTCATTATCAACGATTGGAGCAATACTAAAACCAGCTTTGCCAGTAATGGTGCAGAGGGTTTAGAATTGCTAAAAAACCATTCCATCGACCTGGTATTGATGGACCTCCGAATGCCGGTAATGGATGGATACGCCACAACCATCGCCATTAGAAATGATGAAGCCGGAATCAAGAACTCGAAAATTCCAATTATTGCAGTGACCTCCGAAGAGATCGAAAGCACTCTTCAGAGAACCATAGAAATAGGCATGAACGACTTTATGAACAAACCTATTGACAAAGCAATGCTCTATCAAAAAGTAAAGATGTGGCTGCAATAAGCTCGAAAAATGAATCCCCTATTTCTTGGGATAATTTAGAATCGAAACAAATTAAACCTTCCTCACCTAGAATGCTAAAAAACACTTAAAGTTTTTTATAGGTTTGCATATACTATAATTTGAATCATCATGCAAACGTTAAAACTATCTTTTTCCAAGCAAATGCAAATCATTGTATCAAATGATGGCATTGCTGAATTATTAAACAAAGTTATCGATGAAATTCGCGAACAAATAAAACTTGAGAGTGAATTTTATATCGGTGATGGATTGTATTATTATGGGAAGACCTATGTGCTCGGTGTATATGAAGAAGTTATAAAAACCCCTTCGGGACAGATTGTTCCATTTGCACCAAAAGAAGAAGCATCAGGTTCAATACGTGAATTTATTCGTGTCCTAAAAAGCCCTAAAAGTTTATTTAGCAAATTCGACGACCTCGTAAAGTAACGAGTCACTCTTCATCAGGAGCCGCATTATAATGCTTTAGGTTTCTTATTGAGTGCGATTTTTATCGAAAATATATTCGAATTTAACGCTACGGCATTACTTCCAATGGCGGTTATGGTATAATCGAGCGTGAGGTTCTTGAGATGAATGCCAACTCCAAAATTAGGCTGCATCACCCAGGTTTTTTTCTGTGAAAAACTATCCGTGACATCCAAAATGTTCTGAATATTGGTGAGCCCTCCTCGGAAATAAATTTTCTCACTATACCCGAACTCCATACCCATATGGGGGTCAATATTAAAGCGTTTAGAAGAGACCACGACGTTGCGACGACCGTCGAAAGTGAAGTCGAAATCAGACTCGGCAAGGAGTGTCATTTTCTTGCCTAGCTTAAACTTATAGGCAATGCCAGGAATAACCTTTGGCAATGTTAACTCAGTGCTATGAAGCGGAATCTCATTACCCGTTTGAAAAAAAACATCTTTCTCTTCCTCCGTTAGGGTAATATTCCAAGTGTTATACGTTGTGGTAATATCTTTAAACAACACACCAAACATCCAGTTTTTTCTTTGATACTGACCCCCTACATCAACCCCAAAGCCCCATGCTTTCGCAAACGAACCTACATTTCGATAAATAATTTTCGGACTTATTCCCCATGATAAGTTTTGAGCATAGGTCCTCTCTTTTAACTTTACAACCTGCGCATAACTAATGTAAACAGCATAATCGACCGCCGAAAATGTTTTAATACGTGAATAATCGACTTGCCCATTTTGTACTAACCCTAACGTGTTTACAATATCATCAACACCAAAACGATTCAATGAAATGGCCAAAGTTCCCGACTTGCTTATCGGAGCCGCTCCAGCAATAAAATCATAACTTCCGATTTTCTCATAATAACTGCTATGCATAAAACTTAATTGGGCATCATCCTTAATTTGTGTCATTCCTGCCGGATTCCAATATGCGGCATTCACATCACTCACAGAAGCAATAACAGCATTACCCATGCCGAATGAACGTGCACCAA
Organism: uncultured Bacteroidota bacterium; assembly: GCA_903897855.1. Taxonomy (GTDB): domain Bacteria; phylum Bacteroidota; class Bacteroidia; order UKL13-3; family UKL13-3; genus CAINMV01. The sequence continues at coordinate 33,916 of CAIUDH010000088.1, read as the reverse complement.
CGCCAATATTAAGAAACTCATTACTATATTTACGAGCATACTGAGCCTCAAGACCGAAGGTGAAAAACAGAATGCAAAAAGTGAAATATTTATTTTTCATGGGTGTCGAAAAGTGTAACTATTTTTGAAAAATCTCTATCTATAATATTCTCAATGTCGCATATTTGCCCCTTAATTTCGGTTAGCTCCATCTCCTCAAAAACAATCCCAACTCTTGATGCAATACGGCGAAACGAATAAACGAATGTGTCGACATCAACATATTGAAGTATATACCTGTACTGCTTAAACTTCTGAATCATCAATTTGAAACCTTCATCAGCTTCGCTATTATTTTGTGCAAAGTACAATAATAATTCATCATCACAGGCATCCAAATTGTCATAAAACAAGGTTCCTGATTCCGGGTTTTTCAACAAAAGTAGACGATCGATCATCATTTCCAATAATACATGGGCTAAGAAGCTGAACCGAAACCTGTTCTTATCTAATGAGGTCTTTTCTAAAATTCTTTTTATAGCTTGTGTATGTTCTCTAAAATAATCTGAACTGTGAAAAGTTTTGTCGCCTAGAAAATGGTTTTGTATCCCTTTCACCAAATGCTCTTCACTCTTATTCGTAGCTATCATTGGCTTGTTTAATCGCAAGCGTTGATAGCTGGACAGCCAGTCAGGGAAAATGAGTCCACAGTTATAGTAAGGGTCGTGCTCCTTGCTATAAAAGTAGAAATGTGAGAGATAGTTCAAATCCTGAAATTCTGTTAACTATGATCGAACAACGGCACCCAACTCTCGCTCTAAAGCTTCTTGAATTTTTTGCATCGCAAAACTAATCGCCTTATCGTCGAGTGTTTTTTCTTCATTCTGCAATATAAAATACAGAGCGTATGACTTTTTTCCTTCGCCTAATTTGTCGCCTTTGTAGATATCAAAAACACCTACCTCTTTCAATAATTTTTGTTCTGACTTACACGCCACCCTTTTAAGCTCTTCAAAATTGATGGCATTATCAATCAACAAACTTAAATCGCGGCGAACGGAAGGATACTTCGAAACCGGGTTTACTTGAACAAAACCATTCAAGGCCACTTTGGCGATACGATCCAAAAGCAAGTCGGCATAAAAAACATCTTGGCTTACATCAAAATCCTTTAATATACTGCTTTTAAGAGCCCCTACCGTGGCTACTATTTTGTTATTTACCTGAAAGGAAAGTGCGTAGTTATAAAAACTATTTTCGATAACATGAGCACTAAAATTCGCAACACCCATCTCTTGAAGCAAGGACATGACCAAAGTTTTAAGATGGTAAAAGGATGGCGCTGTAACCGGTTTTAAGGCATTTAGCTTTTCGTCTTTACCCGTGATGAAAATAGCACAATGTTCTTCCTCTTGATATGAAATATTAGCTTCTTTCCTTTCCGTATTAACAGATTGCGCTGTTTCTCTTTTAGGAACCTGACAGTAGGTTCTTCCCAATTCGAATAATTGAAGCTGATAAATATTTCGATTCAGATTATAAGAAACCACCTCTAAACCCGTGAAAAGCATAGTGTCGCGCATGACGCCCATATCACCGCTTAAGGGGTTCAAGAGTGGCACCCGAAGGTGTTCTGTAACCTGTGCATAGCTTGCTTTAGTGAGAGAGTTGGTCATAATCTCATTATACCCTTTGCTTGCTAAGTTTTGAGCCAACAACTCACGAGAAGCGTAGGTTTGCCCCTTCATGCTGGTGTCGAGAGCCATAGAAATTCTTCCAGGCAAATCCACTTTATTTAAACCATACACGCGTAAAACCTCTTCACATAAGTCGATTTCGGTGGTCACATCATTCTTATAGGCCGGCACTTCTACCCTTATTCCAGTGGCTGTTTGCTCTAAAACAACAATATTTAAGGCTTCGAGTATGGCGTGTACTTCGGGAATGGCCATAGCTTTGCCAATAACCTGATTTAAATAGGCGTAACGCAAATTAATTTGAAAGGGCTTGATGGCATCTGGATAAATGTCAATTATTTCACTGGAGATAATGCCCCCAGCGTTTTCTGCAATGAGCTTAGCAGCATAATGCAATGCCCAAACCACCGTATTGGGATCCGTTCCCCGCTCAAATCGAAAACTAGCGTCGGTATTCAAACCATGAGCACGTGCCGATTTACGCACTGTAGCAGGATTAAAAAAAGCACTTTCGATAAAAATATTTTGTGTAGACGCGCTTACTCCGCTATCCATTCCTCCGAAAACTCCCGCAATCGCTAATGACCTTTCTGCATCACAAATCATTAGCTCAGTTCCATTTAATTTCCGTTCAATACCATCCAGGGTTTTTAAAACTTCTCCATCACGACTCAATCGCACTTCTATCTTCTCCCCTTTTATCTTATCCGCATCAAAAATATGTATCGGTTGCCCTATATCGTGGAGAACAAAATTCGTGATATCAACAATATTATTGATGGGTTTCATGCCGATGCTTTTGAGTTTGTTTTGCAGCCACTCGGGAGAAGGCTGTACCACAATATCCTTCATATATAACCCGGCATAACGCTGACAGTGCGAAGAATCCGTTACATTAACCTGAATCGGGTTTTTGATGCTGGCGCTGTTGATTTCTGGAAGCACCTTCATGTTGTATAACATTTCCGCCTCCTCACCTCGGCTTTTCATTGAAGCGCGCAATTCACGTGCAACTCCTAAATGGGAGCATGCATCGGCATGGTTCGGGGTGATGCCAATTTCAATCGAGGCATCATTGGTAAATTTCAAAATCTTAAAAGCAGCAATGCCTAAGGGAGTGTCCAACGGCAATACAATAATTCCATCGTGACTTTCCCCAAGTCCGATTTCATCGGGGGCACAAAGCATTCCAAGACTCTCTTCGCCTCTAATTTTAGATTTTTTTATCTTAAATGGTTCGCCATGAATAGGATAAAGAGTGGTACCCAAGGTAGCCACTACTACTTTTTGCCCAACGGCCACATTCGGTGCCCCACATACAATATTCAGCAAATCCAACCCTCCTATGTTTACTTTGGTGAGTCGTAGACGCTCGGCATTGGGGTGTTGTGTACATTCCACCACCTCTCCAACCACCAATCCTTGCAATTGCGACTCACTCAACCCTACCGAAGTGATACTCTCCACTTCGAGGCCCAGTTGGGTAAGCATCGAATCGAGGGTATCAATTTCAGGAATTGCACTTAGATGTTGTGCTAGCCAACTATACGATATTTTCATAAAATAATTTTAGATTCGGACAAGAGAGGCAAAGATATAGGTAATGTACTAATATGCCAATTCCTCAACGCCCATTAAAGGAAGTATTATAAAAGGATCAAAACTCTAAAAACAAAATGTGAGAATAGGGAATAGTTATTTCTCGTTTTGAGCTAATTTCATTCTTCTCATGAACGCAATAAATGTACCCAAAGCCAACATAATAGTGCCAGCCCATAAAATATTAATGAATGGAAAAATAATTGCTTTCATCACAATAAAATCACGCTCAGGGTTCTTCTCACCCAAGGCTACCTCTATTTTATGGGTCACTGGATTTACGTTTAAGAAGCCCAGTACAACACCGGCCTCCTTACAACGATCTTCGATATAAATACCTTCATTATTACGAACACCAAATAAGGGTTCTAACTGATATATTTCACCTTTATTGGTATAAACGGTAAATTTCGCTCCTATCAATATCTCAGCATGATAAATATTCTTTTCACTGCCCGTAAGGTTTTCAGAGCTGTCGAAGACCACCATGGCATATTTGCTACGTAAGGTGTCTTGTGGGGCAAGCCAGAATGATTTAACATCTCTGATTCCGGCAGTATCGTTGGGCTCCTCCTTGCGAGGACCAGAGGTCACATGCGTAAACACATCATGACTGAGGTAATGTTTGGTATCGGGGTTCGCCACATTGCCCATCTTCGGATTTATTTGAGTATTGGGGATGAGCGTAAATTCCTCAATTACATTATCGTGCTCATCTACTTTTTTATAATTCACTTTGTGAAAAATATTGGGTACCACTTCACTGTCACCGATGTAGGTCACAATATAGTTTTTCATCCTCATCGGCTGGTTTTTCTCTAGCAGAATATTCTCGGCATCTGTTTTCTCATCTCCCAAAGAAAACATCGCCGTGTTTTCTGATATCACCTTTTTATTGACAGAAGAAAAAATAACTCCAATAAGAATCATCGCAAAACCCAAGTGTGAGATGGCAGCACCGGCAGCTTTGAAGTTGGCTTTCAACACGGTAAATACATAGGCGCTATTGGCAATCAAGGCGAAAATGGAAGAAACCAGTAGAATGCCGTAAATTAATTTTTCCAAATTGGCGTAATAAAAAACCACACTTCCAAGCACCAACGAAATCAGGAAATACGCCCCCATTCTAAGGCCGAATGATTTTAAGCTAACCGTCGATTTGTATTTTAAATATTGAGCAATGCCACTACCCAAGGCAAGCAAGATTGCGATCGGAATTTGAATAAAATGATAGGCCGCAATCACATCGGTAGGAGGTGCCATTTTTAAGTTCTTATTAAAAAACATCGCAATTTTATTGTATACCGGAATCGAGGTAACGGTAACGATATGTATTGAAGAAAGCAGGAAAATCAAGGCCCCTATAAACATCCAAAATTCTCTGGCACTAAAACGGTCTTCGTCTTTACTGGATTGATAATGGCTCCAAGTACGAAAAATAATAGTTCCGCTCGACACAATAAAGAAAACAAGCCACACCAATAGTTGGCCCGAGAGCCCTAAATCGGTAAAGGAGTGCACTGAAGAATCGCCTAAAACGCCACTCCTTGTAAGGAACGTAGCATACAATACAGAAAGAAATGTAGCTACCGCTAAAACGATGCTCGCATGTGCCGATTTTTGGGTGCTGTTATAAATCACCATCGCATGAATGGCAGCAGCCATTAATAACCAAGGCAGTAAAGAGGCATTCTCAACAGGGTCCCAATTCCAATATCCTCCAAAACTTAAACTCTCATAAGCCCAGGCAGCACCCATTACGATCCCTGTTCCTAAAACACATAAACTTACCAAAGCCCAAGGTAAAGCTGGTTTAATCCATTCGGTATAACGTTTTTGCCATAACCCCGCCAAGGCAAATGCAAAAGGGATGAGTGTCGAGGCGAAACCAAAAAACAAGGTGGGTGGGTGTATCACCATCCAATTGTTTTGAAGCAAAGGATTCAACCCATTGCCATCTTTAATAAATTCAAGGTAATTCGCCTGTTGGAAAATAGGGGCATCGAGCATCGCCTCTCTCATCAGTGTAAATGGACTACTGCCTAATTTAACATCACCAATAACGACTCCTAATATCATGGACGTAAGCATGACCTGCGATACCGATATGATGGCCATAACATGCTTCTCCCAACTTTTAGGCACCTTCCACATAATGAGGGCTCCAAGTAACGCCTGCCAAATTATCCAAAGAAGAAAACTTCCTTCCTGTCCTTCCCAAAAGCACGATATCATGTATTTTGTTGGCAACACATCCGACGAATGCGACCAAGCATAATGATATTCATAGTAATGATGATAAATAATATAGAATAAACTAACGAACACGGTTACCACTGCAATACATTGCAGCCAGAAAGCAGTACGCCCTATTTTAAGCCAAGTCGTATTTTCCTCGCTTTGCTTGGTCGATAAAAAAAAACTGATACTCGCAAGAATTGAGAGTGTAAAAGAAAGTACTATGGCCAATTGCCCTATATTGCCAATAAGCAGGTGCTCGCCTAAAAAATTTACTTCGTTCTGCATAAATGCGTAATAATTACAATTTAATTTTGTTGATGCAGATGAGTTCTTCTAAACTCAGACTGCGAGGGTAAAAAGGTGATAAAAATAAGTAAATTCAAAAGATCTTACGCACACTTTATATTTGCGTTTTATTGTATTTACTTGGACATTTCATAAGCATACTCGAGGCCTTGAATATCTCGCCTTCCATATTGCCAATAACGACAACACGTTCCGCTTTCTCAAAATCCTGAGGTTTTGTGTTATGTAGTTCTACCTTACGTTGAATGCCTTTTTCATCTTTGATGTAAAATGAAAAATAATTAGGATTCTCCTGAGGATTATAATAGGTAGCCGAATCTTTTACTTGCATTCCTACAATATGAACTTCTTTGCCTGGATGCTCAGTACAATATTGAAAATCGGCATAGGTGCTGGTTTTACCATAAATACTGAATACCGCCACCATGGCAGCAGCAATAAAAACAAGGGCGATAATATAACGTACTTTCATTTTTGTTTGTTCTCTAAATTAGAAATTTTGCGGTCAATATAAATTAGGTATGAAATGATACCCGTGAAAATTATTGCAATCACAGTAATAACCACATAGATTTTACCACTTTGCCTAAATGTGTTGGCCATCTCTACGGCTTCGCCTTGAGCATTACTTGCAACATAGGCAAGCATGGCAAATAAGAGTATCTTAATCTTCTTCATTTTCTGAAATGATTTTTAATTTTTGAATTCGGTATACGAGCGTGAAAATCCAGAATCCCAGTAATATCCATCCTAATACCGCTGGATAGAAAACCAATCTCAGTTGAGAATCCATCTCATATTGTTTAAAGTTTACGGTGTCCGAGCTGCCTGGATGTAATGATATCATAAACTTAGGCATAATATATGTAACGGCCAATTGCATCGGAAATGCAAATATGTTATATACCGCAGCCAATCGTGCTCGCTTTGTCTCATCCTCCACGGCGCTGCGCAACACAAAATAGGCTAAGTAAATTAACAATGCAATGGCAGCACCATTAAGTTTCGGATCACGCGGTTCCCAGAAGGTGCCCCAAGTATATTTTGCCCAAAGACTTCCGGTTGCAATGCCCATTAAACCAAAGATAAAACCCACCTCCGCCGCAGAACGTGCGTGAAGATCGTTATCCATATTCAGTTTCCGGAGAAACAAAATAGAATGATACACCGAGTAGGCAAACAAAGCATACATGGTAAACCACATGGGCACATGATAAAACAGATTGCGAATCGTTTCATTCAGTATGTTTAAGGTAGGCACTTTGGAAAGCAAACCAAAGGTCAGAACGAACATTAGAATGCCCACTCCAAGTAATTTCCACCAATATCTTTTCATCCAATTCATTGAGTTGCAAATTTAAACTATATCAACGTAAATAAAAATTGCTAAATGGGGGATATTATAAGGATACAGCATCAAATCTTTTCAATTGCTTCTTGCACTTCACGCATCTGCCAAAAAGGGGTTGAAGTGGCTCCACAGATCCCAACATTGTAATTTGCTTTAAACCACGACGAGTTCAATTCGCTTGCATTGGATACAAAATAGGAGTTATCGTTGTAGAGTTTACATACATCATACAGTATCTTTCCATTCGAAGATTTGGTACCTGCAACAAAAATAACAACATCAAATTTCTTGACAAACTCCTGCAAATGCACATCCCTATTACTTACTTGCCTGCATATCGTATCGTTGAATTCAACTTCATGGCCTTTGGCCTTTAAGTAGTCACGGTATCCATACAACGACTTGGTGCTCTTGGTAGTCTGACTGAACAATTTCACCTTATGTGGCAAGTCGAGCTGGTCCAGCTCCTCTTGATTGGTAAACACTTTAGCCTCACCTAAGGTTTGCCCCAGAAGTCCTTTAACCTCCGCATGCCCATGCTTGCCGTAAATAAGTATTGGAGCCTTATCATCATCAAATGACTCCTTCACCCTGTTTTGCAATTTCAACACCACCGGGCAGCTGGCGTCGATGAGCTCGATATTATTGGCTAGCGCTGTCATATAGGTCTCTGGTGGCTCGCCATGGGCACGTATCAAAACCTTTGCATCACGAATGGTCTTCAATTCTTCGGTATCAATTATTTTCAATCCCTTCTCTATCAAACGCTTTACCTCTTCATCATTATGTACAATATCGCCCAAACAATACAAGCGACCTTCTTCCTTCAACACCTCTTCGGCCATCTCAATAGCATAGGTAACCCCAAAACAGAAACCTGAATCTTCGTCAATGGTAGCGGTCATATTTAGCATAGAGCACAAAGATAAAATATTTTAGCAAATGATAAACCAATTCCTGCTTCGCAATACATCTTATTATTCTACCTTTGCAGCATTATGCTCCAACAGTTTCGACAGGATAGGTTCTCAAAAGGTGTTCTTAATCTAGTAATTATTAATAGTATCGTTTTTCTGGCCACGATGGCTATTGGCGATCGATATGAGATAGCCTTAGAGGATAAATTTGCACTCTATTTTCCCATCTCTTCAGAATTTAGATGGTATCAATTGATAACGCATATGTTTATGCACGGCGGATTCTTTCATATCTTTTTAAACATGTATGGATTATGGCTTTTCGGATCTAAACTAGAAAGTATTTGGGGAACACAGCGTTTCTTACTCTATTATTTTGTTTGCGGCGTCGGTGCGTTTCTTTTACATTGGATTATGGGTTTCGCAGGATTTATCAGTCCGTCGCCAATCATAGGAGCCTCGGGTGCCATCTCAGGATTAGTAGTAGCCTATGGCTTTTTGTTTGCCAACTCGGAATTTATGATTATGCCGATTCCAATTCCAATCAAAGCGAAATATTTAGCCTTACTCCTGGGGGCCTACGATTTAATATTTGGTTTAATCGGAACCGATAATATTGCCCATTTTGCACATATTGGTGGTATGCTTGCGGGTTTTATACTCATCCTGTTTTGGAATAAAAACAACCGAAATTCTTTCTATTGAGCTTTTTGGCATTTTCTTGCCACTTTTTATGAAACAATCGTCTATAGGTGTAACAATTCTTCTCTAATTTTGTATTAAGAAAAAACCCATTGTTTATGATTGATAGTATTTGGAGCGATATAAAAAGCACTTTTGATCAGCAAAAAAATGTAGTGTCGAAACTCATTCTGGCCAATATCATTGTTTTTGTCTTGATTAACGGCGGAAGCTATAATTTCACTTATTTAATTTGTTATGTCACGAAAGTGGATTTTAACACGGTCCTCAATTTCTTCTCCCTTCCCATCCACCTCGAGGAATTAATATGGAAACCCTGGACTTTACTCACCTATGGCTTTCTGCACGAAGGATTCTGGCATATCTTTTTTAATTTAATTTTTCTTTATTTTTTCGGAAACATCTTAGAAGAATATTTAGGCAGCAAGAAATTGTTAACGGTCTTTTTTGTAGGGATTGTTTTAAGTGCGCTCATAGAAACCATGGCTTTTCAAGTGCTACGTTATGCGATTCACTCCTACCCCGATGGACATACCATTGGAGCCTCAGGTGCTGTTATGGCCATCATGGCCGCCTCGGCAACACTCCTCCCCGATTTTCAGATTCGTTTCATTGTTTTTAACATTAAACTGAAGTATATCTTCTTGTTTTATTTTCTGATTGATTTGTTTAGCTTAAGCAACGGGGCTAACTGGGGCGGCCATATAGCACATTTGGGAGGTGCCATTTTTGGATATCTATATATCCGAGATATTTACCGTAACACGGTTATCGATAATTTTATAAGCAGGTTCACCGCCCTCTTCAAGCCTAAGGCGAAGATGAAAATCACCCATAGAAAAGAATCGCCAAAACCAAGTAACACGAATACAAAACAGCAACGATACGGGAGGCCAAATCAACAGGAAATCGATTCTATTTTAGATAAAATCTCTCAGAGTGGTTATGATAGTCTCACAAAAAACGAGAAAGAACTTTTGTTTGCCGCCAGTCACGAAGATTAAATGTAACGCGGCGACTCTTCAAGACAGAAGCAAAATAGTATTTGAAACAGTCCCCTTTTATGAATAGAGAACTAAAACATAGCACCACCAATCGGTGTAATCCATGAATCCAATCAATCTGTGATTCAGACGATATTAGGTGCTCAAATGTTTGAATCGCGGATTCTACGGATGCTGGGATTGAGCGGAATAATGGTATTTGAAACAGTCCCCTTTTATGAATAGAGAACTAAAACATAGCATCACCAATCGGTGTAATCCATGAATCCAATCAATCTGTGATTCAGACGATATTAGGTGCTCAAATGTTTGAATCGCGGATTCTTCGGATGGTGGGATTGAGCGGAATAAAAAAGGTCGTTCTTTCGAACACTTATCATGGGTTCTTCCCTACTCGCCACTCACCACTTTCCCCATCTCTCTGGTTCCATCATAGAGCTCGTACTCTAAATTACGGCATTCGATGGTGGCATTAAAGAACTCAATCCTTCTTGCGGCCTTCAGTCCGATTTTTTTTGCCAACTCCATATTGCCGGTAAAAATATAACCGAATTTCCCTTTGCATTTCTTTTTGAAAAAGTCGCCTATACCCTTATAAAGTGGAATCAAATCCGACTCCTCTCCCACCCGCAATCCGTAAGGAGGGTTCAGAACAACCACGCCAGGACCTTCAGGAATATTCGTATCCTCAAAATTACACAATTCAAACTCGATGAGATGATCTACGCCTGCTGTTTGGGCATTACGTTTCGCATTTACAATGGCTTCATTACTAAAATCGGTAGCAATAATTTTCGCTTTTAAACTATGTATCGCATTCTTCTTCGCCTCTTCGCGTATTTTAAGATAGAACTTCTCATCATACCCTTTAAAATGCATAAAACTATAATTGCTTCTCATTAAACCATTGGCTCTATTGGTGGCCATTAAAGCCGCTTCAATGGCCAATGTTCCGGCACCGCACATTGGGTTGATGAAATGCTGGTCGGTTTTCCATTTGGTGCTGTAAATAATTGAAGCGGCCAAAGCCTCAGCTAGCGGCGCCACAAAACTTATTTTCCGATAGCCATGTTTTGCAATGGTATCTCCACTGGTATCGAGGTAAAGTGTCGCCTCACCACTACTCCAAAAGGCGAATATCACAGCCTCCTTGCCCTCTTTACTGCTGTTTAGCCGCTCCATCTGCATGCTCCTAAAACGATCGTTGATGGCATCTTTAGTTAACAAATTCGTGAATAGGGTATTGTCGATTTCCTCGTTATTGGTCACCGATTGAACCGTTATTTCTTTGTCACTATCCAAATAGTCTTCCCATGCAATATCTTTACATCCGGCATAAAACTCATCTTTATTGGCCGCATCAAACGCACCCACTTTGTAGAGTACTTTTGCTGCCGTACGTAAGTAAAAATTCATTCGAATGCAATCATTCCAAGTTCCTTTGGTGGTTACACCTGAGCGAGTAGAATCGATCGTTTCATAACCCAAATCATGGAGTTCTTGGGTTAAATACACTTGACAACGATTCGGACAAGTAACAAATATTTCGGAGGTGGAATTGATAGAGAGCATGGAATTTTAATAAAGTTAAACAGCGGCGAAGGTAGGCAATACAATTAAAGCTAATACGCTCTGGCAAATACAACCCTTTCTTTACTTGCATTACCTGTATAAAAGCAAATGCCATCCTCTTGCTTATTACCCAAAGGAATACAACGAATGGTAGCTTTGTATTCTTCTTTTATCTTTTCCTCGGTTTCACTGCTGCCGTCCCAGTGGGCCAAGGCGAAGCCACCGGCATCCATCACCTGTAAAAATTCTTCTTTAGAATTCACTTCTTTCGTTTTTTCGGTTCTGAAATTTAACGCACGTTGGTATAAATTGTCCTGAATTTCAGTTAATAGTGAAACGACTTCAGGCACCACCTCCTGCATCGAGGTTGACTTTTTAAATTTGGTATCGCGGCGAGCAATCTCGATGGTATTGTTTTGAATATCGCGCATACCGATAGCCAGTCGAACAGGCACCCCCTTCAACTCCCATTCAGAAAATTTAAAACCAGGTTTTAAGGTGTCGCGATTATCGAATTTTACACTCACCCCTTTCGCTTCAAGCATTGACTTTATTTCATCTACTTTTACAGTGATCGCAGCTAAATCTTCATCGCTTCTAAAAATCGGAACAATGACCACTTGTATTGGCGCTAGTTTCGGCGGCAATACCAATCCTTCATCATCGCTATGGGTCATGATGAGTGCCCCCATTAAACGCGTACTCACGCCCCAACTGGTAGCCCAAACAAAATCCTGCTTCCCGTCTTTACCCGTAAATTTCACATCGAACGCTTTAGCAAAATTTTGGCCCAGAAAATGTGAAGTTCCTGCCTGTAAAGCTTTTCCATCCTGCATCATAGCCTCGATACAGAAAGTCTCGTCAGCCCCTGCAAAACGCTCGTTGGCCGTTTTTATGCCTTTCAACACTGGCATGGCCATAATATTCTCAGCAAAAGCGGCATACACATCCAGCATCTGCTTTGTTTCAAAAAGTGCTTCCTGGCTTGTTGCATGAGCGGTATGCCCTTCCTGCCATAAAAACTCGGTGGTCCTCAGAAATAAACGTGTTCGCATTTCCCATCGCACCACATTCGCCCATTGATTAATTAAAATAGGTAAGTCGCGGTAACTCTGAATCCAGCCTCTATAGGTATTCCAAATGATGGCTTCACTGGTAGGTCTTACCACCAGCTCTTCTGTTAACTTCGCTTCGGGGTCAACAATCAGCTTCCCTTTGTTATTGGGGTCCGATTTAAGTCGGTAATGAGTAACCACCGCACATTCTTTGGCAAAACCTTCTGCATTCTTTTCTTCTGCCTCAAACAAACTCTTAGGGATGAAGAGCGGAAAATACGCATTGCTATGGCCCGTAGCCTTAAAACGTTGGTCTAAATCGGCTTGCATTTTTTCCCAGATTGCATAGCCATAAGGCTTTATGACCATGCATCCTTTCACCGCCGAATGTTGAGCCAATTCTGCTGCATCAACAATGTAATTGTACCATTCCGAATAATTTTCGGACCTACTAACTTTCTTAAATTCACTCATATTAACAATTCGTAATAAAATTGGTATGCTATTTGAAACACTACAAATGTTTATTTATTAATAACCTTGTTTAATCTCGCATTATTTTACAACCAACACTGCAAAGTTAAATTAAGTCTTTAACTTTGAAAATAATTCATCCCACAAGTTATGAAATCCACGCACAGAATCCAGCAAATCATTTACATGGCGGTTTTTGCCATCGTAATTCAGTCATGTTCTACCCAACGAGCGATTGTAAAAGATGATGTTTATAGCGATTTGAGCACCCCAAAACCGACTCAGAAAAAAGTAACCGCCGAAGTACCTGCCGAGGAAGAGCGTCAATCTATCAGCACGCCTGATAATAATAATGGTACCGCTCAACGTGATGATACTGAGTATGGGCAGCGAAACTACAACAACAGTAGCTCCTATGACGATTATGATTACTATGACGACTATATGTATTCATCTCGTCTTCGTCGATTTTACAGCCCCTATAGTGGATTTAGTTTCTATAGCGCACCATACATCAATTATTACTATTATAATAACAATCCTAATTTTTGGGGGAGCAGTATCTATAGTTATGGCTGGGGTTATGAACCTTACTATCAAACCTGGGGTTACTCTTCTTATTACCCTCAATATTATTACAATAATTATTATTACCAGCCTATGGTTTGTTGGGGGGGGTATGGATTCTATAACCCTTATAGCTATGGCTATAACGCCTACAACTACGGCCATGGTTATGGCAATTATTCTAACCCTTACCGCTATCATAACCATCATAACTATGGCTATAACCATGATTATTGGGACGTTCATTCATCCACCACAAACACCGCCAACAATCATCCAAACGGAACCTATTATGGGCCACGTACAACGTCGTCTAATAACCTACCCGTGCGCAGTCCGGCTAATCCTACTAAAACCGTAGACACCCGTCCTACCAATACCGGAGGTTCAACTACAACCCCGAATGGTACACGCCCGTCGAACACCACCGACGGCAAGAGGCCAATCACGAACGATCCTGCCAATACCGGCACTCCTACCGAGCGCCAGCCAGACCGCACCACAACCCCTCGTGTTTCACCACGCGAAAACGAACCACAAACGACTCCTCGTACGACCACCCCACGTGAAGAACCGCGTAACACAACGCCTCCAAACACTGCACCACGTAACGAAACACCCAATTATACTCCAAGGAATGAAACACCGCGAAATGCAGCACCTCGGAATGAAACACCAAGAAACGAAACCCCGAGTAGCACACCAAATAATCAATCGCCTCGAAATAACACCACGCCACGAAACGAAACCCCAAGCAGTACTCCCAGAAAAGAGAATAAGCCTCGTGAAGACGCAACTCGTGGAGGATCCTCTCAGAATCAAAATTCATACAATCAAGAACGATCGTACGAGCCAACACAGCAAACACAGTCGCGCAATTCAACCTCGCATGAAACACAACCCAGAAGTGAAAGCCCACGATACGAGGCCCCTCGTCAGCAAACAAATTCATCTTCTCGATCAGAAACTAAAAGCAACAGTAATAGTGGTAGAGGCGCCTCAAAAAACCCACGATAAGCAGGGTGCAAATGGAGATTCATTGAAGTTATTTCAAACCTAAAATCAGACCCTAGAAGATGAAACTTTTTAAACTCATAATAACCCTCGTAGTGCTACATTTCGCCATAAGTGTAAAGGCACAGAACGAACAAGACGTCTTGCGATACTCCTTTACCAATGCCATTGGAAGTGCTCGTAGCATGGCTTGTGGCAATGCCTTTGGAGCTTTGGGTGCCGACTATAGCAGCCTTGTTACCAATCCAGCAGGCCTCGCGCGATATCGAAGCTCGGAAATGGGAATCACCGCTAATTTCTTTAACGTAAAAACCAATTCGTTCTATATCAACAACACACAAACCGACAATAAATTCAACTTAAACATCAATAATGCTGGCTTAGCTGTTGCAGTGCCCACAGGAAATAGCACCGGTTGGCGCTATGTAAACCTAGGATTTGGAACAAACCGCATTGCCAACTTCAACAAATCAATTTATTTTGAAGGGATCAATAACAAAAGTAGTATTGTTCAACATTTTGAACAGAGTGCCAACGGTACTGACACTAGCAATTTAGGATCAACGTCGGGCTCCTTCTTGGCTTGGTATCAGTACTTAATTAATAACGAATCAGGATCGGCCAATCAATATTACAGCGATTTTACCAATGACAGTTCGTATAGTCTTCGTCAACGAATCAGCATCGAACAGGGAGGTGGCATGAGTGATATCAGTCTTGCTATTAGTGGCAACTATGATGACAAAGTATATATCGGAGGTTCGCTAAATTTCTATAAAGTGAAATTTACGGAAGCAAATACTTTTATCGAAGAAGTATTAAGTCATTCGGTAGCAGGCTATCAAAAACTATCGTACCTGAACAATTTAAACACCAGCGGGTCGGGCGTTGGAGCAAAAATTGGAGTCATTGCCTTGCCTACGAAATATCTTCGCTTAGGCTTGGCCTTTCACACCCCATCAAGAATTTATTTAACCGATAATTATAACAGTACCTTAAGTAGCACCATCAATAATATCAGCAACTCTAAAAGCAGTCCTGATGGCACTTATGATTACTCTATCACCATTCCCGGAAAAATTGCGGCAAGCGCTGCGTTTCTTTATGATAAAAGAGGATTTATAAGTGTCGACTTTGAACATGTCGATTATAGAGATGGTAAGTTAAACTCTGGCACCGACAATATTTCAGCGCTTGACACCTTCACTCTGGGCGTGAACAATAAAGTGCGAAGCCTCTACAGAGCCGCAAATAACATAAGAATTGGGGCCGAATATACCTTCGACGAAGTGTATTGCGCTCGCGCAGGGGTTGGCTTTACCGGTTCGCCTTATAATACCGAAGTGTCAGGTCCTTCTAAATTCAAAACCTCCATTCCTTTTATTTCCTGTGGCTTTGGAATACGGAACGGAAATTATTTTTTAGACGCTGCCTTGGTAAAAAACTTTGCTACTAACTACTATGCCCCTTATACGCTCAACCCTTCAGGACAAGCAAAGTATTACACCTCTGAAACCCAAAGTGTGGCTACCAACTTTACAGTGACGATCGGGCTTAAATTTTAGTCAACGAAAGAAAGGATTGAACTACATAAAAAGTGTCGTTGTGTTTTATAGATTCATTCCAAGATGCAAGAAGGCACCTAATCCAGAATTATACTTTGGGCTGATTAAGCCTTCCACACTATTTATGGAGCCATCGATGTACATTTTTTTTGCTCGATAGCGAATCAAAAAATCAATATCGAATTTACTATATCCACCAACTCTGATATCGCTTCCGATATAGAAATTGCTTTTGAGAAGATACAAATAACCGCATTTGAGCATCGGTAAAGCATTCGATAAATAGGCATTGGCCTGTATTTGCAAGATTGATTTGGGGGCCAATCCTTGTTCGTATTTTAGAGTAAGAAAAGACGGCAAATAAAAGTTAAAGGCTTCCTCCTTCGATTTGATATTGAAATTTTTGAGGATTGAATCCTTCACCCCTACGGTGTTAAAAGTGGAGATGGCCGAAAAGGCTCCGAGGTCGAGCCCCGTGAAGTGGATGGCTGTATCAACCGTTTGGACGCCAGTACTTGGGCCATAATGAACAAATCCAATATTCTTTACATCGACCGTGATGGTTGCGTTCTTTTTAGTGTATAATTTTGACCAGCTAAAATTCAGAGCTGTGCCAACTCCTTTAGGATTATAAACCCTTGCACCTAATGACGATGTGCGTCGCTCATAGTTTAGATCAACATCAAGGTACTCGCCATTCTGCTCTGTAAAAACGCTCCCCCTATTTAATTTAAATTGATTTGCATAGTCACCAAGAATAAAATCCAGTGTAAGATTGATGCATTGGGTTTTCGCCTTAAAATAGTTACGCACACCGATTCCGATTTTTTGGTATTCAATGTTTCGGTAAACCATTTTACCTAATTCTATTTTTTCATTCCGGTAATGTGCATTGCCAAACATAACCATATTGAAAACATTTTTATTGAATGATGCATCTTGAAAAGAGGAAGCCGATAATTCGAATAGCAAACCTAGATTGGGCTTGTTTTTTAATGGCATCTCATAAAACACTCCTGAGTTGAACTGATGAACAAAATAATTATTATTATTCAGTTTCTTGGCCGATTGATTTACCGACTCTTGGCTGATAAACAAGTCGAACCTGCCATCAAATAAAAAGGTATTGGTTAATACCGTTGAGTTCGTTTGCCAATCGAGAAAATAGCCGACAGTGGGTAGCTTCAGGTGATTATTTTCAACCTCGAGTGGCTTATTGAATGGTATTGAATCAGCGCTCTTATTTTGAGCGAAAATAGAATTTGAGAAGACCAAAAAAAAGATAAAATAGAGTTTAACGTTTGCCTGCATGGTATGTAAATTCACCTGTTAACTTTAATTTTAATTTATAATCACTATACAGCTTAATGTAATTGCTCCCAACGGTATTCAGTGATGCTACAACAATAATTCTATTCGCAAGTTTTAATCGTTCATAGCGTGCTTCATCTATATTTATCGAGAGGATAGACTTGGCAACGGAGGTGGTTCGCAGTGTAACTGGATCCAAGGAAGGTGCGGTTATCAAAGCACCGTTGCCTTCAAATACCGAATCAATGACTGTGTTATATTCATTTAAAAAATACAACTTCACCGTGAGTGATAGGGGGTAATTATTCTCAAAAATAAAATTCAATTTCCCTTTGTCAATACCTGAAGTGTTATTTGAATTACCGATGGAGAATCCAGTGGTATCGATCAACTTGAGCTGATCGGCCTTGAAAGAAAGGGGCATCTGAACATCCAAACTAGCGATGAGTTTACTATCGTAATCGACAAAATTGGTATTGCCTTGATTGCCATTAGGATTCAATTTTGCGGTAAATTTATAGTTTACTTCATCGGGCAAGTTCTCAATAAACGGCTTAATATTTGAGTTGGTGGTGGTTAAGGATAGGGTGCTCACTTGGGGTTTTGAAGTATATCCGACCCGGGTTGCAGGAGCGATTGTTAGGGGGCTGTTTAGGGCCGAGGAATTGAGCAAAACGGTATTCCCTTTTTTAGTGTTTTTAGAAGTAAAATAGTCGAAATTGATCGACGCGTCGGCCCCGATACCATTCTCTACATTTACATCAATTTTAATATCTTTCAAGTCGAGGTTACCACTCATGATTTTAGAGAAGGCTTCGAGGGTCGATTTAGTGGGGCCAATATTGATGGTGTCTTGGCCTAAATAACCTTCTGCAAACTGAGGTATGATGCTATAGAGACCATACCTTATCCAGACACTGTCGGACGTGGAAAGTGGCATCAGCTTGCCTGTGCTATCAATGCTGGCTTTGAAAATGTTCCAAAAGGTATTATAAGAAGTGCCACTTCTACCTCTTAGGTCGATTGTATAGCCCGTTAAATCTACTTCCTGGGTTACAAATTGTACGCTACCAGGCAAGGCTGGGGGTACTTTAAGGTACATATGTACCGTATCATTATTTTTGAGTGCGCTTGGTATTTTATAATCGATAAAGAGTGTGTCTTGAAGGGTGCTATACATCTGCATCTTTACCTTCCCACTGCGGATGAGCATTTGTTTAAGTCGAGCCTTACCAAGGTCGTATACCACGGTATCGTCAACAACAACTAAATCCTGTTTAGGAAACTGAGCAATGGCATGACTCGCCGTAAGTCCTCGAATTTTTAATTGTAATACAATGGCTTTGGTTGTATCGATAAGCACGGGAAGTCCACCACTGCCTGGAGAGCCAATAGCAACAAGTGTTGCAAGCATATTTCCTTCGATATGTTTGCCTGCCATATCATAGCTACGGGTGATAGAGGCCCCTGCTGGAATGAGAGAAAAAGTGTCGGTGAAAATCATTTGCCCGGCCACCTTGTTTTTAACATTAAAATCCAAGTCAGAGACTGGGATAGGCAGATCGTTGAAGATGGTTAAATCGAGAAAGCCTGAGGTAAGGTCGGCTTCCTTGAAGAAACTATTCGCATCAATATCCGTTGCTTGATTTGCCGTCGTGGCCGGTATCGCAGGAATTACGGTTGTTTGACCATTCAATAGCACAATAAGCTGTCCGGTAGTCCCTAAGTTTTTGGAAATCTGACCCAAGGTCATTTTTTGTTGCAGGAAATTATTCGAAAGCTTTGAAGTTCCTAGTTTAGAGGTAATGGTAACCGAAGTATCTGGAATGATTAAAATATCCCTTAATGAATATTCGTAAAATGGATAACGGTAAACCATATCGATGCTTTGATCTGCATTTACTTTGGTTGAGCTATCGGAGATCAGCTTATCGAAACCAATAGAGGTGTTCGCTAGTGGAATAAGCACCTCTGTATCGAATCCAGGCAACTGGCGTTTACGGTTGCAGGAGAGCGTGAAGAAAAGTAGTCCGAGAATTAAGAATGTATTTAGTTTACGCATACCTTGTTTGAAGGAACTTATGTTTTGAAGTTGCAATATAATAATTTTAATTCACGATGAATTAAATAGTTAGTAGTTCAGAAGCCCAATACGTTGCACATAAAAAAAGCCTACATTAATGCAGGCTCAATTTATATCTCAAGATCGAAAGAAAACGATATTTAGATTATTGTAGTTTCATCCTCCTCCGTGGCAGGGGTGGTATCGGTAGCTTGGTTTTCAGTAGTATTATGGGTGCCATTATGGTCGGGGTTATTACCATAGTCGATATATTCGCGTTGAGGAGGATTATCGAAATCATACTCGGGCAATTGCTCCTTGATATAGGCTGTTGATTCGTTAATCCCATCCATAAATTTCTTAAAGTCTTCTTTATAAAGAAAAATTTTGTGCTTTACAAAACGTTCTTCACCGGGTCGTTTTGTACTTTCAGTAATGGTTAAATAATAATCATTCGCACGGGTTGTTCTCACGTCAAAAAAGTAAGTACGTTTACCTGCTCTCACACGTTTTGAGAACACAGCTTCTCTGTCTTGTTTGTTGAATTCGTTTTCCATCATTGGGTCCTATTTTGGGGTTGAAATTAAAACTATTTAGGTTGCTAATATAGCATATTGAAAATTAGATAACAAAATTTAATTTCAAAAACAACTTGGTATGATACGACTGTTCCAATATTGAGGCTCCTTAGAAGCAAAACGTGCGAACAGAGGAACCCTAATATTGCTGAAATAATTATTCGATCGTTGCCGAAACCTGCTCCTCCTGCTGTTGTTTTAAGTGCATATCGGCATAATAGCCTTGGTTTTTAATTAATTCCTCATGGGTTCCACGTTCGATGATTTCGCCATGTTGGAGTACGATAATTTCATCGGCCAGTTGCACCGACGATACCCGATGACTGATAATTAGAGCCGTTTTGTGCTTCATAACCTGTTTAAGTTCGAAAAGTATTTCTTTCTCTGTAGCAGCATCAACAGCACTTAGGCAATCGTCAAAAATTAAGACCGAAGGGTTTTTAGCCAACGCTCTGGCAATACTTATGCGTTGTTTTTGGCCGCCCGATAAAGTGATACCTCTTTCGCCAATGAAAGTCTCAAATTTTGCTTCAAACTCCATTATGTTTTCATAAACGGCGGCCTTTTTCGCACATTCTTCAATGGTCAACTGGTCTATATTTTTTTCGTCGGCAAAAGCAATATTGTTTTTTATGGTATCGCTAAAAAGGAACACGTCTTGTGGAACATAGCCAAATTGTTTTCTATAATTCTGCAAATGGTATTTCTCAATCGGAATGGCATCGGCTGTGATGGTGCCCGAATCGGGGTTGTACATTCTTAGCAACAATTGAGCTAAAGACGTTTTTCCACTACCTGTAGCCCCTGTTACGCCAAGTACTTTTCCCTTTTCTAGTTTTAAGTTAATATTTTTCAAGGCAGCAATGCCGCTATCTTCGTAGGTGAAATTTACATGACTGAGAACAATTTCCTCATTGAATGCAAAATCCAGAACGACTCCTGAATTAATTTCAGTTGGGGCATCTAAAAATTCATTAATACGTTTTTGTGAAGCAGCCGCCCGCTGCACAATAGCCGTAACCCAACCCAGAGAACTCACTGGCCAAGTAAGCATATTCACATAAAATACGAATTCGGCAATATTGCCTAAACTTACCTTACCACTCATAAATTGTATACCTCCAATATATATGGTAATAAGTGTACTTAAGCCGATAAGTAGAAGATTGACAGGAAAATACAGAGCATCGGTCTTGGCCAAGGATAATTGTTTGGTGCGGTAATCTGTAATTTGTTGTTGCATCTGCGAATGCATTATTTCTTCGCGTGCGAAGGCTTTTACCATTCGAATACCCGAAATGCTCTCCTGCACAAAGGAGGTAAGCGAAGAAAGTTGTTCTTGAATCGCTTCACTTTTTTTATTGATGATATCGTTCACAAAATACATCAATACAGAGAGTAAGGGCAAGGGTAAGATCACGTACCATGTGAGTGTCGTATTTACTCTAAACATGGCTCCGATAACTAAGATGAATGTAAAAAGGGTGTTGAGGGCATACATTACAGCTGGACCAGTATACATACGCACCCGGCTCACATCTTCGCTTATACGATTCATCAAATCGCCGGTATTGTTTTTTTTAAAGAATGACGTTGAGAGTTTTTGATAATGATTAAAAATTTCGTCTTTCATGTCGTTCTCAATTTTACGCGACATCACGATAAGTGTTTGTCGCATAAAAAACATGAAAACACCTCGAAGTAATGAGAACCCGATGATGACTCCCGTAAACCAAAGCACTTGCAAATAAATTGCATTGCCTGTTTCGTTGTTATCTACATAATGTATTACCGCATCAATTGCTTCCCGTATAGCCTGAGCAGGATACACCGAGAAGTAATTGGATAAAAAAATAAAAATCGCACCACCAAGTACCAGCCATTTATATTTTAAAAAATATTTATTTATTGCTTTTAATGATTTCAATAGATATGAGAAATTACCGATTGCAAGAATACAGAATGATACGTATATAATGACAAAATAAATGAATTAGAGCCATCAAATTCTAATACACGAATTTTCTACCTCTTAAATCCTGATACTGAATTAGAGTAGCCTGATTCGTTAGCTATGGTAAGAGAACATAAAAATAAATTCAGGGGCAATCCTCTTTCAGTCTTATCTTTACGACCTAATTATTCTATGATGAAAATTCTAATCTTCTGTATCTCCCTTGCCTTTTTCGTAAGCGCACAAGCACAGACCTACAATACCGCTCTTGGCCTCAGGCTAGGCCTATCAAATGGCTTAACCATCAAACATTTCATAAGTAGCAAAAGTGCCTTAGAAGTAATTGCAGCAAGCCGTTGGAAAGGGGCTAACCTAACGGCGTTATATGAAATCAATAAAACCTTAAGTGGATCCAGTTTTAGTTGGTATTATGGAGTTGGCGGACATTTTGGTTATTGGAGAGGCAATAATGTAAGTCCTTGGTTTCATACCGGCGATAACTATACTGTAATAGGTATTGATGGCATCGTTGGGCTAGAATACAATTTCAGTGAGACCCCTTTTAACATAAGTCTCGACTACAAGCCCGGATTAAATTTAATAGGATATAGTGGTTTTTGGGGCGATGAAGTTGGATTATCATTGCGTTATATACTTTCGAAAAAGTAATCCCTTTAAAAAACAATAGTCTCTGCTTGATCCTTTATTAAAAACACCCCTCTTTATGATCATGGCAACACCACCTCCAAAGATGTGTTAGTCGCAACGAAATTATTAATATCTCGTTTTCGTAATTTCAACTCAAAAAAAAACGATTTGTATGTTAAGCCAATGCAGCTGCGCCACCAACGATCTCACTGATCTCACGTGTTATGGCAGCCTGACGAGCTTGGTTGTATTGAAGTCGCAGCGATTTTAGCAATTCGCCGGCATTATCGGTGGCCTTATCCATGGCTACCATTCGTGCACCATGCTCTGCAGCTTGGCTATCCAGCACCGATTTGTATAATTGCGTTTTCAAGGTCATCGGAATTAAAGTGGTAAGAATACCATTCATATCCGGCTCGAAAATATAATCTTTTTTGCTTCCAGCACTCTTTGTAACTTCCACATTATGAGCCTGGATTTCTTTTACATCGACAGGCAACATGGTTTCGGCGGTGAGTATTTGTGTGGCCGCATTCTTAAACTGATTGTATACAATAACCACTTCATCCGTTTCTTTTTTCAGAAAACTGTGAATGATATCGGCTCCAATTTCGAATGTACTTTCAGCGCTTAGTTTCTGATGAAGAATCACAGCATCGACACTAGTATTATATTTCGATTTTGAGAAAAATTCGAATCCTTTTTTGCCAAAACAAATAAAATTCACTTTACCTGCATCGGCCTGCGCTTGATATTTCTCTTTCAGAAGGCTTACGGTTAGTTTAGCTACATTGGCATTAAAGCCACCGCATAATCCACGATCGCTGGTTACCACTACAAAAGTCACCTTGTTCACAGCGCGTTTTTCAATAAAAGGAGTCAACACGTCGCTACTCACATTTCCTCCCAGGCTCCCTAAAATAGCTTTTATTTTTTTAGCATAAGGTCGCATCTGGATAATTTCACCCTGAGCTTTGCGTAACTTGGTAGCACTTACCAGTTTCATTGCCTTGGTAATTTGCTGCGTGCTACTGGTACTTGCTATCCTTACTCTAACTTCTTTTAAATTGGCCACTTTTTAATTCGAATTGAAAATTGAAAATTGAAAATTGAAAACGGATCGTAATCTGCTATCAATGGTGTACTAATTTTTAAAGCTCGGCATTATTTCTTTCGCAACAGTTTCTAATTTATTCGTAATTTCATCGGTATAGCTTCCTTTTTTAAGTTCGGCTAAAACATCTTTATGTTTAAGCTCCAAAACTTGTAAAAATGCCGCTTCGAAATCTCTTACTTTATTCACCGGGATATCATTCATTAAACCCTTTGTGCCAAGATAAATAATAGCCACTTGTTTCTCTACTGGCACCGGACTGTATTGTCCTTGTTTCAATATTTCTACGTTGCGAATACCTTTACTCAACACAGCTTTGGTAGCGGCATCGAGGTCGGAACCGAATTTCGAGAAAGCTTCCAATTCACGGAATTGTGCCTGATCTAACTTTAGCGTTCCAGCCACTTTCTTCATTGATTTAATCTGTGCATTTCCACCCACACGCGACACTGAGATTCCCACGTTAATAGCGGGGCGAACACCGGCATTAAATAAGTTTGATTCTAAGAATATTTGACCGTCGGTAATAGAGATAACGTTGGTAGGTATATAGGCTGACACGTCGCCTGCTTGTGTTTCGATGATGGGCAAGGCGGTTAATGAACCTCCGCCTTTTACGATTCCTTTCATCGATTCGGGAAGGTCATTCATTTTTTGAGCGATGCTATCGTTAGAGTTCACTTTAGCCGCACGTTCGAGCAAACGAGAGTGAAGATAAAACACATCACCCGGATAGGCTTCACGACCTGGAGGGCGTTTAAGCAAGAGTGAAACTTCACGATAAGCCACGGCTTGTTTCGACAAATCGTCGTAAACGATAAGAGCCGCTCTACCTGAGTCGCGGAAGAATTCGCCAATCGCGGCTCCTGCAAATGGTGCAAAAAACTGCATTGGCGCAGGAGAAGAGGCTGCCGACGATACCACTACGGTATAAGGCATAGCACCTTTTTCTTCCAAGGCTTTCACTACCTGAGCCACGGTAGATGCTTTTTGACCAATGGCTACATAAATACAATATACGGGTTGTCCGGCATCATAAAATTCTCTTTGATTGATAATCGTATCGATAGCCACAGCGGTTTTTCCAGTTTGGCGGTCACCGATAATCAACTCACGTTGTCCGCGACCAATAGGAATCATCGCGTCGATGGCTTTAATACCCGTTTGCAATGGTTCTTTTACAGGCTCACGAAAAATCACACCAGGAGCTTTGCGTTCCAATGGCATCTCATAAAAAGGACCTTCGATTGCTCCTTTTCCGTCGATAGGGTTACCAAGAGTATCGATAACGCGACCAAGCATTTTTTCGCTTACGTTAATCGAGGCAATACGGCGAGTACGTGTAACTGTGTCGCCTTCTTTAACACCTTGGCTTGAGCCTAATAATACAGCACCGATATTATCCTCTTCCAAGTTTAATACGATTCCTTTTATTTTGTTTCCAAATTCGATGAGTTCACCACTTTGAACCTGCGTTAAGCCATAAATACGGGCAATACCATCACCTACTTGTAGTACGGTTCCGGTTTCTTCCAATTCAGCTTCTGATTTGAAGTTCGATAACTGTTGGCGAATTATCGCCGATACTTCATCTGGTCTTACGTCAGCCATTGTATGTTTTGAAATTTAATTTGTAAAATATTAATCTAATAAATGCAGCTTTAAGTTATTCAGCTGCCTGGCAATGCTGTCGTCAAACAGCTTATCACCTACTTGTATTTTAATTCCTCCTATCAGTTTTGCATCCACTTTACATTCTAACTCGATGGTTTTTCCTGTCTGCTGCTGCAAATTACTTTTGATTTCTTTTTTCACTTCGTCGTTGATTGCCGTTGCGGTGGTTACCAAAGCAGTGACAATATTATGATGTGCTTTGAATAGTTCCAGAAATTCAGTGGCAATGGCAAGTAAAAACTTTTCACGACGTTTTTTGACGATGATACGCATGAAAGCAATGCTCAGGCTATTGAAATGCTTCGCGAAAACCCCTTCAAGCACTCCAGTTTTCTTATCCCCATCGATAATCGGGCTTTTAAGAATGGAGAGCAGCGCATGATTTTCGTTACACGTATCAACAAACAATTTCATGTCGGCTTGAACCAGTTCAAGATTTTTTTGCTCGATCGCCAAATCGAATAACGATAAAGCGTAACGTCCTGATATTCTTATCTCTGACATTTTGTTTTTAGCTCTGGCAATTAATTTAAATGGAAATCATTGATGGCTTTATTAACCAGCTCATCTTGTTCCTTATTCGATTCAAGTTTCTTACGTATTAAACGTTCAGCGATTTCAATGCTATAGGAAGCAACTTGGTTTTTCAAGTCGTTTATCGCTGAAGTTTTTTCACGCTCAATATTCTCTTTTGCATTGGCGATCATCTTTTTGCCCTCAATATCTGCTGAGGTCTTGGCTTGAGCAATAATGCTATCCTTCATTTCTTTTGCCTCACGCAAGATGGCTTCTCTTTCTGAGCGTGCCAAAGCCAACAACTTTTCGTTCTCGGCCTGCATATTAGCCATCTGCTTTTTTGCATCTTCGGCTTTATCTAAGGCTTCTGTAATTGCATTTTCTCTTTCTCCAAGTGCTTTAAGAATTGGTTTCCATGCAAATTTCCCTAGAATATAGAGTACGATTCCGAATGTTACGAGCATCCAAAACAATAAACCGGGATCGGGTGTTATTAAATTCATTTGATCTAAATATTTAGTTTTGAGAAGTAATTAAGGCACTGAAAAGTATTCAGAGACCTTATTTTAATACTACCAAAAGTGCGATAACCATAGCAAAAAACGCAGCTCCTTCAACCAAGGCGGCAGCCAAAATCATATTCGTACGAATATCGCTTAATACTTCCGGCTGGCGTGCAATAGATTCTAATGCGCTACCTCCGATACGGCCAATACCTAAACCTGCACCGATCGCAGAGATACCTGCACCGATGGCTGCGAATCCGGCACTTGATGAAGCAGATGGAGCTTCAGCAGCTGCTTGTAAAATGATATTAAAAAGTGTCATAATAATAAAAAATTAAAAATTGGTGTTTATAATTGATTTTGAGATTGAATTAAGATTAATGATGCTCCGGCACTTCTAAAGCGGAACTAAAATAGATTGATGAAAGTAGAGTGAATACAAAAGCCTGTAAAAATGCAACTAACAAATCGAGGCAGAACATAAATACCGTGAACAACACCGACACCACCGATACGCCATATCCAGCTGCGACACTTTTTGCCCCAAAAATAAATATTAAACTATAAAAGGCGAGTGCTATAATATGCCCTGCGGTAATATTTGCAAACAAACGAATCATTAACACGAAAGGACGTAAAACGAAACCGAGTATTTCAATGGGTGTTAATATGATAAGTACCCATTTCGGCACTCCAGGCATTGCCACAATATGACCCCAATAATGCTTATTAGCAATAAAAATAATTACAATAAGTATCACTGCAGCCAGGAAAAACGGTATTGCGATATTTCCGGTAAGGTTCGCACCACCTGGAAAAAAAGGAATCAAACCTAATAAATTACCAAAGAAGATAAAAAAGAAAATAGTGAGCAGTAGAGGCATGAAACGCGAGTGGTTCGCCCCTAAGGTAGGTTTTGCGATATCATCACGAACAAAAAGTATAAGAGGCTCAAACCACGACTGCAACCCTTTAGGTGCTTTACCTTCGCGGGTCTTGTAACTTCTGGCCACGGTTAGAAAAACAAAGAGTAATAATCCTGCACTAATAAACAGGGAGAGTACATTTTTTGTGATGGAGAAATCATATACTTTCAAACCACTCAGCAAAGTAATTTTGCCTTCCTTCATGTCGTAAACATCGTAACTGCGCTCTTCACCATGATGTGGCTCAAAATGGCTTGACATAAAAACATCTAAGCCCTTTTCTTTTGAATACAAGATGCATGGAAGAGGTAAGGTTAGATTTCCAATGATATGCCAATCGTGCTCATCGGCAATATGGCCCATAATCATTTTACCGGCATTGAATTTCTCCTCCTTGTGCTCAGGTGAAGGGGTCGTGTTGTCCGCTTTTGGCACTTCTTGTGAATAGCCGTTTAAACTAAAAAACGTCACAAATAGCACAAAAAGGCTGAAAATTTTTACGTTAAAAAAAGATGAAACCTTTGCTGACATTGAACTTTACTTATTTTGATTTTCCTTTATTTCGGGTCGCAAGTTAGGAAAAAGATTAACAATTTCAAACCCCGTAAATAAAAAATATAAAATAATAAATACGACTGCTTGATTTAAGTTGTTTTTTCCCATGATTAGCATCGAGATTAGCAACATTAACAGGCTCCCGAACAGCCGAATTAGAGTGGTAAAATAAAATGCGTAAACAAACTTCTTCGACTCTTGCTTCAATCCTTTGAGCAGCATCGAATAAACTAAAATAGTGAGCAGCATAAAAAACACGATGCTTACAAAATAAAAAGGCACAATTTCAAATTGGGGGAGTATGTAATTTATTCCATACAACGCGAATGCTAAGAAGAGGCTAAATAGGACTATTTTAAGAAGGAATTTGGGCATGCTGTATCTAGGTGGTGAAAAAATTACTTTCCATTCCCGTTTCAAATATTATTTTTGCGCAAAATTATAATTTTTAATCAATTATTTATTCTTACCCATGAATATTCACGAATATCAAGCTAAAGAAGTACTAAAAAAGTACGGTGTTGCAGTGCAAGAAGGTATTGTAGCCTCTACTACAGAGGAGGCCGTGGCTGCCGCAACCCAGTTGCAAGCCCAAACAGGAACACAGTTTTTTGTTATTAAAGCACAGATTCATGCCGGTGGACGTGGGAAAGGTAAAATTGAAGGAACGGATTTTCGTGGCGTAATGGTAGCCAAGAACATCGACGATTTGAAGCAGAAGGCGGCTGGTATTTTAGGTGGCAACCTAATCACCATTCAGACGGGAGAAAAGGGAAAGATTGTGAATAAGGTGTTGATTGCTCAGGATGTTTATTACCCAGGCGCCAACCCAACGAAAGAGTTTTATATGAGCATGCTCTTGGATAGAGCCAGAGGCACTAATGTTATTATTTACACCACCGAAGGTGGGATGGATATTGAAGAGGTAGCCCATAACACACCCGAAAAGCTATTTAAGGAACATATTGATCCACGTGTTGGCTTACAAGGATTTCAAGCCCGTAAGATCGCTTTTAACTTAGGCCTTGCAGGCGAAGCAAACAAACAGATGGTGAAATTTGTAGGCAATTTATACAAGGCGTTTTTGGCTAACGACTGTGAGATGATTGAAATAAACCCTCTATTCAAAACGAGTGACGATAAAATTATCGCTGTCGACGCTAAACTTAGCTTAGACGATAACGGCCTAGACCGCCATCCCGACCTATTGGCCCTGCGCGACGTAAGTGAGGAAGACCCAACGGAGGTGGAAGCCAAAAAATCAAACCTGAATTATGTTAAACTTGACGGAAATGTAGGTTGCATGGTGAACGGAGCCGGACTGGCAATGGCTACCATGGATATTATCAAGTTGAGTGGTGGTGAGCCTGCTAACTTTTTAGATGTAGGTGGTACTGCCAACGCAACAACTGTAGAAGCTGGATTTCGCATTATTCTAAGCGATCCTAATGTAAAAGCGATACTGATAAATATTTTTGGAGGCATCGTGCGCTGTGATCGCGTGGCTCAAGGAGTGGTTGATGCCTATAAAAACATCGGAAACATACATGTGCCCATTATTGTAAGACTACAAGGCACCAATGCTGTTGAAGCCAAAAAACTCATTGACGAAAGCGGCTTGAAAGTGCTTTCGGCGATTCAGTTAAAAGAGGCGGCCGAATTGGTAAGTGAGGTATTGAAATAATACCCCTACTCTATTTTAGACTTCTTTCATACTCCACGCTATAGGCTTGCCGGCGAACATCGCTTTTGTTTTTGACCATGTGGCTTCAAATAGTTTGGAGCTGCGATAGCCTTCAAGATGCTGCTCAGATTGCCATGTACTGAGGGTGAAATATATTTCTGGATTTCCTGCCTCCTCCAACAACTTAACGCCCTCACACCCTTCAAAGGAAGCAATATGTAGTTTCGTGTTCTCAAAAAGCAGTTTGAAATTCTCAATCTCGTCAGGTCTGAAATGCATTTTTACGATTCGTGTTATCATCTTAAAGTTGAATTCTAATTATTAAAATAGCGATGGTATATTCCTAAAAAACGCAGGTGTCATTGGAGCACTAGCGTGTTTTTAGACAAAAAAAACGGTTTCTGTTCCTGCTTATTCGAACTCGAAAATGACTGGCGATTTATCATGCATCCCTAGCAGCTTTCCTGCATTACCCCCGTTAATAGCGATTTCGAGTAAATCCATATTGTTTTTAATACAAACAAAATCGCCATAAGGCACCTCATAATAGCTTTCGTTCAAGCCTTCAATTACATCACCATGAGGAAGGTGCACCAATACTTTTCTGCCTTTAATGTGTTTTTGTAACTCACTCAGTGAAAGATTAGTAATACAATTGCCATACTTGTCGATAGCCAAGACATTTGCTGTAATCCGATTTCCCATAATGCTTGGCAGCTCTTGCATAAAGGTTTTATAACGCGTTATGGGCTTGAAGAAATCAGGAGTGTTTGTTTCATTTAACACATGCTGTGTGGCAAATGCGAATTTATGATACCTACTTTGGTTTAAAAGTAAGTCCATTTCCACTTCAAACACTTGATTTTCAGCATTTGGCAATACAAGTGAAAGTACACCATTATCGAGAGCAATAAAATGATGATCTCCCTGTTTGGTATACAGCAATCTTTTGTGAAGTACAAAGCTACTATCTACATCGATGATGTGTAAGGTGTTAGGCGGGAAATAGTTATAGGTATTATGTACGTAGAATGCAGCCTGCTGGATGTTTCGTGTGCTAATATTCGTGTTAATTTCAGTCACCACCACCTCCTGAAAGGCACTGTAAAGTATTCCTTTAAATGCCGACACGTACACCGATTCGGGTCCGGCATCGGTGGTAATGGTAATATGGTGGTGCATTGTTTAAATTGTGTGTATAAACTGTGACTGTAAAATTATCACGGTAACATTTCTCTTCTATCTTTGTGGCAAAAATAAATTATATTTTGTTATTTCTAATTTATAAAATAAAACATTGATAGAGCAAACCATATTATTAGCAGAAATTGAGCCAGCAGCATTTTTAGGGACAAACAATATTCATCTGCGCCATTTACAAAACAAATTCCCCAAACTAAAGATCGTTGCCCGTGGCCATGAGCTTAAAGTGATGGGCGAAGCGGCTGAAATTGAACTCCTGAACGAAAAAACGAATCAAATAATCAATTCGTTAAGAAACAACGGATCTTTAAGTGAAGCTAAACTAAACGAGATACTGGAGCGAACAGACACAGAGTTGTCGCCTTCGGATGGCGATATTTTATTGCATGGCCAAGCGGGAAAAACAATCAAAGTGAGAACCGCTAATCAACGTAAGTTGGTAGAACACGTGAATCAAAATGATATTGTATTCGCTATTGGGCCGGCCGGAACTGGCAAAACTTATACTGCTGTTGCTTTAGCCGTACGTGCCTTAAAAAACAAGGAGGTGAAACGTATTATCCTTGCGCGTCCGGCAGTAGAGGCCGGCGAAAATTTAGGCTTCTTACCAGGCGATTTGAAAGAAAAAATTGACCCTTATCTACGCCCTTTGTATGATGCACTTGAAGATATGATTGCCGCCGACAAGCTTAAACTATATCTGGAAAACAGAACCATCGAAGTGGCTCCGATGGCTTTTATGAGGGGGCGTACCTTGGACAATGCATTTATCATTTTAGATGAAGCTCAGAATGCGACACAGCCTCAATTACGCATGTTCTTAACCCGTATGGGCCCCAACGCCAAAGTCATTGTCACAGGCGATTTAACCCAAATTGACCTGCCCCGGAGGAGCATGAGCGGTTTAGCGCCTGCCATTAGAATCTTAGCCAATATTAAAGGAATAAAAGTGCAACATCTTGATGTTTCAGATGTCGTTCGCCACCGACTTGTTAAAGATATTATTGTCGCTTATGACCAATTAAACCTCGACAAAGAGAAGGAAATCTAATTCGCATTGAACTAGCAATTGGATTATCTTTGTGACAAATTTCGAGCGCTCTGTTTATTCTCTTGGATAAACACCATGCTCAAAATAAAAGGAAGTCCTAAATATAAAAATATTCAACAATATAACCATTCAAATTATGCGTGAAGCGTTAATGTCAACCAACTTTTTTTTCCCTTATCAAAAAAACTTTATTCGTGGAAAAGTAAGAGATGTATATGAAATAGGGGATGAACACCTCGTGGTGATTACCAGTGACCGAATTTCTGCATTCGATCATGTTTTGGCCCGTGCCATTCCTTATAAAGGCCAGGTACTGAACCAAATAGCGGCAAAATTTCTTGCCGATGTTACCCATATCGTGCCCACCTGGCTTACCCATACTCCCGACCCCAACGTATCGATTGGATTACGATGTACACCGTTTAAAGTAGAGATGGTGGTTCGGGGTTATTTGAGTGGACACGCTTGGCGCGAATACAAGAGTGGTAAACGCACCATCTGTGGGGCCACCATGCCCGAGGGTATGAAAGAAAGCGATAAGTTTCCGGAGCCCATTCTTACCCCCTCATCCAAAGCCGAGACAGGTCATGATTTAGATATGACTCCAGCCGAGATTGTGGAAGCTAATTTTATGACGCAAAAACAACTCGATGAAGTCATGATTATTGCCCGAAAGTTATATGAATACGGAAATAAGGAAGCCCATGAGAAAGGATTGATTCTCGTTGACACGAAATATGAGTTTGGAATTAGGAATGATATCATTTATCTGCTCGATGAAATTCATACGCCCGACTCCTCTCGCTATTTCTATTTGGAGGGTTATGAAGAAAGACAGCATAATAACGAGCCACAGAAGCAACTTTCCAAAGAGTTTGTTCGTCAATGGTTAATAGAAAACGGATTTCAAGGATTAGAGGGGCAAGAAATTCCTGCTATGAGTGATGAAGTGGTGGATTCGATAACCAACAGATACATCGAATTGTATGAAAAAATAGTAGGAAAGCCATTTGAAAAAACCGACTACTCCGAAGTGCTTCACCGTATTGAGGATAAGGTATTACAGAACCTTATAGAAATTGGCTATAAATTTTAAAAACACTATATTCGCATTCTAACCTAATTTTTTTATTCTATGAACCGCATTTTACAACTACTGCTTGTAAGCTTTTTATCTCTTTCGGCAACTGCACAAACCATTACCACTTGGTCGGGAAGTACCATTGGTAATAGCAATGGCAGTTTAGCTGCCACTAAATGGGCACAGCCACATAGCATGTGCACCGATGGACTCGGCAATATATGGGTCTCTGACGAGGCCAATCACTGTATTAAAATGATCCAGGGCGGAACCACTGTTTATACAAGAGTGGGGTCGGCATTTGCGCCTGGTACCGCCGGTGCCTATGGCTATACCAATGCATTCAGTATTGCCGCCTTGTTTAATGGTCCCAAAGGTATTGTTTGCGATGCCAGTAATAATATTTATGTATGCGATTGGTGGAATAATGCGATTCGTAAAATTGACGCCTTCACTACCATAGGAAATGCACAAGGTGTAACCACCTTATGTGGTGCCCCGGCTACCACTGGTATTGCAGTTTCAGGCAACACCGATGGGGTGGGAACCAATGCACGATTTAACCACCCTTCAGGTATTTGCAAAGACAATTCAGGTAATTTCTATGTTACTGACGAAGACAATCACATGATTCGTAAAATTGTAATTGCAACAGGTACGGTGACTACCTTGTGTGGAGCCGCCAGCGGCACTGTTGGTGCATTGTTAGATGGTAATTTTGCCACCGCTAAGTTCAAATCGCCCAGAGGGATTACCTTTTCGGCAGCAGAAAATGCCCTTTACGTAAGTGATTTCGGGAATGGCCGAATCAGGAAAATTGACCTTACCGCCCAAACTGTTACGGTATGGGCCGGAGGCAGTGGATTACAAGGTTCTGATGGAAATAGACTCACCGCGGCCAATGTAAAAGTGCCGGAAGGAATTGTGCTCGATGCTTTGGGCAATGTGATTTTCAGTTCAGGTGTGAATGCTAATACAGTTCGTAGAGTTGATAAATCAAGTAATCTCGT
>CAIUDH010000087.1 GCA_903897855.1 uncultured Bacteroidota bacterium | reverse complement strand
CGGATTAGATGGATTAATGGATGGCACGGATTTTTTAGTTGCTATTTATATTTTAAGTCTCCATCTGCGTAATCCCATCATCCGTATAATCCGCGATTCCAACATTTTTTCCATCCTTCATCGTTTGAATCACCGATTAGATGGATTAATGGATGGCACGGATTTTTTATTCAATATTTATATTTTAATTCATAATAGCTGCTGCTTTTTATTCCGCGTAATCCCATCATCCGCATAATCCGCGATTCCGACGGATGGCACGGATTTTTATTCTTGCGTAAGCACAAGTCTTTTGAAAGTTAGACTCTTAGAACCAAAATTTATCAGTAAACCTACTTCCAATTTATATGCTTTTAAATAGTTGAGTGCCTGCGCTAAATGAACATCCTCTAATTTAATCATCGCCTTTATTTCTACAAGCACCTTACCTTCAACCACAAAATCCGCTCTTCTCGTTCCAATAGGTTCAGGTAATTCTTTATAGAAAATATCTTGTTCAATTTCTCTAGCAAATTCTAAACCTGCTGTCCTCATTTCATAAGCTAAAGCCCTTTGATAAATGACCTCTTGAAAACCATTCCCTAAAAACTTATGTACCTCAAACGAAGCGCCAATTATTTTTTGGGTTATTCCCTTATATTTTAATTCTCCATTCATAACTACTGTCTGTTTTTATTCCGCGTAATCCCATCATCCGTATAATCCGCGATTCCAACATTTTTGCATCCTTCATCGTTTGAATCACGGATTATATAGATTAATGGATGGCACGGATTTTTTAGTTGCTATTTATATTTTAAGTCTCCATCTGCGTAATCCCATCATCCGTATAATCCGCGATTCCAACATTTTTTGCATGGATTAATGAAGATCAAACTTACGGAACAGAATTTATCCTCCTGCTCCATTGCTAAAATTTTTTGCCGTAATTTTTTAGCAGGTATTTATTACTTCTGTCGCTATTGTTCATAAACAAAATAAAATACGAGCGTACTTTGAAACATGAATACTTTGGTTGAAGTCGCGTATCATTCAAACCATCCGTAATCGCCAGCCCATGCTCCTCAACTGTCATACCTACTATAGCTTTTGCTACGGCACCTTTTCGGTGGAAGAGCTGCTCAATGAAGTGCAGCGTAATGGCTATCCGGAGCTTGTGCTCACCGATATCAATAATACTTCTGCCGTTTTAGATTGTGTCAGGCTCGCTCACGAACGTGGCATAAAACCCATCATAGGTATCGATTTTAGAAACCAGGCCCAACAACAATATATTGGCATCGCCAGAAACAACATTGGCTTCAAAGAACTTAACGAGCATCTTTCGGCACACTTACATCACAACAAAAATTTCGAACCCACCGCACCCACATTTAATCATGTATATATTATTTATCCACTCCACGCCTATACCGGTTGGGCGTTAAAAGAAAATGAATACCTCGGCATCTCTATAAAAGAGTTGCAAAATCTGCCCTTCATGCCTGTACGACATCAGCACAAAAAGTTGGTGGTGCTGCACACCGTATCTTTTTTAGGCAAACGCCAATTTAACGCCCACCGCTTGCTGCGCGCTATCGACACCAACAATTTACTAAGTAAGCTACCGCAAGAGCAACAAGCCAAAGGAACAGAGATGATGCTGGCAAAAACTGCACTGCATGAAGCCTTTGCACCCTACCCGCAGATTATTGCCAACACACAACAAATTTTAGACGACTGCTCCATCCATTTTGAATATGGCAAGCTGGCCAATAAAAATTTGAAACATTACACCACCTCGATAGCCACCGATGTGGCGTTGTTGCGCAGCGAATGCCTAAATGGCTTGAGGTATCGTTATCCCAACCCATCGACCGAAGTGCTACAACGAATAGAAAAAGAGTTAGATATCATCACCCGTTTAAATTTCTCTTCGTATTTTTTGATCAACTGGGATATCATACGCTATGCACAACACAAAAACTACTACTATGTAGGCCGTGGCAGCGGAGCCAACAGTATTGTAGCTTACATCTTGCGCATCACCGATGTAGACCCCATAGAACTAGATTTGTATTTCGAGCGTTTCATTAACATGCATCGTAGTAATGCACCCGACTTCGATATGGATTTTTCGTGGACCGACCGCGATGATATCACCGCCTATATTTTCAATCGTTTCGGCGTGGAGCGCACTGCGTTGTTGGGCGCATATAACACGTTTCAGCATGATGCGGTGATACGCGAGCTGGGTAAAGTTTTTGGAATTCCTCCAGGAGAGATTGATCGCCTGCAGCAAAGCAACCGCTATCCCGATATAGATGAAGCAGGGAAACAGGTATTACGTTACAGCAAATTTATCCAGGGGTTTCCCAGTCATTTAAGTATTCATTCGAGTGGTATCATCATTTCAGAAGAGCCCATCGCCTATTATTCGGCTACGAGCATGCCGCCCAAAGGCTATCCCACTACGCAGTTTAGTATGCTCGAAGCAGAAGACATCGGCCTGTATAAATTTGATATTTTAAGTCAGCGTGGGTTGGGTAAAATAAAAGACTGTGTGACGATCGTGCAAGAAAATAAAAATGTGGACATCGACATTCATAATGTAGCGGCCTTCAAGCAGGATGAAGCCGTAAAAGCCTTGTTGCGCAAAGGAAATACAATAGGGTGTTTTTATGTAGAGTCGCCGGCCATGCGCATGCTACTCGCCAAATTACAGGCTGCCGATTATTTAAGATTGGTGGCAGCAAGCTCCATTATACGACCGGGAGTGTCGAAAAGCGGCATGATGCGGGAATATATTGTACGCTATCGCGATGTTCATTTGCGAGAGAAAGCACGATTGCAGCTCCCCGAATTATATGATTTACTGCAAGAAACTTACGGCGTGATGGTATATCAGGAAGATGTAATTAAGATTGCCCATTTCTTTGCCGGTCTCACCTTGGCTGAAGCCGACTATTTACGCAGAGGGATGTCGTGGAAATTTAAAAAGAGAAATGAGTTTGAGTTGGTACGTGAAAAGTTTTTTGTGAACTGCCGTAAAAAGGGTTATGAAGAGACCCTCATTTTAAATATCTGGACCCAGATAGAGAGCTTCGCTAATTTCGCATTCTCCAAAGGGCACTCGGCGAGCTATGCGGTGGAGAGCTATCAGGCACTGTATTTGAAAGCCCACCACCCCCTAGAATATATGGTGGCTACCCTCAACAACGGGGGCGGTTTTTACCGCAAAGAATTATATATTCATGAAGCACGAATGCACGGAGCGCAAATTATTCTTCCTTGCATTAATAATAGCCATGCCTTTTGTGCTATTAAAGAAAAAAATATCTATTTGGGTTTGGCTATGGTGGGCGAACTCGAGCAACAAACCATCGTACAGATTTTAGATGAACGCACGCGCTTCGGTTTGTTTAAGAGTTTGGACGATTTTGTAAAACGCGTGCCGGTATCTATTGAGCAGATGCGCTTGCTTATTCGTGCTGGCACCTTTCAGTTTACAGGCCGCAAAAAAAAAGAGTTGCTCTGGGAGGTACACGCTCTGATGCAGCCTTTAAAAACAAACCATCGTGCCGCTGAGCTCTTCGAGATCACGATAAAAAAATGGAAGCTACCCGAGTTAACGGATTCCTTTATTGATGCCGCTTTCGATGAAATGGAGCTCTTTGGCTTTTCGTTAACATCGCCTTTTTCTTTATTAAAAGACAAACTACCCACGACCTTAAAATCGCAGGAATTAAAATCATTCATTAACAAAAAAGTAAGTATCGTAGGCTATTTAGTTACAGTGAAACCCACCCGCACTTCCAAGGGCGATCGCATGTATTTCGGTACTTTCATTGATATCGAAGGACACTGGATAGACACGGTGCATTTCCCTCCCAGTGCCAAGCAGTATCCGTTTATGGGCAACGGCTGCTACATGCTACGAGGCAAGGTAGTGGAAGAATATGATTTTGTGAGCATGGAAGTGGAGTCTATGAAACGGCTGGCGATGGTAGATCGAGAGTAGCCGAATTCGATACCAATGGTGGTGGGCAAAATTCATTCTGTCAATGCTATCAATTCTGATTTCAATCCGGTATTTTTGCATAAACATAACACCACCATGGAATACAAAATAAAAGGAGAATATATTGAGCTTATGGCGTTGCTTAAAATTGTGGGTATCGCCGATTCTGGGGGACAGGCCGGAATGCTTATCACCGAAGGCTATATTAAACGTAATGGGGAACCTGAATTTCGCAAGCGGGCAAAACTCAAGCCCGGAGATGTTATTCAATTTGAAGACAAAAAAATTACCATCGGCGGCGGAATTAATGACGGTTTAAAAAAGAACGATTAGACGTATGGCTATATATAACTGCTCTTTGGAGGTGCAGAAAAAGTAGGCTCTTAAAAAATGTGAGAAACAGGCTTTGGCACTATTCGGTTGCACCAATTATTCTGATTCATATTCGAGTTTTACCGTTATAGTCGCAGTTTTTCTTTTTGATGTTGTGTTAAATGAACCTCCCCATGAATATTCTTCAGAGGAATTTTGCGCCACAATTTGAAAAACGCCCATGTCAGCATTTTTTAGCCTTCCTACCCCACTTCCTGCGTTATTGGCAATTTTTTTGGCGCGAATATTAGCATCTTTTGTGGCTTCTGCAATCATCTCTATCTTAAGCTCAGCCAGTTTCGTATAATAATATTGTGGATTACTCGAATAAAATTCAATCCCGGAGTTGATTAATTCACTTACTTGTCTTGAAATGCTTTCAATATTATCTACTTCATTGGATTCAATTTGTATGTTTTGTTTGAGTCGATAGCCCGTAAAGACTGATTTTATTTTGTTTCCTGCATTATCGTATACCGCATCGAATTCCTTTTCGATATCAACAGCCGAAAATACGATACTTTCTGCTTTCACTTTCTTTGAAATCAAATAACTCTTGATGCTTTCCCTGTCTTTGTCAAGTTCAGAATAGGCCTCTTTCAAGGTTTCACTTTTTTTAATAAACGACCCATTCCATACGATCAGGTCTGAAACAAAATCCTTGCTGCCTAGGCCTGTTACTGAAATTGAATTATTGGTTCTATTTCTGTTTTTAAATGCACTGGAAAAAGTCATGGCCGTTAGTACTATTGCCAAGCCAATAATAATGCTGTTTAAATGTGTCTTCATGATATATTTTTCGTTGTTTATGGTTGCAGACTTATTACACTAAATTAATGTAAAGGTAAACAAGTTGTATAACCGGTACAAATACACCATACTTATTTTATATTCCATGGCAGCCATAAATGATAGGGTAACCGTAATACTTGCTTTTCTTTTGTCGATGGAGCATTCTTTTGTAGTTTGGTGTTATGATGAGTACGCTGATGATATAACATGTAAATTTGTACTTTGTGTTGAAAAGAATTGTAAAGAAATAGCATAAAGTGCAATAAATTTGTCACGATTAATAAAATTATATCATGGAAGTAAGAGATAGCAATGGTACCCTTCTAAGTGAAGGCGATTCGGTAATCATTATTAAAAGTTTACCTGTAAAGGGCAGTCCGAAAGGTATTAAACAAGGCACTGTGGTAAAAAACATCCGCCTTACTGATAGCGAGCAGGAAATTGAAGGCAAGGTAGACAAGATGATGATGGTACTAAAAACGATGTTTGTGAAGAAAGCATAACTTCTTTCAGCGATTCTATTTCTTTATCCACGGGTGCTTCATTCTTGGTATTCAACTTTTCTAGTTCATGCCCACACACCGCCACTTTATTATTCACAAGCCTTATGGATATCTAAGTCAGTTTGTTTGCCTCTTAAAAAAGAAAAAGCTTTTAGGTGAACTGCATCATTTCCCCGAAGGTATTATGGCTATTGGCCGTCTCGATGAAGACAGCGAAGGCCTTCTACTTCTTACCACCGACGGGAGGGTGAGTGAACGTATTCGCAGCAAAACCATGGAGAAAGAATACTATGCACAAGTAGATGGTTTGATTACAGAAGAAGCTATGGCATTGTTGCAGCACGGCGTAGAAATTGGAGTACGCAACACCAAGTATCAAACTTTACCTTGCCAAGTTTTTAAGTTAGAAACGGCACCCACGTTCCCGCCACG
The DNA here is from genome assembly GCA_903897855.1 of uncultured Bacteroidota bacterium. Lineage (GTDB taxonomy): Bacteria > Bacteroidota > Bacteroidia > UKL13-3 > UKL13-3 > CAINMV01. The sequence continues at coordinate 6,113 of CAIUDH010000087.1, read as the reverse complement.
AATAAAAAAATTACGCGACGATAGACATGGCCCCACCTGCTGGATATCGGTAACACTCACCGAAGGAAAACTACGACAAGTGCGTAAAATGACGGCTGCCGTGGGTTTTCCCACGTTGCGTTTATTTCGAGTACGGATAGGCGCCATACATTTAGGAGCCTTGCTTGCTGGAGAAGTGATAGAGGTAGAACAATTTTAGTTCGTCCTTCTCATGCCATTACCTACCTTCGATACCATCTCTTTAATGCATAACATCTCTTTTCAATGATGCCTACCTATATCGCCATGCTTCGAGGAATAAACGTGAGTGGACACAAGGCCATTAAAATGGAGGCACTTCGCAGCTTCTGTGAAACCCTTGGTTTCACCAAGGTTCAAACTTATATTCAAAGTGGTAATATCATTTTTAACTTTTCAAATGCTCCATGTGCCGATTTAGAAAAAAAGATAGCCCGGAAGATACTCGAAGAATTTCATTTTGAGGTGCCGGTAATCGTAATGGAAGCCGAAGTGGTAAGGAAGGTGTCAAAAAACAATCCCTTCATAAATGAAAGAAATTTAGATCTCACCCAACTTCATGTCACTTTTCTGGCAGAAGAGCCAAAGCAAGCCGTGGTATCGAAAATTAAGGCTGATGATTATGCTCCTGATGAATTTGTCGTAGACGGCAAAACCGTATATTTATATTGTCCCGGTGGCTATGGCAAAACCAAACTTAGCAATAGCTTTTTTGAGAGTAAATTAAACGTAAAGGCCACCACCAGAAATTGGAAAACGTTGAATGCATTGGTAGCGCTGGCAGCATTGTAGAATCTTGGGTTGGCACTTAACGCTTCGCCCAAGCCTGCGCCACTTCATCCAACTCGTTGTAAAATTCTTCTCCAAACTTACGAACGATACCGTCTTTTACAAATTTATAGATTGGAACTCTTAGCTCTTTTCCTAATTTACAAGCATCGCTGCAAATGTTCCATTTGTGATAATTGAGTGCGGTATAGTTTTTCAAACGTTCCACACGAATCGGGTATAAATGACAGCTTACGGGTTTCTTCCAATCGATTTCACCTTTATTATAAGCTTCTTCAAAAGCGCATTTAAGAACCTTCTTTTCGTCATAAAATACAAAGGCGCATTCCCCTGTTGCATGAAAGTTTGTTACCAACTCATAATCATCATCTCGTTTCCAAAAGCCCTCTTTTTTTATTTTATCCTGCGATTTTTTGGGGAGATACGGCATCACCTGATCAATTAATTTCTCCATGATTGGTATTTCATCTGCATCCAAAGGAGCACCGGTATCGCCTGCCTTACAACATTCACCTTTACATTTATCGAGATTACACACAAAGTTTTTCTCAATTACATCCTCGCTTATTAAATAACCTCTTAACTCTAGCATAATCTCAGTTTACTTATAGTCTTCCATCTTAATTATTTCCTTACAAAAGCCATATTCTCTCTCATCATTGCTCGAAACAATCACCATGCGTTCTTTGGTGTATTTTTCAATCGCGTTTAAATAGAGTGCTAACCCCCTATTGTCGAGGTTTTGTGTAGGTTCATCAAGCAAAAGTATTTTGCTATCGGTGCAAAAAGCCAAGGCCAGTTTAACACGTTGCTTGTTGCCACTACTTAGATATTTTATCGGTTTGTTTAATTCGTTTCCCAACTGAAACACTTCGCCTATTTCATCAGTATCTTTCACGAGCATATTTTTTAGCTTCGAATGAAAATGAATATGTTCGGCCACTGTATATTCCTCGATGAGCTCCATAAAAGGAGAGGCAATACTGAAATACTGAAATTGCAATTCTTCCTCAATAATAACCTCCCTGTCTTTGAGAATAATCTTTCCTTGTGTTGACATCATATAACCACAAAGTACTTGAAGCAACGTGCTTTTGCCACTTCCATTAGAGCCCGTAACCGCATATGCATTCCCGTCTGAGAAGTGATAGTTGAATTTTTTAAACACATATCCTCGTAAAAATTTTTTACTCAGATTCTCAACTTCAAGATGTAGCATGGTTGGGCGATATGGAATCATTTATTTGAATGAATAACCTTTCATAATTCCACGGCTTGAATCCTGAATAAAGCTAATAATTTCATCGCGTTCGGGCGAAGTAGGCATTTCTGCCTCAATAATTTTCAACGCTTTGGAGGTATTGTATTTACGAAGATATAAGTTCCGGTATATTTCTTGAATTTCAGCAATTTTCTCACTCGTGAACCCTCTTCTTCTCAATCCGATACTATTCACCCCTTCATAACTCAGTGGCTCACGGGCCGCCTTAATAAAAGGGGGTACATCCATTCGTACCAACGACCCTCCTGATACCATGGAGTGAGAACCAATATTTACAAACTGGTGAACAGCAGACAAACCTCCGATAATAGCCCAATCGGCAATAGATACGTGCCCTGCCAATTGAACCGCATTTGCCAAAATGCAATTGTTACCGATAATACAATCGTGGGCCACATGCACATAAGCCATAAGCAAACAATTGTTTCCAATTTTCGTTTGATTCCTGTCGGTGGTGCCGCGATTGATGGTGACGCATTCGCGAATGGTGGTATTATCACCAATGACCACCAAGGTATCCTCTCCTCCAAACTTTAGATCCTGAGGAATGGCCGCGATGACGGCTCCAGGAAAAATCTTACAATTCTTGCCTATACGAGTGCCTTCCATGATGGTCACATGGGAACCAATCCAGGTACCTTCTTCAATGATTACATTTTTTTCAATATTCACAAATGGCTCAATGACAACATTTTTTGCCACTTTAGCTTGAGGATCTACATAGGATAAAGGCTGGTTCATGTAATAGAATCTTAGAAGTGCAATATTAAGAAAATTATATTCAATGCCTTGCATTTTGATGAAAGCATATTTTAGTGTACAACACGGTGTTTATCAACACAAAAAATAACCAATGCCATCTTTTGAATCTCTGACGCATTCACAACCTTTACAAAATATTTTCAACGTAATACCGTTATTACATTACCATGAAGCAGCGCCTGAGTTTATTCGTCATTATCCAGCTTATTTTTTTGGGGAGCATCATCGCCCAAAAAACACTGATTTACACCGATGCCCTTAAAATTTATCATGATGCCGATGCGTTATTTAGTAAAGAGAAATATGGTTCGGCCGAAGAGTTGTATGCCGAGGTAATGAACCAAACCAGCGATATTATTTTAAAGACCGACGCCACTTTTTATCATGCTTTATGTGCCCTGGAGCTCGACCGTGCCGATGCGCCTGAGTTACTCACAGAGTTTGAAGAAATGTACCCTGAAAGTCCAAAACTTGGACTGGCTGCCTATTATCAGGCACGCTACTTTTTCAAAAACAAAGACCTGAAAAAAACGCTGTTCTACCTCAATAAAACAGAAGTTGACCAGCTCAATTCGGATCAGTTACTTGAATATAAATTTATGTCTGGGTACTCCTACTTTCTCCAGAAAGATTATCTTAAGTCCAAGCCCTATTTTCAGCAACTCAGTGCTTCTAAAAACAAGTATTCTGCTGCTGCCAACTATTATCTGGGATATATTAACTTAAAAGATAAAAAGTACGAAGCCGCCCTAAAATATTTCCTTCCATTATACAACCATAAACAGTTTGGAAGTACTGTACCCCTCTTCATTGCTCAAATTTATTATACCCAAGAGAAATATACCGAGGTCATCAAATATGCCGATACCATTACCAACAATAAAGTTAAACGTGATATCCAATCCTATGTTGGGAAATCGTATTATCATCTAGGCGATTATAGCAAAGCAGAACCCCTGCTCGAGCAGCATCATGCCAGTGGTGCCGAACTCCTCGATGAGGATCATTTTGAGTTGGGCTATACCTACTTCAAAAACAAGGACTATGAAAAAGCATATCCAGAACTCAGTAAAGTAAGCAGTGGCAATACGGAGATGGCGCAAACGGTGAATTATGTGCTAGCCAACTGTTTTTTAGCCTTAAACAAAAAAGAAAGTGCTCGCGTGGCTTTCATGAACGCCTCAAAATTAAATTTTGATCCTAAAATAAAAGAAAAATCCTTGTTTAACTATGCTAAACTGTCTTATGAGATTTCCTATCAAAATGAAGGTGTTAAGGCATTACAGCAATTTATTAACGACTACCCTAATAGTGAAAATAACGATGAGGCAAAGGGCCTCTTAAGTCAACTGTTTCTGACAACAAAAAACTACAAAGAGGCCATCGACCTTATTGAAAGTATTAAAATAAAAAACCTAGCCTTGAAGCAGGCCTACCAAAAACTTGCCTTTTATAGGGCGCAGGAACTTTTTGGAGACAAAAGCTATTCCGAGGCACTCCTCTATTTCAGGAAATCGCTTAATTATGATTATGACAAAACCATCAAAGCTTACTGCTATTATTATCTCGGCGAGATGGATTATAAGAGCAAAAAGTATGATGATGCGATTGCCAATATAAAGAGATTTCAGGCTATTGGTGAAGCACAACGCACGGTGTTTGGTAATAATTCATATTACAACTTAGCATACTGCTATTTTCAAAAACAAGAGTATGAAACAGCACTCAATAAATTCAAGCAATACCTTCAAATAGATAATTATTATGACAAAACACCTAGCATCTATTTAGATGCCCATATGCGCAGTGCCGACTGCAATTTTGTGCTTAAGCAATACAATGAAGCGCTCGACAACTACGACTATGTGATTGCGAAAAATTCTACTTCAGCCGATTATGCACTCTTTCAAAGAGGCATTATTTTAGGGTTACAAAATAAATTAGAAGAGAAAATAAATTCCTTAAAACGAATCGCGAAAGAATTTCCTAGGAGTGAGCTCAATGATGACGCTATTTTTGAAATCGCCGACACCAGAAATGAACAGGGGCAATTTGAGAATTCAATAAAAGCGTATGAGTTTCTCATTGATAATTTTAAAAACAGTCCATTAATTTCTAAATCTCACTTGAATCTCGCCAATGCCTATCATAACATCGGCAACAATACAGAGGCCTTAAACGAATTTAAAATTGTGGTTGAAAAATATCCGGGCTCCGACTACGCCAAAGAGGCCCTGAATGGGATAGAAGATATTTATATCCGAAACGGGGAAGGCGAAGAATATATCAATTATATCAAATCGCTAAACAACGGCACTTTCAGTTCCTCACAGGAAGACTCCATCACCTATGAAGCGGCCATAAACCGGCTCAAGAAAAACGATTGCGCCGTGAGCCTGAACGATTTTGAAAACTATATAACAAAATTCCCCAATGGGGCATTTATTATCAAAGCGAATTACTATTTAGCCGATTGTGCATTCAAAGAAAAAGTATACGATAAAGCCTTAAAATCATACGAGTTTTTAATGACTTCCAACCGAGCCGATTATCTTGAAAGAAGCTATAGGAATGCTGCTTATATAAGCTATAATAATAAAGATTTTGATAAAGCGTTACGGTACTATACCGAACTGGAGAAGTACGCCAACGATAAAGAAAATTTGGTTATTAGTTATCTCGGACAAATGCGTACCGCCAATAGTTTAGGGAGGAAGCAAGAAACACTTGATGCTTGCAAAAAAGTATTGAGCTATGATAAAGCAGCCACAGAAAATAAAACTGAGGCGCATTTGTATCTTGGAAGAATCTATTTAAGCAATAGTGAACTTGCCAAAGCTCTACCCGAATTTGTGCAGGTGGTGAAAGCCTCTAAATATGTGATGGGCGCAGAAGCAAAATACAGCATCGCTTTTATTCATTATCAAAATAAAGATTTTAAAGAATGTAAAAAAGCGGTCATCGAAATGACCGATGAGTATGCATCTTATAGCACTTGGCTAGAAAAAGCATTTATGATATTAGGCGATAGTTACGTGGCTCAAAATGATTATTTTCAGGCAAGAGCCACCTATCAAAGTGTAGCCGATGATACGGACGACGCCGAAATGAAAGCGAATGCATTACAAAAAGTTAAGGATATTGAAGGTAAATAAAGTTATAGATTTATGTTAAGAGCAAAAAATAAAATAATCATCGCGTGTATTGCACTTCAACTATTTGGAGGCATGCTTGTGGCTTCGGCACAAGCAGATTCACTTCG
>CAIUDH010000086.1 GCA_903897855.1 uncultured Bacteroidota bacterium | reverse complement strand
TACTTTCTTAGATAAAATTTAAGTAAGAGTCGCTTTTTTCTATATTGTTAACCCACAGAGCATAAAAATTTATGCTAATGGAGTAACATATTTTGCATCTTTTTGCAGCAGAGCACGTTTTATCCAGAGTGCATTTTCTTCTGCACCTCTTCGCACAGCAAGCCTTTCGGCATTGCAAGGCCCGTCGCCATTTATTACACGTTTAAATTCTTCCCAGTCGGGTTCGGTGTATTCCCAAAGGCCCGTTGCCTCATTCTTCTTCAAATTCTGATCGGGTAAAGTCAACCCTAAGTCCCAAATTTTAGGGACATACATATTTAAAAACTGTTGGCGCATCTCGTCGTTAGAGGCCATCTTTACCTTCCAGCGCATTAATATTTCGGTATGGCTCGATATTTTATCGCTAGGGCCAAAAAAGTGCATAATAGGTGGCCACCAGCGTGTTAATGCATCCTGTACCATGGCTCGTTGTACAGGAGTTCCGGTAGCGAGATAAACCACATTATCGTGCCCATATTTTAAGTGGAAACTTTCCTCGATGCAAATTCTTTCGAGTGCTCTGCAATAAGGGCCATAACTACCTTTTGAATTGGCGAGTTGATTCACGATGGCGCCTGCATCGATAAGCCATGCGATGACTGCGGTATCGGCCCAGGTTTTGGCCGGATAATTAAACACGTTACTATATTTACTCTTGCCACTTATGAGGTCATTAATCATGGCTTCGCGTGTTTTTCCGAGTGTTTCGGCAGCGCTATATAACAATTGGGCATGCCCCATCTCGTCTTGTACTTTTGCCATTAAAGCAAGTTTTCTTCGAAAGCCAGGGGCACGGGTAATCCAGGTGCCTTCGGGCAAGGCGCCAATCACTTCACTATGGGCATGTTGCTCAATCATGCGTATCAATTGTTTTCGATACTCTTTGGGCATCCAATCGTTGGGCTCAACTTTCTCTCCTTGAAGGATTCGCGATTCGAAAGCTTCCAGTTTTAGAGGATCTTCATTGGCCAAAATTTGAGTGGCCTTATCAAGGGGGTCGATATATGCGTTTCCGTACATTTTTTTTTCGGTGGTTGGGGAGTGAAATACTAGGTGTCTTAAGGTTTATTTAAGCAAACCTCTTAAAACAAAGTCGGTAATTTTATCAGCGATTTCTTGTGGTTTTAATTTACCCTGAGGGGTGTACCATTCGCAAATCCAGTTCACACTACTGAGGATGGTAAGCACGGCGAATTGCTTATCACTCTCATTGAAAATATTTTCGTTTTCACCATCAATAATGATCTGTTTAAAGGCGTCGGTGTATTTGTTGCGGCGTTTTTTAAACTCTTCGTTGTAAATATTTTTTAGTTGTTTCCATTCGTAGAGGAACACATGTGCCGAATAAACATCGTCGGTAATAATTTTCACATGTTGGCTAATGGCCATCCGAAGTTTGTCGGCAGCACTAAAGTAGAGGTCGTTCACCTCAGCAATACCAAGGTCAAATTTGTCAGCTTTTGAGAAGCAAATTTCACGTAAAATTTCGTCTTTGCCAGTGAAATGAGTATAGAACACTTCATGGTCAATGGCGGCTTCAGCAATAATGTATTTGTCGGTAGTGCCATTAAAGCCATGGGTTGTAAAACACCGGCTAGCTATTTTGAGTATATGATTTTTTATATCCTCTAATTCAATATTCTCCATTTTTAAATAATAATTAGGCGAAAGTATTGATATTACTCCAAAAGAAAAAATGGATTCACAAGATCTGATTTCTTTCCAAAGAAGGCTTTCTACTCCTCGTTTCATTTGCAATACCTAAGTAAATGCTATATTATTGCAATAATACGGTGTCATGTTAAAATTATCCTATCAGAAGAAGTGGCTTGAAGCCGGTGTTGATGAAGCGGGGCGAGGGTGCCTTGCCGGACCGGTGTTTGCGGCTGCCGTAGTGCTGCCCAAGAAATTTAAGAACGCCATGATTAACGATTCGAAACAGTTAAATGAAAAAAAGCGGTATGAACTGCGAAACATCATTGAACAGGAAGCACTTAGTTTTGGTGTCGCACAAATCAATGAATTGGAAATTGATAAAATAAACATTTTGAAAGCGAGTATCAAAGCGATGCATGCTGCCTTGGGGAGTTTAACGATAACTCCGGAGTTAATACTTGTTGATGGCAATCGTTTCTACCCATATGGAAAAATAAAGCATCAATGCATCATCAAGGGCGATGGATTATATTTAAATATTGCGGCAGCCAGTATTTTGGCAAAGACTTACCGAGATGATTTTATGATGCAAGCGCACCAGCATTATCCACAATACTATTGGAACAAGAATAAAGGTTACGGCACAGCCGCCCATGTTGAAGCCATTCGGGAATTTGGCTATTCACCGCTACATCGTAAAACATTCATTGTAAAATCATTACAGCAGTTGCCCTTGTTTTAAGCTCTAGAAAGCCTTGCAGTATTGCATTGGTGAAGATTCATTTGTAGGAGCATGCGCGCAACGGAGTGTTGTTATATTTGTAATTACGATAATGAAACTATTTTTTTGGATGGAATTAAATGGTGAAATTAGCGCCTTCGTTCATTTCCAAAAAGAGCATCATGAATATTCTTATTACGGGTACAAGTAAAGGTATAGGATACCTTTTAACACAATACTATCTGCAGTTGGGTCATCATGTTTTTGGCTGCAGCAGAAGCGCTTCGGAGAATACCCATGAGCATTATTCTCATTTTTGTTTAGATGTAGCTGATGAAAAGGCAGTGGTTAAAATGTTTTTAGAAATACAATTACAGGGTGGGGTTGATGTGCTGATCAATAATGCGGGCGTGGCTTCGATGAATCATGTATCTACAACACCAATCGAATCGGCAAGGGGTGTTTTCAATGTGAATGTGATTGGCGCTTTTCTCATGTTACGTGAAGCTTCCAAACAGATGATCTTAAAACGCCAAGGACGTATCGTAAACATGCTTAGTGTAGCCACCCCGCTGCATCTGGAAGGAGAAGTTATTTATGGCGCCTCTAAAGCAGCCTTAGAGCATATCACAAAAACTGCGGCGAAGGAGTTTGCTGCCTGCAATATCACCATTAATGGCTTAGGATGTACGCCCATTAAAACAGATTTAATAAAAAGCGTACCCGACGAAAAGATGAAAAGATTGCTCGGTTTGCAGTCCATTCAACGTTATGCTGAAATTACGGATATCACGAATGTGATTGATTTTTTTATAAAGGAGGAAAGCAATTTTATCACGGGACAAATAATTTATTTAGGTGGCATTGTTTAATGGCGCATATAATGTTTGATCAATTCCCTAAAAACAAAATCATATTTATTGACTCTAATTCTGAGGGGAAGGAAGTTGTAAGCGCAATATCTGTTGAAGCGTTTGAAGCGGCTATCAACAGAAGCAAGACCACTTCAGAATCCATGATTCCTTTTGTGATACGTCCGTCTATAGCTAGCTTGGTTGATTTTTTTAGCTTGATGCAATCAAGAAAGTCGTGTATCATGTGCAGTAAATACGATTTGGAATATGTGACTAAAATGATGGAGGCGACCAATTTGGCGGGGTTAAAAGAGGAAGCCTTAATCGGTTTTTTCACCTCCGCCACGACGGGTAAACCAACCATTGTTTTTCATGATATTTCTGAATTTATAGCCAGATTCAAACCCGGTGTTAGGCCTCTTCATAGTATTTGTTTTTACAAGCCCGATCATATAGCCTTTGTCGATGTATTGTTGAGTACCATTGCAAGTGGCGGCAGCATGGTGTTGCAGGAGCATTTTAATGCATTAAAAGCATTCGACGATATTCAAAGGTTTAATATTTCTCACCTTTTTGCGAGTCCCTCATTTTTAAATTTGATGTTTTCCGACGCTGCCGATTGGACCAAGCTAAAATCTTTAAAACAAATCTGTTATGGCAGTGAGCTTCTGCCTAAAACATTATTAGCGAAAATTAAAAAGAACTTACCAGAGGTTTCCCTCAAAAATATTTACGCAACCACGCAAGCACTAAGGCCCCAAATAAATCACGACGCGTTGGATGCCACTTTTTATAAATTTGGAGAGGAGGGACTTCATTACAGAATCGAAAATGACGAGTTATATCTTCGGAGGCCGGCATCGCTTCGTTATCTCATCAAGAACGATCAGGTTCTTGAGGCGCCCGATTGGATAGCCACAGGCGATATGGTGATATTTAATACCCATGGTTTTTATAAAATAGTGGGGAGGCGCAGTGATTTGATTAATGTAGGTGGTGAAAAGATATTACCCAAGCATATTGAGGATATTTTACTTGAGTTGGCGGAAGTAAAGGATGTTAAGGTTTATGGAGAACCGAATGCCATTTTAGGCGAAATCGTTTGCGCTGATATCGTGTCGAGTGCCCATTCAATTCCCAGTGTCTTGAAGGAGAAAATAAGGAGCTTTGCGGTTCAGAAATTAAAACCTGAAGAAATGCCAATAAAAATTAATTTTGTGACAGAAATAAGATTATCAGAACGTTTAAAACGATGACGGAAAAAGAGTTTGTAATAAAGATGCAGTACTTGCTACAGTCGAAGCAAGCAATGACACTTGATACTGCCTTAGTACAAATTACCGCCTATGACTCTTTGTCGCGGTTGGTTTTGATGGCCTATCTGAATGATGATTTTGGTATTAAAATCACAGCCCAAGAGCTCCATGCGATGACCTTACTCAACGATATTTTTACTCTTATTTGCAATGCTACGTAAGTTTCTACGATACATACTGGGCTTTCATGATAAGCCAACCATGTTTTATAATGTGAATATGAATGGGGTGAAAATTAGTTATAGTAATACCACTCACTTTTATAAACCTGAAAACGTAAAGCTGGGCTCCATGATTCATATTTGGCATTACACCATCATCGACGGCACTGCGCAAGTGTCAATCGGTGATGGCTGTCAGATTGGAGCCTGGGTAGGCATATTTACTCATAGTAGTCATCAAGCGATTCGTTTGTATGGATATCATTTTAATGAGTTTACCGATGCTCAAAAGAAGGCGTATCTCATGGAGCCTGTTAATATTGGTGCTTTCACCGCTATTGGTCCTCATTGCGTGGTGTTGCCAGGCTCGCATATAGGTAAAGGCTGTATTTTAAAACCGCATACCGTTATTCCAATGGGCGCAAACATTCCTGATTTCTCTATCGTGGAAGGCGAAGGAAAAATTGTGGGCGACACTAGGTCGATTGACCAGTATTTTTTGGATACCGATGACGACTTTAAAAAGTGGTATAATGAATGGAATGCAAAAAGTTGAGTGGTTTTTTACAGTGGAAGGAGTGGAGATTTGGAATACGTCTTTTACTGAACGAGAAATTGTTTTGGAAAGATGATGATGACTTCTTACTTTTTTCGAGCAACGTTGCCTTTTACCATATACCCCCTTTATTTGGTTATTACGGTAATATGAATTGGGTAAAAGATTATACGAATTAGGAGATGGAGCTGTTGATGCTTTCGTGTTCAATTCGACCATCTTTAAGTCGAATGATTCGTTTTGCGAATTTTGCAATATCTTCTTCGTGGGTAACAAGAATAATGGTATTGCCTTTGGTATGAAGCTCGTTAAAGAGCTGCATAATTTCAATAGAGGTTTTAGAGTCGAGGTTTCCGGTAGGCTCATCGGCTAAAAGTATCGCTGGGTTGTTTACAAGGGCACGAGCTACGGCTACTCGCTGGCGTTGACCTCCCGAGAGTTCATTGGGCTTATGTGTTATACGGTCGGCCAAGCCTACACCTACGAGTGTTTTCTTTGCCATCTCATCGCGTTGGTTCTTTTTAATTCCAGCATAAATTAATGGCAATGCTACATTTTCAAGCGCTGTTTGACGTGGCATCAAATTAAAAGTTTGGAAAACGAAGCCGATTTCTTGGTTGCGAATCTCTGCCAATTCATTGTCAGTCATTCGACTCACGTCTTGGTCGTTTAAAATATAACTTCCCGAGGTTGGCGAATCGAGACAGCCAATCATATTCATGAGGGTACTTTTGCCGGAGCCGGAAGGCCCCATCAAGGCTACGTATTCGCCTTTTTCAATAGTTAAGTCAATGCCTTTCAACACCTGTAGTGTTTCCTTACCCATCACATAGTTTTTTGTGATTCCTTTTAAGGTAATTAAGGACATATTAATTTATTTGGTAAGTGTAGGAATAGGGAGGCTTTGATTGAGCTAAAATTATTCTATCACCCAAGTTTCACGACCTTTCAACAGTTTGTCGAGATTGCCTTTGCCTTTCGCCTGTGCCGTTTCAATTTGGCTATGAAGGCCATCTTCATAGGTAGGGCGATCTTCTACGTAAAAAACTCCAAAAGGGCGAGGCAGATGATTTTCGTGAGTAGGATCGTCGAAGAAACGCGTTAATATGGTTGCCTTTACACGATCGGTCTCGTCGTGAATCCAAAGATCGTTGGCACTCGCACCACCGGCAATATCCACAATAACAGGTTTGAAACCATCGAGTCGGATGCCTTTGGTTCCATTTTCTCCGTATACCAATGGTTTTCCATGTTCCATCAGCAGCGTTTCTTCTTTTTTGCTTCCTTTCTCAGTAAATATTTCAAAGGCAGCATCGTTAAACACGCTGCAGTTCTGATATATTTCAACCATACTGGTGCCTTTATGGCCATAGGCTCTTTTGAGCACATATTGAAGATGTTTAGGGTCTCTATCCATGCTTCGAGCCACAAAGGTGCTGTCGGCGCCCATGCATAAAGCGGCGGGGTTGAAAGGGTGGTCGATGGAGCCCATGGGCGTCGACTTTGTTACTTTCCCTGCTTCAGAGGTAGGAGAATATTGTCCTTTGGTTAAACCGTAAATTTGGTTATTGAACAGTAAAACATTGATATCTAAATTTCGGCGTAGAAGGTGAATGAAATGGCCTGCACCAATGCTTAAGGAGTCGCCATCGCCGGTTACTACCCAAACACTTAAATCGGGACGGCTCATTTTTAAGCCTGAAGCAACGGCAGTAGCTCTACCGTGAATGGTGTGCATACCGTAGGTTTCCATATAGTATGGGAACCGCGAGGAACAGCCAATGCCACTCACAAACACGAATTCTTCCTTCGGTCGACCGAAGTCGGGTAGTACGGTTTGTACTTGTTTAATAATACTATAATCACCACAACCTGGGCACCAACGTACTTCCTGGTCGGTTACTAAATCTTTCGAGGTAAATTGTTTTTCTGCAACTTCAGCCATGATCTATGCGAATTGAATTATTTATAAGTGCAAAAGTAAATAAATGTAAGGGATAAATAGGAGGAAAAATGAGTTTTTGTCTAACGTTTTATCAGTTCAGATGAATCTGCTGGTAATCTGAAACTATTTTGAGGTTAAAATTAGAAGGCCAGAACGATCCTAGTGCTCTCTTTCAAATTTTTTCACTCCCGACCAGATGGAGGTTTTTAGGATATTTTCATTCGGTACCAGAGGGCAACTCCAGTTATCGCTATAAGCACAATTGGGATTATAGGCGAAGTTGAAATCAATGGTGGTGGTAGCCTCTTGGGGCATTTCAAGGTCTAAATACCGTCCGCCTCCGTAGGTTTCGGTGCCATTGGTGGCATCCTTGAATGGAATAAACAACATCGTGTTTTTGGATTCTTTTTCAGCGGTTAGATAGATGGTAAGATGGCAAGAATCGTTGAGTAATTTAAAATGTGCGATACCCCATTTGATAAATTGATAGGTGCGATTCAAGGTATGCTTAATTTCCGAGTATTGCAATGAATCGAACCTCTCAAGGCTCGCTTTCACGGCATAATTTTTATCAATTGCAAAATATTCCAATCCGGCAAATTTTGCTCTGTCGCTTTCTATCAGAGGAGAAGTTTTTTCGTTATAGAAAATCTCATCAATGCTTTTTCGATGCTCTTCAATCTTCGCGGTGTATTCATCGGTGCCTAATTTACAGCCGGTGATGCAAACTAAAACAATAATGGTTTTTAGGAGGTTGAGCATCTTTTTTTAAATCAGGACTAGAGTATTTTTTTCTCAGCACATTGTACCACATTAATATTCCCATCGTGAAGGATTGCAACGGTATTGCAGTTGCTTGCATTCCACACTACAGGTAGGCTTGGCAGCGTATATTTGAATACCCTGATAACCACTTGTTTGGCATCGAGTGTGATGGGTGCTTTGTTAATTTTCAAGCCTGCTTCGGTGGTAAGCATTTTTCTAAATATATGGTTATGTACGTAGTTTACGATGGTAGTGGTTGGGTCTTTTTGCTTCGCAATGATATTATTCTCGGTGATGCCTACGCTCAGATACAAATCGCCAGTGAGTGTTTGAGTAAGTTCCATTTTAACGACAGAGGTGAGTTCTCGTGTAGTAGCGTTATAGGTATTGGTGATCTCTAAATTTACGGGGGTGATCAAGGCCAGCTCTTGGCCTATATAGGTCGACCATTTTGAATAATCGATAAACCGTTTCGTTTCTCCACTAAACAATTTCCTATTGATACCTCCTTGCGGAAGTGCTGAAGGGTTATCTAATAATTGGGTAATAATATAATTTGCAGTAGAGTCTCTAAAGTCGGTAAAACCCAAGGCTGCTGCACCAGGATCAGTAAAAATGGGGTTCGTATAGCCGTGTAAGGCCAGAATCACTATTCTCCCGGGATTGGCATCACTTATATTCTTAGCTACATCGTGAGAAGCGGGGCAGTTAGGACATTTCACTCCGGTGATATCTTCCAACAAAACATGATGTGATTGAGGTACAGCCAAGGTGCTTGATACATAGTCGGTATCACCGATAACTTTTATTCGAGTGGGTGTGAAATCGATGTAAGGCCCCTCTTCTTTACAAGCGTTAAGCAACGCTGCCAAGCACAGTATTAGAATATATTTTTTCATTTTTTAGAAAGTGGATGAGAGGGTGAGTTTTACTCCATTAAAAGCGGGTTCGAAGCGGCAGATGCCTCCATTACAGTTAAATCCTGCGAGCTGTTTCACATAAGCCAGAGCAACACGAGAAGGGCCTTCCGTATAGGCAGCGAAGAGTGTATAGAAGTGAATTTTGTCGGAGCCCGATTTGGGGATGATGTTGATCATGTCGCCGGCCGAGAAACTCCAATGAGGCGCGATGTTGAAATCGATCATCACATTTACAAAACTTCCAGAATCTTGTTTGCTACTTAGAAATTGAGCTTCTATTCGCAACGATTTTTTGCTATTTATATCATAGTTTAATTCAGAAAACGGGGTGAGGGTAAAAACATCTTCTGCACCCGGCTCTCCTTGCAGGATAGCTTGGTTAAACTGTATCGATTGTAACCCTAAAAGCAACTTTAATTTATCGCTATATTGGTGAAGCCAATCCAAATAAACTTCTCTGAATAAAGTAACATTGTTTTTTCCGGTAACCAAACTGCCATTCAACTGAAACAGGTTTTTTTCGTTATGAGTATAGGTGATGTCACATTGTGTTGTTTGCTCATTATTGAATTGAGTAACCGCATTATATCGGGCCATTAACCGGTACGTGTTTTGACGCGTGATAGAAGGCAAATAGTTTACAAGTGCCGTGAGACCATTTTCTAAAGGTGAAACTCTAAACTCAAAATTATTCAGTTTTCGATATTGTAGGTTTACCCCGATTCCTCTTTTCCCAACATGCGACCACGATAAATTTCCTTGAATAAATTCCCCTTCTCTATTCACCATTTTGGAGCTGCTTTCATTTTGGATGATGTCGATACTTTTCTTGGCATATTCTAAGCCTATGGTGAAGTCTTTGATGTAGGTGGTGGCATAGGCCTGATAAGCAAACTCATTATACTTTGGAACAAAGCGGTCGCTCAAATCGTAGCTATTAATATTGTCGGCAATCCCTTTCATGGTGGTTATATCCAGGGTTCTATTGAGCAAGCCTGCGCCAAGGGTAGTATTGATATTGTGCTTGAGGGAGAGACTTTGTTCGGCATTTACCCCTTTAACGATAGGCTCGAAACTACCGAACCGATATTTTTGTTTTCCACTGATTGCTTTTATGGTGAGGTTTTGATCGGGTTTGAATATTACGCGGGCACCCATAATGGCATTATCTATTCCAATAAGAGGCTCCCAATAGGCTCGAAAAATACTGCCACTCCCAAATTGGTCGTAAATGTATCCAACGCTAAAATCAAATTTTTCGACCACTTTATTTATCTGCCAATACCCAATACCACTATTGCTGTAAGGCATATTGGGCTGCAGCAAATTACTATTATGGTAAAAGTCGTATCGAAGGCTCACATTCACCATCTTACTATTGTAATTGGCATTAAACCAACCTTCTACGGCGCTCAAGGCCTGGGTGTAGAGAGGGGTGGTGGCGCCAATTTTGGTATCGCGAATAAAGGCATTAGTATTTCCGTAAAAGCTACCCGAAAAGGTGCCTGTGTTATTCGATTGTGTAGGCTCGGTTTGACTGTAAGCCAGCATCGAAAACAGTAAGTTTAGAGTAAGAAGTATTTTAACTTTCATCATCATCTTCAAAAAAACGAAATTAAACGTTATAAACAAAGTCTTTTATTGGAAGCGAATGTAAAATACAATAGAATTTACAGCACTCGAGGGAATATCCCATCTTAGTATTTTTGAATTTCATCTTCAATAAATTCAAGGATTACATTCGCATCTTTAAACATCTGTTCGCTCTCGGCGCCAGCATGATATTTGCGCTGGCAAACCACCCGTTTAATACCACAGTTGATTATTAGCATGCAGCAAACTCTGCAAGGGGTCATGCGGCAGTAGAGCGTAGCACCAAGTAAGGATACGCCTAATTTTGCCGCTTGGCATATCGCATTTTGTTCGGCATGCACCGTACGCACGCAATGTTCGGTGATGGAGTCGTCGTCATGGATTACTTTTTTCATGAGGTGGCCGGCATCGTCGCAATGAGGCAATCCAACCGGAGAGCCTACATATCCGGTTACTAAAACCCGATTGTCTTTAGCAATTACGCAACCGCTCTTGCCACGGTTGCAGGTGGCACGTTTGCTAATAGCATCCATCACTTCAATGAAGTATTCGTCCCAGGTAGGGCGCTGAGATTTTATTTCGGTCATGATTTTTTTTAATGCAAATAACTAAATTCAGATGAGATACAAATGATTTGATTTCGGGAAATGATACTATGGGTAAGAAAACCGGGAGTTTAAGAGGAGAAAGTTTCAAGATAGTATTATAATAAACATAACGGAGTTGAACTGTATTTTTTTTTCTGCTCAAAAGCAAGAATAGAATTATCTTTGTGTTGCTCATAATATCAAACTGTGTAACAAATTATTGGAGCAAAACTTCACTGTCACTAATCCACGATCAAACCCATGAAAAGTAAAATAGTATTCTCCGCTTTAGTACTCCCGAGCTTTATTTTATTGCTTGGTTTTTCTTATTCAGTCTCTATTAATCATCCATCGGGTATAAGCGAGTGGGTAGTGCCCGAATCGGCAAAAAGTGTAAAAAATCCTAGCAAAGCCACAGCTGAAAATGTAAAATCGGGCAAACTCCTGTACGACAAACACTGTAAATCGTGTCATGGTGGTGGCGGCAAAGGCGATGGAACCAAAGCCAAGAGTTTAAATACATCGTGTGGCGATTTTACCACGAAAGTGTTTCAGGGGCAAACCGATGGCTCCATTTTTTACAAGACAAGAGAAGGTAGAACCGATATGCCATCTTTTAAAAAGAAAATCCCTGAAGTGGAGGAGCTATGGTCAATCGTGAATTATATGCGATCGTTCGCACCTGTGACGTCTAAAGTGGAGGAGCCTAAACCAAAAGTAGTGGAGAAAAAAGACACCTCGAAAAACGAGGTGAAAAAGGTGGTGGTGAAGCCGGTAACAGAAAAGAAAGACAGTGCCACAGCTGCTCGCGATTCGATTTTGGCCCGTGAGAGAAGTAAAATTGAGATGTTACTGAAACAATACGAGAATGCGCTTAACACCTCGGATACTTTAATTATAGGGGCCTTTTATACCGTAAACGGAATATATATTCCACTCCACGCCCCCACCGTTGTAGGAGCCGATAGTATTCAAGCGTACTTTAGGAAGTTTTTCAGGGGCATTAAAATAACCACGAAGTTTTCCATCGATGAACTTGAGCAAATAGGCGACCTGGCCTTGGTGCGAGCTACCTCCAAAGGCAGTCTTACTACCTTAGGGAGTTCGGTAACTATTGCCGATGCGAACCGTCATCTTATTTTCCTAAAAAAGATAAAGGAGGAATGGAAGATCTATCGGTATATGTCGAACTAAGTTTGAGGCTTGGAAGCATTAAGGGTGATATCGTGGTCGGGTTGATGTATCAACAAGCTCTCGACGACTTATTCATTCGAAATCAGTAGAAATAAAAATGACGAACTTAGATGGCTGGTACTTAAAGCCAAACTTTGAAATCAATAAAACTTAGGCCACAGGAATAAAATCACTGGCACTTTTGGTAGCCAGTTCTTCATAGTTTTTCCAACGCAGATTTACCATCTCTTGAGCTAGCACCATCAGTTCTTCAGCCTGTTCAGGGTTGGTAACTGTTAAAACTTTATAGCGCAATTCTTTATAAGCAAACTCACGTAATGGAATTGTAGGCCGTGTTGAATCGAGGATGAACGGATTCTTGTTCTTTATTCGTAACGCTGGATTGTACCGCATCAATGGCCAGTAACCACTAGCTACTGCATTATTCTGTTGTGTTAATCCGTCTTTTAAGTCATATCCATGAGCAATGCAGTGACTGTAAGCTAATATTAGCGATGGACCGTTATAGGCTTCCGCCTCTCTCATGGCAAGTAAGGCTTGTTGCGGATTGGCACCAAAAGCGATGCGCGCCACATACACATTGCCGTAGGATGATACTTGCATAGCCAAATCTTTTTTGCCTCCGCGCTTACCGGCAGAAGCAAATTTTGCTGTAGCCGCTGTTGGCGTTGCCTTTGAACTTTGACCTCCGGTATTGCTATAGACTTCGGTATCTAATACTAAGATATTGATGTTTCTTCCGCTGGCCAAGGCATGATCCAAGCCCCCATACCCAATATCATAGGCCCACCCATCGCCACCCACAAGCCACACACTGCGATGCACCAATTGGTCGCATAACGATAATAAGTGCTGCGCTGTAGGATTTGGAATTGTTTGCAGTTTTGCTTTTAATTCATTTACTCGCACGCGCTGTTCGGCAATCTCCGATTCTTGTAATTGAGGTGCAGTAATAATAGAGTTCACCAAATCAGTCCCAATTTCAGCGGATAATGATTTTAATAAATGTTCGGCAATCGATAAATGTTTATCGGCTGTAATGCGCATTCCCAAACCAAACTCAGCATTGTCTTCGAATAAAGAATTCGACCAAGCGGGTCCTTGTCCTTGTTTGTTCATGGTCCAAGGCGTGGTAGGCAAATTGCCACCATAAATAGAAGAGCATCCAGTAGCATTGGCAACTAAGAGCCGATCGCCGAAAAGTTGTGAGAGTAATTTTACATACGGTGTTTCACCGCAACCTGCACAGGCGCCAGAGAATTCGAACAAAGGCTCCAAAAATTGAGTGCCATGTACTGTCGAGAAGTTAATTTCACTGCGATTATTCCAAGGCAGTTCTTCGAAAAAGTGGATATGCTTTTTCACCTCTTCAATAATCGGTTCCTTCTCCACCATATTGATGGCTTTCTTGTTGGGGTCGAGCAAATTCACGGCAGGGCATACTTCCACACATAAATTACAACCCGTACAATCTTCGGCATATACTTGTAAAGTATATTTAGTTTCGGGAAATCCTCTGGAGTTGATAGGAGCAGAAGCAAAACCATCGGGTGCTTTTTCGAGGTAGGCTTCGTTATAAAATTTAGCTCGTATTACGCTGTGCGGACATACATAGGCGCAGTTACCGCATTGAATGCAGCTATCGGGTTCCCACAGCGGGACTAAGTCGGAAACATTACGTTTCTCCCATTTTGTGGTGCCACTTGGATAGGTTCCGTCGAGCGACATTTTGCTTACCGGTAACTCATCGCCATGACCTGAAAGCATCATCGCCGTCACTTCTTTTACAAAATCGGGTGCCGAAGCCGACACTACCGAAAGCAAGGCTGAGGTGGAGGTTGATGATGTAGGAACGGTAACTTCATAAAGGTGTGCAAGGGTCGCATCAACAGCTTTAAAATTTTGCTCCACTACGGCCCGACCTTTTTTCGAATATGTTTTTTCGATGGCATGTTTAATTTGCTCAATGGCTTCTGCTTTAGGCAAAACGCCACTCAAAGCAAAAAAGCAAGTTTGCATGATGGTGTTAATACGGCCTGCCATGCCTGTATCTCTGGCAACGGTAGTGGCATCGATCACATAAAATTTAAGTTGTTTATGGATAATTTCTTTTTGAATGATGCCTGGAAGTTTACCCCAAACTTCATTTTTATCAAAAGGGCTATTCAATAAAAAAGTGCCACCCTTCTTGATGAAGTTCAACATCTCTATTTTTTCAGTGAAATTAAACTGATGGCTTGCAATGAAATCGGCACGGGTAATGAGGTATGGCGCACGAATTGGATGAGGGCCAAAGCGCAGATGGGACACGGTTCGGGCGCCTGATTTTTTGGAGTCATAAACAAAATAACCTTGTGCAAACAACGGCGTGTTCTCTCCAATAATTTTAATACTGTTTTTGTTGGCACCTACGGTTCCATCCGATCCGAGACCGAAAAAAAGCGCTTGCCGCCATTCCGATTCATCTAAGGTAAAGGTGTCATCGTAGGCTAAACTGGTATGGGTTACATCGTCGTTGATGCCAATGGTGAAATGGTTTTTGGGTGTCTCTTTCTTCAACTCATCGTAAATAGCCTTCACCATGGCAGGGGTAAATTCTTTCGAACTAAGGCCATAGCGCCCGCCAATAAGGGTAGGGAGTTTTGCTATTTTATGTTGTTGCAAGGCTTCCACCAAGGCCGACAAAATATCCTGATACATGGGTTCACCTGTAGCACCCGATTCCTTGGTACGGTCTAATACAGCGATCGACTCCACGGTTTTAGGCAAGGCCAGTAATAGATGTTCGGTAGAGAAAGGGCGGAATAAACGAATTTGGATAACGCCTGTTTTTTCTCCGGAAGCATTTAACGCAGCCACTGTTTCGGCCACTGTTTCACCCCCCGAACCCATAATAATGATAATATGTTTGGCATCGGCAGCGCCGCTATATTCAAATAGCTCGTATTTTCTTCCGGTAAGCTTGGCAAAATCGTTCATGGCATCATTTACGATGCCAGGTGTTTTATCATAGAAAGAATTAGAAATTTCTCGGCTTTGAAAGTATACATCTGGGTTTTGCGCCGTTCCTCTAATGAAAGGATTATCGGGGTTCAACGCTCTTTTACGATGCGCAAAAACATACTCATCGGGAATCATTTCTTTTATTTGATCATCGGCAAGCAGCTCAAGTTTATTTACCTCATGAGAGGTGCGAAAGCCATCAAAAAAGTGCATAAATGGAATACGCGATTTTAACGTAGCCGCTTGTGCAATTAATGCGAAGTCGTGTGCTTCCTGCACGCTGGCCGAGCTAAGCATCGCGAAGCCGGTGGTTCTGGCAGCCATTACGTCCTGATGGTCGCCAAAAATAGAAAGCCCTTGAGTAGCCAACGATCGGGCGGCCACATGAAATACACACGATGTTAATTCGCCTGCAATTTTGTACATATTGGGCAACATCAGCATGAGTCCTTGAGAGGACGTGAAGGTGGTTGTCAAGGCCCCTGTTTGCAAGGCTCCATGCACGGTGCCGGCGGCACCTCCTTCACTTTGTAATTCGATGACGTCGGGAATATTTCCCCAGATATTTTTTATTTTTTTCGCACTCCATTCGTCGGTAAGTTCCGACATGGTTGAAGAGGGCGTAATCGGATAGATGGCACACACTTCGTTTACGCGATAGGCAACATACGCTGCGGCCTCATTACCATCGATGGTAGCGATTAATTTATTTTTAGATGACATTGTTTGTGGTGTTGGAAGGTTCAGAAATCATTTCAATGGCGTGGCAAGGGCATTGTTCGAAGCATACTCCGCATCCGGTACATTTATCATAGATGAATTCGTATCGGTTACCGGGTCCTAGTTTCAGGATCGCGTCATCGGGGCAAGCGCCGTAACATCCATCACACTCGAAACAGTTGCCGCAACTCAGGCAGCGTTGTGCTTCGTAGCGCACTTCCTTTTCGGGGAGTCCGGTAATCACTTCATCAAAACTTTTAATGGCTTCTGCAGGCAATAGCTTGTTTTGTTCTTTTTGCGGAGCATCCGTTTTGTACCACATATGAAGCTTGCGGTATCCGGCTGTCTGAGGCTTCTCGGGCTTCGCAAAGGCTTCCCCTTTCAAAAAGGCATCAATATATTTAGAAGCTTTTTTGCCATGTCCAATGGCGATGGTGGCGCTACGATTTTCGCCGGGCAACATATCACCGCCGGCAAATATGCCAGCATAGCCGGTCATCCTATCGGCATTAATTACAATGGTGCCATCTTCTTTTAAATTGATTCCTTCAACACCTCGCAAAAAATCCGTTTCCGATTCCTGCCCCATCGCGATGATGAGCCTATCGGCGTTGATGGTTTCGAATTCTCCGGTACCAATAGCTTTGCCTTTTTCCACCTTCATTTTTTCGATGGTGAATTCATTTTTTTCTATTTTTGAAATGCTTTTAAGCAGTTCTACTTCTACCCCTTCTGCCAGAGCATCTTCAGTTTCATAGTCGTAGGCAGGCATTAATTTTTTATCTCCAGGAAATAACACGGTAGCTTCTGAGCCAAAACGTTTGATGCTACGTGCAATGTATAAGGCCAGCTTTCCACCACCTAAAATGACCACTTTTTTATTTGTATAGTTTTCGGGATTCGAAGTAATTTCTTTAAAGAAACTAAAGGCATCCGTCACAGGAATTGAGTTGGTTGTTTTAATCGATTCGGTACGTATTTTCTGTGCGCCAACAGCAAGATAAACGGCATCAAATTTCCCAGCAGCTTTTTCTTTTAGCACCTCAGTTACCGTATGATTCAGTCGAAGGCTAACACCCATACCGAGGATGCGATTGATCTCAGCATCTAAAATGTTTTTGGGCAAGCGATATTCTGGAATTCCTGTTCGTAATAATCCTCCGGCCGAATCGCCCGATTCTACGATCTCAACGGTATGTCCCAAGCGTGTTAAATGATAGGCAGCAGCCAATCCGCTAGGGCCTGAACCAATAATTAAAACTCTTTTCCCTGTCGATTTAGCAGTGAACCGAATATCCCATTTCTGAGCGATGGCTTCGTCGCCGATATAGCGTTCAACGGAATGGATATTCACCGTTTTGTCGATATGGGTTCTGTTGCAACCGGTTTCACAGGGTTTAACGCAAACTCTTCCCATGATAGCGGGAAAGGGATTGTCGGCAACCAAGGCTTGAAAGGCTTCAAAATAGTTTCCGGCTTGTGCAAAGCTAAGCCACGATTGAATATTTTCGCCAGCGGGGCAAGCACTATTGCAAGGAGGCATGAGGTCCATATAAATAGGCCTAAGCTTTCTAAGTGGGCCAGTACCATCGGCATGGCTGGAGAGGTCGATTGGTTTGGTGATGTCTATGTTGGACATTTAAATAAATTTTATTTACTCCTTGACGGAGGAAGTTTAGTTGGGAACAAAATTATAGAAAAATGGGTTAAAAAAGTTGATTAAGTTCAGTTTAAGAACTGATATAAATCATATTACACCTTGGAGTATTTTACATTATGGCATTGTATTATTTCTGAAACGCTAAATTCGAAATCTAATATTGGCCAATGAATTTTAGGGCGAAGACGATTTTAAACAGGAGCTCAACAAAATATTAATAGGCGAAGGCCGGAACCGTTGCACTTTCCTTATCTTCGCCGTAATTTTAAATTCATTCTGAAATGAAGTCATATTTCTTGCTCATTTTATTGCTTTCAATCCTCGGTGGAAAAGCCGCTGAAACTTCTAATTTTGAGATGAAAGTCCTTAAAGTGGGATTCAGTACCAGAGCCTTCACTACCGGGTGCAGAGCGAACCTAAACAACGAATATTTATTCGAATCCAACGAGGTAGGAAAAAGCAAAAAGGTTGTTCTTGCTCTGCCCGGTAAAACTTTTAATAGAACAAAAATTCTTGACACCATTACTATTTGTAAAGATATTCGGAATATTATTTTCAGTATTAAAACCCTCACAGGAAATGCCATTGCTTGGAAATGGACCTTCACTGGAACTTCTTTTGCCGGCGTCACCAACGATAGTATATGTGGCCCTGTGCCATATAACACCATTGGCACCTATTTGGCCACCTGTCTGGTTACCTTTAGCGGAGGTAAAGATAGCTTACACACTTTTGTTATTAGAGTTTTTGATGGCAAGGTACAGGCACCATTGCTGCATGACTCTATCTTTTGTGGCCCCATAAATATAACCTTGGATGGACAGAACGCCTCCAATGCAATAGCAAAATACAGGTGGGTGCCTTCGGGGCAAACCTCTAGAACTATTAATGTAACAAGTGCGGGTACCTATGGGGTGAGTGTATATACGGTTGATGATTACTCTTATAAATGTACCAACTGTTTGGCCTGCGACAGCCAAACAAGCCAGGTAAATATTATCCTTGGAGCCAAAGCCACAGTGAATTTAGGTCCCGACCGGTTTATTTGCGGCGATAATGCTGTGATCCTCGATGCCGGACCGGGCTATACCACTTACCTGTGGCAGCCCAATAGTGAGACGTCGCAATCCATTGCAGTGCTTCACGGGGGCACCTATTCGGTAAGCGTTACCAATGCTGATGGTTGTACTGCTTCTGATCAAATTTTTTTAAAAGATAGTTGCCCTGCATATATCTTTATTCCGAATGCCTTTTCGCCCGATGGGAATGCCAAAAACGATGTGTTTAATTGGGCGGGGAATATGAAAATAAGTACATTCCACATGGAAATTTTTAACCGATGGGGGCAAAACATTTTCAAGACCGATGATCAAAATCAAGGTTGGGATGGATCCTATAATAATCAGCCAGCGATGGAAGGTGTTTATATCTACCTTTTGGAATGTCGCGATTTTAATGGGTTTCGCCATCATCTCAAAGGCACTTTTTCATTGTTAAGATAGCCGGTTATTACCTCTTTATAATTATTCGTCAGGCCCTGAAAAGAGAAAAAACTTTAAGTTAGTTGGCAGTAAAAAGCAACAAAAGTTTCGATGAAAGTCGATAAAGAATTGGGGAGAAGGGAAACGATATTTTTTGCATTCATAGCCCTGGCTTGTTAAAATGGCAACCACAATTTCTTTTTTATAGTTTAAAGTTGTTCTTTTGGTAAAGTTATCTTTTTCATTAAGCCATTTAATTCTGATGTATAAAATTTTTACACTTGCTCTGTTATTTCTTTCTCTCAGTATTTATTCCCAGTCGGGTATCATGTGGAATTCAGAAATAAATTTGGCTCCTTCGGCCAACGACAATTTGCATCCACGTATTGCCGTCGATGCAATTGGGAACCCCTTGGTGATTTGGGGAAGATCTTCCGACGCGTCGGTCTTCTTTTCACGTTGGACAGGAACGGTATTCACCAACCCGGTGAAATTAAATCCGTCATGGCTTAAGGTAGCCACCGCCTCTTGGATGGGCCCTGAAATTGCCGCCCATGGCGATACGGTATATGTGGTGGTGAAAAGAACACCCGAAGCCTCCGATACCAATCATATTTATTTAATGCGTTCTTTCAACGGTGGACAAACCTTTTCTGCTCCGGTTCGGGTTGATTATATTGCCGACAGCATTTCCCGGTTTCCAACGGTAACGACTGATGCCTCTGGCAATCCTGTGATTGCTTTCATGAAATTTAATGCTGGTTTCGTTGCATCACGCTGGGTGGTTTTAAAATCGGCCAATTATGGTACTACTTTTTCTGTGGATGTCAAAGCCAGTGGTTGGAACGGAGCTCCCGGAATCTGTGATTGTTGTCCGGGATCAATCGTAACACAAGGGAATTTTGCAGCGGTATTGTATCGAAATAATATGAGCAATATTCGTGATTCATGGGCCGGGCTTTCCAATAACGGCGGCTCCACTTTCAGTAGCGGTATCAATATTGATAACCGAAATTGGATGATTACCTCTTGTCCTGCAAGTGGTCCCGATGGTACTGTTATCGGAGATACAATGTACACGGTTTTTATGAGTGGAGCTGTGGGGATGTATAGAACGTATCTCAGTAAAACATCCATAAACAATCTTACATTAAATTCGGTTAACAGTTTAACCGGCAACATCACAGGCCTTTCTCAGCAAAACTATCCTACCATTGCAAGTCAAGGTACTGCCTTAGCTATAGTGTGGAAGCAAACCATTAACGGCAGTTCACAGATGCCGATACGATTCACCAACGATGTACGTAAAGGGTTGCCGCTGGCCTATGATACGGTAGCGCCCACCGACGTTACGAATGCGGATGTGGCATTGTCGAAAAACAAGGTGTTTGTGGTTTGGGAAGATGACAATACGGGCACGGTGAAATATCGAACAGGCACCTTCACGCCGGCAGGAACTGGAATTAATAAAAAGGATGAAGATTATTTCTTCGATGTGAGGCCGAACCCAGCACAAGGTTCCCTTTTGCTGCGATGGAATGTGAAAGATTCAAAACTTACCATCACCAATGTTTTAGGTCAGGAAATATTCTCTGAGCATTCGACATCTTCAAAAAACCAGTCCCAATTGGATGTTTCAGGATGGAATAAAGGGGTTTATGTGATTACAGTGGAATCTGAGAACTTCATAGCGTCCAAAAAAATAATAAAACAATAAAGTTTTATTATTAACACGTATCCGTATTCGTAAATTGGATCTTAAGCGGCCTGAAACACTTACGTTTATTAGAGAAAAGACATAAAAGGTGGCAAGCGATGTAATTCAGTTACTCTTTTAGATAAGTACTAAAATAACAGAGGAAGACAAGCTGAAAGAGGAGATGAAATGTGTTTTTCGAAGTATCCTCAAAGTTAGGATGCTTCGGCCTAGGCCAATATTATTCGATGTTAGAAGTTATTTCTTTGTACAAGACCGAATCTTTTTCCAAAACACGATCCAGCATATATTCATATCTTCCTTTATCGATCTGCAATTCCAAGATCACTGATTTTAGAGAATCTGTTTCTTGATTCGAATTACAAGGTGATGTTGTTTTATTACAACCAAAGATGATAAAGATGGAAATTAAGCTGAAGTATTTCATAGGGTATGATCTGATAATTTTAAAATTTGTACATTTTTCGGAAGTCATCATTTGAACCAATCTGAGTGTAAAATGCCTTCCACTTAATAATGATGATCAAACTTAGACTTTTATTATTAAATGGGCAAGTACTACT
>CAIUDH010000085.1 GCA_903897855.1 uncultured Bacteroidota bacterium | reverse complement strand
TAACTTTAGTTGCACTTGCCTTGTTACCTACCCTGATTTACTTCTACACCATTTACCAATTGGGCGACCCTCAAGGGAACCTTGACACTGGTGCTACCTGGGGCTCTTATTTAGGTCTTTTATGGCTGGGCAGCATTTATGTCAGTATTGGGTTATATGCTTCTTCGCTCACCGATAATTCTATTGTTGCTTTTATCTTATCTTTCTCTCTCTGCCTGATTATGTATATCTCCTTCGATTTAATTAGCGGGGTAAGCTGGTTGAGTGGCATCGATTATTATGTGCAGTGGGTTGGAATAAACTCGCATTACAAATCAATTAGTCGCGGCGTGCTCGACACTCGAGATCTACTTTATTTTGTAAGCACCACCGTTTTATTTTTATGGTTGACAAAAACAAAATTGGCCTCAAATTAAATTTGCATTTAGAACACGATTATTTTACACGATACATTGAAAAAAAGTCATAGAAAATATAGTTCAGGCATTGAGTTACTTCTGCTGATACTGGTTTTAGCGGTAATCAATTGGCTGAGCACAATTTTTTATTACCGTTACGACTTGACCCAGGAAAAACGCTTTACCTTATCAAAGACTACCGCACAGATGGCCGCAAAGCTCGACGACCAACTTTCATGCAAAATATACTTGGACGGTAACCTACCGGCCAACTACAAACGTCTGAAAATTGCTATCACTGATTACTTTAATGAGCTTAACCAATATGCAAAAACGCCTATCGTATTCACCTTTACCGACCCTATTGATGGGCTCGATGAGAAGGCCAAACGAGATGTCATAGATCAGTTTCTTGGGAAAGGTTTGTCGCCTAAGAATGTAAAAGTTCAAGGCGATAATCAACTCGCCTATCAAGTATTATTTCCCTGTGCATCCTTTTTTTATAAAGGGAAAGAGATCATTGTGAATTTTATGCGTAACACCCAATACGATGATGCAGACGAGAACTCGGAAGACATTAATGGAGCGATTGAAAACATCGAATTTGAGCTATGTAATGTGCTACGCAAATGCACTACCACACAAAAGAAAAAACTCGCGTTCCTGCTTGGTCATGGCGAATTAGGCAAATATGAGATTGCCGATATCATGAGCGAGCTATCTGATTTCTATGATGTAGAGCGACTTGACATGACCGCCCAAACATTGGGCCGGTTAAATGAATATGCAGGACTGGTAATAGCCCGACCCACTCGCAAGTTTACAGAATACGATAAGTATAAGTTGGATCAGTATGTAATGAAAGGAGGTAAATTACTCTGGTTTATCGACCCTATGATAGCGAGTATGGACAGTACCAGAAATGAAAAACTATCATTCACTTCGATTCCGTACGATTTAAACTTAGAGGACCAACTCTTTAAATATGGGGTGCGATTAAACCCTGATTTGATTGAAGACTTAAGTTGTAATGTAACCCCTGTATTAGCTAACACACAAAACGGCAAAGGCAATCGTACCTTGGTTCCATGGATTTTTTATCCGTTGCTTGGAACAAATAGCACACATCCGATTGTGAAAAATATGGACCTTATATGGGGGCAGTTTGCAAGTAGTATCGACCTTACCACAAATAACAGGAACACGAAAACCATTCTATTACAATCATCTCCTCGTTCCAAAACAATTAGTTCTCCTGCAGTCGTCGACTTGAAAATTCTGAATGAAAAAACCATCACGAGTTCCTTTAATCATCCCAACAACGCTGTGGCTGTGCTCATCGAAGGCTCCTTTGAATCGGTATTTGCCAACCGGAAAATCAAAGATACCGTTAGCCAAGAGTTACAATTTATTGAAAATATTGCTGCGAATAAAATGATTGTGGTAAGCGATGGCGACATCATTCGTAATCATTTCAGCAGAAGCAACGGACAAGTATACCCTTTGGGATATGATGGGTACAGTGGACAAACTTACGGCAATAAAAAATTCGTGTTGAATTGTGTTGATTATCTCTGCGACGACAGTGGCATTTTAGAATTACGTAACCGTGAAATTGCCTTAAGACTGTTGAATAAAGATAAGGTAAAAGACGAAAGAGTGCAATGGCAACTCATCAATATTGCAGTACCTATTTTAATTGTCATCATCTTTGGATTCGTAAATAATACCTTACGCAAGCGTAAATACGCAGCCTAAGATTTGATTCTGTTTTACCACCAGGAAATTTTCACTTTACTTTTTATTCAGGTCGGTATCGGCAACAATCAGGTAGATTATTATAGGCTTCGTTGGTTGCTTTTTGCTTTAAATTATCATGTCCTGCAGTGGCGATGGCTTTTTGTATTGTAGCCAAATTACATTGACTTCTGTCGAAAGCAATTTGAAGCATTTTACTATCTACGTTCCAATCAGCACTCTGAACACCCGGAAGTTTCTTTACGGCAGTTTCGATTCGTGCTTTACACATCTCACAATTTCCACTTACTTTAATACTCGCTTGCTCCATGGAGGCCACCGACTGCGATGGATCGACTCCCTTTTTCTGTAACGCCCTTTTAGAAGTATCTGAAGCATCATTATGACCTTGTTGATACTTGTTTTGAGCATCCTTCTCTTCTCTATTCATCATACTTTTTTTGCCTGACAGTTGTGCGGCAGCATCTATGCTAAAAGCTCCATTGGTGACAATCTCCTCCCCTTCGGCTAAACCATTAAGAATCTCATAACTGTTCTGTAAATAATTACCAAGCGTCACCTCGCGCAAAATGAAGGTAGGCTCTGATGCATTAGGAACTTTTAAATATACAATTGATCTTGTGCCGGTCCATAAAACGGCCGACTCCGGAATTACAATACTATTTCCTGTCGTAGCTAAAATAGACCTCACAATACCAGATGCCAACATCTCCGGTTTTAGGTTGCCCACTGTATTATTTACCTCAACTCTTACTTTAGCAATTCGTGTTACAGGGTTAATTACCAAATCGATAAAAGCGATATTGCCTTTAAACTCTTTCCCAGGAAGCGCCAGTATTGAGTATGAAATTGGAGCCCCAATTTTCAACCATGGCAGATCACTTTCATAGGCGTCAAAAAGCGCCCATACATGGTTTAAATCGGCCACTTCAAAAAGCGATGATCCGGTTTGTACATAATCGCCTGTGCTCACCCTCTTCGCCAGAACGACGCCCGAAACTGTTGCATACACATCAAAAACGGATTTTATTTTACCACTTCGTTCGATCTCTTCAATTTGTTTGTTGGTAAGCTTCATCTGGCTTAATTTTGCTCTCGCCGCATCCAACAAACGAGGTTGAACATCTTTCATTTTTAATGCTTCAAAGAGTTCTTGCTGAGCATTAATTAATTCAGGCGAATAAATTTTAGCTATCAGTTGACCTTGATTTATTTTTTCTCCAGTAAAATTAACCAAAAGCATTTCAATTCGTCCAGAAAAATGAGCCAGAATCGACTGCTCTGTTCTCTCGTCCGCTTGAATTTTCCCGTACAACCTAATTTCTTTTTCAGGTTGTTTTTTGGAAACAATAAACGTTAGTACTTGCGCTAGTTTAACAGCATCTTCACTCATCACGATGGCATCATTATCAACCTCACTAGCGTTTTGTTGAACAGGAATTAGTTCCATGGCACAGATCGGACAAAGCCCCTTATGATCGAGCCTAATTTGTGGATGCATCGAACAAGTCCAGATTTCTGGCTTGACACTTTCTTTTACCTCTGATGAAATCGGCGATGGACTTGGGTGGTAAAAAATTAACCATCCTAAAAAAAGTCCTAATAACAGAAGTGAGGAATTTCTGAAATAAGTATTCGAGAAAATATTTTTGAGTTTCATTTTATTTTTTTTTATGATTATTGTTTCCCTAATAAAAATAATAAATTGGCCGTAGAAGCGTATTTGTCAGTGGTAGCTTCGATTTTTTTAAACTTATAATTAAGCAACTGTTGCTCCATCAGAATTATTTCGTCAAGTCCAGAGCTGTTGCTTGAAAAAGATGCCAACAATATATTCAAACTTCCTTCCGCCAGTAACGTTTGTTTCGAATAAAGGATAGATCTTCTTTGGGCATCTTCTAAATTCTGTAGCGATTGCTGATAGGATACCCGTAAATCGTTAGTGGCATTGACAGAAGCATAACTTGCCGCCGATCGTAACAAATCCGCTTCCTTTATGATTGACTGATATTTCTTTCTATGAATGGGTAAAGAAGCTGTAACCATCGGCATCAGCATGTCCTGACCATTCATCATATTCGTACTATTATCCACTTTATTGATTAATGAATATTTAAGACCGATGCCTACCATAGGGTAACTCATTTTCTTTGACATCATAATTTTAGCATTATAAGCCGCTGAATCAGCCTGATACATTTTAACCATAGGATTATTGGTAATGCTATCGATTAATGCAGTAAACTTTATGGGTACTTCCTCCTCTATCAAAGAATCGGGAATAAAAATGATATGTTCAGGCGATTGATTCAGATAACGATTAAAACTAATCTGATTTGTTTTAAACTGATCGAGCAAGAAGGTCAAACTATTTTCCATCGTATTAATTTCCATTTTAATTCTAAACAGATTAATCATTTGATTTTCACTTCCCGACGACATGGATGAACCTGAAAAATTACTTGAGGTGCTTTTGTTAGTGGGGTTCGATGTTGATAATGCCCCCATGCTACCCATAGTAGAAGAAGGTGAAGAACTTTTTGAAGCATCATCAGATGATTCTTTCGCATTAGATATACCCTTCCCTTGATTCGATTGATATTTACTGAGGATAAGTTGCTCCATCGATTTTAGCAATTGTAAGTTGTTTTCGGTGATGTCGATCTCTTTTTTGTTTTTAAACAAAATATAATAATTTGATTTAACATTAAAAATGAGTTCGTTTCGGTAAGCCAGAAAACTTTCAAAGTTAGAAGCTGCCATTTTCGAAGCCTCCTCTTGGGCAGCCGGTAAGGAGCCAAACCAAGGAAACATCTGCATCAATTTAAATTCAGCAATTTGTTTTCCCGAAAGCAGCTCCATCGGTTTTAAAAAATAACCGAATTCGAGCTGTGGATCAGGTAAGGAGCCTGCCGGGGTAATTTTTTCAAGCGATGCGGAATACTTTAAAAACATCGAATGAAGTCCCGGATTGTTTGTGGCAGCCATTTTTAAATAGCTTGAAAGCGAGTCGTTCTGCTGTGCCTTGGAATTCAGTTGAATGAACACCAAAATCAATACCAATAGGAATTTATTAAATTTGTTCATTTTGCACTTTATTATTTTTATTTAAGAATTGTGTTTTTCTAAGTTTTCTTTTAATGATGCCTTCACGCCACGTACATTGTAAGATTGGAACAATAAAAATGGTCATCATTTGAATAATCATCCCGCCGAAAGTTGGAATTGCGATAGGAACCATGATATCTGCTCCTTTACCAGTCGACGATAGTACTGGAAGCAAGGCAATGATAGCACAGGCTGCCGTCATTAATGCTGGTCTTACCCTTTTTGAGCCCGCTTCAATTACAGCTTCTCGCACAGCGAGTATCGTTTCCGGCTTTTTTTGTTCAAACACCTGATGAATATAAGTTCCCATAATTACCCCATCGTTGGTAGCAATGCCAAAAAGCGAGATAAATCCAACCCACACGGCAACACTCAAATTAATGGTATGAATTTGAAACAAGTCGCGCATATTAACCCCCGCAATAGCAAAATCAAGAAACCAGGATTGCGAATAAAGCCATATCATAATAAAGCCTCCCGAAAAAGCAACAAAAACTCCTGAAAAATGAATTGTAGAAGCAACCACAGTTTTAAATTGCAAGAACAATAAAACGAAAATGATTAATAAACAGAGTGGAATTACTAGAAGCAATTTTTGGGTGGCTCTCACCTGCTGCTCGTAATTGCCAGCGAATTTATAAGATACACCAACAGGCAATTGGAGAAATCCTGAATCGATTTTTGCCTGAATAAATTTTTCCGCATTTTCAACAACGTCAACTTCAGCCAAAGCTGACTGTTTGTCAAAGATGATGTAACCGTTTAAAAAAGTGTTCTCACTTCTTATCATCTGTGGGCCACGGGTATAATTAATATCAGCCAGCTCACCGAGCGGGATCTGTATCCCTGTTGGAGAAGGAATTAATATATTTTTTAGAGATTCGGGTGTGGTGCGTAGGTCGCGAGCGTAACGTACACGTACCGCAAATCGCTCTCTACCTTCAACCGTGGTTGTTAGCGTCATTCCACCAATAGCACTTTGTAGTACCTCCTGCACATCACTTACCTTCATGCCATAACGGGCAATAGCCTCGCGATTTAATTTAATCTCAAGGTAGGGTGCTCCCACTGCCCTATCGTAGAAAACAGAAGAAGATTTAATCTCAGAAAATTGTTTTAAAAGAGTCTCCAGTTGCAGACCGGCTTTTTCAATGGATTCAAGATCAGGGCCGTACACTTTTAAGCCCATCGGGGCTCTCATACCCGTAGAAAGCATTACCAATCGAGTTTGTATGGGTTGTAATTTTGGAGCCGAGGTTAAACCGGGAATATTAGTAACTTTAACAATTTCGTTCCAAATATCGTTAGGCGATTTTATTTCCTTTCGCCATTGTCGCAAATATTCCCCTTGAGGATCTTCGATAAACAGTGCAGTGTCAATTTTTTCTACTCCATCAAGTGCTGGATTGAAAATTTGGTTGTTTTTTAATATAAAATTTTGTTGATGGTCCACTTTAAACCTCATTCGATGACCTTCAGTATTAAGAACATATTCCGGCTTGTAATGAATCGTATTTTCAAACATCTGCACTGGTGCAGGGTCTAGCGCCGAATTCACTCTTCCCCATTTACCAACAGCCACCGCCACTTCCGGAATATGATTCAAACGCTTATCAAGCAATTGAACATATTCGATATTTTTCTCAATACCGGAATGAGGCATGCTCGTAGGCATGAGCAGATAGGAACCTTCATCGAGTGCAGGCATAAACTCTTTTCCTAGACCAGGAAAGTTTTTTTGTGCCGATTGCCAGAAAGAAGTTTCACGCATATTCCAACCTGTTCGTTCAACTCCATTGGCCACGAATCCGAAACTTTTATTGAATCCAATCCAAATTACCACCCCAAAAACAAGAGCTAAAATGGGAATAAGAAAGAATTTCAACCGATTTTGTAAACACCAATTAAGAATTTTTACATAATACTTAACCGTGATGAGAAGCGGCGTTAAAATAAGAAACACGATACCTACTACAAAAAAGAAATTTGTTAAGATGGAGTTATGAGCGCCGAGTGGTAGCCATTCGGCCGCTAAATAATACATCACCGTGATGGAGGCAATAACTACATTCATATAGTTGGTGTATTTTTTTCGACTCTCCCTCCAAAAGTTTTCAAGCAAATTATTAATTCCAAAAAGAATAAAAGCGATGGCCGTGAAACTTTGCCAGGTTATAATGAGGGTGATCCCTAAAATTATTAAACCAATATTCCAAATCCTGTTCATCTTTTTGAAATCGAACCGGATGGAGAACAGAAAATACGCCAGTGTTGGCAGCACAACGATACCAAGGATATAAGACGATAGAAGCGCAAACGTTTTTGTGAATGCCAATGGCTGAAACAATTTCCCTTCGGCAGCATCCATCGTAAATACCGGTAAAAAACTGACGATCGTTGTAGCGAGCGCCACGGTTACGGCTGCCCTTACTTCTATATTCGCATCATAAATTAATTGTATTAATTTTTTGCCTCGTAACTTATCATTACCTGGAATCTCCAGATGCCGCGTAACATTTTCCACATCTACGATACCCATATCTACCATCACACCGATGGCGATGGCGATGCCTGATAGTGCAACAATATTAGCTTCGATATGAAGCAGCTTCATCGCAATAAAGGTCATTAATACAGCGATAGGTAGCAAAACTGAAACGATGATGGAGGCTCGTAAATTCAATAGTAATACGATGATGACTAAAATACTTATCAGGGTTTCATGTGTTAATGCCGACTCTAAGGTACCTATGGTTTCTTGAATTAATTCGGTACGATCATAGAATGGAATTATGGTCACTTTTGAAACGGAGCCATCCGCTAGCGTTTTAGTGGGCATTCCGGAAGCGAGCTCCTTCATTTTCGCTTTCACATTTTTGATCACCTCCATTGGATTGGAGCCATAACGAGCCACCACCACGGCGCCAGTGGCCTCCACGCCTCCTTTATCCAATCCGCCTCTGCGCGTGGCTGGCCCGAATGAAATTTTGGCCACATCATTTAATCGTACAGGCACATTATTTCTAACGGTGATGACGGCATTTTTTAAATCATCCAAATTTTTAATATACCCTAAACCTCGAACTACATATTCAATTTTATTTACTTCAATTGTTTCGGCTCCGATGTCAATATTACTTTTACGCACGGCTTCCATAATATCCATCACCGTTACACCATACGACTTCATTGCATCCGGATTAATATCAACTTGATATTCTTTAGTAAAACCTCCAATGGATGCTACTTCTGAAACGCCTTCAGCCGATGATAGTGCATACTTAACATAATAATCTTGAATTGTTTTCAGCTCCTGTGGATCCCAACCGCCAGTAGCTTGCCCCGTTTTAGTATCTCTACCTTCTAAAGTGTACCAATATATTTGCCCCAATGCGGTGGCGTCTGGACCTAATTTAGGTTGAGCACCTGCAGGTAAAGTACCAGAGGGTAATGAATTTAATTTTTCGAGTATACGCGACCTACTCCAATAGAAATCGATATCATCTTTAAAAATGATATAAATAAACGACATCCCAAACATGGAAGTACTTCTCACTGTTTTTACTCCTGGAATCCCTAATAGAGCGGAAGTTAAAGGATATGAAATCTGATCTTCAATATCGCGGGGAGAGCGTCCCATCCATTCGGTAGCCACAATTTGTTGGTTGTCGCCAATATCCGGAATGGCATCAACAGCAATAGGATGATGAGGTAAAAACCCAATATTCCATTTAAACGGCGAGCTCATTAATCCCCAAATAATAAACACCAATAACAAGGTCATGGCGATGAATCTATTTTCGAGAAAATATTTTATTAAAAATTTTAGCATTTCATCTTATAATTAATTGCTATTAAATATTTAAAATCCAACTCATTTTACGAGTATCGTGGCTTTGGTGCTTCCGCAACGCAGCATACTTTTCCCAAAATAAGGGTTGGCTATTTTTGACTGATCACTAATCCAATAGGCTCCTTTTCCTTTATTCGCCATTGGACAAAATTGATAGTATATAATTTCGCTATTCGTATTAAAAACTTTTAGTAACTCATACATATTATTTGTCAGGGTCATGAAGCATTCACGTTGGCGTTCAATTTCTTTTGTATTCCTAATCTTATCGGCATCGTTACTAAGATTCGTGGCAAATTTGGTCCAGGCGTCATATTGAGCTGAGCTAAGTTTATCCATTGTTACCAAACCGATCTCCTGAGATAATTTAGCGGCGAAAAAAGCGGCCGAGTCAGCCCTGTCTCTCGACAATGAATTTTTCACTCCCATATAATCTTGATACACTAAACCTATGGGGTTTGTTCTTTCAACAGGATCTTGAGTTATAGGATTAAATAATTTCGAAGAGTTCATTTTGGCTGCACTAGGCTGCACTAAAATGATGATAAGCAAGGTGATGAAAATGGTTAATTTCGACATGATAATGAATCGTTTTAATATTGATGAATACATTTACCAGAAAATGATAAACGCACGAGATATCCCATCCCCGAAAGTAATCAGGTAACGGAATAGTAAAATCGAAAATTAAATTAAAAAAACAGAGGTGAACGCCAGAGATACCGAACTGAGGTTGGGCGGTGGACGGTAAAGAATTAAACCTTCAAGTGTCGTCATAGGAGTTAACGACACCAAATTCAATATTGTACTTGAAGTTAAAAATTCAAATGGAAAATGTTGCGATGAAACGGGGGGCTGATAGTCGTCGGTAACAATCTGACTAAGTTCATTCTCACAACAATGGCTAGGTTTAACCGTAGCAAATGAACTACTTTCACAGCTCTTTTTTTTCGACTCCATGCCACAGGAAGCTTTACCATTGCCAAGTACAATTTTCGATTGAGCTAAACGACTTCCGCAATAATGAAAAGCAATGCTCACTTTCAAAGAAATTGCAAGCATCAAGAGGGCAAGTGATATGGAGGTGATCCTTTTCATTAAAATTACAAATGCAAACTTACAGAATTAACGGTAACTAAAAATGATTTTTTTTAAGTCTACCTGACTCGCGACAATACAAGCGAGATCAACTTATAGGTGCCAAGACTCAACCGATGCTTATTTTTGCTTATGGCTTCTTAGATTACAATGAGAAGGAATGTCATACCGCAATTTCAAAATATAAAACACGACCACTTCCTTACAATCCTTACCTTCGTACCATGGAATTAGACAACCTGCCAGAATTTAAAGCATTGCCTGAGCTAAAAGAAAAACTACTCAAATATGGCATTGCCAAAGCATTCTCAGAAGGAGATATTATTTTAGATGATAACGCTCATATTAGCTCTATTCCCATTGTGGTGAGTGGGAGCATTCGAGTCATGCGTATAGACGATGATGGAAGGGAAATTCTGCTCTATTATATCAAGGCAGGTGAAAGTTGTATCATGTCATTTTTAGGCGGAATGCACAACGATACCAGTAAGGTGAGAGCCATTGCAGAGGAACACTGCCATATTCTTTTTATCCCTATCGATAAAGTGAATATGCTAATACGAGAATACCCACAGTGGCTCGATTATATCTTTCGGTTATATCATAAACGCTTTGAAGAATTATTAGAAGTAGTGAATGCCGTAGCTTTTAAAAAGATGGATGAGCGACTGCTTAATTTTATTAAGAAGAAATGTGAATTAACGCAAAGTGAAACTCTACTGGTAACCCACGAACAATTGGCCAATGAATTGGGTACAGCCCGTGTTGTTGTTTCCAGGCTTCTGAAGCAAATGGAAGACTTAGGATTAGTGAAGCTCGGCAGGAATAAAATTACACTTCTGGCCTCAACGGCATTATAACCTAGCTTTCTGAAGTTTTCTTACAAAAATTGTACCTTTGCAAAATGAAGATCACTCCCATTGAGGCCATCCGAGAAGAGTTTGAATCGATAGATAAAAGCATTCTTATATTATTGCATCAAAGAATGGAGCTGTCGATAAAGATGTCATTACTGAAAAAACAGAATAGTTTGCCTGCCCTCGATTTAAATCAATGGAATAAGCAATCGAAAAACAGATTGCTAGAAAATGAAAAATTTGGAATAAATCCAGATTTTATTCAATCCGTATTTAATCTCATCCATGAAGAGTCGATTCGAATTCAAAACCAAGAAATAAACAAATAAGATGAAGCGCTCCATAGAACTCATGGCCCCAGCAGGCTCCTACGAATCATTAATGGCCGCCATTAATGCCGGATGTAACGCAGTGTATTTTGGGGTCGAACAATTAAATATGCGAGCTCGTTCGAGTAATAATTTTACGTTGGAGGACCTAAAACGCATC
This sequence comes from uncultured Bacteroidota bacterium, assembly GCA_903897855.1. Taxonomy (GTDB): domain Bacteria; phylum Bacteroidota; class Bacteroidia; order UKL13-3; family UKL13-3; genus CAINMV01. Next base: position 11,236 of record CAIUDH010000085.1, on the reverse strand, counting down.
GCAGAAATAGGACAAGAACACGATATAAAAACTTACCTCACCCTCAATACCATCTTGTACGATCACGATATCAACTTGATGAAAACCATTGTGAATGCGGCGAAAGAAAATGGAGTCACTGCTATCATCGCCGCCGATCATGCCGTGATGAACTATGCCAAGAAAATTGGAATGGAAATCCATATCTCCACCCAAGCCAATGTATCGAATATAGATACGGTAGAGTTTTATGCCAATTTTGCAGATGTAGTTGTGCTTGCCCGTGAGTTAAGTTTGAAACAGGTAGCCGAGATTAGTAAAGAAATCAAAAGAAGAAATATTACTGGACCCTCAGGGAAGCTTATTGAGCTCGAAATATTTGCACATGGTGCCTTATGCATGGCGGTATCGGGAAAATGCTATCTAAGTTTACACTCGCATTTTGCGTCGGCCAACAGAGGTGCTTGCATTCAAAATTGCAGAAGAAGTTATGTGGTTACGGATAAAGAAGATGGGATGGAATTCGAAATTGATAATGAATTTATTATGTCGGCCAAAGACCTTTGTACTATTGATTTTATAGATAAAATATTAGATGCTGGTGTAAGTGTATTGAAGTTGGAAGGCAGAGGACGATCGGTTGATTATGTGCATACCGTCACAAAATGTTATCATGAAGCCATCAACGCCTATTTAGAAGGCACCTATACTCCTGAGAAAATTGCTCTTTGGAAGGCGGAACTTGCCACAGTATTTAATCGAGGTTTTTGGGATGGCTATTATCTGGGGCGTAAAATGGGCGAATGGAATAATGAAAACGGCTCTAAATCATCGAAGAAGAAAATTTATCTGGCCAAAGGCTTAAAATATTTCGAGAAAGCCAATATTGGGGAGTTTAAATGCGAGTCGCATAGTTTAGCCGTAGGCGACGAAGTGATGATATCGGGCCCTACTACTGGTTATTTACAGTTAAAAGTGGAAGAGTTAAGAATCGATGGATTGCCTACTGAAAATGTAATCAAAGGTGATATTTTTACACTTGCTGTCAACGGGAAAATCAGACCTTCCGACAAATTATATAAATTAATATCTGAGGTTTCGTGATTCAAATTTCCCAGCAAAGAGCTAAATGTATCGGTTGCAATGCCTGTGTGGAAGCCGCCGACTATCGATGGCGTGTCTCAAAAAAAGATGGTAAATGCACCTTGGTAGGCGGTGTCGAAAAACGAGGTTTCTATACGGTGGTTGTGCATGATCACGAACTAGACGACAATATGATTGCTGCCCAAAACTGTCCCGTGAAAATCATCACCCTACTCACGCTCAAATCTACGGCACGTTAGGATGTATCGTTACACCCCAACACTGGATAAAATTAATATTTCCTTTCTGTAACAAAAGTATCATATTGCTAATAATATTTTGCTGATATTTGAATTCTAAACCTTATTCAACCTTTTAAAAGCACAATAATATGAAGCCAAACATGGGAACCTTCGACAGAATCGCTAGAATTCTTGTCGCTTTAGTAATTGCCGGATTGTATTTCGGTGGACAGATCACAGGGCCTGCAGCCATTACATTATTAGTATTTGCAGGTGTTTTTATCCTTACCAGTTTTTTAAGTTTCTGCCCTCTTTATTTGCCATTCGGCATTTCTACCAAGAAAAAAGAAGAGTAGTCAGGAATTTAAAAACCAAATTCTATTCGAATACAAAGAATGTATGGCCCAAAATGTCCATACATTCTTTTGTTTTAGTATTACCTTTTAATTACCGAATTCTTATTTTACCCTGAGCAACGCTCCCTATAATAAAAGTATATGAACCAATTTTGGAATGAACGTTATATAAAGAAAGAATATAGTTACGGAACAAAGCCGAACCAATTTCTTGCAGCTCAGTTAGAAAAAATTACTCCTGGAAAAATTTTGTTTCCCTGCGATGGTGAAGGAAGAAATGCCGTTTATGCAGCACAGCAAGGCTGGGACTCATCGTCATTTGATTATAGTGAAGCTGGCATCATGAAAGCCGAGCAGCTGGCAACAAGCAACCAAGTATCGATCACGACCTTGCTTGCCGATGCAACCACAATCGAATATCCTGAGGACACCTTTGACGTCATCGCTTTAATATATACCCACTTCCCCGCTGAGATTCGAACAAGTATTCATCAAAAAATCATTCGTTGGTTAAAACCGGGAGGTCAGGTATGGCTTGAATCCTTTAATCCCTTACAACTCAATAACACTTCGGGTGGGCCCAAGAGTGCGGATATGCTCTACACCGAGGAAATGCTATTAGTCGATTTCAAAGAGTTGCATACCGAGCTTCTGGAAACCACCACCACAATCTTAGATGAAGGTGAATATCATCAAGGCCAAGCAGATATCATACGATTTATTGGCACTAAAAAATAAACTTTTAATCCTGTAACAAAAGTAACAGAATTGTAAATTCCAAAGCTTTAATTTTGTACTCTAAATTATTTAATTTAAGCCAAACTTTCAATAAAGGAAACTCCAAAATTACAACGTCATGGATTTTATACTAAAATACAAACTCGCCATCATAGGCATACTCTTAGGGTCGGTTGGAGGGTACCTCTACTATGCATTCGTTGGATGTGCCAGTGGAACTTGTGCAATTACCTCCAAACCTCTAAACAGCACCCTTTATGGCGCCCTCATGGGAGGACTATTATTAAACACCTTTAAAAAAGAAATATGAACACCGAAAAAATTATTGTTTCCAATATAAAATGTGGAGGATGCGTCGCCACCATTAAAAATGAATTATTAAAACTTGATGGAATCGTAGAGGTAGAAATTGAAGGAAATACGGTAAGTGTCAGCTCTGAAAGCATCGATAGCCTCGTTATAATTCAAAAATTAGAGGCCATTGGCTATCCCAAGGTGAGCTAAATGCGAAGCTAAATTTTAACCAACTTAAAAACCAAAATTAATACTCAATTATAAACTAAATTTCAAAATGGACATCGAAGAAATCATTAAAGAAAAACAAGGTACCATCGTTGATGTGCGCTCACCCGAAGAATTTATGGGTGGCCATGTTGTGGGCTCAATCAATATTCCTCTACAGGAAATACAAAACAGGATGGATGAAATTACAGCTCTTGAAACGCCGTTGGTACTGTGTTGTGCCTCGGGTGGAAGAAGTGGAGTCGCTTATAGTATACTCTCGCAACAAGGCATCGATTGCTGCAATGCAGGATCTTGGCTCAACGTTAATTATATACAATCAAATTCAAATTAAGTCCATGATAAACACATTAAAAAAACTTTTCGGAATAGGCCCCAGCGTTGATTATGCAGAGCTCGTAAAACAAGGTGCGATCATCCTTGATGTAAGAACAAAAGGCGAATATGCTGGAGGGCATATTAAAGGATCACTTAATATTTCTGTGGATGCTCTCAATAGCAATTTAGGGAAATTGAAGGATAAGAACAAACCTATCATCACATGCTGTGCTTCGGGCATGAGAAGTGCCTCAGCAAAAAGTATTTTAAAATCGAATGGGTATACTCAGGTGCATAATGGTGGCAGCTGGCACAGCCTACAAAACAAAACAAGATAATGCTGCAAACCCTACTCACAGGCTGGAATTTTATGCGATGGATGCGCTTAATCCTAGGTGTTGTTATTGCTATTCAAGCCATTCAAATGCACGATTCGCTTGCCGGTTTCATTGCTGCCTTCTTTTTGTTTCAAGTGGCCACCAATACGGGCTGCTGCGGAGCTAGCGGATGTGCCGTGCCTACCACCAAGAGCAAAACAAATACTATAGAAGATGTAGAATTTGAAGAAGTAAAATCAAAATAAGATGAAAACAAGTTTTTCCGAATTAATCAAAAGTGAGGTCCCAACCTTGGTCGACTTTTCGGCCGAATGGTGCGGCCCCTGTAAAACAATGAAACCTATTTTAGAACAACTCAAAGCGAAAATTGGGGAGAAGGCGAAAATCTTCAAAATCGATGTAGATAAAAACCCACAGATAGCATCGACCTATCAAATACAAGGAGTTCCCACATTAATACTTTTTAAAAATGGGGAGATAAAATGGCGTCAGTCAGGGGTTGTTCCCGCCAATAACCTAGAACAAATAATTAATCAATATTCCAATTAACCAGCATGAAAAATTTCCTACTACTCAGTCTCTCGGCACTTCTCCTTGTTTTAAATAGTTGCACTAGCGGACAAACACAGAGCATAAAAACCAATCTTACACCCACAGAGTTCGATGCCAAAATAAAGGAGTTGCCAACAGCTCCCATTGTTGATGTTCGATCGCCTGAAGAATTTGCGAAAGGACATATCCAAAATTCAATAAATATTAATTGGAATGGGGATGATTTCAATTACCAAACAAGCAAGCTTGATAAAACAAAACCCGTGTTGGTATATTGCTTAAGCGGAGGTAGAAGTGCAGCGGCAGCAAGTCAATTGCGAGCAGATGGCTTTGCAATGGTGTATGAACTAGGTGGGGGAATGATGAAATGGAGGAATGCAAATCTACCAGAAACAACCACCAATGCTTCTGCATCGACAGGGATGACGAAACCACAATTTGACCTTCTGCTGAATACCGACAAATTACTGCTCATCGATTTTTATGCCGATTGGTGTGCCCCATGCAAGAAAATGAAACCTTACTTAGAGGAAATTTCTAAAGAGATGTCAGATAAAGTACTGGTACTTCGTATTAATGCAGACGAAAATGCAGCACTTTGCAAAGAGCTCAACGTAAGCGATTTGCCAGTGCTTCAACTGTACAAAAACAAAGCGATGATTTGGAACAATATTGGGTTTATTGAAAAATCTGAGGTGGTAAAGAAGCTAAAATAACAGCACTCTATTCGTGCTGAATCATCAGTTTCTTAATCACGGCATTTGTTTCAGAAAATAATTTCAAGAAATATATACCCTCATTAAAATTCTGAGTATCAATATACAATTTTTTGTTCTGTGGGTCGGTGGGTGTAATCAACTTTGAATAACATTCAAATCCTCTGATGTCATAAAGAACGACTTTCGTAAATTCAGATTGCGGGTTCATCATTTCAACCGTTATAAAACTATTGCATGGATTGGGAAAGAAGACAAAACCAGTACTTTTTTCCGTTCTGTTTTGAATGCCAATGATAGAACCAGCGGTAAGCTGAAGCAATTCCACCTCAGTACTTTTGAGTCCGAAATTAACAGCAGTACCTGCTGCTAAGATGGCTCCCGAAGGGGTAATGTTGATGGCATTGAGCTTGTCCTCATATTTATTCAGTGCTGAAGTGAATTGACCTTTCACACCAAAGGTTGTATCGGCTGTGCCATTGGCATTTATACGAGCCACCATCACATCCATATCAGAAATATTATTTTGATTGTAACCACATACTACCACCTTGCCATTGGGCTGTAAAACCATACGTTTAAAATAGGTGATTTCATCAAAAGAAGAAAAACTGAAACCATTGACTCCAAAATTATTATCCACTGAACCGTTACTATTGAACCTTCCTACGACTCCAGTTACCTTTCGAGTTGCAAAATTATCGTTGATGCCACAGAGTAAAATCTTATCATCGGCTTGTATTAACACATCATTTCCTTCATTAATAATGTCCTGACTGTTGGTTTGTGGATAGTAGGCTGTAACGATTCCATTGGTGCCAAAGGATTGATCCAAGCTACCATTACTATTTAATCGCGTCAGTCCATATTTGTGATTAATTTGATTCACCTCACAGGTTCCGGCCACAACAATTTTCCCATTCGATTGCAGCGCAAGGGAGGTTGTGGCATCATGTCCAGAAGTTCCGGTAACCAAATCAACATTAGCAAAACCATCATGATCGAAAGTGGTGTCGATAGTGCCATTGGTATTTAAACGTACCACTGTAAATTCAAATTGTTTATTCAGTGCTGGTTGACCTTCGATCCCTGCGATAATTTTCCCATCCGTTTGCAATTTCATATCGACCGGATAGTCCTGGGAAGGCCCCATATCGGTAACCACAAAACCATTGGCTCCAAAAGTAGAATCGACAATTCCATTACTTTTAAAGCGTATGAATACCGGAGAATAGTCATATGCACAAACTACAAATTTGCCATCTGTTTGAATGCATATGCTAATGCCTGAAACATTATATCCAGGTGGACTGTAAGTGAGATACCCTTTTTTATTGAATGAAGTATCAATGATTCCATTCGGTTTAAATCTGGCTAAAAATAGCACCGATTTCCCATTTATAGCTCCAGAACCAACACAAATTATTTTCCCATCACTTTGTAAATCATAATCGGAAATAGCATAAACGGTAACCGGAGTATCCGCATTTAGAAGAGCTATTCCATTGGTCCCAAAGGTGGCATCCAATTTACCGTACTGAGCTATCGAACTCAAACAAATAAAAAGTGAAAGCACGATAAACGAAACTTTTTTTTCCATGAACTAATTAGTTATTGTTAGGTTAAATTCTAAAAACGAAAATTCACTGATTCAAGATTTACATATTGCCAGCTTTCTTGTCCTGAGTCATCGAAGCAATTATAAGAATAATGAATAGCATTACAAACATAATAATTCTTGAAGGAACAAAATAAAATTATTTAGTGTTGCACGCCATACTCCTTTCACAACAGTATTCATAGACTCATGCCAAATAAAGGTAGGACGCAACCTACGACGTCTTTCGGTAATTCCATACGGCCCAGCTATTGAGCACCAGAGCGAATATCGAAATAATAAAAAAATGATATCGGATATCTTTGAACCCACTTCCTTTAAGAATCACCATTCGCATTACTTCAATAAGATAACTTAAAGGATTAAACCGAGAGACGATTTTAGCCCATTCGGGCATACTATCGATGGAAGTAAACAAACCTCCCATGAGCACGAAAATCATGACGAAGAAAAACGCAATAAACATGGCTTGCTGCTGTGTTTCACAGTAGGTGGAGACCAATAATCCAAATCCTAAAATAGCTAACAAATAAACGCCTACGAAGCAATATAGCAGAGGAATACTTCCCATAGGGACAATTCCGTAGATGACCCGCGAGAGCGTTAATCCAATGGTAAACACCACCAATCCTAAAATCCAAAAAGGGATTAATTTACCCAGCACAAAGTGATACTTTTTAATCGGGGTAACATTTATTTGCTCGATGGTTCCTACCTCCTTCTCTCTTACGATGTTAAGTGCTGAGAGGAAACCTGCAATCATAGTGACCAAGATAGCAAGAATACCAGGCACCATAAAGATATTATAGTTAAGTAGTGTATTATACCAATTAGAGTTGGTTGTTTCGATGACAGGAATAAAACTGCTTTTACTCGGTGTAACTAGTTCCATACGAATTTCTGTATTGAAATTTTGAATGATCGTGGATAGGTAGGCTCCACCTAAGTTAGCCTTCACCCCATTAATGGCATTTACAGCAATGAAAACCTTTTGTTGGTTTTCTCGAATCAAGTTCCGTTCAAAATCTTGTGGAATTTCCAGCACTAAGTCGGCTTGGTCGCTTTCAATCAAGGCCATCGACTCCTTAAAGGAAGTATTATATCCAGTGAGTCGGAAATAACCTGAGGAGGTAATCTTGGAAATTAATTGTTGCGAATAGGCAGAATGATCGTTGTCGGTGAAGGCCAGATTAATATTTTTAACCTCGTAATTGGCAGCCAATGGAAGTATCAAGAGCTGAATTGTTGGCATCACCAAAATCATCGCAATAATTGTTTTATCGCGAAATATCTGCTTAAATTCTTTCTGTAGTAAAAACTTTAAGGTTCTCATGCCAATCGAATTTTAAATTTTTTAATACTAATCAAAATAAAGAACGTTGTTATTCCGGCTAAGATGAACGTTTGCTTCCATATCGCTGCAAAGCCCAATCCTTTGATCATAATTGATTTAATGATGATATAAAACCATTTTGCAGGAACAATATTGGACACGATTTGCAATGGTTTTGGCATGTTCTCTATAGGAAACATGAAACCACTTAATAAGAGCGTAGGCAAAAACATACCCACCAAAGAAATAAGCATCGCCGTTTGCTGGGTCTCTGTTTGAATTGAAATAAACATACCTAAGGACAACGACGTGATTATAAAGAGGGTGCTTTCGGCAAACAATAAAAACAAATTGCCATTAACAGGTAGTTCTAGAACAAAAACACTTAATATTAGGATGATAACGATATTCATCAATGAAAGTATCAAGTAAGGAATGGTTTTCGCCACAATCACTAACAATGGTTTGAAAGGTGATACTAAAAGTACTTCCATGGTACCCGTTTCCTTTTCTCTTACGATTGATATGGCCGTCATCATCACACAAACAAGCATAAGTACCATCGCCATTACACCCGGCACAAAATTATGAACTCCTTTTAGCTGTGGGTTATAAAGCATTTTAACTTCAGGAACAATACGATAAGGCACTTCGAAATTTTTGTTTAATTGTGCCTGATAATCACCAATAATTGCGGTTACATAATTGTTTAACATGGTGGCTGTATTGGGGTCGGTGGCATCCGATATAATTTGTATCGTCGCTTTGTTGGTGTGAAGTAAATCGTGATTGAAGTTTTCAGGAAATATCACAGCCATTTTTATTTTACCCGTTTTAAAAGCTTCTTCCACCTCCTGGTTGTGTTGCAACATTTTGTCAATTTCAAAATATCTGCTGGTCTCAATTTTAGAAATAAGTTTTAATGAAGAAACATCTTTCGCTTGATCAAAAATTACAATTTTGGAATTTTTAACCTCATTCGTGAGTGCAAATCCAAATATCAATATTTGAACAATCGGTAATCCAAATAAAATCAATAATGTCTTCCTATCACGCAGTACATGCGCAAATTCTTTCTTTATAAATACAAATAATTGTTTCATTCCTTTAAATATTATTCTCCTCGTTTTGCCCCTCTCGCCAAAGCATAAAAAACCTCATCCATAGAGTTCGCCTTAAATTTTAATTTTAGGTTCGGCGCACTGTCTAAAGCACTAATAGAGCCATCAACCATAATACAGATACGATTGCAATATTCAGCTTCGTCCATATAATGTGTGGTTACAAATATGGTCATACCACTATCCGACGCTTCATAAATGAGATCCCAAAACTGCCGACGTGTTACAGGATCTACTCCCCCAGTTGGCTCGTCAAGGAACACTATTTTAGGCTCATGAAGAATCGCAACGGAGAAGGACAGTTTCTGTTTCCACCCCAATGGAAGTGAGCTCACCAATTTATTCACTTCTTGATACAATCCCAATTTATTGACGAGCACTTCACTTTTCTCCTTCAGCTGTTGGTTACTCAGTCCATAAATTCCACCAAAGAAATGGATATTCTCGAGTACCGTGAGATTCTCATACAAAGAGAATTTCTGACTCATATACCCAATATTCTTTTTTATTTTATCGGTATCTCGAAATATATCAAACCCTGCGATGGTGGCGCTGCCTGAACTTGGGGTAGACAAACCACAAAGCATTCGCATCGCGGTAGTTTTGCCGGCTCCATTAGCCCCCAAGAAACCAAAAATTTCGCCTTTATATACTTCGAAATTAATTTCATTCACCGCCGTGAAGGTGCCAAAACGTTTCGAGAGATTTTCTGTTTTTATAACAATTTCGCGCATCTTAATTGGATAATAACTTTATAAAACAATCTTCAATCGTAGGAATAACAAGATCCATCGACACATTTTGATGACCCCGCTGGTTGAGATAATTCAATAACTCCGATTGCACTTCCTCCATGTTCTTGGTGAAGGAAACATGAAGCATCTCACCAAAAGCAAAACAACTTTTGGTATATTGAAATTCGTTTAGGTGGAGGTATAAATGATAAATATTATCGGCTTTTATTTTATATAAAATGTCGGGGTAAGCGTTGATAATCTCAGCAGGCGTATCGATGGATAAGATTTTACCTTTCTGGATTAAAGCGATACGATCGCACATATTAGCTTCATCCATATAAGGAGTGGAGACTAATATTGTAATATTTTGTGCTTTCAAACGTTTCAGCATCTCCCAAAATTCTCTACGAGAAACAGGATCTACCCCTGTGGTAGGTTCGTCTAAAAACAATACTGTAGGTTTATGAATTAAGGCACAACACAAAGCCAGCTTTTGTTTCATGCCACCAGAGAGCTTACCAGCCCTCCGTTTTTTAAATGGTTCTATCTGAATATAAATATCCCGTATCAAATCATAATTCTCCTCCAAGGTGGTACCGAAAATCGTAGCGAAAAAATTTAAATTCTCTTCAATACTTAAATCCTGATATAATGAAAATTTACCTGGCATATACCCAACGCTCTTTCGTATCTTTTTATAATCTTTAACCACATCATTCCCATTCACTGTTGCCGAGCCCCCCTCGGGAAGCAATAAGGTAGTAAGCATCCTGAAGATACTGGTCTTGCCCGCTCCGTCAGGGCCTATCAAACCAAATAACTCGCCTTTACCTACATTGAAAGAAACATCATCAACGGCAATAGTTTTGTCTTTGCCATAAACTTTGACCAGGTTTTTTACTTGTATAGAAATTTCGGCCGATAATGCAGCATTAACCATTAGCGAAGGATTCATTTCCTTCTCACTCGTCCATTTTATATTGTCATTAATATCTAACATCGGCATACATCCCAATTTTTAGTGTCCCATCATTTTTGACTCTAATTTTAATAGCATAAACGAGGTTGGCGCGTTCCTCTTTGGTCTGAATTGTTTTTGGGGTAAACTCAGCCTTGGTACTTATCCATTCAATAATTCCATCATAATCTTGAGTATTGTTTTTTTCAAGATCCACTAAAACTTTAACTTGTTGATTTATTTTCACGGCGCTCAGTTGATCGCCTGTCAGATAGGCTCTTAATATTAAAGTAGACAAATCGGCAATCTTATATAATGGTTTCCCGATGGTAGCCATCTCGTTAACCTCAACATACTTGGTAAGAACCGTTCCATTAACAGCGTTTACAATATTGCATTTCGCGAGTTGATCATCGAGCTGTTCAATTTGTACAAGTAAGGGATTCGTTTGCTGAGTAATACTTTCAGAGGTGATACCTAAAGTAGAATATTGAGCTTCTATTTGCTTATTGATGACCTCTACCTGTGTATTAATATCATCTAATTGTTTGGGCGTGGCTGCATCAGCCTTCACCAAATTATAAACTCTTTTTTGCTCCTTTTGAGCCGACACTAATTGACTATT
>CAIUDH010000084.1 GCA_903897855.1 uncultured Bacteroidota bacterium | reverse complement strand
CGCAGTGCCTCCGACAAACAGACAACAAAATATGGTTATGGAATAAATTTATTTAAGAACTTCGGCAAAATTAATGTTGGCGTTGGGCTTCATGAAAACCAGTTTGGGCAGAGCGGGGCGTACCAAATAACCAATCATTTGTATGACTCTGTACCGTATATAAATATCAATCACGATACCTTGTATTTTCGTTACAACGAAAGAGATAGTGCCTTTCATTATGCGTATAAGAACACCTTTACCATGATAGAAATTCCGCTTCAGTTTTCATACCTTGTTTGTACAAGGCAGAATTGGGATTTTGAGGTTGGTGCAGGGGTGTTAATGAGTTATCTGGCTGGCGCCAACGGGGCTATGCCCAATGCGTCATCTACTGAAATAGTTGAACTTAAAAAAGACCTTCAAACTTTGAATAGAATTGGTTCCGCTATTTCAGCCAATATGAAGTTCCACTATTTTTTAACGCCACATTGGCAATTGGGAACGGATATATATTTAAAATCTAATATTACTTCAGTGTACAGAAAGAGCACAGGTATAACAGAGTTGCCTTACTCATTTGGATGGCGATGTGGAATTGGATTTAAATTTTAAATGGTGTAAAAATTACGATATGGTAAAAAGATCAATCTTTTTAATACTGGGCTTCATCACCTTGCAGATGCAGGCACAATTACTTAAGCCACTGGCTCTGGGTGTCGCTGACGAAGTGGTATCAACCACCACCGATGATTCCTATTTTTATGTTGCTACGCGCCGCGCCTATAACGGACCAGGGAAAGGGTTTTCCATTATTGTGAATAAATGGAATGGCTTTTTTTGGCAATCATTGCCAGCTGTCACATTTAATGACAGTTCGCAGGTTAGAACTATGGTCGTATTTAGGAAGCAGGTATATTTAGCAGGAAATTTTAGTGTTAAGGTGCCGGCCAGTATTACGACTAAAACCATGGTACGTTTTAATAGTAGTTTAAACAAATGGGAATCGGTTTTTACCAACGGTACCACAGGCTTCACTTTCTTGGGAGCTGGTTATGGTTCGATTAACGCAATGGCAGTGTATCAAAATCAGCTTTTTATTGCAGGCGCATTTTATACTATTGTAAATGGAGATACCACTCAAAATATTGTTTCCTATAATGGTACAAGTTTTAGCAAATGTGGTGCAGGTAGTTTAGGCAATTCTGGAACTAACGGAGCCATTAATTCATTACTTGTTTTAAATGACTCCTTGTTTTTAGGAGGCTCCTTTACCAAAGCAGGGGGTGCTACCGCCTTAAATTTGGCAGTGCTTGATAGTAGTTTAAGTTGGAAGTCATTATTCATTCCAGCCGCTATAGGAGTGGTTAAATTAATTTCGTATAAAAACAATTTAGCATTACTGATAAATGATATTCAAGGAAAAATATTATTAAGAAATGGCAATACCTTCCAAGTGATTACTTCCAATCTAACCTCTGTTCAGATTTCTGACATCGAAGAGTTTAATAATGAACTATGGGCTTCTGGCAGTTTTTACTCCGGTTCAGCATCG
>CAIUDH010000083.1 GCA_903897855.1 uncultured Bacteroidota bacterium | reverse complement strand
TATATTAATATTTTTTTTAAATTATAAAGACACATGAAACACCTATTTACTCTTCTATTTTTTTTATTTCACGGCTTCAGCCCTTCATCGTTAAAAGCACAGGACATTTATGTAGCCTCGGGCACCACCTTCGAAGTTGCCACGGGTACTACATTTCATGTAAATGGATTAACGTTAATTAATTCTGCTCCTCTTGATTTTAATGGCGTGACCGTGACAAAAAACACATCACGTACGAATAGTGCTGGAGCTTCTCCCCCTCCAGCGGCCGACAGGTATTATTTATTTAGCACCAATACCCCTTCCTTTAGTGGTACCGTGCAGGTAAATTATGAGGATGCTGAATTAACAGGCTTGGTCGAAAGCTCCTTACAAGTAAATAACTATTCGGGTAGCGGCAGTATATGGAGTAATTATGCCAGCACTACCAATGATGTGACCAATAATTATGTTTTAAGCACAACGCTGAGTGGGGTTACGCTTCGCGAAATTGCCTTGGCCTCTTCGTCGGCACCCTTACCCGTGACATGGTTAAATTTTACAGCCACAAAACAAGGAGATAACGTGCTGCTTCTCTGGAGCACTGCACAAGAAAAAAACAGCCTCGACTACGTGCTACAGCATAGCTTCGATGGGAAACATTTTACCGACCTAAATACGCGAGCTGCGGCCGGAAACAGCAGTACTATTTTGCACTATAATTATGTGCACAACACTCCGATTTCGGGTTTCAATTATTATCGCATTCTCCAACGCGATTTCAATGGTGCTAGTTCCTATAGTGTAGTGCGACAAATTAATTTTAGCAAAGAAAACACATCCTCCAAAGTACAGATTATTGAAAACCCGATACAAGGCAACGAATTGCAAATTATGACCCAAGGCGAGGAGGATATTTCAATATACAATATGGTAGGCCAATTATTTTTTGAAAAGCATTTTGATAAAGGAATCCATACCATTGATATGAGCCATTTTGAAATAGGCACTTACCTCTTACGAACCAATACTAACACCATTAAACTATTAAAATTATAAACCACCCCAAAATTTCAATTTCCACCGTATGAAAAAAATCATTTTAAGTATTGTGCTGCTGCTTGCAGTATATGTAACCCAAGCCCAAGTGGGTATTGGTACCGCTTCGCCAGCGGCCTCCTCCCAATTAGAGGTAACCTCTACTACCAAAGGGTTTTTGCCCCCGCGAATGACCACCGCGCAGAGAGATGCCATCTCAACGCCAGCCACGGGCTTGCAAATTTACAATACCGATAATAAAGCGATAGAAACATTTACCGGCAACACCGGCGAATGGCTTACGGTAGGCCAAGGTAAAGGGGCTATTGCTAGCAATACAGCAATAGGGGTTAGTGCCCTTTCTTCCAACACCACAGGCTCTGCCAACACCGCTATTGGCTATGGTGCTGATGTAGCAACCGGTGCATTAACCAATGCCACTGCTATTGGTAATGGGGCAAGTGTTGCAGCATCAAATACGATTCAGCTCGGTAATACTTCTGTAACGAATGTAAAAACCAGTGGCACCGTCACTGTGGGAGCTGTTACTTATCCAAAAACCGATGGAACTGCGGGCCAAGTATTAACCACCAATGGCAGTGGAACACCCACCTGGACCACCCCCAGCAGCACTGGCAACCACTACCTTGGGGAAGAATACCTTGGAGGAATTGTTTTTAATCTATATACCACCAGCGATGGAATGCAGCATGGCTTACTCGTTTCAAAAACGGAAACAACTGCTACCTATAATGGTACCTCCTTAGTAGGTGCCGACAGAACAGAAGATGGCGCCTATAATACGAATTTAATGCCCACAGGTGCAGGTACCGCGAATAATTGGGTTGTAGGACTAGGATTAGGTTGGTATTTGCCATCGATGGACGAACTTAGCTTACTATGGCATAGCCGTTATTATGTAAATAAAACAGCAAGAGCGATTAGTTCCACTTTGTTATCTACGGCAGGCTATTGGAGTAGCACCGAGACTAGTGCGTCAAACGCGTTCTATTTCTACTTCTACAACGGCGCCACAGACGCCAACGGCAAGACGACTACTCACAGCGTGCGTGGCGTTCGGGCTTTTTAACCCTTTGCTATTTAGTAATTACGATGAAGCGATGGTTTTTTTTAGAGAGTATTATTGGGTAATAGGCTTACTCAACGGTAACACTCTTTGCTAAGTTTCTTGGCTGATCTACATTACAGCCACGCATAATGGCAATATGATAACTCAGCAGTTGCAAGGGTATCGTGGCCAATAACGGCACCATACAATCTTCCGTATGCGGTATTTCAATCACGTATTCTGCCATCGCTTTTATTTTCACATCGCCTTCCGAAACGATGGCGATAATACGTCCTTTACGCGCTTTCACCTCTTGTATATTGCTCACCACTTTTTCGTAGTTGGCTCCTTCGGTGGCAATCACGACCACCGGCATATTCTCGTCAATCAAGGCAATAGGACCGTGTTTCATTTCTGCTGCTGGGTATCCTTCTGCATGGATGTAGGAGATTTCTTTTAGTTTCAATGCCCCTTCCAAGGCCACCGGGAAACAATAGCCTCTTCCCAGGTATAAAAAGTTTTGGGCGTCTTTAAAGTGCTCTGCAATTTTTATGATGAGGTCGTTTGATAGCAGTGCCTTTTCTACTTTTGAGGGGATGGTTTCGAGCTCTCCAAAAAAGCGACGTAAGTCTTTATCCGCGATTTTACCACGTAACTGGGCGATATGTAAAGCAATTAAGGTGAGTACGGTTACCTGCGCTGTGAAGGCCTTGGTCGATGCTACTCCAATTTCTGGGCCAGCATGGGTATAGGCACCGGCATGCGTCATACGTGGTATGCTACTTCCTACTACATTACAGATACCAAAGATCATGGCTCCTTTACTCTTAGCCAATTCAATGGCGGCTAGGGTATCGGCCGTTTCTCCACTTTGAGAAATAGCAATCACAATATCATCTTCACCCACCACCGGGTTGCGATAGCGAAACTCCGAGGCATACTCTACTTCAACAGGGATGCGAGCAAAATCTTCGAACAAATATTCAGCCACCAAACCGGCATGCCAGCTGGTGCCGCAGGCAACAATAATAATACGTTTGGCATTGATAAACTTATGCTCGTATTCGCGCAAACCGCTCATTTGAAAGGTGCCGTTCTTGGTGTTGATACGTCCACGCATACTATCTAAAATACTACGTGGTTGTTCATAAATTTCCTTCAGCATGAAATTTTCAAACCCCCCTTTCTCAATGCTTTCAATGCTTAAGTTTAATTTTTCTATATAGGGGTTCTTCTTTACTTTGTTATCATTAATATTTTTGATCACTAATTTCTGATCCTGAATCACTGCTATCTCACGGTCTTCAAGATAAATTACATTGCGAGTATATTCGATAATGGGTGTAGCATCGCTGGCTATAAAGTATGCACCATCGTTGCCCACCCCCACTACGAGTGGGCTTCCTTTTCGGGCAGCAATGAGCAGGTTGGGATGGTTCTTGCTTATAATCGCAATGGCATAAGCTCCCACCACCTCATTTAATGCTAGACGAACGGCTTCCTCTAATTCTACTTTTGCATTATCGCGAATATCTTCAATAAAATGGATGAGCACTTCGGTATCGGTATCGCTCGAAAAGGTATGTCCTTTGGTAATAAGTGCTTCTTTAATGGAAGCGTAATTTTCTATGATACCGTTGTGAATGATAGCCAGGGTGCCATCTTGGCTTATATGAGGATGAGCGTTGCGGTCGTTGGGTTCGCCGTGGGTGGCCCAACGGGTGTGGCCAATACCAACAGTACCATGAATATCTTTATCGGCCACAAACTCTTCGAGTTCAGAAACTTTACCGGCTTTCTTATATACGTTTAAGGTATTGTTTAACAGGGCGATTCCGGCGCTGTCATATCCCCTATATTCTAGGCGTTTTAAGCCATTGATTAAAAAAGGGTAAGCGTCTCTGCCACCTATATATCCAACTATGCCGCACATAAGAAATATGAAAAAATTAAATTGACTAGGCAAAAATACGATTTTGTATTTTATCCTATGTTAGAATTAAATTCTATGGAAATGGGGGCCTCTACTCCAATAAAATCAACTCTCGTTTCACTTCTTTGGTTCCAACCCTAGCTACAAGATAATACGTTCCTGCTTTATAATCGGTGTTCTTGACGGCATAGTTGATTCGTATAATTCCTGCTTCTTTTACTTCATTCAAATAACGCTTCACGATTTGATGGTTGGTGGTCATTAACATTATCTGTACGTTAGCTTTGTTCTGTAGTATCAGGTCGAAGGTACCCTCTTGGGTTTTTTCAGTTCGCAATACCGGTTTCGCTTTCGGGTAGTTTAGGATCTTTTTTTCTTTTGCAATAAAAGCGCGTAGCTCATTGGTCATTTCGTAGTCATTACCTTCACCATTACCGATGGTGGCGATTTCGTAGTTATCAGTGATATTCCAGATGGCGCTCTGGGCACTGCTATTCTGATATTTCTTTTTTTCAATAAACTGTGTAATTCGAAGCAAGGCTCCTTGTGCCATTTGGCCCAATCGGAATGCCACCTTGCCAGGCGAACCTTTATGTGCATTGATGCACATGGCATACACCGCCGTGGCTACCATCCGCTTTGCCGTAAGGCGTATATGTTCACTTTGTGTAACCACCAAATTTTGTGCAGTACTATCGCTGCATTGAATTTTTTGTCCGCAGTCAATCTCGATATCTAAAATTTGGGAGGTGGTGTTCTCGGTTTGAAAGGTAGCACATTTGCCTGTATGCCCGTCGTTACCCATAATTTTAAGTTTTATAAATCCTTTCGCGAGAGCATCGCTCAGTTTTAATCGTGTTTGCGCATTTATTGTGGCACTAAAAAAGAGCAGGAGTAGGGCGGTTATAATGGGTAGTTTCATGATGAAAAGTGAATTTGTGTAACCCTTAATGAGGTATTCTATTACAATGTAAATGGATTGTTTGATTTTTATGCTCAATTTGAGTCTATAACGTTTAATATTGCAGCCTTATTTTATTTCAACATGAGAAAATATTTTTTAACCCTAAGTGTCTTAGCCTTCGTAATTCTTTCTTTCACCATGAACAGTTTAAGGAGCACTGGAGCCAAGCGTAAATTCATTGATTCAGCTAATTTTAATTTCAAGGTAAAACCTTCAGACAATTTTTATCTGTATGCCAATGGCAACTGGCTCCAAAACAACCCGATCCCAGCAAGTGAAAGCCGTTGGGGTAGCTTTAGTGAAATACAGGAGTTTAACTATAACGCCTTGCATTCTTTGCTCGATGAGTATTCTTCTAAAACGAATCAACAGGGAAGCATAGAACAAAAGGTAGCCGACTTTTATAAAAGTGGGATGGATAGTATGTCGCTTGAGGCGCGTAGCTTTCAGGATATTGCTCCTGATATTAAGCGCATCAACAGTATCGTAACCAAAGAGGATTTAATTAATGAATTGTGTTTGCAACAGCTAGAAGGAGGAAATCCTGTGATTGGTTTCTATGTGGATCAGGATGCTAAACGCAGTACAGAAATTGCTGCCCAACTTTGGCAAGCAGGCATTGGCATGCCTAATAGAGATTACTATTATAAAGAAGACGAGCGAACCAAAAAAATCCGTGATGCCTATAGAACCTATTTCATAACATTGTTTAAGTTGGTTGGTGAGCAAGACCCATCGCTTAAATATGATGTTGTATTTGCACTCGAGAAAAAACTAGCGGGAGCTTGTAAATCGCCTGTCGACTTGCGTGATCCTGAATCCAACTACAATAAATTTTCTATCGCCGACTTTACGAAGCAAACTTCGAATTTGAATTGGAACAGCATCTTAGGGAAATTTGGTATTCCTACGCAAGATTCAATTATTGTGGGGCAACCGAAATATTATGAAGAGGTAAATAAACAAATTAATGAAACCAGTATAAACGACTGGAAAACCTATTTAATATGGCATTCGGTTAAAGGATCAGCCCCTTATTTAAGTGCTGAATTTGTGAATGCGAATTTTAATTATAGTGGGAAAGCACTCAGCGGACAAAAACAGATGAAACCACGTTGGAAGCGTGTAGTTCAAAGTGTTGACGGTGGTTTGGGCGAAGCTTTAGGGGAGTTGTATGTGAACAAATATTTTAATGCCGAAGCGAAAACACGGATGCTTGGATTGGTAAAAAATTTACAGCTCACCTTCGCCGAACGTATCACAGCCTTAGAATGGATGAGTCAGCCTACCAAAGCGAAGGCAATGAACAAGCTAAATAGTTTTATGCTAAAAATCGGGTATCCCGATAAATGGCGTGACTACAGTAGTGTTAAAATTGTACCGAATTCGTACATCAATAATTTGCGTGAGATAGGCAAATTTGAATACCAACGTATGATTGCCAAAATTGGCAAGCCTATCGACAAAACGGAATGGGGCATGAGCCCACCTACCGTGAATGCGTATTATAACCCCGGCTTTAACGAAATTGTTTTTCCTGCCGGAATATTGCATTTTCCATTCTTCGACTTTGATGCCGATGATGCTATCAACTATGGTGGTATTGGTGCTGTAATTGGGCATGAAATGACGCATGGATTTGACGATCAGGGAAGCCAATATGATGCTGATGGGAACCTGAAAACATGGTGGACAGATGAAGATCGTAAAAAGTTTGATGCTCTAACCCAGAAGGTGGTTAAGCAATACGACAACTATACTGTTTTAGATTCAATGCATGTAAATGGGAGCTTAACACTGGGAGAAAATATTGCAGATTTAGGAGGGGTAAGTATTGCTTATGCGGCCTTCATGAAAACGCCACAAGGAATGGGGCATGTGAAGCTTAATGGCTTCACTCCGGAGCAACGTTTTTTCCTTTCGTGGGCGCAAATTTGGCGCAGTAATATTACCGATGAGGCGGCAGCCTTGAGAATTAATACCGACCCACATTCTCCAGGTGTGCATCGCTGCAATGGACCTCTAACGAATTTCACTCCGTTTTATAAGGCCTTTAATATTAAAAAAGGAAGTCCCATGTGGAAGCCTGAAAATGAGCGTGTGAAAATATGGTAATAAGTAAATTGAAATAACCCAAAACCCACGGCAACTTGCCGTGGGTTTTTTATTTACTTTTGAAAACGATTCATGAATCCACGTAAAAAAATATTGTTTATTGTAAATCCGATTTCTGGTGGATTGAGTAAAAGAAAACTGCCTCAGCTTATTGTAAAAAAATTAGATCGCAACCTCTTCGAGCCTGAGCTATTTTACACCTCTCTAAAGCTGAATGCCAGAGAGATTACCCTCAAAGCCCTTGCAGAAAAATTCGATATTATAATTGCTTCGGGCGGTGATGGCACCATGAACCAGGTAGCACAATGTTTGATCAATACGGATGTTATCATGGGTATTTTACCCTTAGGCTCGGGTAATGGGTTGGCCAGGCATCTAAATATTCCCTTGAAAGTGAGCCGTGCTATTGAGTTTATTAACAAGTTAAATGTTCAACGAATAGACACTATAAAGATTAACGATGAGTATAGTGTAAACTGTATTGGAATAGGGTTTGATGCTTTTGTAGCGCATCAGTTTAGTAAACTTCCGAAACGCGGATTTCAAACGTATATCGCCACTACCTTGAAATATTTCAAGCATTACAAAAGGCAGTTTTATAAGATTGACATCGATGGGCAGCTCTTTGCCGGCAAGGCCGCTTTGGTCACTTTTGCCAATTCATCTCAATGGGGGAATAATTTCTATATCGCCTCAACAGCCGATATCACCGACGGCAAAATTGATATTACCATTATCAAGCATCTGAATTTTAGAAATATTTTACAATTAACGTATCGACTGATCTCTAAGACAATCCATAAATCCTCTCAGGCCATCACTTTTAAAGCCCAAAAAATTAAATTCGTTTTGGAAGAGAATACGCCCATGCACATTGATGGCGAACCTAGATTGGTGTGTGACGAATTTACCGTTGAAATTGTTCCTCACTCACTAAATATATTATGTGATTTATAAGTAGTAAGAGAATTGAAACTTTGATACTGTCTGTCTTTTAACTACTTTCTCTTTCCCGATTCGTCAAAAACATTTTTCATGTGCATTTCAGTAAGATAGTAAATGCCGGCACACGACAGAAGAAGAACAAAGGCAAACAAGCTTAACTCGAGGGCACTAAAATAGTTGAAACTGCTACTCACCAAAGCAGCGAATAGGAAGAGGATACTTAGCAATATTAATAGCCTGCCAGAATAATTATTTGCTTCAATCCAGGTATCCTGATTTCGCATGGAAGATTTCATATGATAGCCATACCAAGTATTGATTTTTTTTGGCGGGAAAAACTTATAAATTAGCGCTAAAATATTTAACGCAATAGCGATTAATAGAGCGGCATTGGAGTACATAGCATTCAGATTTTTTGATTAATTTTTTACAAACTTAGTTCTGCTTATTTCGGTATTATTTTTTAATTCAAGCAGGTAGATTCCGGGGGATAAGATTTCTGTATTAATCGTATTGTTTAAACTTCCTTGATCTTGATAAACTAGTGCCCCGCAACTATTGTAGATGCTCACCGTTAAATTATTAGCCTCATTCGTAGTAAACTGTAATTGGTTTTGAACAGGATTAGGGAATAGCTTCAACTCAGAGCTTGAAGTATGTTGTATGCCGGCGGGGTAGTTTACCCAAATATAATTCGATTTTGTAGCTTGGTCGGTGCCCCAGGCATTCGTTACCTTTAAATCGACCGTGTAAAAGCCACCTTTGCTAAATTTTACGCCGATGCTTTTGAGCGTATCAACACTGCCGGTATTGAAAGTGTAACTAGAAGGAAGAATAGTCCATTTCCAACGGGTAGGGATATTCGATGAACTGTCGGTGAGTGTTACAAGGTCAGAAATATTTACATTTAATTTATCGGCACCGAATTTAATGAGAGGTACATCGCCTACTTTGATATAGGCTGTTTTTGTTATTGTATTCAACCCCATATTGTTTTGGGCGCGAAGGCTCACGGTATAGTTCCCATTGGCCGTAAATTTTAATTGGATGTTCTGTAAGGTATCAACGTTTCCTGCTGCAAAGGTATACGTAGCTGGAGTTATCGTCCATTTCCAACGGGTGGGGTTATTGATGGATTGGTCGGTGAAAGTGACTGTATTATTGATTTTTGGGAATAGCTGGTCAGCGGTAAAATTTGCCACTGGAGCCTTCGGAATGTAATGATATTGATCGCGATATTTCACTGAAGAAATAATACCCCCGGCACCCACTACAATTTCCAGAATTGGGATATGAATGCCTTTTGCAAGCCACTTATACTCAATTCTGTTATTTGAGAATGGAAGTGAAAAATTAATTGGAGTGGTAATTTTAATCGTATCCGTTTCGGTAATCACCGATTTGATTCTTAATGCATTAAACGTGCCGAAAGGGGTGGTTATGTTTCCCCAGCCATCGACGCTGTTCTTACGTTTGCCTGCCTGTATGTAGCTTCCTAAGGTTGGGATGCTGGTGGCTACATTAAAGGTTCCAGAATCGATGTCGGAATAATTTAAAGGGAAATAATAGAGTTCATCAGGGTCGGAGTAATCGCTTGCTAGAGGGATTCCAGAAGTGGTGAAACCTGTACCCTCTATGGTGAATTTTGATGCTGTGTTTTTATAAAAGTCCCATACGTTCTTTTGAGTAAGAGGTCCTAATACTACCGAATCGGCACGTTTGTAACCAATCATGCCTGCAAAGTATAAGAAATAAGGTGTGGCCGTAGAGGCTTTAAAAGATTGGAGGAGCTGGTCAGTCGGGGTTAAGGCGCTGAAATCCCAGGTATAATTTATTCCCGTATTAGATGCAATGGTTGTCGCATTTAATCCAGTGGTAGCTCCCGTGCTGTAACGTAGGGTGTCATTTACCCCTGGCATGTCGGTTGCGCTGATTGTTATTTGCGCATTCAGTAGTGCAGAAGCTAAACAGAACAGAAGGGTGTAGAAATTTTTCATTAGGCAGCACATATTATAGAATGGTTAAGCAAATATAATGTTATTTTGTAAAACAGGTATGAGCAAATTTATTATCCTAGTGGCCGTTCTTTTATCTCTAAAAGGCCAGGCGCAAACAAATCCGAGATGGGCAGCAACGGCTGTTTGGTATCAAATATTTCCGGAACGTTTTTGTAATGGAGATAGCACCAACGATCCAACGGTGGCTTCTATGAAAGGAGCCTATCCACATGACGAGGATGCTCCTTGGCAAATTCATCCGTGGGGAAGCGATTGGTATCAATTGCAACCTTGGGAGTTGGAAAATAAGCAATCGATTTGGTTTAATATTCAACGCCGTCGGTATGGTGGCGATATCCAAGGCATCATCAACAAACTGGATTATTTAAAAGAATTAGGAATCACCGCAATCTATTTGAATCCCATATTCTATGCTCCTTCCTTACACAAATATGATGCGATCTGTTATCATCATGTGGATCCGTATTTTGGGCCTCATCCTCAAAAAGATATTGCCTTAATGGCGGCAGAAATACCTGACGATCCGAATACTTGGACATGGACGGAAGCGGATAAGCTGGCCTTGAAATTAATTCAAGAGGTGCATGCAAGAGGAATGAAAATAATATTTGATGCAGTTTGGAACCATCTCGGAATTGAAAATGTTTTCCTCAAAGATGTGGCCAAGCATGGGCAGCAGAGCAAATATGCGAACTGGTTTATCATCAACGACTGGAACACGAAAGGAGAGATGGGTATGCCTTTCAAGTATGGTAGTTGGTTTGGTGTGAAGGAGTTGCCTGAGTTAAAAGAAGATGAAAACGGGTTCGTAAGCGGTCCTAAAGAATATATATTTAACTGCACCAAACGCTGGATGCAACCCCATGGTGAGGTGATGAACGGTATCGATGGATGGCGGCTCGATGCTGCTTATTGTGTGAATCTAAAGTTCTGGATAGAATGGAATAAGTTCGTACATAATCTAAACAAAGAGTCATACACAACAGCAGAAATTGTGGATGGCCCCTTGGAAGTAAAAAAATATTTAGAGGCAGGCTTTAACGCGGTCATGAATTATAATTTTGCTTTTGCCGCTCATGATTATTTTATCAATCAGAGTATGGCTTCTACCGGGACGAAGCTCGATTCGAAGAATCAGGAGATGATAAAAGTGTATGGGAAAAAGATGCAGGGGATGCAAAATTTATATGACAGCCACGATGCACAGCGTTTAGCGAGTGCGGTAGCCAACCCCGACCTAGGACATTTTGAAGAGTGGGGTAGTTTCTTTGGCATGTCGCAAGCAGAGCATAATGGGAATTACAACACCTCTAAACCCAATGAGGAACAGATTAAAACGATGAAACTCATGATTGGGTATCAGATGTGTATGCCTGGTGCGCCTATGTTTTTATATGGAGATGAGGCCGGAATGTGGGGAGGCAATGATCCCGATTGCCGTAAGCCCATGGTATGGCCCAATCGAAGTTACATGAACGAGAAATACGAAGCCAATGGACTTGTTACTAAAAATGAGGAAGTGAAATTTGATGTTTCTATTTTCGAATCGTATAAAGCATGGATCGCTTTGAGGAATCAAAACACAGGATTGAGTTTAGGAACGTATAAGTTGCTTGCAAGTATTGATAGTGCGGGAATATTAATTTTTGAACGTAGATGGAAGGGGGAGGTATATACTATCGTAAGTAATAGAAGTGAGAAGGATTTTAATTATGTGTGGCGGGTAGGAGGAGAGAAGAATCTCTTTCATCATGTTCCAAGTGTTACACTACTCGGCAAGCCAATACTCATAGAGTTGTTAAAGACAAGTGCTTACTATAAAGTAGGGGCAAAAAGTATCGCGGTGTTTAAGAAGTAGAAATGTCCAAGGAGGTTAAAGCTACCACTTCAATTTTTCTTTATTCAGAAATGCAGCAATCCCACGTTTACAATCATCGGTTGAGCGGGCTTGCGCATTGCGTTCGGAAGCTAGCTGCATGGCTTGTTCAAGGTTCAAACTTTGAATGTCATTGATTAAGTTTTTTGTTAAAGAGATGGATGAAGGAGAGGTTTCAACACAAAGTTTTTCTGCTATCTGTGTCACGTGCATTTTAATTTCATTCGCATCGATGACGCTTGTAATTAAGCCCATCATGGAGGCTCGAGTGGCATCCATAATTTTTCCGGTGAGTAATAAATCTTTTGTTTTTGCTTCTCCGATTTTTCGTAACAAAAAGAAGGAGACGATGGCAGGGATAAAACCAATTTTCACTTCTGTATATCCAAAACTGCTTCCCACTGTAGCGTAGCACAAATCGCAAACGGTAGCTAAGCCGCAACCGCCGGCTAATGCAGCGCCCTCTACCATGGAAATGACAATTTTTTGATGGGTATAGATTATTTTGAAAAGCTCAGCCAGATTGTGAGAGTCGGCTAAATTTTCCTCATAAGTATTTTTCTGCAGCTGCTGCAGATATCCCAGGTCGGCACCTGCACAAAACGCATCACCATTGGCTTGTAACACGATTACACGCACGGAATCGTCGTTGTTTAAAGCCGTGAAATGGTCTTTCAAGAGATTGATCATTTTAATGCTCAAGGCATTACGTTTTTCCCCACGGTTCAAGGTGAGGTAAACAATTTTTCCGAGTTGGGTTTTTAAAACGATATCCATAGCGGGCAAAATTAGGGAAAGGAATCATAATATTCGATTAATTGTTCATGGTGACTCGGCGATGACAATAGCCCCTTCACGGAGCAGGTCATAATAAGAAATGTTTAGCTGATGGGCTTCTTCGATGTACTTTTTTTTTCGCCAGGGTTTTATAGAACCATCAAAAACAAGAAATCGATAATTGAAATGCTGAGAAATTGCATCTAAACTAAACTTATTTTTTCGGCCAATGACGAGATACTCTATGGCTATTTTTTCTAATGAATGGAAGGTGGTGTTTTCATCGATCATATAGAGTGATGTGTGTGGTGTAAGAACATAGTTTCTCTCAAATAATATATTGGATGATTGATACGTGAAATTTGAATTTTCAACCTTGACTGGCTTTACACCACAACGGTTCCAGAATCCTTTAAAATGAGTTTTGATTTTTGTGTTGGTATTCGAAAGAGCCGTGTCGCAAAATAGGATATTGTTCGTGCCATCGATAATGTTTAAGGAGAATGAACCTTTGATGGCATTGAGTACCACCCAATGTTGGTGGGCGTGAGCATACTTTTTTATGCCGAAGTTAGCACTCAGCATGAGAAGCAGTACGAACGCAATTTTTAAATAATTTTTATTGGCATTCGCGAAATATATGGCGGTCATAACTAGAATTAAATAGAGCGCCAAAGTTTCGGTTTTAGTAATATAAAGTTGCTCGGTTACGGCCAGTGGAAGCGCTTGAATTTTGAAAATAATGGCATCTGCAAAAGCAATCAATTTATTAATGCAATAGCCTAATAGCGCAGCAGCGACCGTGATTTTGGAAATTACAATCAGTAGAATTCCGGCGTACATGATTAAGGTGGTCGTTGGAATGATGAGCAGATTCGATAAGATGAAAAAATTGGGAAACTGGTTAAAATAATACAAGCTAATGGGTACGGTGGCTATTTGAGCAGCTACCGACACGGTAATGAGTGTCCATACTTCTTTTCCCAACCATGACCTAAATACAAATAGGGGTGCAATCTTTGGCTGGAAATAAACAATCCCCAAGACGGCCAGATAGGATAGTTGAAAGCCTGCATCGAATAAATAATAGGGGTCATAACACAAGAGTAAGCAGGCGGAGGTAAAGAGATTATTGTAAATACTGATATCGTCGCGTAGTACTTTACCTAAAATAATAATCGTGAACATCACAGAGGCTCGAATGATGGAGGGTGCCATACCACTTAGCAGCGAATAAAACCAAATGAGCAGGAGTGTGAAAAACGCACTTAGCCAGGCCCCCGATTTCTTTTTTTGCAATGGTTTAAAAATGAAACTCACCACGAAATAGAGGATTGCCACATGCATGCCCGAAACGGCCAGCACATGCAGGGTTCCGGTACGCGCATAAGCGTCGACGACGTCGCTGTCCAATTCGTCTTTATATCCGAAAAGCAATGCACCGGCCACGCCACGTTCTGTTTTATCATCAATATATTGATTGAGTATATCGAGAAGCAAATCTCGGCTACGATACACAAAGCGCAATATTTCTGTCGACTTACCTTGCTCTAAAACGAGGTACTGCCCCGTTTTTAAATAAATTTGTCGGTATGTATTTTGATACTCCAAAAACCTTTTGAAGCTAAACTCACCTGGGTTTTTAGGTCCGGAAATAGCTTGTTCAAGACAGGGTACAAGGATAACGTCGCCACAATAAAGTTGATTGGCACATAGGCTGTCGTAAGCGAAGTAGATTAACAAGCGACCTTTAGTAAGATGCGTTACGCGACCATCATAAACGCCTATAACCTCTCCAAGAGTTTTATATGTTTTA
>CAIUDH010000082.1 GCA_903897855.1 uncultured Bacteroidota bacterium | reverse complement strand
TGCATTTATTTAGAGGGTTGTGGTAAGAACGAGAAACCCCTCCAGATTATTCTGAAGGGGTTACTTGTTTGGTTGTGAATACAACCAGATAACATGAGGGCTATTTGATTTAATTTATGGGCAAAGCGATCATCTGATCTTCATGCCATAAGCCAGAGCCGAAGTTAGAAATCGCGAAAACTCCGGAGTAAACATCGACACCTGAACTCCAGAAATAGTATGTTTTTGCTAATAAGGAGGTGTTTTCGATGATAATGGAGCCACTCACTAGTGCATAGGCATTGGGTGCTTTATAGCCTGAAATATTAGTAGCCCCGATAACATCAGGAGAAGGGATGTTAAAAGCATTTGAGCTTGAAAAACATGACCTAACCCAGAATGCCCCTGGCACATTTTCGAGCATCATAGAAACTTGAACTAACCATTTGCCTGGAGGCAAGGAAATCGAACTTCCAGTATACTCACCAGTGGTATTTGTGATGATGGAAGGAACACCTGATAGTGTGCCTAAAATTGCAGCAGTAGCACCAATATTTTTTGCCCAACGAGCATTCGTGCCATCAGAGGTTAGTACTTTATCTTGGTTTCCGACTTGTTGAGGCAAGATAGCAATAGCAGCATCTTGCTGTGTTGTTGCCCCTGTTCCACCGTTGAGAATAGCCACAGTTCCGCTCACATTTTCGGAGATTCCAGTGGTGTTTTGGTTCAATGTTGGAAAATTGGTTAACGATGCAGCACTTCCGGTAGGGGTAAGATATAGGACATTGGTGGCTGATGTAGCCAATCCTTTTTCATTAATCGTTATATTATTATAAGTGCCTAAACTGGTGTTTACGGTAGCCAATGTTAATAGGCCAGCTCCGGTAACATCGCCAGTATGAGAGGCGTTGGAAACCAATCCACTGTAGGTTGCATTCGGTGCATCATCGCCTGTATTGGATCCTGTGATGGCAGCTAATTTTGTTTGCTCAGTAGTGGTGTAGTCATTGGTAGAGAGTCCTTTTCCTGTGGTGATGTCAATTTTGAGATCCAAGGCTGTTTGTGTTGCAGCGCTAATAGGTTTGTTCAAATCTGATGTATTTTCTACGTTACCTAAACCAATATCAGATTTTGTGATTCTAATGTCGCCATTGGTAGCGGTTACGCCATTCACTGTAATGGTGAGCCCATCTCTTCCTGGAAGTCCTTGGATTCCTTCTGGGCCGATAGGACCTGTGGCACCAATAACGCCTTGCATTCCAATGGCTCCCTGTGGTCCGGGTATGCCTTGAATACCTTGATCGCCTTTCACTCCAGTTTGGCCTCTGTCGCCAGTGGCACCTATAGGGCCAGTGGGGCCTACAGCTCCTGTTGCACCGGTGATTCCTTGAATACCACGAAGACCAGTTTCACCAGGGTCACCCTGTGCGCCAGTAGCGCCGGTTAAACCTTGCACTCCTGCAGCTCCAGGGGCTCCTGGGGTGCCTGCCACACCTTGAGGGCCTTGTGCGCCTTGAGGGCCTGTAGCCCCGTCATTTCCAGTTAAGCCTTTCACGCCTTGAGGGCCTTGTGGGCCGGGGGTTCCACCATTAGCTGCAAACAGAGCAAAGGGTACACTCATCAGTTGACTTACTCCAGCAATGGTGTAATTAGTACCACCATCGGGATCGGTTTCTGTTTTTACAAAATAAGGACCTGCCGCCCAATTGATGGATGCAAAAGTATTCTGAATGATATTGCCTGCTCCAATTTCCAAGCTTACCAAACCATTGGCGTTGGTGATAGGCATTTGTGTTTCTATATAAACGGCATTGCCTGTTGAACTGCCCTGTAAAATGCTTATACGCATGCTCACCGCGCGTGAAGAAATAAGTGCGTTGCTGTTATTACGCAGTACCGACTGATAGCTCATTTTTTGAGGTGCTTGAGCGAACACGCTGGCAGTAGTAACTACTATTGCGAATAGAATTATGATTAACTTTTTCATCTTGTTTGGTGTTTAATAATTTTAAATGATTTTACTATATTATTATTCGAGCTTACTTTTAGAATATAAGTTGCAGCGTCAAGATGACCCATGGCGATGGTTGTTTCTTGACCCGTAATGTTTAAATGTTCTAGAAGTCTGCCGTATAAATCGAAGAGCTCGTACGACAAGTTAAGATTGTTATAATTTTCGACTCTTAATACTAAAATGTCGGTGGTTGGATTGGGATAAACGGCGAAGGATAATTTAATATCCTCCATTTGATTCAGTCCTGAAACAACCGATATCTCATAAGGTTGTTGCACCCCCTGAGACATCGAACCGGTGGTGCCGGTTTGGGTGGTATAGGCTATTTGTCCTATAGTGTAACACGCTGAGCCACCACTCCCGAGCGCACTGCCTCCTGTTGAAGGGAAAGCCTGCTGCGCTTGCAGTCCGGTCAGGCATAAGCCCAAGAGGAAGGTGGCAATTAGTTTTAATTTTTGATTTTTCATCATTGGAATTGATTTTTGAATGGCCTACTCTAGGCAGTTTTTGGCATCTCTGTTGCTTGATTTTTTTTATGTCGCTTTAAGCATCTTCGACAGTTGTTGTCTAATGGGGTTTGATCATAGTTTTTTCTGGTAGGGAAGTGCAATAGGAGAGGAGATTGCATTTGCAATTTCGAATTTATGACAGCTTCGATGGTGCTAAACCCGTTAGGTTTTAGGCAATAAAATAAATAATAAGTACAAATGGGGTAAGGTCTATTGTGAACACACGAGGTGTGTTTGTTCGCCTTAATTATATTGAACTGAAGAGGAGATTGTCAGTTATCAATATGTGAACTTGATTTCGGTTCGCGGCGCAAAGATGCATACATGCAGGGCGAATTAAAAATGATAATAATCATAAATGAGTATGATGTTCGTCATAAATTAAATTTTAAAAATAAGCGAAGAAAAAAGCTATCCTATGGATAGGATGGAGATCATTCGTTTATTCGTTTCTTCATCGCCAATAGTAATACGCACAGATTTATCCTGTCCGAAAACTTTCATATCACAGGTGATGATACCATGGGCATAGAGAGCAAAATAAAAGTCGTTTTTTTGTTTGTCGGAGTTAAAAAAGACATAGATAAAATTGGACTGTGATGAAATAGTTTGGTATCCAAGTTTGGTTAATTCATCGAAGAGATATTGTCTTTGAGTCGCATTTAGTCGCGACGATTTCTCGACAAATTCGATATCTTGAAGTGCTGCAATGGCTGCTGCTGAGGCGAGATAATTCAGGAAGAACGGGATTTGCACTGCATTCATTTTTGAAGCCAAGGATTCAGTCATAATGCCATACCCAATTCGCAAGCCAGCGAGCCCGTATATTTTGGAGAAGGAATGTAGAATTGCTAAATTGGGGAATTGCTTTTGCAATTTTAAAGAGTCAGGAAAGGCGGTATCGGTAACGTATTCGGAATAGGCTTCGTCGATAGCAACAATAATGTTAGGATTTATTTTGCGGAGTAAATTTTCTAATTGGGCATGCGAAATAATGGTACCTGTAGGGTTGTTTGGATTGGCGATAAAAATTAATTTAGTTTGAGGTTGTATCAAGGCGAGTAAACTCTCGGGGTCACAATGAAGATTGGTAAGTGGAGCAAAATTGCATTTACGCTGATGAAATTCCGAAAGCATGCCATAGGCAATAAAACTTTTTTCGAAAGTTATCACCTCTTCATCGGCACCCACAAAAATGCGAATCAGGCCATCGATAATTTGTACAGAACCTGCTCCAAGTACAATATTCTCAAAATTCACTTGATGTTTTTCGGCTAGTTTCTCTCTCAAGGCTATCGGATTTACTTCCGGATAGAGTGGAGCTTCATGAAGTTTGTTTTGTATTGCATCCAAGGCCATTGATGAGCAACCATAACAATTTTCGTTCGCCGACAATTTTATTTTATTCTTACTGCTCATTCAAATATGCTTTTACTGATATTAGATAAAACTTCTTTTCGATACCATGCTGAAGCACGAATGTCATCAATAGGGGAGGCGTATGACAAGACTTGTTGAGCAAATTCATCTTTCTCTTTTTCGGTAATTTTTTTATACTTCTTGCCTATTAAAAACGAGCAGGCTGAGCCAGCGAATTGAACGGTCGGTGCCGATGCACCAATGGCAACTCCCGCGTTGAGAACGATCCCGTTTTTATCTAACTGAATATGGTATGCCAATGAAACAACAGAGCACTCCATGGAACGGCGGGTCCCCACTTTTATAAAACCAGAGATGATTGATTTGGTGTTTTTGTTATTTGAAGGAATTGAAATACGATAGAGGACTTCGTTTTTTTGAAGTACGGTTTTTCTCACGCCAGTAAAAAATGCTGTAATCGGAGCTACTCTTATTTTTTCGTTATAATCGAGCAATTCGCAAGAGGCCTCAAGAGCCATCAAGGCACAAGTGATATCGCCTGAAGGTGAAGCGGTGCAGAGGTTGCCGCCCAGCGTTGCCACTTGCCTTATTTGGGTGGAGGCTAAATTCAATGCGGCTTGATGAAGCACCGGAAAATGTTGCTTTAATTCTTCGTTAACAACAATTTGATGGGCCGTAAAGAGGGCGCCTAATTGGAAATTCTTAAGGTATTTTTTTATGCCAGTAAACTTGTTGTCCTTGATTTGTGAAAGATTTATAATAGTCAAATCTTCCAAAGGGTTCTTTTTTAGCTCCATCAATAGATCGGTGCAGCCGGCGCCAAAGCGAAACTTATTTTTTTGCAACTTTTTGATCGAATCAAGAAGTTCACGGGTGGTCAACGGGATAATAATTTCAAAATCCATAGTCTATACTTTTTCTTTTTTCAACTTCTTTTTTTCTGCAAGGGCAATTAATATTTTCTCCGGGGTCATAGGCAAATCAAGAATCTCAATATCAAGAGCATGGCAAACAGCATTTGCAATGGCAGCGGCCGTTGGAATCAATGGTGCTTCGCCTACTCCTTTGGCACCATAAGGTCCTTCTTTGTCCATGGTTTCGATGGGCGTGAAATGGATATTAGGAATATCGGAGGCGGTAAGCATTTTATAATTATGAAAATTGGGGTTCAATATTCTACCTTCCTTCATCAATAATTCTTCGGTGAGGGCATAGCCTACGCCTTGCAATATTCCTCCTTCTATTTGGCCATCGAGTAAAAGCGGGTTAAGCACTTTTCCAACATCCTGTGCCACATAAATATCTAATACTCTTACATTGCCCGTATAGGTATCCACCTCCACCTCAATGGCCTGAGAAGCAAAGGCATAAGTACCCGATACATTTCCTTTAAAATTCTTGTCTTGAAATTTACTGTTAGGTTCATAAAAGTAGGATGCGATGGCCAGTTCATGAGGGGATGAGAAATGCATTTCGCGCACTACCTTATCGAGGGCAATACACGCACCTGTTTTCGTTTTAATTTCGCCATTTTCGTAATCTAGTGTACTCGGCTTTATCTGTAATAGCTCTGTAGCTTTCGTGTTTAACTTTTCCTTTAAAATTTTGATGGCACCCAATAACGAATTGCCGGCTACAAAACTTGTTCGTGAGGCGTGCACGCCAACATCCCAAGGTTTTATGTCGGTATCGGTGTTAATGACTTTTATCTTTTTTAGGTCAATCCCGAGTTCTTCCGAGGCCATCATGGCGAGCACGGTTTCAGAGCCTTGACCAATTTCATTCGATCCAGTGATGATGGTGCAATACCCATAGGGATCAATTTTTAGTGTTGTGCCGCAGCCATCGGAGCGATAAATTTTTGCGCCGCCTCCAACGTGTAACATGGAAGCCAAGCCGATGCCATACTTAAATCTTCCACTTTGCGTGGCATTTTGCTTTTTGTAATATTGGCTTCTGGTGAGTACCGTTTCAAGACAATCTTTATGTCCACAAGTTTCAAAGAATAAACCTTGGCCCGTGACTTCCCCTTTTTCATTCGCATTGAGCAATCGAATAGCGGCTTTATCCATTCCAATTTTTTCCGCAAGCAAATCAACCACTCTTTCAAGTGCAAATGTAGCTTGAGGGTTGCCATAACCACGAAACGATCCGGCAAAAACATTATTGGTATAAACGGCCGTAGCATCAAACTTGCAAGCTTTCAATTTGTAGAGTGATGAAAACGCCTGCATGATAACGAAGGGGGTGGTGGCACCCCATGACGTATAAGCGCCATTATCTTTTATGATATTTATTTCTCTGAAGGTAAAATTGCCTTTTTTATCGACTCCTGCCGTTAAATCGATAACCATAGGCTGCCGAATGGGGGAAGCGATAAATTCTTCTTCACGAGAATAAAGTATTTGCACCGGCCTACCGGTATTGATGGATAGAAGCGCGCAGATAGGCTCAAAGGGGTGCATGTCTAGTTTACTTCCAAACCCACCTCCAATCACGGGCTGAATCACACGAATGTCGGAAGGGTTCATTTTCAGGGCATGCGCCATATCTCTTTGATAGAGGAAGGGCACTTGGGTAGAGCTATACAGAAGTAGTTTCTTTTCCACCGCATTATAATGTGCCGTGATATTACTGGTTGCCATACAGGCATGAGTCATTCGAGGCAAGGTAAAACGACGTGTTACGATAGCAGCACTTCTCTTTTTCTCCTGTTCAAGATTGCCATGCTCGTAATGGAATGTTTCAGCAATATTTTTATTTTCAAATTTCCCCGTAATAAATTTATTAATTTGAGGAGCATTGTCTTGTAATGCCTCATGAACATCGTAAACACCGCGTCTTACTTTGTATTTTACTTTAATCAGCTTCAATGCCTTTTGTGCAATTTCCTTCGTCTCGGCAGCTAAGGCAGCAACTTCGTCGCGGGTGCAGTTGGCCTCGCCTTTTTTCAAAATCGGATGATCGCGTTTGTAACCAATGTTGTTTACATCTACATCGTCGGCCGTGATTACACAAATGACTCCCGGTAATTTGAGTGCCGCTGAGACATCGATAGACTCGATAATAGCGGATGGATGTTCGGTACGTAAGATGGCACCATACAGCATATGGGGTAAAACGATGTCGTGACCATAAATCGCTTTTCCCGTTACACGAATATTGGCATCATGTTTTGGAATCGGTTTTCCGATAACTTTATATTCTTTTTTCATTCTATAGTAGGTCTATGGCAAAAAGTTTTTCTGCCGCATCAACAATTTTCACATACCCAGTGCACCGGCATAGGTTACCTTCCAGATGTTTTTTTATCTCTTCTCGGGTTGGCAGGGTCATGCCTATGTTTCCTGGCACCGGCTGCGAATTCTCATATCGATAAAGCAATGCTTTAATGGACATCGCTATGCCCGAACTGCAAAAACCACATTGCACTGCACCATTGGCTATCATGGATTCTTGCACCGGATCGAGGGAGCCGTCGGCGTGCGTTAAACCTTCGATGGTAGTGATATGTTTGCCATTTACATTGACCGCCAAAAACAAGCAAGAGTTCACAGGAGCGTTATCAATTAAGACGGTACAGGCACCGCATTCGCCTTCATAGCAGCCGGGCTTTGTGCCCTTCAAGGCAAAC
Source organism: uncultured Bacteroidota bacterium (assembly GCA_903897855.1). Lineage (GTDB taxonomy): Bacteria > Bacteroidota > Bacteroidia > UKL13-3 > UKL13-3 > CAINMV01. The sequence goes on along the minus strand of CAIUDH010000082.1, from coordinate 26,098 downwards.
ACCTCACGTATTAAATCGAGTAGAAGCGTAGATGCTTTAATATGGCAGGTCACGGCTTTCCCATTTAAGGTAAAGGAGATGCTATGCAATATTTGTTTTTTAGTATTTTCTTTTTTCATGCGATGCATTATGCTAATTTAGGGACTGTTTCGAAGTCGATGCCCATACTGAATGCGGCTAACGATTTTTTATTATTAGGGCCTCTTACTGTGTTGTTGATGGCTTCTATAATTTTATCCGCTTTAATGGGAAAATCATTCATGCGTGTAGCTCTTCCCAACAGGAAAATATTATATAAGACATAATCAATGGTGGGAGGGAAGTCCTCGATGTAAACAATATCCACCCCTTGTTGTTTAAGATAATTGACAAATAAATTCACCTCAGGATATTGGGCTGTTTCTGCATTTACAGCATAAGGCTGTACACGGTAGTTGCCAAAAATAACACCGCTTTGCTTATGTAAATAAGGGATACATCTTTGTGTTTCCAAAGGCTCAAGTCCAATTAGAAAATCGACCGAGGCCAATCCAATAAAACCAGTGCAGTATTCGCCTAAGCCAATAGATGACGTAACCACGCCGCCCCGTTGCGACAAACCATGAATTTCGCTCACACTCACAGGAAGGTTGGATAACACGGCTGCTTCAACCATAATGTTACTGAGAAACACGATACCTTGTCCGCCGACTCCTGCAATAAGTATTTTATAGTTTTTTTTCATAATTAACTATCTTACTATTTCTGCTATTGTTTTTTCTTCCTTTACTTCTTCCCATTTGATGGCGTTATTCGGACATACGTCGATGCATAAACCACATAAGGTGCAGCGGTTGGTATTAATTTCTACTTTGCCGTTCACTTTTACCATCGCCGGGCATCCGAAATTATCGATGCAATGATTACATTTTTTGCAAGATTGAAACAGGTTGTATCGTTCAATATCGAAACCATCATCGCTATCGTCATGAACTCGTTTTGCCGGTGTGGGATTGGAGTTTAGACGTTCTAGAGCGATGGCGCCCTCGAATTCGAAGGGGTAGTTCTCAAGCAGTTTACGAACTTCGATAGCAGCTTTTTTTCCTGATGCAATAGCTCCAATAACACTCATGTGATTACCCGACCGGATGTCGCCGGCTATGAAAACAGGTTGCGATTTTGACACACTCTCAGTATTTTCAACTCTGCCATTTTCGTCTTTGTTGAGGTTTTCAAGGGCCGACAAATCGGAGGTTTGCCCGATAGCGGTAATGATATAATCACACTCCACTGGGACGAGAAATTTTTTACTGCTAAACGAGTGGAGATTACTTTTGATTTCTCCGTTCTTCTTGGCTGATAAACTTTCTAGATAACTATCGTAAATGATTTCTACTCCTTCTTCGATGGCGTGTTTCACTTCTTCGGCAAAAGCAGGAATTTTTTCTGCTGTTTCAACACATGAAATGATAACTCTATTTTTCGAACTTAGTTTCTTTGCCGATCGCGCAGTATCGATGGCACTATTGCCTCCACCGATGATTAAAATGACGGCACCCTCGACCCATACTGTTTCTTTTTGATTGTATGATTTTAAGAAACTTAAGGCATCCATCCTCTTGGAAGCGGGAACATTTGTTTCGATTAAGTCAAGTGTTTTTGATTTGCTCATTCCAATAGCGAGCACTATCGAATCAAATTCTTGATTCAGTTTTGCTATCGTAAAATCTCTGCCGAGAACGGTGTTGAAAGCAAATTTCACGCCCATCTTCTCGAGCTGCATAGATTCATAATCAAATCCCGTTTTGTCCATTCTGAAATAAGGAATTGCAAACGTGACCATGCCGCCAGCTTTGTTTTCTTTTTCAAAAATGGTCACCTCATATCCCGATTGTATTAGGTCGTAGGCGGCACTGAGCCCAGCCGGTCCAGCTCCGATGACAGCAACACTTTTGTTTTTTTTAGGGGCTTCCAACGCTCTATTTACAGGAGAAGAAAAATCTCTAAAATGCTCCTCATTTGCCGATACCAGATGTTTAAGTTTTTTTATGGGTATCACATTTTTCTCTTTGGCGAAGAGCTCGCATGGACGATGGCAGATGTCGCCGCAGGTTCTTGCAAAGAGCATCTTGTCTCGGATGATCTCTACCGCCGATTTTCCATCTCCTTCGAGGATAGAATTAAAAAAACCGTGATTGCATATATTGGCCGGGCATAATAAGTCGGATCCGGGAACAGAAATTTCGGCGAACAGTTTTGCTTTGGCTCTTGATAAATTATTTTTCGGGGCCTCGCAACGTGAGCATGAAAGCGATGTGTCGTTATGGTTTTCACATGTATTACATCGTGAAGGGTCGACCACAATTCTCATTTTGGTATTCATCACATCTTTAAATTCAGGTAAGAAAATGCAAGGTGCTTTAGATACGAGAACAGAAACACCGTGGTGTGACATCGCCTTGTTTACTTTTGAAATGCTTTCACTTACATTAAATGGATTGATGGTTTCAACCACTTCAATGCCCATGCCTTTGAGTAAAGGTGGAATATCTATTTCATGATATTTTGCCGCTCGAGAGGCGCCGGGATGTGGCTGGTGCCCTGTCATACCAGTGGTACGGTTATCAAAAATGATGACCAGAATATTGGCACGTGTATAAACGGCGTTCACCAGGGAAGTAAGCCCACTATGAAAAAAGGTGCCATCTCCCAGCAAGGCCACCACTTTTTTCCCTTTATCAGAAGTGTTGAACGACTCGTATAATCCTTGTGCCATCGATATACTCATGCCCATATGATTGATGGTATCAATCATTTTTAAAGGAGGCAAGGCTCCCAAGCCAAAACAACCGATATCTCCACACATAATCAGTTCGCTCTGTTCGCGAGGTATCGCTAGTTTGAGTAAATAAAAAGTAGCTCGATGAGGGCATCCTGAACAAAGGGTCGGTGGACGAGGAGGAAGTTTGTCGAGGAAGTTTTCAAATTTTTCGAGCGGTATATTTTTGTTTTTCTCGAAAGAGGTATCAGCAAAAATTTCAAGCACTCTTGATAATAAATCAATCGAAAATTCTCCGGTGGCAGTTAACTCAGAGAATCCTTTTCCCAGCATATTAACCTCAAGATTATTCTTCTGAACTAGGTTACGAACGCTCGATTCAACAAACGCATCCAGTTCTTCGAGTACTAGCACCTTCTCGAAATTTTGATTCAAAAAGTGAAGCACCTCTTTTTCGGGGAATGGGTGTACGAGGCCTAAATCGAGAACACTTACTTCAGTTAAAAAATTATTTTTGTGTAAAATCTCCGTAACATAAGCGGTGGCTACCCCACTGCTAATAATGCCGAATTTAGCTTGGCTACCTTGAATCACAATCTTGCTATTTTGTTTTAAAAGAGCAAGCAGCGGTTCCGACTTTAATTTTTCGAGCAGGCGGGCATGCGCCGATGCTGTGCGAGCGGGTATGTTAATATGCTCAGGCAAACGATCAAATTTCGCCTCCCGGTTTTCGTGGTTGATAGCACCATAATCGATCATCCCTCTGGAATGTGAGACTCTAGTAGTGGTGCGTATGATAACAGGTAACTTTATTTTCCCGGAGAGCTCGAAGGCTTGTTTAATCATCACAAAAGCCTCGTGCGGGGTGGCGGGATTGAAAACGGGAACGGAGGCCATAGGTCCCCAATAACGTGAATCTTGCTCGTTAGAGCTAGAATGACAGCCTGGGTCGTCGCATACCACAATAACCAAAGGGGCAATAATGGTTTGGTAGGTAACCGACATCAATGCGTCGCTGGCGATATTCATCCCTACATTTTTCATCACGCACATGGCACTTTTATTGCCAATAGAGAAAGCAATGGCTTTTTCCATTGCGATCTTTTCGTTGATGCTATATTCGAAATAGGTTGGATTCGAAGTGAGTTCAGGATATTTATCTGTATTGTTTTTGTCGGTCTGAAAGTGATTTACCAGTTTAAAAATTTCCGAGATTTCTGTAGAGGGAGTTCCGGGATAAGAGAACACGCCATTCACGCCTGCTTCAATAGCCGCTCGTGCTATTCCTTCATTACCCATCACACAGGTTTGGTGTGGTGAAGTATACGACGTCAATATTTTTTTAATGCGTTCAATCATTTTTAGATCAGTTTGTTTTGTTCCATGATATCAATATCCAGTTTCGAATAGCCCGCTTCTTGAAGCACCTCCTGATTATGTTGTCCGAGCCTTGGAGCACAGGATAAGGTGTTGTTTCTTGATTTTAAAAAATCTGTCTCGATGGCGGAAGGGAAAAGTGAAACCGATTTACCATCGGGCAATTGGGTGCGAATGAGTTTGCTCGAAATAAATTCAAGCGAAGCCACTTCTTTGATGGTGTTGACTGGAGAAACAGAGAGGTTCAATTTCAAACCCAAATCAACAAATTCTTGAGTTGAATAGTGTATGGTATGTTCTCCAATTTCACGATAAATATTTTCTTTCTCTAACATTCGTCCGGCGTTTGTTTCACGGCTTTCACTGGCCAGTGGTTCGAACCCTTTTTGTGAAGAAAATTTCGCCCATTGCGAATCATTACCGATGGCCAAGTAAACCATTCCGTCGCTTGTAGGATATACATTACAGGGAATAAAGCTTCGGTGTTCATTGCCGCTTCTGGCAAAAAGCTCCTCCTCTTTTTTTGCAAATTCGAGTTGTGGTAGTGCTGTAATTAACCAACTTGCGGCACACTGCGCCATGGAGATATGAATTTCTTTTCCTCCTATTTTTTTTGCCATGATCGCCAAAATAACTTGAGTGAAAGCTTCATCACCTGCTTTCAGGTCGATAATTGGAATGCCACAAGGAACTGGTTTGCCATCGGGCTCACCCGTTAAAAAAGTGTAACCCATGAGCGCTTGTAACGCGGGGTCATAACCTGCCCTGCTGGGATAGTCGGGGCCCATGGCCGAGATGCTGCACCATATAAGGTCAGGATTGGCTTCTTTTAAGGTCTGAAAATCGATGCCGAGTTGATGGTGACGTTTAGGTAAAGTGTTACACATAAACACATCTACTTTGAGCTCTTTAATTATTTTCAGCAGCAGTGCTTGTCCTTCTTTCTTTTTTAAATTAATGGTGATTGCTTCCTTTCCAATATTAGGCGCAATATAGTAAGAGTGTAAATCGTGAAATCCCAAATCAGCTCCGATATATCGATTTGGATCGCCTGCATTTTCCACTCCTTCTTCGCTCGGCGTTTCTATTCGTATTACCCTCCAGCCTTGCTGCACCATACGTTGGGTAGCGAATGGGAGTGCCAGTGCTTGCTCGAGCGAGAGGATGGTTATTCTTTTATCGAGGTCCATGATTAATTAAAAAATATAGGCTCTTTAAATTCTCCATAAACTTCTTTTAAGGCGCTCACAATTTCGCCAACGGTACAGTATTCTTTAACGGCGGCAATAATTGACGGCATCAAATTCTTATTCTCTAAAGCTTCTTGTTTTACTATAGCCAGGCAGTGTTTTACCTTTTCTTGGTTTCTGGATTCTTTTATCTTCTTTAATTTACCGATTTGGTCATCGGCTGCTTTTTGATTATAAGGATGAAACTCCACCTCTTGTGATTCTTCTTCTCGGGTGTAAATATTAACGCCAACTTTCGGTACTTTACCCGTTTGAATCCCCATTTCTCGCTCATAAGCTTGACGGGAAACAGAGGCTTGTATTTTTCCGGTGGCGACTGCGTTTATAATTCCATCCCATTTTTCGACGGTCTTCATCTCTTTCCGAATTTCTTCTTCAAACGTATTGGTTAAGGCTTCCACATAGTAAGAGCCCCCGAGAGGATCTACCGTATCGCAGATTCCCATTTCATGAATCATGATTTGCATGGTACGCAATGAAATTTCTGCGGAGTGTTCGGTAGGTATCGTATACGCTTCATCGTAGCTGCAAAGGGCCATTGTTTGTGTTCCGGAAAGTGCACTTATTAATGCGTAATAGGCGCTGCGAACAATATTATTCATGGGTTGCTCTTTCGTAAGACCGCCGCCTCCTCCTCCGGCAATCATCCGCATCCAACACGAGTTCTCATTTTTAGCACCATATTCTTCTCTGATAATTTTCGCCCATAATCTTCTTCCTCCACGAAATTTCGCCACCTGCTCAAATAAGTTGCCATAGATATCAAAGTTGAAAGAGAGACGAGAGGCAAAATCATCGATCGTTATGCCTCTTTCTAAAGCTCCATCGGTATAAGCTTTTGCGATACAAAAGGCATAAGCCATTTCTTGTATCGGGTTTGCTCCACTCTCACGAATATGATATCCACAAACACTTACAGGGCTATATTTGGGGACATGCGCCGCGCAATATTCGATGGTGTCGACCACGAGTTTCACCGATTTGTCGACCGGGAAAATCCAGGTACCTCTTCCAATAAACTCTTTTAAAATATCGTTTTGTGCGGTGCCTCTTAGCTTTGATATATCGTATCCTGCTTTCTCGGCCATGGCCACATACATGGCAATGAGTATAATCGCCGTTCCGTTGATGGTAAGAGAAACGGTTATTTTGTCGAGGTCAATATTTTGAAAAGCGATTTCGAAATCGGCGAGCGTGTCAATGGTCATACCCACCCGGCCTACTTCACCAAAAGCCCTAGGGTCGTCGGAGTCGAGGCCACATTGGGTAGGCAAATCGAAAGCGACATTTAAACCGGACTGTCCGTTTTTGATTAAAAAATGAAACCTTTCATTGGTAGCTTCAGGCGAAGCGAAGCCGGCATACTGACGAATTGTAAATGGCTTATTGCGATACATCGATGGATGGATACCTCTTGTAAATGGGTATTCTCCTGGCATCTCCTGTTCTTCGTCAGTGGGGTGCACATCTTCGGCGGTGTATACCGGATTCACCTCGAGGCCCGACTCCAGATAAACGGGTTTCACATTCAACTCTTTTGCTGTTTTCCTTTTTGTAGATTTCAACTTTGTGTCCGACATGATTTCTATCTTTAAAATAATAACTTAAGCGGTTCGTTTGATGGAGTTAAAGTAGTCCACGACTTCTGAAACTTTACTTCCTGTTGGGAAAGCCTGTGAGGCCCCCATTTTCCTTAACTCCTCTAGATGTTTAGCAGGGATATTCCCCCCTACAAACCATTGAATATTGATCTTCCTCTCGGCAAGCACTTCTTTCATTTTTTGAGCCAGAATTAGATGCGTGCCCGATAAAATTGACATTCCAATAATATCGACTTTGTTTTCAATGGCCATGTCTACAATTTCCTCAATAGTTTTTCGGAGACCCGTATACACCACTGTGAAACCAGCGTCGATTAATCCATGCGCTAATACTTTAACGCCAACATCATGGCCATCGAGGCCGGGTTTGCTAAGCAATATTTTCATCTTATTCTCGATTTAGAAATCATACTTAATTCTCATTACTTAAAATGATTACCGATGCAATGGCACCAGGGCCACCAATATTATGTGTTAATCCTCTTTTCGCTTTTTTTACTTGTCGTTCGCCGGCATCGTTGCGCAAGTGGCTCGCTACTTCTACCACCATTCTTATGCCTGTAGCTCCAACCGGGTGTCCGCACGACAAGAGGCCGCCACTCACATTGACAGGGATTTTACCACCGTGTTGCGTTTCCTTCCCTCGTAGGAGGTCTTTTGCTTCACCTTTTTTACATAAGCCCAGATCTTCGTAAGTTAATAGTTCAACAATCGAGAAACAGTCGTGCACCTCAATGAGGTCGAGCTGCTCGATAGGGTTTGTAATTTGGGCTTGTTTATAGGCTATCTGAGCTGCTTTCTGTGTGGCTTCGAAGGAGAGGAAATCGTGATTCGGATCAAAAAAGGGCAGATCCCATCCTGTTGAAACAGAGAGTCCGAGGCCTTGAATAAATATAGGTTTGTGTTTTTTGTGATCTACATCTTCGGCACGCACCATAATTACGCATGCTGCACCATCGGTGGTGGGGCAACTGTCTAAAACCGTAAGTGGGCTGGCCACCATCTGCGATTTCATCACCTCCTCAAGGGTGCATGGTTTTTGATAAAAAGCTTTTTTGTTGAGAGAGCCATGGAGATGATTTTTTACCGAGATATTAGCAATATCTTCGCGGGTAACGCCATACTCTTTCATCATACGATTGGCATATACCGCAAAAGTTCCGGCCGCCGTAAATCCTTTTTGTAAGAAAGGATGGCCATATTCAACCATCAGTTTTACGATACTATCTTGTGGCTGCCGGTCGCGAAGTTTCTCTACTCCAAGAGCTAAGGCCACGTCGCATTCGCCAGCGCGCAAGGCATTCATCGCATTGCGAATGGCATCGGCTCCTGAAGCACAGTAATTTGAAACTCGGGTAACAGGAATGTTGTATAATGACAAGGGCTCACTCAAATCCATGCCGCTTCTGCCTTTAAACACGCCGATTTCAGGGAATGCCGTGGAGAGCCATGCCGCGCCAATATCATCCATCGCGATGGACGCATCGTCGATGGCTTGTAATGCAGCATCACGCACCAGGTCGTCGTAACTCTGATGAAATAACTCACCAAATTTTGTGACCCCAATCCCAATAATTGCGATATCCGTTTGTTTACTCATCGTGTGCTATTGCTTTCCAGAAATAATTCGGTTTTAAATCATTCTCAATCATTTTCCGTAATACTAATTTTACCCTTGCTCCAATTTCAATTTTGTTTTTCTCCGCGTACATCGTATCGGTTTGTTGCACTGTCATTCGTCCTCCCGAGTCCAAATCGATGATGACCATGGTTATGGGAGGGAATGAAGAGGGGAAGTAGTGTTCATGCGTAAATGAATAAACCGTTCCCGTGTTTTGCAATTGAATTGTTTTAAATTCATCGCCTTTGCAGTGCTTACAACGTGCCGACCTAAGATAGTACACAGTTTCACATTTTACGCATTGAAAACCGCCTCTATAGAGTAATGTTTCTTTCTCCCTTTGCAGCATCATCTCGGATGAAAACATATCTCTCGTGGTGTATTCCGGGGCACTAAAATTTCCTGCTTTGCGTAAGCATAAATAATTTTGATACGTATCGATCAGTTGATAATGAGCCAGTGCCTGTTGAAGCGATAAGTGCTCTGGAGCTTCGTTAATCTGAACTTCAAATAAGTTAGTGCCATTCGTATAGTCGGCAAGTAATATATTTTTCTTTCCTTGTTCTATTTCGTTTATCAGAAGTAGCAAAGCATGAGCGGCGCCCGTGTTGCCGGTTTTAGCGGTGAGTGTATCCTTTGCGAATGGTGTTTCCTCAAATCCAGCCTTCGTAAATAGGGGCCCTGCCATACGCGCATACATGGCGTTGAGTACGATGGCTTGGTAGTTTCGGGGATTTGTAGCAAAACGAGTTAAAGCATCGGCGAGATTGGTTTTAAAGCCTTCGTCACGACTAAATCTAGGGTCGTACTGTAAGGCGTTTAATTTGTATGAAAATTCTTCAGCGAATGAGGCGCTGTAAGATTTGGCTTTGGTAATATTAGCGATTCCCTTATCATTACTTAAAAGCAAGGCACAAGCGCCATGACCAAACGGAGTGGATTGTTCTTTCCCTATTTCAGGAAAACAAACTTCCGAGGCTACCACCAAAATATTTTTGTATTTACCCGAATCGATGAGCTCGTTGGCCAGCAGTAAAGCGTCGGTGCCACTTCGGGAGGTATTGATGAAGTCAAGGGCCAGGATGCCTTGTTGTAAATTTAGTAAATCGGCCAGGTAAGATGCGTGATAACGATTCTGAAATAGGGGAGTAGAAGAAGCAAATAAGATTCCGTCAATTTGAGTATTGACTTTTATTAAATCACCATTCATGACTTTCAAACAGTCTGATAAGGCATCATAGGCCAGGGTGATACTATCTTCATCGGAGAAGCATATAGATCGCATCATCCCTTTTTTACCCCCTGGTGGAAATAATTTATCCTCTTCTATTCTAAAAGAAGGTAATCCAATTCCATATGATATAATATTACTCATAACCCTATTTCTTTTGCAATATTTATTTTCAGTATTTCTGAGGTGCCTCCTCCGATCAGAGTAAACCTCGAATCGCGTAGATACCTCTCCAGGTTATACTCCACGGCATAGCCATAGGATGCAAGCACTCGTGATGCTTCGTCGCAGATACTCACCGCACACTCGGAAGCGTAAAGTTTAGCAACCATGGACTCTTTGTGACGGGGTAAGTTTTTATCACAACGTGTGGCGGCATATAAAACATAATGTTTCGCGGTTTCGAGTTTTACGCACATATCCGCAAATTTGAGTTGTACCGCTTGAAACTTTCCGATGGGTTTTCCGAATTGCTGACGCTCGTTGGCATACACCAAGGCCTCTTCATAGGCTGCGGTAGCGACTCCTATGGCAAGTGCTGCGGTCATAATTCGTATCTCGGCAAGAATTTCTTTCAAGCATTTTGTGCCTCCACCAATTTCGCCGAGCAAATATCTCTTTGGAAGTTTCACGTCGTTGAAAGCGACTTCACTTGTAACGGAGGCGCGAACACCCATTTTTTCAATACTCTTTCCAATGATCACTCCTTCGAAATTTGAAGGCACAAAAAAGATGGAGAGTTGATCATGATTATCGGTTCGGGCAAGGACGGTGAAAAAATCGGCGACCGGCGCCGAAGTAACCCAGGTTTTTTGACCGTTCAATATAAATCCTTCCGAAGTGCCTTGTGCGATTGTTTGGATCGCCATTAAATCGCTTCCTGCATTGGGCTCAGTCATGCAAATAGCCCCTATTTTATTCCCTTTCAACGCTTCTTCAAAATAATTCTTTTTGATATCGTCATCTCCAAAACGATACAGAAAGTAGGTAGCCATCAACGATTGCATAGTACATGCAGCGGCGAGCGAGAGAGAGCCTCTTGCGATCTCCATCACGGCTAGCATATAGGATACATGATCCAGCCCGCTTCCTCCAGCCTCCTCTGGATACCGCATGCTAAAAAACCCTAAGTCGCCGAGCTCTTTGAATAATATAGCAGGGAATTGTTTTTCTTCATCTAACCTACCGGCCACAGGTTTCACCTTCCTTTCTACAAAGTCGTGGAAGGTTTGTTGAATTTGCTTTTGTATGTCGGTAAGTTCAAAATCCATCGTTTTGTTTTTTATTTATTTTTTGTTTTGCAAACGAAGATATCATCAGTGTTAAACGATCCAATCCATGCATCATGTTTTTTTCTGAAGGACCAAAAGAGAAACGAACCCAAGAATCGAATACTGATTTTTCTTTTTTCTTTTTGCCAGGATGGATGTCGAAAAAATAGCCTGGCACCGTCATCACTTTGTGTTTGAGCGCTTCGAAGAAAAAACTTTCTGCGTTATTTATCTGTTTGGGTAGTTTTGAAATATTACCCCAAATATAGAAGGTGCCTTTGCCTTGTGGCATACATTGAATACCTGCATTGGTTAATGATTCGATCATCAAATTGCGCTTAATGCTAAAAGCCTTTCTAAGGGCCGACGTTTCTTTGTCGGCATAGTCTTTATCGAGTACTTTTAAGGCGGCTCTGGTCATGGGCTGACTGGGACCGCCATCGATGGCACTGGCAGCGCGGTTAATATTGTCGATCATTGTTTTAGGACCAAGAGCCCATCCCATTCTCCAACCTGGATATCGAAACGATTTGGTTAAGCCGTCGATGAGGATGACGGGCGATGTATTCACATCCTCCAAATACGCAGCCGCAGAAACAGCGCCTTTGCCCGGCTTCTTTTTTTCGAAGATAAAATGAGAATAAAATTCATCAAAAATAAGAGTGCAGTTAAGTTTGGAAGCCGCCGCAACATAAGTTTCCAAATCTTTACCCTCGATTACATTTCCAGTAGGGTTGCAAGGGTTACTCAGCAAATAGGCGTCAAGCTTATGTTTTTTTAAGGTGTGCTCAAACTTTTTGGCAGGAATGTCAAATGCATTTTTCTCAGAGGTAGGAATGAGCACCGGTGTTACTTTACTGTGATGGTAATTAATCATGTCTTCGTAGGCCGTGTAATCAGGCACTTTGTATCCGAGACGGATTTTATCCATGGCAGCAAAAATTCGTGTAAGCATGAGTCGGCCACCCATAGCGACACTCACATTATCCGCAGTGTATTTCGAGGCCTGTTTTTTTCTGAATAATCGATTATAATGCGCTGCGATTTTTTCACGTAATTCTTGGGAGCCCCCGAGAGCGCCATACGCTTGATCTTGAGGTTCGATACTGAATGTGGTGATCCTTTTAGGAGCGCCAACGAGTTCGCCAATCTCAGGCTGTCCCTGACCAAGATTAGCCCAGTCGGGATGGCCATTATAATATCCTAGTTTCATGGCTTCGGCCACTACCCATATGACACCCATATAGGGTACTTCCCTGAAGGCTCCGTTTAAATTATTCTTTGAATGACTCATCTTTTTTATGGTTATGGAATTACAGCGGTGGTTTCAATTTCAATTAATGCGGGGTGGTCTAATAAATCGACTACAAAAATCATGCTCATACACGGATAGTGGTTTCCAATGATATCTTTCCAAATTTTCCCCAATTCTCTTCGAGAGGCTAAATACTGATCTCTGTCTTTACAAAAGCAAGTCATCTTGCAAATATGTTCGGGTTTACCTCCCGCTTTATTTATAATAGCGACGATATTTTTCAATGCTTGCTCAAACTGAGGCACCAACTTGTCGCTCTCGAAAACTTCTTCCGATGTCCAGCCTACTTGACCGGCTAGAAAAAGTGTTCTTCCCGGCTGGGCTAATATTCCATTTGAATAACCTTTTGGAGCAGGCCATCCTTCGGGTAAAATGATTTCGTGATGCATCTCTATTTATTTTTTTTGGGTCTCATAATTAAGCCATAATCATTTTTTGCATTTTTCACACTCACCACTTCGTTTAAAACATCTTGCAAAATTTTTGTCCGATCGCGTTTTTTTGGATTTCCATAACCACCGCCTCCTCCTGCAATCTGCGTGTACAGGGTATTACGAGGGATGCCATGGAGCATATCTTTATTCAACGGGATTGTTTTTTTGCCGTTTTTATATTTCAGTTCAATTTTATTCAGCACACTCCCTTTACCTCCGAAAAGGCCGTAGTTCGGTTCGATATCTCCATCCCCAAAAACAACCATCGTGGTATCATCGCCTCGCAGCATTATTTGTGTTGAGGTACCGAGGCCACCCCGCCACTGCCCGGCACCGCCAGAGTCGCAGAGGTATTCGTGTTGTATGATAAGGTGCGGTGTTTGTTGTTCGTACATCTCATAATCCTGATCGAGCACCCCCCCAGAAGCATCGATCATACCAATATGGTCATAGCCATCGTCGCCTTTCATGGCGCCGCTCCCACCTTTCAAACCCAGGAAACAGATATCGACATATTTTTTTCCTGTGCGTGGATGATTGCCTGTAAAGAGAGAGCACAACAGATGGTTCCAGCCGGCGGTAATACGCTCAGGAACAGCAGGCCCTAGAGCCTTAAAAATGGCATCGGCCACCTGAGGGCATAAATGATTGCCGAAAGTGGTGGCGGCAGGGTAGGAAGCGTTTAAAATAGTTCCTTCGGGTACGATATATTTAAGAGGTTTGATCATTCCTTCATTATGTGGAATGTTTGGATTCACCATTTGAAGAAAGGTGAGTGTTATTGCCGAGCAGGTAGAGGTATAAGTTCCATTCACAAAACCTTTTGTTTGTGGCGACGACTTTGAAAAATCGAAAATGATGTCCTCGTTTTTGACGGTGATCTCGGTACGAATAGCGAATTTACTTCCCAAATGTTTTCCATCATAGTAAACCGTACTGCCTCCCTTATAAATGCCGTTGGGAATATTTTTTATTTCGGCACGCATCATTTTTTCTGTGGCATCGAATAAGGCCACCTTATGGGCTTCAAAAACAGTTAAGCCATATTTCTCAACAAAAGCTTCTAAACGTCGCTCCCCGAGCGTACAAGCCCCAATTTGAGCCTTGATATCTTCCTGAACCATTTGCAATCTGACATTGGCAAAAATTAAATTCCAAACATCCTTACGCAGAACCCCTTTCTCATATAATTTCACCGCGGGTATCCGTATCGCCTCCTGCCAAACTTCAGTGGCATTGGGGTTGTATCCACCTTGCACAGCTCCTCCAATATCGGCCTGGTGTCCTTTGGCCGCCGACCATCCCACCAATAAATTCTGATAAAAAATAGGTTTAAAGATCGCGACATCATTATTCTGATTGCCCATGGAAAAAACGTCATTATGGATAATCACATCACCCTCATAAATATCTTTTCCATATTGTTCAAGAATTACCTTACATACCGGGCCCAGTGAAAAAGAAAGTATCGGCAAGTTTTCTTTTTGTTCCAGCATCTGTCCTTTAGCATCATATAAGCCGGTAACAAAATCTTTCGCTTCGCATAAGATGGGCGAGCGCGTGGTTTTGGTGAGTGAGATACTCATCTCCTCCGTTATCGATTTGAAGGCTCTCTGGAAAATTGAAACAAGTATCTTATCTATTTTCATTTTCTTTTTTGTTTAATTGAAAACCTAAAGGAAATTTTTTCTTTTCATACACCAAAAACGATCCATACGAATCGACCACACAGTTGTAATTTTCGCTGACAAAAATAGAGGTGGTAATTTTCTCGATGACACAAGGACCCTCAATTGTCGAACCGAATAGAGGCATGTCGCCATCATAGACAGGAATATTTTTCATCCGTTTCAGTTCGGGGATATAAACTTTTCGATGCTCTTTTAGAGCCTCTGTTAATTTGATGGCGGTGGTTTCGAGAGAGAGAAATTTGGGCCGTTCTGTTTTCCCTACCACTCTTAAACGCACATTGATGAGCTCCATCTCTGTTGCTTCTTCTTGAAGTGAATATCCAAACTGTCTATTATGTTCTTGATGAAAGGCTTCGAATATATTTTTAAGATTAAATTTCAGGATGTCATCCCAGTTGGTTTCAAGTTGAACCTCGTGGTATTGTCCCAGGTAACGAATATCAAGGGTCGGATGATATGAAATCCGATTCGAGGCCACTCCTTCTTCTCCTACTAAAGCCTTTAAACCTTCCGCTTTCATTTCGTTAAACAAGGAGAGAAAATTCTTCTTGTCAATATTTTTAAAGGTGGTATAGTAAGAACGAATATAATCGTGTTTTAAGTCGCCCAGGAGCATGCCCGCTGCACAAAATATAGAGGATACGTTAGGAACCAGGAACATGGGTATTTCCAGCTCCTTGCAGATTTCCGAGGAGTGGATCGACCCAGCTCCTCCGGCTACGATGAATAAAAATTCTCTGGGGTCATAACCTCGTTCCACTGAAATTTCACGAACCCCCTGTGCCATATTACTATTAATAATACGATACATGCCGGCAGCCGTTTCGAGCGTCGACATTCCAAGTTTTTCGGCCAGTTCTACCTTGATTGCTTTTTCTGCTTTCGCTTTGTTCAGTTTCAATTTTCCGCCAGCAAAAAAATCCGGATTGAGATAACCAAGTATGATGTCGGCATCGGTACAGGTAGGTGCTACTCCGCCACGTTCATAGCAAACAGGGCCAGGCAAGGCTCCCGCACTCTGTGGCCCCATCTGCAACAGCCCACCTTCATTGATCCAGCCGATGCTTCCCCCTCCGGCGCCTATTGTTATAATATCGAGCGATGGAAGTGCAATACGATACCTGTTTATTTTACCTTCGGTACTCGTCACACATTCACCCTCGATCACAATCGCAGCATCAAAACTTGTTCCACCCATATCTACGGTGATACAATTTTTGTAGCCGAGCATCTTCGCATAAAAGGCACCTGCCGTTGGTGCTGCTGCCGGCCCTGATAAAACAGTGACAGCAGGATTTTTTTTCACCTGTTCGGGTACCACGACTCCGCCATTCGACTGCATGATGAGTAGTGTTCCTTGATAGTTAACATGCTCTAATTTTTGAGTGAGGTTGTCGAGATACCTTGCCACAATGGGGCCTACAAAAGCGCTTACCGCGGTGGTGCTCACGCGTTCGTAAAAACGAATAGAAGGCAGCACCTCAAAGGAGGCAGTCACAAATATATTTTTCAGGTTTTTTCTTAAAAATGCGATGGCTTGTTTTTCATGTGTCGCATTCTTAAATGAATTCATGAAACAAACGGCCACCGACTCAACCTGCTCTTCTTTAATTTTTTCAATGATGGGTAAGAGTGTTTTGGGATTGAATTTTGTCAACACCTTTCCCTCCGAATCAATGCGCTCATCCACGGTAAACCTTAGGTATCGTGGAGCTAGGGGAGCCACATTTTTATAATGATTATTGAATTGTTCTTCTCTAATGCCTCTTCTCATTTCTAAGGCATCACGAAAACCTTGGGTGGTAATGAGTGCTGTCTTGGCCCCTTTAAGGGTTAATAATGCATTGGTAGCAACGGTGGTGCCATGCACGATGGTGTCAATGGAAGCAATAAAATTTTCAAAAGTCATTCCAGTCATGGCGGCCACTTCACGAATGCCATGGATAAAACCAATAGAGGGGTCTTGTGGTGTGGAGAGGGTTTTATGCACACTTGTCTTGCCTTCCGATGAGACACATATCAAATCGGTGAAGGTTCCTCCAATATCAATACCTAATTTGAATCTTGTCAATTTTATAATATTTTAGGGAGCATAAAAACAGCTCTCATCAGGTTCTAAGAATGATGAGAGCTGTATGTTGATTGTTAAGCAGGGATGGTTGGAGTATTTAATTCCCGGAGATTTGCATATAATTCATCATCCGTAAAATGGTGATCCACCAATTTGCCATCGAAATAGTCTTGGTATGAACTCATGTCGAAATAGCCATGCCCACATAAGTTGAAGAGTATCGTATCCGACGTGCCTGCCGCTTTGGCGCGATTTACTTCGCGAATTACATTGGCAATTCCGTGGGTTGCTTCTGGTGCCGGTAAAATGCCTTCTGCTTTAGCAAACAACACACCAGCTTCGAAACATTCTATTTGTTGAAACGATTGGGCTTCAATGAATTTATCCTTAAGCAATTGGCTCACGATGGCTCCTGCACCATGATAACGTAATCCACCAGCGTGGATTGGGGCAGGCATAAAATTATGACCTAATGTAAACATCGGTAATAAAGGGGTCATGCCTATGGTATCTCCAAAATCGTATCGAAATTGGCCTTTGGTTAATTTCGGACAAGAGGCTGGCTCACTGGCAATAAATCTTGTTTTTTTGCCCGAGGTAAAATTGTGTCTAAGGAAGGGGAATGAAATACCTGCAAAATTAGAACCGCCTCCAAAGGGTGCAATCACAATATCTGGATAATCGCCAGCCATCTCAAATTGCTTTTCCGCTTCTAGTCCTATAATGGTTTGATGCATTAACACATGGTTAAGCACACTACCCAAGGCATATTTTGTGCTGTCGCCACTGGTAGCCGCTACTTCTACCGCTTCGGAAATAGCGATTCCTAAACTCCCATTCGAGTTTGGATTTGCAGCAAGTATTTGTCGCCCGGCTTGGGTTCTATCGCTTGGCGATGCAATTACCGTGGCACCCCATGTGTTCATGAGCAACTTACGATATGGTTTCTGGTTATAGCTTATTTTAACCATATACACTTCGCACTCAATTCCAAAATGCTGGCATGCAAAACTCAGGGCACTGCCCCATTGACCGGCACCGGTTTCGGTACTAATCTTTTTTACGCCTTCCATCTTATTATAGTAGGCTTGTGGTACAGCAGTGTTGGGTTTATGCGAGCCCGAAGGACTGTTTCCTTCGTACTTATAATAAATCTTTGAGGGAGAATCGAGCAGTTTTTCAAGCCCATAAGCCCTATATAAAGGCGAGGGACGCCATATTTTGTAAACCTCCCTTACTTCGTCTGGAATGTCAATCCATCTTTCCTTGGACACCTCTTGTTTAATGAGTTCCATGGGGAATAAAGGCGCGAGGTCTTCAGGCCCAATGGGTTGTAACGTTCCCGGATGCAGTGGCGGCAGCATCGGATTCGGCATGTCGGCCTGAATGTTGTACCACTGATGCGGAATGTCTTTTTCCGCGAGGTAAATTTTTTTGATCTTTTCCATGTGTGAGTTGGTTTTGGGTTTAAAAAATTAGTGTAATAAAAAGGCTTCTTATTTTATTAACGGTGGCGAATTTTATTGATGAATAAAAATCGCTTTTGTTTTAGGTCCGTTGGTTTTAAAATTTTCCAGTCCTATTTTCATATCCTCCGTGGTTAAACACGCTCCAAACATTCTCGACTCATAATCCAGTCCATCAATCAAATTCATTCGCGATCCATGATAGATGGCCCGCACTAATATTTCGTCTATTTTTTTACTTAAGTGACCAATTTCAAGAGGGCTTGGTTGCTCACCATGAATCATGGGTTCATGCGATATCGTTCTTGGTTTTACCGACCCCGACGCAATTTGCTTGGCCAGTTGTATGGCTTCCACCAACAAATCGCCTGAAGCCTCTTGATGCACTAATCCAATTTCAGCCGCCTCTTTGGCCGACACGTTTCTTGCGGTACGAAGAATTTCAGAAGCTCTCTCAAGGCCAATAATGCGAGGCAAACGCTGGGTACCACCGGCGCCTGGAATGAAACCTAGATTCACTTCCGGTTGGCAAACTAAGAGGGGCAACCCTTTTTTGCAGATACGTGTGGTGCAGGCCATGGCCAGCTCATTTCCACCACCAAATGCAAAGCCATTCAAGGCACAAACAATGGGTTTGGGATAGCTCTCAATGTAATTTAAAACCTTTTGAAAAGTATGGGAGTTAAGGTATCCTTCTTCCGGGGTTTTGAGGGCGGCAAGCATATTTAGATCGGCTCCCGAAACAAACGCTTTAGTGCCGAAGCCAGTGATTACCGCGGCCTTGATGGAAGGGTCATCCACTACTTTTTCTAATTCGTTTTTAATTTGATCGAGCACCTCCAGATTCAATGCATTTAAAACTTTAGGCCGACGAATGGTCATTACAAGCACCTCATCCACGGTGGTGGCCACGATGTCTTTTAATTTCCAGCTGCCAGCACTTTTTGTTTCATCCATTATTTTAGGGAAGGCGAAATCGGGATGCGCCGCACAGAATTTTTCCACTAAGGCGTATGACTTTTCAATTCCCAATTTATTCATGAAAGAGAAAGGCGATTTTATGGATAGCGAAATTTCGCAAGCCATATTTAAGTCGTTAATATCAACTATTTCGAGTTCAAGAATAAAGGAAGCAAGTGCGAAATAGGCGCCTTGAAATTCGGCGATTAACTTCGTTTCCATTTCGGGCGAGAGTACTACTACTTCTCCACGTTGAGCGATGTTCCAAGCTTCTTTATTCAGTGTTTTATGTTGAAGTGTTTGGGGTGTTTTAAACCAAGGCAGAAGTAGTCGGCCCATCTCGTCAAGTCCATGGGCTGTAATGGGGTTTCCTCCAGTTAAATTAAGTGCCGTAAATGGACCAACGCCCAAGCCCAAGGCTTTCACCGCGGCTGCATCAATTTCTTTTTCACTACCCCATCCTTTTTCAAAACAGAGAATCGCTGTTTGGCATAAACCTTCAAAAATGGGGTCGATGGCATACCCATAAGAACTGTTTACTTTTATTGGCACTTTCCCTATCGACTCATAAAAGGCGAGTAGCAGGGTTGTTAAATCGGGTTCGGTGTCTTCTGAAGGAATTAATTCAACCACCGGATTGATCTCTGCCGGAAAAAAATAATGAGCTACAAGGCATCGTGACTTGTTTTTGATATTACGGAAAATTACTTCCGGCTGCATATGAGAAGAATTGGACAGATAGATACACTTCTCGTCGGTAAGTAATTCTACCTGACGAAAAATTTTATCCTTGATGTTCTCATCTTCGGTTGCCGCCTCCACCACTATTTGTGAGCCACGCACCCTCTCATAATCGGAAGAAAAGACCATTGAGCTTTTAATCCTATCTGCTTGCTCAGGCTTGAAAGCCCCTGACTCTAGCCCTTTCTGTATTTTTTTATTTGCTTTTGCTTCTGCTTTGCTCAGCGCTTCGGGCGAGATATCGATGATGTTTACATGGACATTATAAGGCGAAAGCGATTTTGCAAAATGTAAGGCGATGTCTGGACCAATTTGACCTGCGCCGATAACGGAAATATTTGTGACTGATAAATCTCTAAAATCGTATGACATATTTTAACTCATTTAAAGCAAATGTATTTTTTATCGAATGCTAAAACTATGATTTGCGTCATACTTCATAATTAATACCGAATCAGAAAATTCACCTGGAGCAGTGTCAATTATTAAGAGAAGAGGTCATTCGTATCTCGGCAAGTTTCTAATAAAAGGCTTTCAATCTCTACGTATTTTAGGGTATGAAGCCTACGTTTATTAGGGTAAATTTTGGTTATTTTTCAGAATTGATTTACGAGTTAGTTCGAAATGTTATAAACTTGTATAATTAAAAAATTAATCTAAACCCTTTTAAACAATTATCTAGTCATGAAAAAAGTATTTGTATTATTCACCATTGTATTATTCGCAGTTTCTTATTCGTTTGCTCAAGGAGGAACCATGAAAGACGCTACCAGCATCTCTAAATTTACGGCAGGTAATGCCTTGTCGAAAGCAGATGTTGGATTTTTAGCCGTGGTTGCTAATGGTCCTGAAAAAAGCCGCGGTGCTGCTGCCGTTGAAGTTACCGTTGACAAAACCAAATTCACTGCCGGTCAAGTACTCACCCAGGCTGAAGCTGATTTGTTGAACCAGAAGTCGACTGCGTATGCTAAAAGCTTAAAGGATGTAGATTCTAAAACTCGTGGCGCTGTTTGCTATTATCTTTATTGTAACAGTTATGGCAACTGTTATTATGTTTACTACTATTGTTAAGTTTAAACTTCCTTCCTATTTACCTGCGCTCTTCCAAAATTTGGGAGAGCGTTTTTTTTGCGAACAACCATATGTATAACGAGATAGGTAAGAGATGATTCGCTAATCCTACATGGCCAAACTTAATCACTTGAACGAATAAACTTAACTCAAACGAAATATTCGCATTTTAGTTTTGCATCGTTACACTTAATGGTTTGTTCTAATGAAAATTAATGTTTGCTCCGAAACAAAAATACTTAACATGCAAGGGGAAGGGGTTAATACCGCTTTCTTAAATTGCGTTGAACTCTTAAGGGAGGATCCTGATTTGGAGGTGGTAATTAATAATGAAGGGGTTGGTGATATCATGCATAGCCACACCTATGGTCCTTATTATTTTTTAAGAGGATTGCGCTACAGGCAAAGAAAAATTCTCACCGTACATGTTATTCCTGATTCCATCAAAGGTTCAATTCCGGCGGCCAAAATTCTGATGCCTTTGGTAAGATGGTATTTCAAAAAGGTTTTCTCTTATGCGGATGTTTGTATTGCCATAAGTCCGATGGTAGAGCAGGTGATCAAAGATTTAGGTGCTAAAACAACCATCTTAAGGTTGGACAATCCTATTCTCTTAGATACTTGGAAACGTAACCCTGAACTTAGAAAAAAAGGAAGAGCCTTACTTGGATTACAAGAGAACGATTTTTGTGTGTTAGGGGTTGGACAACTAGAAGGCAGAAAAGGCTGTGAAGATTTTATCGAAATTGGCAAAAAAGTTCCTGGTGCAGAATTTCGTTGGATCGGAGGGCGTCCGTTTGGAATACTTACAGAAGGGATACTTCGGTTAAACAGGCAAATTGCCAGTGCTCCATCGAATATAAAATTTTCAGGGCTATTCCCATTTTCCGACATGGCGTGTATCTACGCCGCCGCCGATTTATTTATTTTCCCATCTTACCAGGAAAATTGTCCGCTTGCACCGATGGAAGCAGCGGCTTCAGGCATGCCAGTCATTTATCGCAATATACTTGAATATAGTTTGTTGTATAAAAACAACTATTTGAAGGCGAATAATAATGATGAATTTGTGGAGCAAGTAAAAAGTCTTATGGATGATAAAGAGGCTTATGAAGATGGATTGAAAATTTCAAAAACATTGATTTCACAATTCTCGAAGCATGAAATTAAGAAGCAGCTGATTCAACTTTATTCTGACTTGGATAGGGTAGAATCAGGACTTGTAAATGCCTAAAAAATTGCAACCAACTACTTTTCTAAACATTTCAAAATAATTGGTATGATAACCGGTTTGAAACAATCTAAAGTCATGAATGTCGGATATCAAAGGTTTGTAGCGGTTCTGTTTTTCAGCTCCACTGTAATTTCGATATTCAGTGTGAATGCTGTAAATGTTCCACTTTGGATACTCTGTGCGTACCTCTATACCTTTGCCTTAGAAGACTCCTCGACCTTGATTTCCAGAATTGTATTATCCATTAATCACCTGATCCTTTTGCTCGGCTATCTTTTATTGGCATACCAAATTATGGTATACTAATGTAAACATTAACTCAGGAGAGCCTAGTTTCGGAAAGTTTAAAAAGTGAAATCGATTGTCGAAGAAGCTTAAATGTATTTTATTGTTAAACTTAGAATAAACATTCAATAACACTGCTTCGTTTCTTTTGCACTGAAAAGATACTTAGATCATTCACAAAAATAACCGCGTTTGAATATTTTAAATCAGGGTCGCAAATCGTTTTTCAAAACCTTAGGAATTTTAGGTTCAAGTGCGCTTCTCTCCACAAAACTAGAAGCCTTTAATTTCTCCTCAGCCAACCTAAAGCCTGATACCGGTCAATCAAATTTCAGTTCAAAACCCCTGCGCATGGCTCACCTTACCGATATCCATGTGTTCCCTGGAAAGGTGGCAGAAACGGGGATGGCAAAGGCGCTTACCGCAGTAAATGAAGCCGACGCCAAGGTTGATTTCATCATGAATGGTGGCGATGCCATTCTCAATAAAGTGGAGCTTTCGAAAAGTAAAATTCAGTCGCAATGGGACACTTTCCACAAGGTAATTAACGATCATAATAATCTAAAAACCTATCATTGTATCGGGAATCATGATTTGTATTCATTTGCGTTGCCTGATGGTGGACATAAGGATGCGAAAAAGTGGGCCATGCAGGAATATCAGTTACCGGTTCCATATTATAGTTTTATCAAGCAAGGCTGGAAGTTTATTGTACTCGACAGTATTCATGGTCGTAAGAGTGTTCCGGGCTATTACGGAAATCTCGATGATGAACAATATAACTGGCTAGAAATGGAATTAAAAAACACCCCGGAAGATATATTTATTTGTATTGTTTCACATATCCCTATTCTGGCTATTTGTACCCTCTTCGATGGCAATAATCATGCTGATACGAACTGGAGGGTTCCTGATAATTGTTTACATGCCGATGCTTCAAAACTCACCAAACTTTTTTTCGCAACTAAGAATATCAAAGTTTGTTTAAGTGGCCATATACATTTAGTCGATCATGTAAATTATCTTGGCATTGACTATTACTGCAACGGGGCGGTAGCAGGGGCCTGGTGGAAAGGAAGCTATCATCAATGTGACCCAGCGTATGCTGTAATGAATTTTTATGCTGATGGTTCGTCGAACCGGGAGCTTCAAAATTATAATTGGCAAGCGTAGATTTGGATTAATTATTAAATGGGATTAACGAGTGAAGAGGTTCTCCTTGCGGTTTGCTGCCTGGCGAAGGCGGTAATTTTCAGCACCCACTTTCATATGAAGCACTTAAGTTTTTATGCCTACTGTAAACGAAGGAGCCGACAAGAGAGGGTGTTCTTTAAATTTTCGAGTTTAATAAATCTTGAAACTTCTCTAAGTAATTACCTAACGCATAGCCATTAACTAAGCCATGATGAACATTGATAGAAATAGGAAGCGTAAATCTATTATTCAAGTTCCGTAGTTTGCCAAAAGTTATCATCGGTATGCCTGTAGGCGTTTTAATGTTTTCAGCAAAAGTTAATCCGCTAAAATGAATCCAAGGAATCACAGAGTAATAAATTACATTTAGTTTGCCTGCTGTTTCATCCACACAAAGCCCTTTTTTGTTCTCAATCCTGATTTTAGTATTTTTAACGTTTTCGGTAAACTTAGAAAATGTTTTATAAAATTCTATGAAGGCAAATCCAAAACTATGGTCAGCCCGTAAAACGGTAGAGCCTCCATTTAGGGTAGCTGCTTTAACAATTTGATCGCCCTTAATTCGCAGTTTAAACTCTTCAATATCATTGGCAACACATAATGAACGATATAGATAAGAAGCGAAAAAAGAGTACCCGTTAGCTTTGGCTTCCTGATAACAAAAAGTACAATCTATTTCAGTGGTTAACGAATGATTAGGATTGTCTAATGACGAATAAAAATCAAATTGTTCCTTGTTAATCCAATTTGCTTTATCTGTAATTTCTAAACTCTTTTCTGTGTTAAGTGACATAAATTTTCTTTGATTTATTTGGAGCCGGCATTTTTAAACACGACTACTTATAATAGAGGCAGACTTGCCAAGTGCACCCGAGCTACCGCAGTTGTGCAAATATATAAGTTATGACGGCATTAGGGCTATAGTCAATGCTGCCGATTTTTCCAATGATTGGGTCAATACCATATTATCAATATTGGGTCCACATGATGCTAACGATTTACAATCAGATCACAAAAAGCCGGGTTCGCTAAAATGGATTACATAATGCATTTAGCCAGGTATTGATATGAACCCAGGTATTTTTTCTTTACATCATAGTCGTCCTTGAACATCTTATCGCCGGATCCAATTTTGTTCCATTCGAAAGAAACCACCGGCGATTTAGAAAGCTGCACCAATTGCTTTTTCGTCACTTTATATCGGGCGTTTTTCAACTCGCTTTTCCACTGAAGTTGATATTCGACTGTCTTAAAGCCATTCTGTGGATTGGTCTTCACGATCTTCACCTCTTCCGATTCGTTTCTAGAAAAGACATCGTTTATTGCTAAAAGATTAAAAATCTCCCCATTTTCAAGAACCAGGCTTAGTATATTATTCTTTCGAACACTAAAAAATTTTGGCGGTCCATGCATCCTTACTTTGGCGTAGTCAAGTACTAGGAAATAGGAGTTGTCTTCCATTCCCATACTAGTGCTAATGGTAACTCCTTTTAAATTCCAGTATAGCCCCCGAGGTTCTG
Source organism: uncultured Bacteroidota bacterium (assembly GCA_903897855.1). GTDB lineage: Bacteria > Bacteroidota > Bacteroidia > UKL13-3 > UKL13-3 > CAINMV01. The sequence goes on along the minus strand of CAIUDH010000082.1, from coordinate 1,007 downwards.
TTAATATATTCTTACCGCTGACGCTATCGGTTTTATTCACGATATACGCGCAATCCTGGGAGCGGACAAAGCCGAAGGAGAATAAAAGTACGAGGATTAGAATTTTGTTTTTCATATATGTATTCACAGCTTGGTTAATGCAAATATAATTTCTTTTCCCAATTAAAAAAAGGCACTCTGATTGTTGGGGCTTAAGGCCTAACCAGAATTGATTTACTTCTTCATTGGGATAACTTGATAAATGTTTTGTTGAGATAAGTCGGGAGCAGGGCTATAATTTGGTGGAGGATAATTGGAGGAAGTTAGTGGTGGAGTGATAATCAGATTGTGGATTTCAAAATTGATATTAGCTCAAGGTTTTCAGAAGCCAATTATTTTTTGCAACCATTATTACTTTTGTTGTATACTTGATTAGTGAATAACTTCTATAAATTAATTATATTTTGGATTTTAATTATTTCAAGCACATTTGAAGTAAAAGCGGATAATTTGCTTGGTATGGATGCTAGTTGGCGAAGTCTGGCCAATGATACCTTTGAAATTTCATTAGTGATCTACCGTCGATGTGATAACGCGCAACCATTGGTAGAAACCTTACCTACGATTGTAAGTGATTCGTGTTCTAATGCATATAATGTAACTTTGGATAGTGCTTTTTATCACCATCATGGACGGTATCACAGATCATTATATTTAAATAACTACATCCAGGATACATAATGGAATCTAAAATTGAAAAGGCATTACCTTTCGTAGCATAATTAATTCTACTTGGTAAGTTATATCTATTAATACCCGAAAAAAATGTACCATTTGGTTTTGTCTTTGCATATGCAAATTGGATATTGGTAGATGCATAAGCCCGGTTTATTACTGCCATTTGACTGTCAATTTGTGCATCAGAAATATTACCTGCCCCACCATCATGGAACACATGAAATACTACTGGGATAAGATATCTTGGATTGGGGTTAGTCAAATTTAAAACCCCGACATTAAAGATATTA
>CAIUDH010000081.1 GCA_903897855.1 uncultured Bacteroidota bacterium | reverse complement strand
TCCCTGCCCCGTTCTTGCCTATGATACCCAGCACCTCCCCGGCATTCACCGTGAAATTGATGTCCTTCAGGCTCCATACATACTCGTTATCGCCCTTCCGGGCGCGGCTGTTGGCTTGCCCTATCTTTAAATACGGATCTTCCTTGCCTCGCACCTGGTGCCACCAGCGGTTCAAATCGTGCGATACCGTGCCGGTGCCAATGGTGCCAAGACGGTATTGCTTGCTGAGGTTCGTTACTTCGATAATGGGGGTCATGGGGCGGGGAGGTACAGTGTATAGTGAATTATTCGTTTCGGGTTATAAGAGTTTAGGCTTCTTGGCAATGGGTACGCCTCGTTGAGCAACAAACGATTAGAAATCAATATTCATCCATCAGTAAAAAATCGGCAATGTGTTTATGCGTAACCCCTTAAAATGTATTTAGGCTTATAACCACGAATTTACTATTTTTCAAAGCCTATTTTATGGTTACGACCCTAAATACTTATTTGTTCATATTTAACGTCTCGGCTGGTAAGGTAAACGATGGTATATTGAATGGATATTCATCACACCTTATGTAGGTTGTGTTTTATCATTGATGTGCAGCAACTGAGCTCGTTCTGAAAACTAAACAAATTGTGGAATAAGGATTTTCAGAATTTTAGGATTTACATTATGGCATTACTAATATTCAACGAGGGCCATCTGTTTCTTTGAAAAATTACGACTCTTGTATTCATTCTGAAAATTCCCCCATTCGGTAAATTCTGTTTCCGAAACGTGCACCTTGCTAAACTCCTGCCTTCTACTCATTCTACAATTCAGTGCTAAAGCACTTTCCAATATCCTCCTTTGGTTGAACCCACCCTAACGATTCTATTGGCCCTACTTAGTTTATTTAGGTGGTACTTTACGCCATCTTCAGAAACATTAGTTAAAATTTCAGCCAACAACTTTCTACTGCTTTTAGGGTTAGCACGCAACAACTCAATTATCCTCTCCGTAGTTTCTTGGGTAGTTTCTTGGGTAGTTTTTATTGAGCCAATTACTTTAACATAAAATCCTGATTGCACAATTTTAAAGGAAGGTGGTGGTAAGCCATGTTCTGCGAGGAGCCTCTGCACCCTTTTTATTCCGGTGCCATATTTTTCAATCCACCCAATCTCCTTCACAATTTTAGCTATCTGTCTATTGCGAGGGAACGAAACATAATCATTGCTTAGTAATTGTTCCATTGTAATTGAGGCGGGTAATACCCCGGGATTATAAAACTCGATATAGTCAGGAAAAATTTTCACAATGGCGTCGGCAGTAGAAGAATAGTCACGGTGTATAATCATATTTAACACCAACTCCCTTATCCCTTCTAGTGGGTATTGCCATCGCTGAACATTTTCTACGGCCCCTGTAATAATGATCTCTTTGTTAATATGTTTCTTAATGAAGGAAATAACCTCATCGACTTGAGTAAGGATGTCGGTGGAACTTGAGATGCTATCCTTAATGGTAGTTTCAGAGGCAAAATGGCCCAACTCAATGGTCGTGTACAAATTAACACCCTTACTAAAGAGGAGATAGCAACCATTGGTAATCGTATCTTCATTCAATAATTCGTACTTCTTTAAGAACTCTGAAACCCCTTCAATGAATGGATTTTCATTCCTCTTCGCTATAATCTCTATGACTTTTTTTACTTTTTCCAACTCTATATCAAAAATTGACTTGCCTTGCCGAGGGTGAAAATCCCAACTAGAATTAACCGTCTGAAGATGCATGTCGGTAACCTCTCTAGCCGACATTAGATGATTTGAATTATGCGCTCGTTTGAAATACCTGCCACGTATGGCTACTGGTTTCACTGGATACTCTCCAATTCGAATCGCTACAATCGTTTTTCCTTCAGATATAATAAGTTCCATATCTGGAATAAGCTGTGGCACTGTTTTGCTCTTAATTTCGTTGATCCATTGAGCGATCGTCTCTTTCCCTAATTGAACGCCTTTTACCTCTGCCAAATCGGTAATGCCTATATATACCGTACCGCCCTTTGTGTTTGAAAAGGCGACAATCGTTTCAATAGCCTCAGCATTGAAAGTAACCTTAAACTCAACGATTTCAGATTCCGTAACAGGTAAAGAAGAGTAGGAGTTATGCAATTTTTATTTAAACACTTTGTTTTTAGTAATGAAACATATTGAGTGAATCGTTAATACAAAAGTGTTAATTTATTCTTAGGGATCCACCTGTTGTTGGTGGTGCTTCACCTCGGCGTTGGCGAACGCCAATATCGGCGGAGGAAATACCCAAGACTCAGGTCCCTCCAACCATGCTGCTGTCATCCTCACACCGTATCCATAAAATTTTTCTCTACCCTGTTAAACACCATCCAGGAAAACAGAAACAAGACAAGGGCAAAAACAGAGCAATACATTAATCCGGCAATGCTCACCGAGCCTTCTCCAAAAAATCCATAACGGAAGGTTTCAATAACATGGGTCATGGGGTTGAGTTCGATAATCCAACGGTATTTATCGCCGAGCTTCTGGGTGAGCTTATCCAACGAATAAACTACCGGCGTGGCATACATCAGCAACTGCACCCCGAAAGTCACCAGGAACGCAAGATCACGGTATTTGGTGGTGAGGGCGGTGATGATGAGGCCGAAGCCTAAACCCAATAACGCCATCAACAAAATTAAAAGCGGGAAACTAAAAATCCAGACATTGATATTAAAATGAACCCCTTTAACAAAAATAAAATAGAGGTAAATGGCGATAAATAAAAGAAACTGAATTCCAAATTTAATGAGGTTGGATACCACTACCGATAATGGTGCAATGATACGCGGGAAATATACTTTACCGAAGAGGTTGGCATTTTTGGTGAAGGTATTGGCCGTGGCATTGATACATTCGGAGAAATAATTCCAGCATACGACGCCACTCATAAAAAACAATACCTTGGGCAACCCATCGGGCGAGAGCTGAGCCAGGTTTCCAAAAATAAAAACAAAGGTCACCGTGGTAAGCACAGGCTGAATAAAAAACCAGATAGGGCCTAGGATGGTTTGCTTGTAAACGGAAACAAAATCGCGTCGCACAAAAAGCAAAAGCAGATCACGAAACTTCCATACCTCCTTAAAGTTTAACCCGGTCCAGGTTTTCTTTGGAGAGATTTCGGTGTAATAGGAGGTGTTTTGTTCGATCACGAAATAGAAGGTGTTTAGTATTTAGTAAATGTAAATTAGTTTTTTCGTTCGCCGTTATGGGTGTTGGTCAAAGCCTAGTTAAAGCATCACCAACAACAGTTGGTTGAGGGGTTACATTTTACAATGCTGCAAAGAGTTGTTGAGGCTGTTGTATCATTTCAATAATTCTGGATTTAATGAGAGTCCAAGAAATCGAATTATTGGTGTACTGAATGTCGACATCAAAATTAATATCATCGAACCAATTCAATGATTTAATGGCCATCATCGAATTATTTAGTGGATACTTTGTTTCATAGAACTGCAACATTTGCTGGAGTGAAAACCTAGAGGTTAAATACGCTATATCTACAAAATCTTTTAACCTGCTGCCATTTCCAACAATGGCGTTTAACTTCATGGCGGCAATATCCTCTAATCCTGCCATCCTAAGCCCATCTTCCTCAAGGGCAGGTTTTAGCCAAGCGTATTGGTGGCTTATAATATCTACTTTAATATTCCGTATACTTCCCAATAAACTGTTTTTAAATTGATTTTGATTGTTAAAATCAAATTCGTTTTGAAGGAAAGAAACCATTTCTTCAACATTAAATGGTGTCGACGAAAAGAGATCGATATCAATGCTCCTACGATGTCCTATTTGCAGAGATAAGGCTGTGCCTCCAACCAACACAAACTTCTCTAACGCAGGTTGTTTGAGAAGCTCGCAGGTGAGCTTTAAAAGTTCATGGTCGACGGTTTCCTTGTGTAACATTTTAATTCGTTCAACGGAATCTTAAAATAGGTATGTACAAATGAAATGTCTTTTGGTACAAGGAAGGGGAGCCTTCTAATAATTTGTCCCATCCCTTCCTTACCATAATGCGCTTCGGTAAGTTGAAAAGCATGATAATTCCCTCTCTCAATAACGCGCTCTACAATCAGTAGCTGATGTTTCTCCCAATCTAATTTAACGATATCTACATCCCAAAAAAGTTGCGGATATTGCTGAGATAGAGGGTTCATAGGGTGTTGG
>CAIUDH010000080.1 GCA_903897855.1 uncultured Bacteroidota bacterium | reverse complement strand
TGGCGAGTTGCTCCTCAGCAGAGCTCGTTTCCGCTTCATCCAGTTCGTCAAATGTAAATGGTATTCAGGATTAAAAAAAATGTGTAAACTTGTAACAGGATTATTAACCCAAAAGTGTAAACTTTTTTCAGGACGAGACAATTCCACTCTCCGCTGCTTTTTTTGTATAGACGTCTATTTGCTCTTTAGTATATCCATTTTCTTTATCATTATAAACCATCCAAGTGATACCTTCACCTTGACGTTGAGTATGTTTCTGAGCTGCTTTTGCTCTGTCAAGTCCATTGATTAAAAAGTGGTCACGGTTCTTATGGTCACCTGGTGAACCTGAAACTACTATACCTTCCCTACCATCAAGATCAACTACATTTATAGGGCTGTTATAACAAAAAGCGTATGGCGACATACCTGGATATTTACTTGTCAATGGGTCAATATTCCACCTCCTTCCCAACCTCGTATTATATTCCCAATATTCCGCCGTATTCGTATTTCCTTCACCGCTCACCTCATCATCCTTTTCCTGCCCATTGTACCCATATCGATAGACTGGGCTTGAGTAAGAGCGACCTGACATTACCATTCCGAAGGGAGAGACAGTTTTGTTATCGGATAACATTGCATTTATTTGTATAAAATTTATTCAAAATAGTTTTAATAATTTGTTATTTATTTTCTTATTAGCAACCCGTTATATATTAAAAAGCGAATAGACCGTGCTGGGCACCTAATCGGTGGCTTTTTACTATTTCAATATTAATTCACTCGATACTTTGTACTTATTTTTTTGGATATTAAATTCTTCAAGATTGAAAGGTCCTAAAACAAGGTTTTTATTTTTTGCAATTAGCCAGTAATAAAACTCTTTATCTCCTCTATTGTATTTATAATCTTTGTCGTATAGTGGGTCTTGTGGTAATTTAGGCTTTTGCTTCGCTATAATAAAATCATCATCAAAATCATAGGCTACAACTGTGGCGGGTATTTCACCGCCATTGGCTTTTTTACAATGTATATCCTTCATCTCTCCTCCTTCATCTCTATAGAAATAATCATTACCTAAATTTTCAAAATAATCATTACTACAACTTTGCAAAATCAATGTGAGAAAGAAAATCGCTGATAAATAAATTTTGATTGTTTTTATCACTATCATTTTATCCAAGGTAAGATTGGAGTTAACTTTGTACTGCCATAAATATTAATAAAATACTCTTGACCTTTACCTGCATACTTTCCGCCAATATAAGCCTCTCCATTTCTTGGCCAATTTAATGGGTTCCATTTATTATGACTATAGAAATCATAATGGTCTGCGTAGGCTCTAACTTGGTGATCTGGGTATCTCTTTAATGTTATACTTCCGTAAACTAATCCATCATTCAATGAATTACTATTTAAAAGTAAATTGTAATAGTCTTCTTCTCCAACATAATTTTCGCCTAAAGAAAAAATACCTGATAAATCTATTTTAGCTAATGAAGTATATAATGGTTGTCCGTTCCCTTCTCTATACCATTTATTAGCTTCATCCAAAGTTAAATATCCGTCATAATCAGGTCTTGAAGGCAAACTGGAGTAGCTTTCCGTTAATTTAGACATTGCTTTTGGACTAATACCATCTATTCCAATATCTTTTTTTAAAGCATCTTCGTGCTTCATCCCTTGTTTAAAATCCTTTTTATCCATTACAATAGCACCACCCTGTAAACCTTCGTCGTCAGTTCCTAAGAGTGTTCCTTCTTTGTCATATATTGGACTTTCTGACATGCCTGTCGGGTCAACCATTAAGATAGGATTGTTACCCATCGTACAATATGGCGATTGCCAAGGAAATTTATGTGCAAGTGGATCTAAATTCCATCTTCTACCAAGCCTACTATCATATTGCCAGAACTCCGCAGTATAACTATTGCCTGTGCCAGCCACCTCATCGTCTTTTTCCTGCCCATTGAAGCCGTAACGATAGACTGGGCTTGAGAAAGAGCGCTCTGACATTAGCATTCCGAACGGATGCTGAGCTAATGCAGCTCTAACTCTGTAATGGTAATGCTTTTGATACTTCACTTTTGCATAAATTCATGCCTCAAAAGGCCATTTTCGGGTATGAATTATACTCGAAAATAGTTAAAATTTATTAACCCTATTATTTTTTTACCTATGACACATCAAGAAATTCAATTAATGCCGCTGTTTAAAAAATTTATTTCCGAAACCAAATCCGGTAAACGCCTGAAAAGAAATGGCAAAAGGATCAAGCCTGAAACGTCGAGACGGGAACATTTTAAGGGAATGGGGACGAATAAAAATAGATTCAATCAGAAAAAGAAAATCAGAGTATCTTGAATTAAAACTAAAAATTCACTTGTTTGTTAAAATTATTATTTAGTTTTGAATTAATGTGAAACATTACTTAAGAAATAGGGCACTTTGTTTTGAAGATATTCATACAGGGAAAAATTGAACGGTACCACAGAACAATGAAAAATGTAATTAAGCTTGATAATTATTTTTGTTCGGAAGAGTTAATTGCGGCTATTGAAAGAATCTGTTCAATGGTATAACAATAAAAGGTTTCATGAATCATTAGAAAATCTAACAGAATTATGAAAGGTCAATATTTAAATATTTCACACACTTTAAAGATACTATCATGTTAAAAAAAAGAAGTCTTCGCTGGATTTTATTTTTCATGCTTTTAAGCTCAACTATTTTAGAGTTGAAAGCACAATCGGGACGCTATTATGGAGGGTGTAAGATTTGGAAACAAGGAGAAGGGTGGGTTGAAGTTCCCTGCAACACCTCCGGCAGTTCGGGCCAACCATTTAGCTGGTCGTCGCCAGTTGGGAGTGGCATTTATGGTGCATTTGGAGGAGCTTTAATAGGAAGCCTTTTTACTGATAACTACGGAAAGAATGAATGGGGAACTGGAGCTGCTTTAGGGAGTGGTTTTTTTATGGCTTTATCCTTGGTTAAAAGTGCAAGGTATTGGTCGCCCCTAAAAAGATATTCCGTTGCAGCCATTTCAGGAGCACTGCTGGGTGGTGGAATTGCAAAGGCCTCGAAAGCCAAAGCCGACACTAACCTGGTGCATCAGGATAATACTTGGAAGGGGGTAGGCATCGGCGCCGCAGGAGTACTAGCGACTATGATTACGGTTGATGTCGTGAAAAAAATTGGACACATGGAAAATGTCTTCTATATGAATCATAAACCATCATTTCTTTCCAATACCGATCTATGTTTTTCTGGGGAGAGAATAGTGTTACGTTGGAGATTCTAAATAGTTGCAAAATACTGTAATCGTTACTTTCATTCAATATTCCAGGAAGAAATTAAACCCATCTAACTCAAGCTTATAATCATGAAAGGCCTAATTAAGGTAACCTTAGTTTTTATTTACCTCTTTTTTTCGATCAAAGTAAGCTCGCAGCCGCTTCCTCAAATAAGCACGATCCCGGATTGTTTTTCTCCTCAGCAGCAGGCGTTATTTGCGCCTCAAAAAGAAGTATTGGAGAAGCAAAAGAAATTATTGAAAGAGAAGGTGAATATGTTCAATTTAAAGTGTGAAGGGGTGCCTGAGTCGGATACAAAAACATACAGCCAGTGTGAATCAGAACAAAGTCAAATTAGAATTGAAAAGAAACAATTAGCAGATTTAATTAACCGCTTTAATGTCAAGCTTCAATCGGAGTCCGACAAAGCGACGAATGCTGCTACTACAGGTACCTTGATCGACGGACCGTTTGAAACCCTGCTTATGAATTTGGACTCTTTCTGCAGTGTATATGGATCCGGTGGCGGCAAAGTATCAGTAGTAAAGGCCAAAGAGGGCTATATTAGGCTTAACAATATTCTAAAAAAGGTAACCTGCAATATCAACGGTAATGTGGGCAATGCGAATCAAATTACACGAGCCGAGAACAAGTTGGATTGTGCTAATAGGGCGTTGGCCAGACTTCAGGTTTTGGCCAGTGAGACGGTATCGTCTGGACAATCCACCGAGCCGGTAAATGCTAGCGACGCTAATGAGATAGTTATCCAATCCATGCTGCGTTTGGCCAAAGAATTAGGCTGGAGTTCAGAGAAGCAAGCCCGTTTAGCACAATCCTTAAATGATCTTACCGTTGACGGAAACAACAACCTTACCCTATATGAGTCGGATCAGAGCTGGAAAAGTTTACATAATCGTTCCGTGGCGGAATTAGCCAATATAAAGGGGGATGCTGCAAAAGGTGCCGGCCCCGGGTTATATGCTTCGGGTGAGCAAGGTCACCATCAAGACTGCGCTGTATTTGCTTTGGCCACAGCCACAGGCACCACCTATGGATTTGCCTCTGCAAGGGCAGCAGAGGTTATAAGCCGTGACGATTATCGGACGGCTGCTGAACGGGCAGACCCTACAGGCACCCTAAGTCGTTCGGGCCTCAACGGGGGTGAAGTGATTATGGTTGCTGAGGCCTTCGGTAGTGCCCAGGTGATATCTAGTGATTACTTTGCTAAAGCATTACAAGAAGGTAAACCCGTTATGGTAAACGTGCATCCGGATGGCACCCACAATATGAAGGATGGTCATGAGGTGGTGCTCTCACGTACCTTCCAGCATAAAGGTCAAACCTGGTTCGAAATGATTGATTCGCATGACGGATCCATGAATAGACAATACCTGAGCCTAACAGAGCTGAAAAATTTGGTTAAGGAAAGAGGGGTAACTTACCAGGCAGAGCCAGGCACCATAGTTAAACCCATACATTGAAAGATAATGAGCGTCTTTTACTAAATACATCTTCCTTAATCGAAGGTGCCAAAAAGTATTTTCACATCCAGACCCACCGAACGGAATGGCGATTTATTAGCGGTGTAGCCAAAGGCGTCAAGGAAATGAAACTTCGTAATACCTAAATTGCAAAAAGGGGCGAAACTTATACCTCCGCTTCTATCTTTTGCAGAAAATTCGATGCAAGGAGACAGATAGAGACAATAATAATCGTCCTTCACTGAACTAATTTCACCGTAATAACTATTCACTTCCTTTAGCTTAATATTACTATAGTTTACCCCGATGCCGGCATCCAAACGGAACCACTTGAGAAGATACAAACCTCCAATTAAACAAATATTAGTGGAGAGTTGAGATAAGTTAAATTTTCTTCCTAGGGTGTCAATCTCCGATTCTGATTGGAACATAAATTGGAAATTAAAAGTTGCTTGAATCGCTTTTTCAACTCCATAAAACCCACATAAAGAAATACCAGGCGACTTTATATTTTGATTGAATGGGCTTCTTAATTTTAGAGAATCAGATAATCCAATTTTAATATTATCGTATACGGTCTGCTTATACTGGGCGTATATGCCTCCCACGCCAATTCCAAAATAAGTTTTTTGAGCACTGAGTGCATGACAAAGGAAAAAAGAAAAGAAAAACAACAAATGTTTCATGAAAATGAACTTTTAAAAATAATTATTATACGATGCAAAGGTGCAACTTACCATACCTTCCAATCGAATAACAAATTTTCTCTTCTGCTGGTTGGTTTTTGTTTGCCTGCAGTAAGCCTTACTACTTCGGCACTCACATATTTTTTTAATTCGCTGATCGTCGTTTCTTTATTATTATTCGCATCGGCTTTGTTATAGAGTAATGCTTGCAAAACGCAATAGGTAAAAACACCGTTACTCCATTGGTCGCTTTCTAAGGCATATTCCTGCCCACCAGCAGCACTTATTACAATGCTACCATTGCCCTTACTTAGGTTAGTAAAAATATCTTGCATTAATTCAAAGCTGTTATGAAGTGAAATTTTATCTTGACCTTCTAATAACTGGGAGCCTTTGGTGCGTCGTTCGGTGACGCCGCTAGGCAATATATCCACCACTTTCAAATTTCCCTCCCTATCTACCTCTCCGCTGTGGCAGGCATCGAGCAATAACAGTTTCTTTCGCGCTGCAATGCAATCATAAAGCGATTCAACAGCTTCATATTTAATCCCACCAATTTCGGGGTTTTTAAAATCAACATCATAGGTTGCAAAATAAAAATCGAGTTGCTTACTCAATAATCCATGACCACTAATAGCCATCACTACCAGGTCGTTAACATTTGTTGTTATTAGTTTCTGTCGTAGCTTCAATATGTTCTCCCGTGTAACATCGGCATTTAAAAGAGTGTCGACATGAATCGATGGGTATTTCTGTTTGAATGCTTTTGCAAGATCACGGATATCTTTTACCGTGTACTTTAAATTGTAGTCGGAATCCTTATAATCGGCTACGGCTATTCCTATAAAATAAACTTCCCCCTGTTTTTCTTCAGTATAGTTGATTTCCAAGGTCACAGGCAAACTCTCCACGCCCAACTGATTCATACAAGTAACCACAATTTCATTTCTCCCATTCATTAATTTTATTTCGATGTTCTTCTCTATATAATTGGCATCATCATTCTTGGCGTCAATTTTATAACTATTGCACTGTGGCACGTCATTGATAGAAATATTAATACTTTTGATTTTTGATTTATCATCTCGAGCAGTTACTATAAAAGAGGCATTGGGGCTTACTGCATTCAAGGGGATTTCATAAATATTTTCAATAGCTACTTCAGGTGCATGAATTTCTTCGTTCATGTTCTCTTCTTTAATACCCACTTTTTGTAAGCGTTTTTCATACGCCGCCTTTAGCGCATTAATGAGTTCCAGATTCTCGCTTTTTAAGCTCTCTAAAACCTTATCAGGCCTATTAAATTTTAAATCGAACTGAGAAAATGGATACATCATATTTTCTTTTCTAAAGGCCAAAGCCTTAATTCCATTTTTAGAACAGGTATAATAATTTTCGGGGGTAACAATAATATAATCTTCCAACCCAATTAATATCATCGTAGCCAGTTGTTCATAGGTTTCGCCATCCCATACTATGATACTACCATCGGTACTACTGCTTATTAAATATTTATTTCCTTTGGTATAGGAAATGCTCGTCACTTCGGCGTGATGTGCCTGCATCTGTTTTGTGATTTCACCAGTTTCAACATTCCATATTCGAATCAAATTATCGTTGCTGGCCATGGCAATATAAGCACCTGTACTATCAAAATCTAAGGCTGTAATATCGGGTGTTGCCGTATATGAATCCTTGTTATTACTTGGCAATTTCAAAGCGTTGACGATACGTTGCGTGCCTCTGTCCCATACTACGATATATTTCGGTGCATCAAGAGATGCCGAGGAGTATAGGAAATCCTTATCTTCCGCCACGCGAGCAGTATCTTTATCGTAGGCGTTTTTTACATCCTCCAAAAATGCGCTCTGAGAAATACCAAGCCTATCTTTTATGATCGCAGCGATATACTTTTTAGAAACCGAAAAAGGCCCGATATCATTAGCACTGTATGTTATCACTGATTTCTTTTTTGCTTCTATATCCCAAATACTGAATTCATCACTCCCAAAAGATTGTGTCAAAAAAAGTTTGTTGTCGGGCGAAAAATATTGCGTGGTAATAAAGCCATATGTTAATGGAGCAGTCACTCGTGTACGAGCATAGGTAGTAGTATTATAGAGGATTTCCTGATTTCCTGTGACTGCAAAATAATTCCCATCGTGACTAAATAAGAAGTCGCGAGGCCATTCGTTAAAATTACTAAGCACCTTGGTATTTGCTTTTCGTTGAATATCATAAATATAAATCTTTTCGTTTTTTTCGTAGGCTATCTTGGTTCGGTCGTAATTCAGAGCGAACTTATTTTCACTTGTGTTCGAAATGCTTTCGGCTATCGGCTCTGCTTTTGCCGTTTGTAAATCCCATACGATAAGTGCGTTATCATGGTATGACGTGATTTTCCCATCACTACTCAACTGTAATTTTCTTACTGCTTTTGTGAAGCCTTTATATTCGTGCAGCGCTGTTCCGATACGCACATTATATTCAGTTACCATATTGTTTTCGGCACAGGATAAAAATAGTCCACCTTGCGAAAACTTTATCACAGTGCATCTTTTGACTGGGAACTTGAATTCCGTACTAAAGTCGAGGAGGTTTATGATATGTACACCATCGGTGTCGGTGCAATAGGCAACGTATTTACTATCTGCCGAAACAGAGATGGCCTGGGAGTAGGCTCCCATAGAGCCAATATAATTTTGATTTCGATAAACAATCTTATGTGTGGCTTTTTCTATAATGAAAAAATCACCCATCGTTTGGGCGGTACCGTCACAACCTCCAATGAAGTATTTGCCATCCATGGTTACTTCCAGTGAATTAAGATGGCCGAACTCTGAAGGTAGCAGAATCGTATCAAAGCGACTGTAGTCACTATCCTTCATAACATCCTTCATGAAAATAGTACCATCCCAAGTGGCGAAATAAATATTGCCACAAGTATCAAAACAAACATCCGCCATATCGCCGTAATTGGCCACACTTTGAAAGAAGTGAAAGACCGGAGTTGCGGTGCGCAGATCCCATAAACTAAAAGTCTTGTCCCGATTCGTAGCCGCCATGAAGCGCCCATTTTTATTCACCTCTACCTGTGTGAATGCATAGCCATAACCGTCGATAGTATTCATACACCTTCCCGTATAAGTATCCCATATCTTTAATGTTTGATCGTAACTGCCCGAAACAAATTGGCTGTCATTGGGCGCGAAAGCCAAGCATGTTAGGCCTTTGCTATGGCCCAGATAGCTTCGTACCTGCATGCCACTTTTAAAATCCCATAGGATGATGGTATTATCATTACCACCGGTGAGTAAATACTTCCCATTATGGCTATACGCAATAACATTCACCGATTCGGTATGGCCCGATTGAACAACAATATCAGTCTGCGCTTCAGAAAACTTTACAACTGTGATGAAAAAAAAGACGAGAAGTTTCTTAATCATATTTCATTTACAAAAAGCCAAAATTAGGCAAATTGCAATACTCTGAAATACCGTGATTCACTGAAATTAGTAGGTAAAGTATCTTCTTTATTGTGGGGAAAAGCACCAAAACTCAGCGCTTCATTCAAACTACATGAATGAGACTCTTATTTCCCTTTTACCACGATTACAAACTCCCCTTTCACCATTCCATTTTGCAATGCGATAAGCACTTCAGAGAGGGTTCCGTGAAAAGTTTGCTCATAAATTTTGGTGAGCTCACGCGATATGCTACAGAGTCGATCTTCACCAAAAAGCTGAATAAATTCCTGCATTGTTTTTAATACTCGATGGGGCGATTCATAGAAAATCATGGTGCGTGTCTCCTCTTTTAACGAGAGTAATCGTGTTTGACGGCCTTTCTTCACGGGAAGAAATCCTTCGAATACAAATCGGTCATTGGGTAACCCACTCTTCACCAAGGCGGGGACAAAAGCAGTGGCGCCGGGCAAGCATTCGACTGCAAGTTGATTCACAATACATTCTCGTACCAAAAGAAAACCGGGATCGGAAATGCCAGGAGTACCGGCATCACTAACTAACACGACCGTATGGCCTTCTTTTATTTGTTTTACAATATGCTGTACGATTTGATGTTCATTGAAATTATGATAAGAAGAAGTCTTCTTATCCAGGCCAAGATGTTTGAGTAAGATGCCTGTTTTGCGCGTGTCCTCTGCGTAAACATACTGAGCCTCACGAAGGCATTCAATGGCACGTAAGGTAATGTCACCTAAATTTCCAATGGGGGTAGGCACGAGTATGAGTTTACCTTCCATTTAACGTAATTGAAAGTTTTGACCCAAATAAACTTTACGCACCATTTCGTCATTTGCTAATTCTTCAGCGGTGCCTTGCTTTAATATTTTTCCTTCAAATAAAAGATAGGAACGCTCGGTAATCGTTAACGTTTCATGAACGTTATGATCGGTAATTAAAATGCCTATATTTTTCTCCTTCAATTTCGATACGATAGCCTGAATATCCTCTACCGCAATAGGATCAACCCCTGCAAAAGGCTCATCCAATAAAATGAACTTCGGATCGGTGGCCAGAGCGCGGGCTATTTCCGTTCGTCTTCGTTCCCCTCCACTCAATAAATCACCTCTGTTTTTTCGCACTTTATGCAAGCTAAATTCAGAAATAAGTTCTTCTAATTTCTCCTCACGCTCAGTTTTGGTTCTATCGGTGTATTCTAAAATCGCAAGTATGTTATCTTCGACACTCAACTTACGAAAAACCGAGGCTTCCTGAGCTAAATATCCAATTCCTTTTTGGGCTCTTTTATACATTGGCAGTTTGGTCAGCACTTCATCATCGAGGAAGATATTACCCTTGTCGGGTTTAATTAAACCCACGGTCATGTAGAACGTGGTAGTTTTGCCTGCCCCGTTGGGTCCTAGCAAGCCCACGATCTCTCCCTGCTTCACTTCAATACTCACATCATCCACTACAACCCTGCGGCCATATTGCTTCACTAAATTTTCAGTACGTAAAATCATACGACACAAAAGTAAATTAATATTCTGTTATGACACTAAAGCAGTTAGAATTTAACTTTTAATAATACTTTTGCTCTGAAATGATTATCCCACCTTATTTAAAAAGAGGAAGTACCATCGCTATTGTGGCTACGGCGCGTACCGCCGATGAACAACAAGTTCGGCTATCGAAAAAAATTCTTGAAGAACAAGGGTTTAATGTGGTTACGGCCCCCAATCTGAGCTCTACATACCATCGATTTGCCGGCGACGATAGTGAGCGGCTGCGCTGTTTTCAAGCCTTTTTAGATGACGAAACCATTGATGCAATTTGGCTGGCACGAGGTGGCTATGGCACCGGGAGAATGTTAGATGAATTAGATTGGTCGAAATTCTTATCTCACCCGAAGTGGCTCATCGGCTTTAGCGATTTTACCATGGTGCATCTAAAACTGCAACACCTAAAGGTGGCCAGCATTCACGGGTGTAATTTTACACAATTAGCGAATTTTGGAATCGCAAGCGAAAATTCCATATCCCTTTTGGAAATTCTATTGAATCAAAGCCGTAGTTATACTTTCCCCGGCAGTTCAGATAATAGAGAAGGTACTGCCGAAGGGATTCTCACAGGTGGAAACCTAAGTTTAATTACGAATACCTTAGGCACTCCATTACAGTTAAACACCAACCACCGTATTTTACTTTTAGAAGATTGTAATGAATATTTATATCATTACGACCGTATGTTGCATCAATTAAAACAAGCTGGATTATTAGCGAACTTAGAGGCCTTAATTATTGGTGAAAGTACTGTTAAAACTGAGCCCGATGATATTGATTTCGGATTTTCAATAGAACAAATGGTGCTGATGGTATGTGCTGAATATAAGTATCCGATTTGTTTTCATGCCCCTTTCGGACATACTGCCCAGAACTACGCACTGGCGTTGAATACGAAATATTCATTACAGATTGCAAAAAACGAAGTCATCATCTCTCCCTATTAAAACATATTTTCGCAGGGTAGGTTGATGGAAGCAAACTCCACTCACCAACAATTTATGAAACGTATTCTCGGCCAAAACTTAATGATTACTGTCATCTCCAAAACACTTTCGTTTGTGGCGGCTTTCATGGTGATCAAAATTTTGAGTAAAGACGACTACGCTATGTACAACCGGCTGTTGGTGATGCTTACCTTCCTGCCTTATTTCGAAATCGCCATCAGCCGCGGATTTTTTATTGAGTATCCCAAACTCTTACACTCAGGGAAAAAGGTTGAAGCCCGTGAGCTCTTTGTAAATTACACCCTCTTTATTGCTGTTACTTATTTGATTCTGGGTTGCTTCATCTTTATTAGCAATATTCCACAGAGTCTCGTATTCTGTGCTATTGTATTGGGTCAATTTTTGTTTTCAAAGTTGATTGAGGTGGTCAATACCTATTATAATAGCCATCTTAAAATGCAGCAAATGCTGAACATAAAATATGTCACAGAAATTGTCACTCCTTTATTTACGATGGCGCTGATATTTGTTTTTCAAAAGGCTTGGAGTGTTTTTGCGGCTCAGACCATCGTGTATATTATGGTTCTGTTTTTCCTCTTCATAAAGAAC
The DNA here is from genome assembly GCA_903897855.1 of uncultured Bacteroidota bacterium. Lineage (GTDB taxonomy): Bacteria > Bacteroidota > Bacteroidia > UKL13-3 > UKL13-3 > CAINMV01. The sequence goes on along the minus strand of CAIUDH010000080.1, from coordinate 18,847 downwards.
CGAATCCACCTAACACCGCTAAGTTTTGAGGGTAAAAGCATGGTGCGAAACCTTCGTTTTCTATTTACGGCCGGGCTGCTCATTCATATCACCGGATGGCTTGACATTGCCTTGCTTAATAGTGATAAGATATTTATGACCAATGTTATTAAAGATGCCGAGACAACAGCCAACTACTGTTTCGCATGGAATATTGCCAACTTTATTTTTATTATCGGAGCAAGTATTGTAGGTCCGTACTCGCAATATTTGTTGAAGGAAGTGGGTGCCCGAAATTTCATGGAAGTAAAAGCACTCATCAAAAAACTAAACAAGCAACTCATACTTTTGATGATGGTATGCTTAACAGGTGCATTATTATGTTTCCCTATTTTAATTGGCTTACCATCGTATGAAAAATACAATACCACCTATCCCATTTTCGCACTCTTGGTTTTTGGCCACGCTGCTTTTGCTTTCATGGGCATTTATAAATATTATATCAATGCGATGAAATTAAATTCGTGGATGCTGATTTTAGAAATATTGCTCCTTGCTCTTGCCACGGTCATCTTCTATTTTCTTTATTTTAAAAACGCTCCGCTATTCTACTTTGCAGCAGTGTACGTTATCATACAACTCACTTTTATGGCAGCGTTGTCATTTAAAGTCACTAAAAATTTGAATAAAATTTTACTCGTTGAACCAACGATTAAACTCTAGCTTCAATTCGTGAAGTAAATGCTCTAGGTGTTTCTACCCATCTTTAGAGATAGCGTTAATGCCCTTCTTCCACCCCTTCACAACCCATTAGAAGTGGTGGCTGGCTTATGCCTGAGTTGGGCTTTTCTCCGTTCTTGATAGCTTCATTCATTTTCTGAATGATCATTCCACGTTCAAAAACGTTCTTTTTTTCAAGTTCTTCCTGTTTACTATAATCAAAATAAATGATGCCATCAACCAACGTATAAAGCGGTTTGGCGTAAATACTTAGAGGCTCATCGCTCCAGAGCACCAGGTCGGCATCTTTACCCACTTTGATACTTCCAACACGATTCTCTATATGTAGCATTTTCGCTGGGTTTAGCGTACATAGTTTCAATGCTTCTTCCGCACTCAAACCACCATATTTCATCGATTTGGCGGCCTCCTGATTGAGTCTTCTTGCCATCTCTGCATCATCACTGTTTATCCCCACATTTAAGCCTACACGAGTCATCAAAGCGGTGTTATACGGTATGGCATCATAGACTTCAAATTTGTATGCCCACCAATCGGCAAAAGCACTCGCATTGGCACCGTGTGCTTTCATTTTATCGGCTACTTTATAGCCTTCCAAAATATGGGTAAAAGTATTCACCTTGAAACCCATGCTGTCGCCCACATGCATGAGCATATTAATTTCGCTTTGCACATAACTATGACAGGTAATAAATCGTTTCTTATTCATGATCTCCACTAATGCATCCAACTCTAAATCTTTACGTGGAGCGATACCCCCTCCTTTGTAATTTTTAAGTTGAATCTCGTACGTTTTAGCGCGCGAAAATCCATCATATAAAACCTGCTCAACACCCATTCGTGTTTGAGGGAAACGCACCGACTGACGATCGCCCCAATTACTTTGCTTCACGTTTTCGCCCAGAGCAAATTTTATGAATCCATCCCATCCTTCAAATTTCATCTGCTCCGCATCTTTTCCCCATCGTAATTTTATGAGTTGTGTTTGACCGCCAATCGTGTTCGCGCTCCCATGCAATAAATGCGAAGTAGTGACGCCTCCTGCAAGCTGACGATAGATATTAATATCTTCGGGCCATACCACATCGCCAATACGAACCTCGCTGGTAATGCTCTGTGTGCCTTCATTAACATCGCCGGAAATTGCGATATGCGAATGTTCATCAACGATACCCGGAGTTAAATGTTTACCTGTAGCATTAATTACTAAAGCGTTCGATGCTTCAAGGTTCTTTCCAATCTGTGCAATCTTTCCGTTCGCAATCAGCACATCCGACTGCACTAGCTTGCCTTCGTTCTCATTGGTCCATACGGTCGCATTTCTGAATAAGATCGTCTGCGACTTCGGCAGTTCGGTAGTTCCAAAATCTGTAAATGGATACTTCAGTGCGACTAAACTTATGGAATCGTTTTGTGGCTTTTTGTAGCTCACATTAAAGGCATAGGGTGTAACCTTAAAGGCATGCCAGTCAAAAGTTTCACCATCTGAAGTGATCCCTTTTCCTTTGAATTCTTTTTTTTCTAAATCAAACCAGCCGGAGAGGATATATCTCATATTCTTATTCACAAAGACTAAATCGTAAATATTGTTTTGCTTTTCAAAACTTGCTTTTAAGGTATCCTCCATAAGGATTTTCACCGTTGGCTTTGCCAGATCGCCTCCAATCATTAATTGAATAGTCTCATTGTTGGTAATCAATTGATAGTTCCCTCTTACATCCACTACATTGAGATCATTAACAACAAACCTATTTCCTTGAATCCAGTTTTCATTAATCAAGGTATTGCTCTCAAAAATGTTTCCCGATGTGATAATGAAATTAGCAAGCATGCCCGCCTTCAAACTTCCTACTTTTTCATTCACATTTAAAATGCGAGCAGGAGTGTATGTCAACGCCTTAAGCGCTTCCTGCTCGGTCAATCCACGTTGAACGGCTTTTCGCAAATTTCTCAAAAAAGATTCTGCATCACAGCCACTACTTGTAATACAAAAAGGAATGCTGTTTTGCTGAAGAGAATACAAGTTGCCAGGGGCATAATACCAATGCATCATATCGGTGGTACTAATCTGTTGCAAATCGTACACGTCATTGGTATTATAGGGGGCTGGGAAATTAACGGGGACTATGAGCATCGCATTCGAGGCCTTCACTTCGGTTATTCGCTGATACTCGGTTCCGTTAGTTTTAATAATATATTGAATTTTAAATTCGTCGCCTATTCTATCGGCACGCAGCACGTTCCATTTGTCGCCGGCATCAAAAAACTGAGGCAAGAGCTGTTGGTCGTTAAACGATTTAAGTGAAATATTTGTTTGCTCTGCTTGCAGTTTATACCATTGGGCGTCGTAGTAAGTTTGCCTCAATAATGCGATACTACCCATTAAGCTACTTGGATAATCTTGAGAGCTACTGCCTTTACTAAAACTATAATTGGCCCCCGCCATCGGCCTTAGAAATAGGCTGTTGTCGCGCGTATCATTCAGCGTCACTACACTCCCACTCCCACGTGCAATACCATCATTCTGAAATGTATATACCGATCCGAAACCGGCATTACGAAAAGGTTTGGCACCCTTCTCGTCCTTGGAGAAATTATCGGCGGCATTGAACTCCGATCGAATGGCTTCATTCCAATTAAAGGCTCCTTTTTTATTACTTACAAATTGAGGCCGGCCTCCGTTACCGGTGGTTTTTGATTCAGGCATTCCATAATTTGTAAAGGCGTCGATGAAAGAAGGGTAGATTGTTTTACCTGAACAATTTATTTCAACGGCTTCCTTCGGTATTGGAGTATTCAAGCCTACAATCTTATCTCCTTTTATAACAAGAGTAGCATTCTCAATTTTAGTATTATAGGATAAATAAATGGTTGCGTGCGAGAAGGCATACGTGGTGTTGGTTTCATAGGAAATTCCATTCACAGGAAAGGTGGTCTGGCTGTATGAGCAGAAGAACTGAAAAACAATAAAAACTAATAAAAACTGACGCATAGAATGGTATTTAAGCTAGCAATTTATTGAAAAAAGCGAAATAACGTTAAAATTTGATTAAATCATACAAGTCACATTTGTATAGGTGAAGAATTTTGTTATATTTGTATGTACTGATGAAAATCTTTATTTCTAATTATTAATAGCAACCGTATTTATTTGATGAGAGGCACTTTTTACTTTTTCAGTTTAGGATTTTTCTGCTTTTACGGTTGTTCTTTCAAGCACCTATCAAAATCTCAAAATCTGAAGCCCATTCTTATCTCCTCTAATGAAACGAAGTCGACCCGCTTTGATGAGGCTTTAGGTATAGCGGAGTGGGAGTTTCAGATTACCAAAGACCCGGCTACCAATACGGTACCCAAACAAAAGATTTTAGCGGCCATCAATTTCGAAAACAATCGTCGCAGTAATACCCAAAGCGAAGCGGCGCTATCGGGCATGACCTGGAAAGAGCGAGGCCCTAATAATATTGGCGGTCGAACACGAGCCATCATGGTTGACCCTAATGATGCAACAAAAAAAACCATTTGGGCCGGCGCCGTTGATGGTGGATTATGGAAAACTACTGATATTACAGCAACAATCCCTAACTGGGCAGCCACCAACGACTTGTTTTCCAACCTCGCAATTACCACACTTGCCTACGATTCGAGCAATACCGATATCATGTATTTTGGCACAGGCGAAGGCTGGGGTAATTTAGATGCAGTGCAAGGATTTGGCATTTGGCATACCGTTGACAAGGGAGTGAATTGGACTCAACTTTCGAGTACTACGGGTGTAAATTTTAACTACGTAAATAAAATTGTGGTGCACCCCACCAATCATAAAATTTATGCTGCTACCCAAGCAGGCTTATTTCTTTCGAGCGACTACGGAGCTACATTTGCATGCATCGGCTATTCCAGTTTTAATGTTGCCGATATCGAATTGTCGTCGACAGGCAGAGTGCATATAGGTGTAGGCGACTACTACACTACCAGAGACTACCATTATACCGATAATGATGGAACGGCCTGGGATCCCACAGCCACCAATTTTAATACCATAGTGAGCACAGGAAAAAGGGTAGAACTGGCTATTGCGCCTACCAATGGCAATATTTTATATGCTCTAGTGGGCACTACCGGTGCAATCCAAGGAATCTATAAAACATCCAACGGTGGTGTTACCTGGGCTGCAACAGGGTCGGCAAGCTGGAATGATCAAAATTGTGCCGCTCCTGTAACCGACTTCACCCGCTCGCAGTCGTGGTACGATTTAGCCATGGCGGTGAACCCATCCGATGCAAATAATGTGATCATAGGCGGTGTCGATTTGTTGAAGACCACCAACGGAGGAACCAGCTGGACTCAAATATCAAGCTGGTGGGGAGGATGTAGTTTGCAAAATATACATGCCGACCAGCATATCGTATATTTCGAGCCGGGCAATAGTAATATTGCTTATTTCGGCAATGATGGTGGAGTGTGGAGAACTGCTGATGCCACCTCCACAACACCCACTATTACAAACAAAAATACCAATTATAATGTAACCCAATATTATAGCACCGCCATACACCCTTCTGCTGCCAGGAGCTTTATGGCTGGGGGTGCCCAAGATAATGGATCACATATCCTTCTGTCGGCAGGAATCGGCAGTGCCACTTCGGCTACAGGCGGAGATGGAGGATTCTGCCATATTGAGACTGACGAACCTCAGTATATTTATACCTCCTATGTCCATAACAACATCTATCGCTCATCGGATACAGGAAATACCTTCACACAAATCATTGGTAATAATACGGGTCCCTTTATTACCCCTTGGGATTTTGACAACACAAACAACATTTTATACGCCTCTTATACATCCAATAATATAGTGCGTTGGAGCAGCATGCATGGCACCCCTTCGGGTGTATTAATTTCTGTGTCGGGAGCTACCGCAGACATAACGCATATAAAAGTATCGCCTAACACCGCTACCACTATTTATGCTGGCACCAGTGCAGGCACCTTGTTTAAAATAACTTCGGCCAATGCCACACCCACAGTAACCAACATCACCGGAGCCTCTTTTCCGCTAGGCTCCATCTCTTGTATTGAAGTACAAAAAAGCGATGAAGCACATCTTTTGGTTACCTACTCAAACTATGGGGTCAATAGTGTTTGGGAGAGTACCAATAGTGGCAGCACTTGGACGAGCGTTGAAGGCAATTTGCCCGACCTTCCTGTGCGTTGGGCGGTTTTTAATCCGACCAATATTGACCAAGCTGTTTTAGCCACAGAAACCGGCGTTTACAGTACCGATAATTTAAATGGAGGAAGCACCGTTTGGGGAATCAATAGCAGTGGTATGCCCAACGTGCGTGTCGACATGCTTAAGATACGCGGGAGTGATAGTATTTTGGTAGCTGCAACCCATGGTAGAGGGATGTTTACTTCTGACGTGTTTTGCACCGCTCGTGCAAATTTTGAGGGGAACCATAGAGTAGCTTACATCAATCAACCGATTCAATTTACTGATGCTTCCTATAAGGCAACTTCTTGGGCTTGGGATTTTGACAATAACGGAAGCGTTGATGCTACCACTCAAAACCCAATATGGGCTTATGGTACAGCGGGATACAAAACAGTAAAACTAACGATAAACAGTGGGCCACAAACAATTTCACTAACGAACTATATTTTGGTTTTGCCTAACCTGGCTACTCCTTTTACGTCTGCTCAAGGTGGTAATTTTGAAAACAACACCGATTATTTTGGTTCCACGGTGGTGAGTGGTTTGAGGAATTTATGGGTTCGCGGTGCACCTACCCGAAATCTTACTACCCTAAACTCGGTAACGAATGCTTGGAAAACACAGCTGGGTGCTAACATTCCAGCAGGTAACTACTCGTGCGCCTTATTAAGTCCTTCTTTTAATTTCTATAATGCAGGTACTTATACTTTAAATTTCAGGAAAAGTATGGAAATTACATATTGCAATGCTCCCTTTGCAGTTCAAGTACAATATTCCACCGATTTTGGTGCCAGCTGGACTCGATTAGGGTCGGACGATGGTGCTGGAACAGCTTGGTACGACAGAGGTTTAGTGAATGGCTCAGCATGCCCGATTGATGTTGGGATTTTTTCTGACCAGACCGGCTGGGTAAATAACTACAGCAACCAAGCAACGAGCAGAGATGTTTCATTTTTGGCTGGGAATAAAAATGTTGCTTTTCGAATTGTGCTAGCTGTTGCTGCTGGATATAGTTCCGGCTATTCCAAAGATGGTTTTATGGTTGATGATTTTACCATTACCAGCAGCACTTCCAATAATGCTAATTACTATGTAGAGACAACGACGACTTCCAAAGCAGAAAACTTCGGACCGAGTGCTTCAGTCGATTTTTATTCACCCAACGGGAAAATATTAGCCAGTCTCTCCAATGGCTCAACACATGATTATGGCTTAACTACCGTTACCACCGACAATGCAGGCACAGGGGCAATTAACTATTCGACCAATACCCTCGCTGCAAAAAGATTATTTCAAAAAACATTAACTATAGTACCTACCACAAATAATACCAGTGGCAACTATACCGCAAAGCTCTATTATGATGCTTCCGAAATTTTGGGATGGAGAGCCATCACAGCAAATAATTTTAGCAGTTCAAATATCATAAAATGCCCTACCCGTATTTCGAGTGGCACCCTTGCCAATGGCGAGTACGGGACTACTGTCAGTAGGGCATTATATGGAGCATTCGACTCATCGATAACAGCAACATTTAGTACTGGATTTTCTGGATTCAGCGCTGGTGTCGACATCTCGGTACTGCCGGTTGAGCTAATCAATTTTACAGCCATTAAAAACGAGAACGATGTGTTACTGAATTGGTCAACAGCATCAGAAATGAACAATTCAGGATTCGATATTGAACGCAGTAGCAATGCCATTATTTGGAGTAAGATTGCTTTTGTTTCAGGTGCAGGATCAAGTACGAATCAATCCAATTATTCCTATCTCGATTTAAAAGCATCCGTAAACAACGATCTGCTTTATTACCGATTAAAACAACTTGATTTAAATGGCAGCTTTAAATATAGTAATATCTGCGTCATCGAAAATTCACTGAACAATTTAATCGTAAATATTACTCCTCAACCTGTGAAGGCGTTATTACAAGTAACAACATCAGTTATGAATGGATTTGAATACAGTATCATCACAACAACAGGTAAGGAAATGCTGCAGGGGAAAACGAGCTCGAATAAGGCCTCCATTGATTTAAGTCAACTTCCTGCCGGGGTTTATTATCTCCAGCTCCACGATGGCAATAAAATTTTGAGTGCCAAACGATTTGTAAAAATTGACTAACACGTCTTCCTCAATATAAGACTGCCCGAAATTAAGCTTGATTCATAAAACTATTTTACGACTCTCTGAAGAAATTTATACTATTTTTGCAAATGTATTAATTACTGTGAACAGAAATTTCTTTTGCTTTATCGAGCATTAAAAAATAAAAAAATCATGTATAAATCCCTTTTTGCCTTATTAACCATCACCACTTTTCTTTCTTGCACTAACGCACCCCAAAAATTACCGATTTACGGCAATAAAGAAATCCGTACTCAAGTTATAGATGGAAAAGAAGTAATTGACACGATCTTTCAAACTATTCCACCTTTTTCCTTCATCGATCAGGATAGTAATATCATCACCAATGAAACTTTTAAGGATAAAATTTTCATAGCCGATTTCGTGTTTCTTTCCTGTGGTAGTATCTGCCCGAAAATGAATGTGCAGATGAAACGCCTCTATGATAAATATGCCTCTAACCCCAATATCGTTTTCTTAACTCATACCATCGACCCCGAACGCGACACTCTGGCTCGAATTAAAAAGTTCATGAAAGCACATGGTGCCGAAACTAACAAATGGCATTTTGTGAGAGGACCACAAGAAGAAATTCTTAAAATAGCAAACAAAGGCTATTTTTCTATCGCTTACAAGGACTCTGTAGATGTGAAACCCGGAGCAGAATACCAGCACGAAGGCTGGTTTGTATTGGTCGACAAAAAACAACGTATCCGTTCCATGAAGGATGGTACCGATCAGTTTGAGGTGGATAAACTAAGCAAGGATATTGAATTACTACTGCTTGAAAAGGAGTAAGTCACACTCTGTTTGTCCTATATCCTTAACTGGAACGATTCTTAACTCGAACCACTTTATCTAAAACACGTAAAATCACCCTTTACGTTGAGATAAGATGAGTCAAATTTTCTTATTTTCGCACTCTAAAAATTTTATCCAATTCATATCATGAAGAAATTTATTACCTTAATATTTGCCTTTGTATTTTTAACTGCGAAGTCGGTTACCCCGCCCGATGAAGGCATGTGGTTACCTATTTTATTGGGCAATAACCAAACAGAAATGATGGCGAAAGGCTGTAAACTTACTGCCGAACAAATATATAGTATCAATAACTCAAGCATTAAAGATGCCATCGTGTGGTTTGGCGGAGGCTGTACAGGAGAGGTTATGAGTAACGAAGGATTGGTATTCACCAACCACCATTGCGGCTACGGCAGTATTAATGAGTTACGTTTTAACAAAGGCAAAAACAGAGATTTGTTGGAAGATGGATATTGGGCCAAGAGTAAGGCAGAGGAAATTTCCGCCCCTGGCTTATCCGTTGCCTTCGTGCGTGAAATGCGCGATGTAAGCGAGCTTGTTCAATCAAAATTGAAAGGAGTTAGCGAAACGGAGAGAGCTACAAAGCTGCAAGAGATTTACAAAGCACTGATTGCCGATGCCACCAAAGAAAATAAATATGAAGGTTTAATTCGTGAGTTTTTTAGTGGCAACGCATACTACTTATTTTTAATGGAACGCTATACCGACCTGCGTTTGGTGGGCACACCACCTTGGAGTATCGGAAAATTTGGGGGTGAAACAGACAACTGGATGTGGCCTCGTCATACCGGTGATTTCAGCATCTGGCGCATCTATGCCAATAAAGACAATAAGCCTGCAAAATATGCTGCCGATAATGTTCCCTATCAACCCAAGCACTTTCTACCCGTAAGTATTAAAGGTTATAAACCTGGCGATTTCACCATGATTATGGGCTTTCCAGGAAGTACCAAACGCTACGAATTCTCTAAAGGGATACAATACCGCACGGATATATTCGACCCACATGCTGTGGCAGAGCGTAAAATACGTTTGGATGAGTGGAAAGTGGCCATGAACGAATCGAAGGAAAATAACCAGAGACTCAATGCCAGCTGGGCTGGACTAGCTAATTACTGGAAAAACTGGGATGGCGAAAAACGCGACTTGCTGAAAAATAATACTGCCGAAACAAAGAGAATTCAAGAAGCTGAGTTTGAAAAGTGGGCTGCCAATAAACCTGAATATAGTTCCATTATTGCTGATATGAATGCTCTTTACAATTCGTATCTGCCCATTTCCATTCAAATACCACTTACCTTAAACGAAGGTTTAATGGCAGCAAAACTGGCATCCTTGGCATTGTCATTTAGTGCTTTAGATACGATGCTCACGAAGAATGACACCGCCGGCATACGCAAAATGGTGACTCAATTAAAAGCCAACGACTCCACTATCTATAGCACCTTTATAGCTAGTGCCGACAAAAGAATTTTTGGTAGATTATTGGACTATTATTATCAAAATTGTCCTGCCGAACAACGTCTGGAATTTATTAATAACCTCATCAGTAAATACAAAGGGGCTACTCCATTGGCAAGCTTCCAGAAATATGCCGATATGGTTTACTCTAAATCTCTATTTGGATCAAAAGAAAAATTCGATGCCTTCCTGGCCAACCCAACACTAAAAAAACTTCGGAAAGACCCGGCGTATATTCATATTTCAGCAATTTATTCGAATTATCTTACCAAATACAAGCCCGCCATCGACCTCTTTAATGCTAAGTATTCGACCCTAAACCGCCTTTATATCAAAGGATTGATGGAGATGCAGAAAGGTAAAGCCTTTTATCCTGACGCCAACTCAACCATGCGCCTAACCTATGGTGCCATTGAAGATTACGACCCTAAAGATGCTGTGAAATATATGTACTATACCACCCTCGACGGGGCAATAGAGAAGTACATCCCGGGCAATGAGGAATTTAACTTACCCAAAGAACTTATCGACTTATACAACAAAAAAGATTACGGCCGTTACGCCATGAAAGATGGTAAAATGCCGATTGCCTTTTTAACCAATAACGATATCACCGGTGGAAATAGTGGAAGTCCCGTACTCAATGCCGAGGGTGAATTAATAGGCTTAGCCTTTGATGGAAACTGGGAAGCGATGAGTGGCAATTATAATTTTGATCCAAAGCTAAAACGCACCATTTGTGTTGATGTGCGTTATGTGTTATTTTGCATCGACAAATTAGGTGGTGCCACCAATATTATCAACGAATTAAAAATTACTCAATAAAATTAAACTCAAACCCAAATTATATCATCATGAAAATATTATTTCTACTCTCTGTTGCAGCCTGCAGTTTTGCCGCTTGCAACCAAAGCAGTACCACTGCTGCAAACAGTGTAAAAGACACCACTGCTAACAAAACAGAAGCCGTGTCTGTATCTAAAGATAGCGTTTACGGGGTAACATTCGATTATAAAACACCGTCAAAACTAGTCGATTTAATGAAAGAGGCCTCCAAGCTTGACACCACCAAAGACTATGCTGTGGAAGCAACCATAACACAAGTATGCCAGAAAAAAGGATGCTGGTTTAATGCCGAGGATGGCAATGGAGGTGACATATTTGTGAAAATTGTTTCCGACGAAGACAAAGGAGAAGAAGTTGGAATTCCAATGACCACGGCTATTGGATCTAGTCTCATATTTTATGGCACCCCGAAATATAGATCGGTGAGTGTAAAACAACAAAAACACTATTTGGAAGATGCCGGCAAATCGAAAGCAGAAATCGATGCCATCACCAAACCTAAAATGGCGTGGCGCTTTTTTGCCACAGGCGTAGTTATTAAAGGATAAATTTATATTTTCTGAATGAAAAAAAAGCGGCCAAATTCTTGTCCGCTTTTTTTGTTTTTGCGAAAATGAGACTTTCAAAAGCAGAAAGTATTTTCGGTTTTTACAGGCTATAACTAAGGGCCCGAAGAAACTTAAGCAAATCATGAAATTCATTTCAACTCCATTGCTTTTTAGCACCCTCAACAGAATGATGCCAATGATGTACTAGGTCCCTTTCTTTGGTACGGTAACAAAAATATTTCATCTGCCAAAATCGAAACCAAAGATCCGTATCTTCCTTACCCCAGTGGATAATTGTTTCGTCGTATCCTTCCACTTTCAGAAACTGCTCCTTCTTACAAGCGAGTACTCCTTTGCCTTCCATATACCATATACTAGCTGTTTCTTCTCTACTCGTAAAAGCACGACAAATAGGAAACCACAGTCGGTTTCCTTTTAGATAAAAATTTACTTTTTCTACTATATTCTTAGGAAGTGAGATATCAGCATCGGTGATAAATAATAAGGAAGTGCCGGCATTATTTACAGCATGATTCATGGCGATGCTACGGGCAAATGGCATTGATTGAGACTCGAAATGCAGCCGGACCCCTAATTTATCTCTTAGTGTTTGTTCTAATATCGTTGCATCCTCACTTCCACAATCATAAACACTCAGATAAATCAAATGCGAATTATGGGCTTCTAAAAGGCTTTTAAGCAAATAATTTATTAAAGCCTCTGATCTGTTTTTATTGGAAACACAAATCGTAATTGGCTCATGCGATTGATTCGCCCATGAAAAAAGAGAGTCGGAAAGCAATCCCAAATAGCCTCTCATTTCAACTCCAAAAGTATGACACCCCGCCTTATGTTGAGGAGCTTTGAAGAGCCACCAAAAAGGTTTTTTAAAAACTATTGGCACAAATCGTTTGAGCTTCATTTTATAACAACCACAAAAATTAAATTATAGATAGTCGATGGCCGGCTTCGGATAGTAACCCTTCTCATTATACGGTCGCTTGCGTGGATGCTCTTTGCATTCGACACTGCAACCTCCATCGTATTCTATTCCGCATTTTTCACATAAGGTGGTATGTATATTACAATCGGGATTAGCACAATTCACCATACGGGTAGATACGACACCGCACACATAGCAATTTGAAATGATCGTAGGGTTTACTTTATTTACGCCCACTTTTATTCTGCCATCGAACACATAGAGCTCTCCTTCGAAATCTACACCTCCTGTTTCCTGTGCGTATTTAACTACCCCCCCATGCAATTGATATACTTCCTCAAATCCATGCTCAAGTAATAACGCAGACGCTTTCTCACACTTGATACCTCCGGTGCAGTAAGTCAATATCTTTTTGCCTTTATATGGCTCCAGTTGATGAAGATGGTCCGGCAAATCTCTAAAGTTTTCTAATCCTAACGTAATCGCATTTTTAAATTTGCCTAACTCATATTCATAGTTACTGCGCATATCAACCACTACCACGTCGTTGCGGTCCTTCATGCTTAAAAATTCTTGTGGCGACAAATGTTTCCCGGTACGTTTATTGGGATCAAGGGCATTTTCACCCCGTACTCCAAGATGCACAATTTCTGGCTTCACGCGCACATGCATTTTGTGAAACACATGTTCGTTAATATCATCAATTTTAAATTCAATCGCTGCAAAGCGCTTATCTGACTTTAAAAACTGCATATACGTTTCGCAGGCTTCGGTGGTTCCGCTCACCGTACCGTTGATTCCTTCTTGGGCCACGATAATACGTCCTTTCAAACCTATTGCCTTACAATAATCAAGGTGCTCAAGCGCAAAAACCTCTGCCTCCTCAATGGTGGTATAGCAATAATAAAGTAAAACCTTAAAAGCGGTCATAGTACCTGCGAAGATACAGATTTTTGCACTTTTGAATTTAACCTCTAAAACCTCAAATTAATTCGCTTTTTTTGTATTTTCAAATTATGGAAAGCGTTATTTTAAACACACATCAATTAGAGCAGAAGATACAACGTATCGCGTATCAACTTTTTGAAGAGCATCAAGATGAAGAAACGTTGATTTTTGCTGGGGTCAATGGCAATGGGTTTTTGTTTGCAAAGGAAATTAACACCTTCTTTCAAACCATCTGCCCTATAAAAACAACGGTTCTTGAAGTGATTGTCGACAAATCAAATCCCTTCAAACAGGCCATCAGTTGCAATGACCAAGGCATTGAAAACACAGCCCTCATTCTCATTGATGACGTGCTTAACAGTGGCAGCACTTTAATTGCAGCGGTGCATTACTTTCTTAAAAAACCCATGAAGAAAATTAAGACCGTTGTACTTATCGATCGTAATCATCGTACTTTCCCTATTGCTGCCGACTTTGTAGGCATGAGTCTAGCTACAACACTGCAAGAGCACGTAGAGGTAAGAAGCGAAAATGGGATATTAAAGGAAGTTATCTTAAAGTAAACGCTTCCATGCGCTCACCAATATAATTTTTCAACCTTACTTAAAAATTTGCATTCTCAAGTCGTTATCATAGGTGCCGGTCCGGCCGGTTGTAGTACCTCCTTATTTTTATCTAAGCACAAAATACCACATCTTATTTTGGAGCAGAGCATTTTCCCACGTGATAAAATTTGTGGCGATGCCCTAAGTGGAAAAGTAGTGGAAGTATTAAAAAAGTACGATGAGAATTTGATTCATCAAATGACGCATGACCCTACCCATTTTTTAGGAAGCTGGGGGGTGAAATTTGTGGCTCCCAACGGTAAAGCACTCGATATTCCTTTTAAACAAAATACAGGGCAGGAACCTCATGCTCCCGGCTTTATTTGCCGACGCATGCATTTCGATCATTTCATGGTGCAACAACTCGACACGAGGTACGCGCAGTTGATTACAGGGGCGGAGGTGATATCCATGGGGAAGGCCGACAATATTAATTCGGTTACGTATACCAACCAGGGAGTGGTCCAAACCACTTCCTTCGACATTATTGTAGGATGCGATGGTGATCGTAGTATTGTAGAAAAAACTTTTGTGAACCGCTCCCTGGAGCCTGATCATTATTGTGCCGGTATTAGAGCATACTATAAAAATGTGACGGAATTACACCCGCAAAACTTTATTGAATTACACTTTTTAGATGAACTTCTGCCCGGCTACCTCTGGATTTTTCCGCTCGGCGATGGCACCTGTAACGTAGGTGCAGGAATGCTTTCTTCGTCGGTGAGTAAAAATAAAGTGAACCTTAGAGAGCAGATGCTTAAAGCTATTGCAGAGAATCCTAACCTCAAGAAACGCTTCGCTAATGCCCAATTGGAGGGCAAAATAAATGGATGGGGCTTGCCTCTGGGAAGTAAAAAAAGAAGCATCAGTGGCCATCATTATATTTTAACCGGTGATGCAGCTTCGCTTATTGACCCCTTCACCGGTGAAGGCATTGGCAATGCCCTTTACAGCGGTTTCTTTGCAGCCCAAGCCATACAAAAAGCGATAGAGCACAAGAACTTTAGCGCCCCTTTTCTCGCATTGCATTATGATAATCCCGTTTATGAGCGGCTATGGAGTGAGTTAAAACTAAGCCATTCGTTGCAGAAACTAAGTAAATATAATCGCCTTTTTAATTTCGTAGTAAACAGGGCCCATAAAAGTACGACCTTACGTAACACCATCAGTAGCATGTTTGAAGACATGGATTTACGAGCTCAATTTAGAAACCCGGTATTTTGGTGGAAGATGATGATTGGGAAATAAAAAACTTGATTGCTATGAACCTCTTTAAAATGCTGAAATTAAAAAGAGCATGCATAAAGCAATACAGGCCTGCCATTAGAGAAGATTAGATTACCCCTCCTAAATAACACCCATAGGCACCTTGGTGCCTCGGCTACCATTACATTTTTTAGGATGTTGGCTATTGCTACAAGACATAAAAAACAGGCAAATGCCTGTAAAAACAACGATAGAAATACGAATGCGGTTCATCATAATAAATAATTAAATTCGTATAGCTAGTGTCATCAATATGTTTTTGGTTACTCTTTATTGGCTAATTGCCCGCAGGCGGCGTCTATATCTTTCCCTCTGCTTCTTCTTACAGTCACAATCACCCCTCTGCTCTGTAAGAATTGCTGAAATTGATCTATTTTAGCGATGGAAGCATTTTCATACATTCCGTCGCCTATCGGATTATATTCTATAAGATTTATTTTACACGGTACATTACGGCTAAACTGGTAAAGATTTTCCGCATCTTCCAAACTGTCATTAAAATTATCAAAAACAATATACTCAAAGGTAATCCTGCTCCCTGTTTTCTGATAAAAATATCGTAAGGCCTCCCCTAGAATCTCCAGATTATTCGTTTCATTCACATTCATTATTTTGTCGCGCTTTTCGTCAGAGGCTGCATGAAGGCTTAAAGCTAAATTAAATCGGGCTGCATCATCACCTAACTTTTTTATCATTTTGGCTACGCCTGCCGTCGACACCGTGATTCTGGATGCAGCCATGCCGAGACCATCAGGAGAAGTAATTTTCTCGATGCCGGCCATCACATTTTTATAGTTTAATAAAGGCTCACCCATACCCATAAATACGATATTCGAAAGGGGTCTGCCATGGTATTGAAGAGCCTGATTACGTATATGTACTACTTGGTCGTAAATTTCGTCGGCATGGAGGTTGCGCATACGATCCATTTTGCCAGTAGCGCAAAAGGTGCATGCCAAGCTGCATCCTACCTGGCTGCTCACACAAGCCGTCATGCGCTCTCCATCAGGAATGAGTACCCCTTCCACAAAATAATTATCGTGTAACTGAAACCTTGATTTTATAGTGCCATCGTTACTCACTTGCTTCTTTTCTACTATAACGTTGTTGATAGCAAAATTATTGTTCAGTGTTTCACGCAATTCTTTAGAGAGGTTGGTCATCTCATCAAAACTATGAGCACTTTTTTTCCAAAGCCATTCATAAACCTGTTTGGCGCGAAACTTTTGCTGTCCGAGACTTACAAAAATGGGCATAATCTCATCTAACGATAATGCTCTGATATCTTGTTTTGGTGATTGCATGAATTATTGCAAAGGTAACTAATAAAACAGAGCGTGTGGAGGAGCCCCCATCAAACCATTGTTTTCCAGAGCTTCTTCTCCCAACTATACTTCAGGGTAGAAGGCAATGCAGCCCAGAAGAATCTATTTACATTCGTTGCAAAACTTGGCTGCATATAGCAGTTCACCGTACAACCCTGGCATTTTAGGTGCATCCCTTCTTTTGCTATTTGCGCCTTCACTTGATTTGAACTTCTCAGTTCATATAAATTATCCTGAATGGATATTTCTTCCAGGCCCAGGTGATAACAGGGCATTATCATTTTATTCTCAGGAGAAATGACCACGGTGGTGCTCATGGCTTTACACACAGGACTCGAAATTTGGTTGCCCCCTTCCTCACGTAATTTCACAAAACCACGATTGAGGTAAACTTGTTTTTTCTTACCCCATTTTCTCAATTCTGTCAAGGTGGCTTTATTGAGTTCATTCCCCACACTTTTATACTCGAACATCGGATTTAACAACAGCATTAAATTATTCGGCTTGGAAATTTCATCATAAACCTGTTGTATTTGATGCACGTTATTTTCATGTACAGTGAAGATTATATCAGGACGTTCCCCACAAGATTTTGCGATAGCAATACTTTTGATCAACGTATCATAACAGGCCACACCTCTACTTTTATCATGTTCCTCTTTATTGGGACTATCCAAACTAAAATGAAGCATATCTACCTTCCCCCTGAGCCTATCGGCATATTTGGGATACAGCAAAGCGTTGGTAGTAAGTGTTGTGATGAATTTGAGTTTTTTAGCAAGCGTAAAAAATTCAGCTATTTGTTGATGGAGTAAGGGCTCGCCGCCAGTAAAATCAATCACCTTCACACCTAGCTTCTTCAGAGCGTATAAGTTTTGCTCTACATTCTCTATTGTAATATAGGGCGATGGCCGCTCCCAGATATCGCAGAAACTGCATTTGGCATTGCAACGATAGGTTACATAGTAATTACATAAAACAGGGTGATTGAAGAGTTTCAAGAATATAAGAATATAAGCCGTGGTTCATTTACCGATGAATACCTTCGGTGGTTGCGTATGTTATCTTAAAACCTTGATCGATAATTTCGCGTCGTGTAAAGGACGGTCGTTGAGGTATTGCAATGTCGGACTATTACAAATACTATCTACCACATTTAAGCCTTCTATAACTTCTCCATACACCGTATACTGACCGTCTAGCTGAGGTATGCCTCCAATGGTGGTATAGTCTTTTATTTGTGCTTCGGTAAGTTTTAGATTGCGAGAAACAGCAAATGCCCTTAATTCATTCTCATTATATACTTTGCCTTGCGCAATATAAAACTGTGTGCTGCTAGACGCCTTGGCTGGATTATTATCACGGGCCGCACAAAGAGCACCCTTTTTGTGGTAGATCGATGGTAATATTTCGGCCGGCACGGTGTAGCTACTATCACAGTTACCCAATGAAATACCTGGAAGAGCATTACGTGTGTCACAACTGCCCCCTTGCATCATAAAATCCTTAATGACCCGAAAAAAGAGGGTGTTATCGTAGTAATGAATTTTTGCCAGGGCCATCATGTTATCTCTGTGTTTTGGAGTTTCATTATACAGCTTCACAACCATGTTGCCATAATTTGTGCTAATTTGGATATAATGCAGTGCTTGCCCGTTTACATCCTTGGTAGGGTATTTAAACGATTTACAACCGAATAAAATGAGTGCGAATGCACTTACGATTAAAATTGACTTTTTCATATTGAAAGCGAAAATAATAAAAAGATACAGTTAGTTAACACCCAATTTCTCCAAATCGTCGAGCCAATATTGAAGCAAAGCCAATTCCTGCTCTGGTATTATACCCGCTTCAACCAATGCCGTATAACAAGCCATCATTTTCTCATGAATGTTTTTCTTGCCTCTTTTAAGCTTCAGATTATTTAAACACTGTGCAATTTTTGAATTCAACAAATACCCGGGGATCTCCTCTTCAAAATCCTTCAACAGGTTATGCTCGTTGCGCTGCTG
>CAIUDH010000079.1 GCA_903897855.1 uncultured Bacteroidota bacterium | reverse complement strand
TTTGACTGTTATTCAGGCGACTAGCATTCAGCTTCATACTTTATCCACAAAATGCCCACCAAAAAGCGTATCTTCGCGTTTTAATATATATATTATCATGAATGCATTTGAAGCGATTGGATTGAGTGAAGCATTAGTTAAAGCTACCGCCGACTTAGGTTTTATAACCCCATCCGAAATACAAGAAAAAGCCATCCCTATTTTACTTTCAGGCACTACCGACTTTGTTGGATTAGCCCAAACAGGTACTGGCAAAACCGCCGCCTTCGGCCTACCATTATTACAATTAATAGATGCTGACGCCAAATATCCGCAAGCCCTTATTGTTTGTCCAACCCGTGAACTTTGCTTGCAAATAAGCAACGATATTCGCGATTATAAGAAGCACATGAAAGGTGTTTCTGTTGAACCTGTGTATGGAGGAGCCTCCATCATGATGCAAATAAAAGCATTGAAAGCAGGAGTTCAAATTGTAGTGGCAACGCCAGGTCGTCTCATCGATATGATTGAGCGTAAGGCGGTAAATTTGGAAAAAATAAAATATGTTGTGCTCGACGAAGCTGATGAGATGTTGAACATGGGTTTCCGTGATGATATTGAATTTGTTTTGAAGAATGCCATTAACCGTCAGAGCATCTGGCTATTTAGTGCAACCATGCCAACTGAAGTTCGCGCCATTGCAAAGAACTTTATGGAATCGCCCAAAGAGATTACCGTAGGTAAAAAGAATACAGGTAATGTAAATATTGATCATCAATATTATATCACCAGCTCACAAAACAGATACGAAACATTAAAGCGACTTATCGATTTCAACCCTGGAATGTATGGTATTGTTTTTTGTCGTACCCGTATTAACTGTCAGGAAGTAACGGAGAAATTAGTGAGAGAAGGTTATGATATTGAAGCCCTGCATGGCGATTTAACCCAACAACAACGTGACAAAGTGATGTTGCGTTTTCGTCAGAAAAGCTTACAACTTATTGTTGCTACCGATGTGGCAGCTCGTGGTATTGATGTGGAGGGTATCACACACGTAATTAATTATGAGTTACCTGATGAAATGGAAGTTTATACGCACCGAAGCGGACGTACTGCTCGTGCGGGTAAAAGTGGAATCTGTATTAGTATACTACATACCAAAGAAGTGAGCAAGGTGCGTCATTTGGAAAGAATGGTGAATGCACAATTTCATAAAATGGATGTGCCTTCTGGTTCTGATGTTTGTCGTAAGCAGTTTTTCAATTTTATGGATAAGCTCATAGCCGTGGATGTTACCGAAGGTGAGTTTGCTACTTACATGCCTGCGTTAAATGAAAAATTTGCCGACTTGAGCAAAGAAGAAATACTACAACGTGTAGCATCCATAGAATTTAAACAGTTATTGAAATATTACGAAAACGCCTATGATTTAAATGCTCGCACCGATGGTAATCGCGATCCGAGTTACGGAGGACATAGTGGATTTACGAAGTTGTTTGTTAATCTAGGTACCAAAGACGGATTTCAGAAAGGGCAATTCTTACAGTTTATTTTAGATGAAACAGGATTGAAGAAAGAAGTATTGGGAAGGATTGATATTCGTGAGATGAATACTTTTTTCGAAATTGATAGCGAATCGGCAGCGCATATGATTAAAACTTTCGATGGCCGAGATTTTGAAGGTCGTCCAATACGGATGAATGATGCCGATAGTGGTGGTCCGAAAGGGCGCGTAGGAAGTGGTGGTAGTAGGGGAGGAAGCCGTGAAGGATATGGAAGAGAGAGATCTTTTTCATCAAATGATAGAGGTGGTTCAAGAGGAGGAAGCGGAGGTGGAAGCAGCTATAGTGGAGGCGGAAGAAGTTCAAGTCCTTCAACAGGCTCACGTAATAAATACGACGACCGTCAAGGTAAAGATGCTCAACGCAAGAGAAGATAATTAATTAAAAAAGCCTCGATAAATTTCGAGGCTTTTTTTTGATTAAAAATTCTTCAGTTGTCATATCGAAACAGGAGAAGAGGTCGTATCACATTCTGAGGATTCGTACAAATAAAAAATCTTAAATTGGCTTGTTAGCCTATTCTGGCGTATCTTTGCGCCGTGATTGCATTAAATAATATAACCTTTGAATTTGGCGGAAGAATTCTTTATAAAAACGCTTCTTGGCATATTCATCCCAACGAACGTATTGGATTAATCGGGCTTAACGGCACCGGAAAGTCAACTCTACTTCGCGTGATAATGGGTGAATACACTATTGCCGAAGGCAATATTTCACGGCAGAATGGCATCAAGCTTGGTTTCTTTAATCAGGATTTATTAAGTTTTGAAACAGAAGATAGCATTAAGAATGTGGCTCTGAGTGCATTCGATAGGGCGTTGCATTATCGTGACGAAATAGAGAAACTTTTAAAAGTTGTTGAGACAGATTATAGCGATGAAAATTTGCATAAGCTAAGCGAGTTACAACACGAATTTGAAGTGCTTGGAGGTTATGATATGGAACATAAAACCGAAGAGCTTTTGGAGGGATTGGGTTTCAGTACTGCCGAACTGGAGAAGCCTTTTAAACAGTTCAGTGGTGGATGGCGGATGCGTGTTATGTTGGCAAAATTGATCTTGCAACATCCTGATTTGCTCATGCTCGATGAGCCCACGAATCACCTTGATTTGCCTTCTATAATTTGGCTTGAAGAATATCTTAAAACTTATGACGGTACCATTATCGTGGTGTCGCACGATCGGTATTTCCTCGATCGTCTGGTGACAAAAATTGTTGAGGTTGCCAACGAAAAGATTACCATCTACCCGGGTAATTATACTTTTTACATGCAGGAGAAAGAACAGCGTGATGAGATACAGCTCAACCAGTTCGTAAATCAGCAACAACAAATTCGTCAAACCCAACGCACCATCGATCGTTTTAAAGCAAAAGCCAGTAAGGCTTCGATGGCGAAGAGTAAAGAGAAAATGTTGGAAAAAATGGAAAAGGTGGAGGCGCCAACAGCCGCGGCTGCGATGGTCAATTTCGAGTTTCGGATTGGGACCAAACCAGGTCGCTTAATTTCAAGCTTAGAAAATATCAGTAAAAGATACGGAGATAAGGTGATTCTTGAAAGTTCGAATGCCGAAATTTTAAATGGAGATAAGATTGCCCTTATCGGTGCCAATGGTTTAGGTAAATCGACGGTGCTTCGTATGATTGCCAACACCGAACCGTATGAAGGGAAGATTCAAATTGGATATAATGTGATACCTTCATTTTATGCCCAGCATCAATTAGAGAGTTTAAATCTCACCCATACTATGGTGGAGGAGTTGCAATATCATGCCCCTCGACGAACCGAAAATGAGATTCGTTCGGTGCTTGGTTGTTTTCTCTTTACGGGCGATGAAGTGTTTAAGAAAATCAGAGTTTTGAGTGGTGGAGAGAAAGCCCGAATCGCTTTGGCCAAAACAATATTAAGCGATACCAACTACTTGATGCTCGATGAGCCAACGAATCACTTGGATTATCAGAGTGTAAATATATTGACACAGGCCTTGCAAAATTATGAAGGGTCCTATATTGTGGTTTCTCACGACCGACAATTCATTCGTGAAACGGCCAATAAAATTTGGTGGATAGAAGATCATCACTTAAAAGAATATCCTGGCACCTACGATGAATGGCAGGAGTGGATGCTGAACAGAAGAATCAAAGAGAAGGCTTTGGAGAAAGATGCAAAGCCTTTGCCAATTGTCATTGCGGCTACTCCTAAAGAGGCGCCTAAAAATGAAAATGTGGCACTGTTAAGAAAAACAAAACAACAGTTTGAGCAGTGTGAACAGGAAATTGCAAACCTGGAGAAAGAGAAATTGGAAAATGAGAATTTTTTATCGTTGGAGGAAAACATAAAAAACAAATTGAAGTTTGTTGAACTCACCAAAGCCTATGAAAAAAACAATGAACTTTTGAGGTTAAAAAAAATTGATTATGAGAAGTTGTTTGAGAAAATGATGGAGTTGGAGGCCTAAACATTTTTCACCTTAAAAAAACAATCAAGCATGAAGCTGTACAAAATATTATTTCTAATTACGTTCGTCCTACTAAGCAAGATTTCAAAGTCGCAAATAGTACCGCTTGAAAATAAAATTTATGCTTCTACAGTGCATACAGTGCTGCTTTATAGCAATATCTCCGATTATGCTTTTCCGGTTATTAACTTAAATTCTGCGGAGCAATTTAACTTAAGTTTTGACGAACTTTTGGCTACCAACGATAATTATTATTATACACTCATCCTCTGTAATGCCGATTGGAAACCGGTAAACATGCAGCCCAATGAATACCTGATAGGCAGTGCATTTGAATCCATCGATGATCATAGTTTTTCACTTGGCACGTATCAAAATTATGTTCATTATTCAGCTTCGTTCCCCACCGAGAATATGAAAATAAGATACGCTGGTAATTATATTGTTAAGGTGTATCGGAATTTTAATGAGGAGGATGTGATATTGACCCAACGATGTTTCGTGATGAATAAGAAAGCCAATATTGGCAGTAAGGTACATCAGGCTGTGAGTCTGGACCAGCGTTACACCAATCAGGAAGTAGATATTGAAGTTGATGTATCGAATGCCACCATACCTTCGCCATATACAGATGCTAAATTGTCGATTTTACAGAATGGACGTTTTGATAATGCTATTACAAGCTTGATTCCGAAATACATTAATGGGAATATGTATAACTATGATTATGAAGAGGGTAATTTGTTTTATGGGGGTAATGAATTTAGAGCGTTCGATGTACGAAATATTCACTCGGTTGGCCAAAACGTATCGAACAAAACCATCGATACAGCCATCCATGTTCAATTGAGGTACGACGAAAGCAGGGGAGCTCAACAACACTTAGCATTGACGGATTATAATGGCAAGTTTTTAATAGTCAACAGCACTGGGAGTGCACCGAATTTATTGGATTACACTTATGTCACCTTTACATTAAATGCTTTTTCCTCAGAGGGCCAAAATAATTTATATGTATTGGGAAGTTTTAATCAGTGGCAACCTTCTGCCAACTGCAAGTTGGAGTATAATGCTTCCCGTAAAATTTACCAATGCACCATCTTTTTAAAACAGGGCTACTATAACTACGGCTACTATGCCATGAATGCCGATGGCCTGTTAGAGAATACCGATACGGAAGGGAATCATTATGAAACCGAGAATGATTATTATATTTTCTTCTATCAGAAGAACTACTCTTATAATTTTGATGAGCTGATCGGTTATCAGAAATCCAATTCCGGAACCATGGAGCGACGTTAATTTATACCGTAACTAAGGTTCCTATTTTTTCGCCCCCAATTACTTTTGCGAGATTCCCTTTTTTATTCATATCGAACACTAATATCGGGCGTTTGTTTTCGTGGCATAGCGTAAAGGCAGTCATATCCATGATATTTAAATTTTTACTGATGGCTTCCGAGAACGTAATACTTTCATAACGTGTGGCCGTAGGATCTTTTTCAGGATCTGCAGTGTAAATTCCATCCACACGGGTGCCTTTTAAAATGAGGTCGGCTTCTATCTCTACACCACGAAGCGCGGCGGCAGTATCGGTAGTAAAATAGGGGTTGCCGGTACCCGCTCCAAAGATAACGACACGTCCTTTTTCTAAGTGTCGGATTGCTCTCCTACGGATGAAAGGTTCACAAATTTGTTCCATTTTGATGGCACTAAGAAGACGTGTTTTGATACTGTGTTTTTCCAGTGCCCCTTGCAAGGCCATGGAGTTGATAACGGTGGCAAGCATTCCCATATAATCGCCTTGAGCCCTGTCGACGACACCTCCTTGTACTCCTTGGATGCCTCTAAAAATATTTCCTCCCCCAATCACGATGGCAAGTTCAGCCCCCATGTCTACGACCGATTTAATTTCATTAGCATATTGTTCGAGGATTTTCGGATCAATACCAAACTGTTGATCGCCCATCAGGCTTTCGCCGCTAAGTTTCAGAAGAATTCTTTTGTATTTCATAGGAGCGTTGGATCTCATTTTTAGGGTAAAAATAAATGGATAAGGTCTTGATTAAAATTTATCTAAGCGGTTTGTTTTTTCAAAGGTAAAAATCTATTTCGTTTTGATCTTATCTTTTTTTATTGAACAAAAAAAAAGCGAAACTTTTGATTTCGCTTTTTTTGGGTAAATTATCCGAGGGTGACCTTATTAAAGGCCGTCACTGTTAATCCTTTGCTTACTCCATCGAGCATTTGTGATACTTTCTTCGAGCCATCCATAATAAACTCTTGGTTTAGTAGTGTTGCTTCTTTATAGAATTTCTCTAAAGCACCATTCGCTATTTTGTCGAGCATATTATCTGGTTTGCCATCTTGTTTGGCTTTCTCTTTCGCTAGATCTAATTCACGCTTCACAATCTCTTCTGAAACATCTGATTTGTCTAATGAAACAGGATTCATGGAAACAATTTGCATGCCTACTTGCTTTCCAGCGGCTAAAATAGCTTCGGTAGAAGCTTGATTTAAAGCAATCAGGGCTCCATTTTTCTTGTTGCTGTGAATATATGAAACAACACATTCGCCAGTGAGAAGGGCATATTGTACGACATCAATTTTTTCTCCTATTTTGCCAATTTGTGCAATGATGGCTTCCGCTAAAGTAACGTTTTCCAGGTTGGTACTTTTCAATGTTTCAACATTGGCAATGGTATTAGTCAAGCCAAGGGTGGCGCACTGCTCTGCAAAGGCAATAAAACCTTCGCCACGAGCCACGAAATCGGTTTCACAGCTTAAGCCTAAAATGATTCCAGTTTTTCCGTCGGCGCTAATTTTTGTTACCACGACACCTTCTTTCGTTTCACGGTCGGCACGGCTAGCGCTTATTTTAGCACCCTTCAGGCGCAATATTTCGATCGCCTTTTCGAAATCTCCGTTGGCTTCGGTTAAAGCTTTTTTGCAATCCATCATTCCTGATCCGGTTTGGTGGCGCAATTTATTTACATCGGCTGCTGATATTGTTACAGTGGTCATATTCAATTATAGATTACAGATTTTAATTTTTTGGAGGGGCTAGTTTTATTCAAAAAAAGGGGACTTACCCATCACAGATAAATCCCTTTTTGATTCTTATTGGGTTCTCAAACGAGATATGATTATTGTTCAGCTACCACTTTCACTTCAGCTGCTTTGGCGTCAGCCTCTTCTTTGTCGTGCTTGCGCTCATTGTATCCTTCTTCAATGGCTGCGGTAATAGCTCTAGTGATTAATTCAATCGATTTAATACTGTCGTCGTTTGCAGGTATTGCAAAATCAACAAGATTAGGGTCTGAATTAGTATCTACAATAGCGAAAGTAGGGATATTTAGACGTTTTGCCTCAGAAACTGCAATATGTTCTTTTTTGATATCAACGATAAACAAGGCAGCAGGTAAGCGGTTTTGATCAGCGATTCCGTTTAATACTCTTCCCATTTTCTCTCTCTCACGGGTAATCATTAAACGCTCACGCTTGTTGATGTTCTGGAAAGTTCCATCAGTAACCATACGGTCGAAGTTACTCATCTTCTTGATAGACTTACGTACAGTTGCAAAATTAGTAAGCATTCCTCCTAACCAGCGATCCGCTACGTAAGGCATTCCCACACGCTTTGCTTCAGCGGTGATAAATTCCTTCGCCTGCTTTTTTGTTGCCACGAACATGATTTTACGTCCGCTTTTAACAATGTTTTTAATGGCTAATGTTGCTTCTTCTAATTTAGCTGAAGTTTTATTTAAGTCGATCAGGTGGATACCGTTTTTCTCCATCAAAATATAGGGAGACATTTTGGGGTCCCATTTTGATTTTAGGTGACCAAAATGGCAACCTGCATCCAACATTTCCTGCAATGATACTTTAGGCATAGTGCTTTTCTTTGTACTGTGATATTAACGTTTAACGAATTGGAATTTCTTACGGGCTTTTTTCTGTCCTGGTTTTTTACGTTCTACCATACGGTTGTCACGTGTCATTAAGCCTTTAGCGCGTAATTTTGGTTTCACCTCGGCATTGTCCTTAACCAAAGCTTTAGATATGCCTAGGCGAACTGCTTCTGATTGACCTTTAAAGCCTCCACCATCGACATTGATATTGCCGTCATATTGATCGATGCTTGTGCCTATTACTAGGAACGGTTGTTCGATTACATACTGCAATAATGAAGTTGGGAAATATGTTTTGTAGTCTTTACCATTAATGGTAAATTTTCCTGAACCCGCCTGCATGTAAACACGTGCTACGGCTGTTTTTCTACGTCCTGAAGTATTGGTAACTGCCATTAATTAAATATTAAAGGTTAATTTTTCTGGTTGTTGTGCATCATGATTATGAGTAGGACCTGCAATAATATGCACATTCTTAAATAATTGAGCGCCTAGTTTGTTCTTAGGTAACATGCCTTTGATTGCTTTTTCAACCACCATAGTGGGTTTTTTAGCCATCAATTTTTTAGCAGTAATAAATCTTTGTCCACCCGGGTGACCTGAATAACTTACGTATTCTTTATCATCCATCTTTTTTCCGGTAAGTTTTATTTTCTCGGCATTAATAATGATAACATGATCACCACAGTTTACGTGTGGCGTAAATGAAGGCTTATTTTTACCGCGTGCAATAAGTGCTACTTGGCTAATAAAGCGACCTAGTACCTGGTCTTCGGCATCAACGATATACCACTTTTTTGTAACAGTGGCTTTATTTGCTGATATGGTTTTATAACTTAACGTGTTCACGAGCTATTTTTTTAGGAGTGCAAAAGTAGTAAAAAATATTAGTATTTAAAAGAAGTAAATAGTTTTTTTTTGTATTATCCACGTTTCTTCCCATAGATTGAGGCATTCAAGGCTTCTTGGGGAGGCCCCCAACGAACAAAAAAGTAGTGTTAGGTTAATCTTATTGAGCCATCTGCTTCAATGCCAGTACCAATTTGTCGAGTTCTTCTAAGGAAGTGTATAGATGTGGGGTGACTCTAACGCCTTGTACAGCTGGATGATCAATGGCTACCGTGAAAATTCCATACTCTGCGAATAAGCGGTCGGATAATTTTGCAGGAGTATAGCCTTCGATGGCTACATTGGCAATGGCACTGCAAGAATAATCATGAAGATAGGGGCTGTTTATTTTTATCCTGGGCAAATCCACTACCTTGGTCACCCAATAACGCATTAAAAAGCGAAGTCTGTCTTGCTTTAATTTAGAACCTATCTTTTGATGAAACCGAATCGATTCATGAATTGTTTCTAAAGTATGAATAGGGCGTGTTCCTTGATGTTCGAACTTGCGGATATCGTTCACGGGATATTCTCCGTCGGCAGTGAGCGGGAAAATCCTAGAAATATGTTCTTGCTTCATCCATAGAAACCCAGCTCCCAGAGGGTTACATAGCCATTTGTGTAAACTGGCACTAACATAGTCGGCCTTGAGCTCGGGAATCGTGAACTGTAAGTGTGCCACACTATGTGCCGCATCCACCGAGACCTCCACTCCCGCAAGGTGCGCCTTATCTGCAATCTGTGCCACAGGAATTACCTGGCCTGTTAAGTTAATGAGGTGCGTTAAATGAACCAAACGCGTTTGGCTCGAAAATAGGCTTGTATAAGCCCTTACTAAATCGTCCTCCGATTCTGGATGCAACGGAATCTCGGCTACTTTAATTACAATGCCATAACGTTTTGCCGCCTGATGAAAGGCATCGACCATGCTTCCATAGTCCTGATTTCCTATAATTACTTCATCACCCACTTTCCAGTCATATCCTGCAATGAGAATATTCATCGACTCTGTGGTGTTTCTGGTGAAGGCGAGCTCCACGGAAGGGCAGTCTAGAAAATGGGCTAGCGAGATTCTTGAGGCTTCAATGGAGGTTGCTTGCTCTTTTCGCATGAACATCGAGGTTTGCGTGTTAATATAGTCTTCACGCTTTTGATGCATTGCCATGGTACTCTTAGGTTGCGGACTAAAATATCCGTTTTCTAGGTTAATGAATTGGGTAGGGACGTTAAATAGAGCACGAATTTTTGTCCAATATTGTTCATCGTTTACTTGCACCCCTGTGCCTTCAGGACAGAGAGATGCCGAATCTGTATTTACTTGGTTGGCCATGAGGTGGTCGCTATTTACCAATGATAATCCAATACTTGATATCATAGTGTTTTGAATGAAGGTACGTCGGTTTAACATGGTTTTAATAATTTAACGCGGGGGCGTTCATTTTTAATAAAGTTCATTCTGAGATACGCAAGTTTCTTTAGAAGCAAGCGAATATTGATACAATAATACGAAAGTAAATGCACACCGATGAGGGTGTCGCAGGCTTAAAAAAAGTGAAGCAATGCAAAGACTAAAAAAAGTAAGCTGCTATAGGTTATCCATTCTCTTACAGGAAGATATTTGCCAACGGCAATCCCTTCTCTTTTACAATAGTAGAGCAACACCGTTTTTTCGAAATAGCATCCTAGCAAAGTTGCAAAGGCAACCCCCACAATTCCGAAAGGCCGCACAAAAAGCCAGGCCAGAATGAAAATGCATACAAACTCAATGATGGAGGTAAAGGCGAGGTATCTGTTTTTATGAATCCCCATGAGCACTGTCTGCGGAAACATAAAACGACTCACGAGGAGTAATAGGAGTACATTGAAAACTTTATAGCCTTCAACAAATTCGGGTTTGTTGAAGTATAGCAACGTGAAAACATATTTACTAATACACATTAATAGCATGGCTGCCGGAAACAAATAACGGAGCAGTGTGACTGTCTTCTCTTTCAAAAGTTGAAGCCCCTCCTCTAATTTATCCTCAATCTGGAATTTGGCTATTTTTCCACTCAACACATTACTTAAGGTGTTGGTCATGATTAAAAACACCGGAAACTCGCGTGCACCAGCTCTGTATCGAGCAAAATCGAGCGTCCCTAAATAATGCCGAATAAGATAACCGTTGCTGAAATCGATACTTCCACTAAAAAGTAAACTAAGCATCACCGGGGATGATTTTTTTACTAAACTTTTCGCAATTGTTTTTTCGAATTGTGCGATGGAGAAACGTTTTAAAATGTAGAAGAGGTAAATTAATTTAGCGATCGATAATACCAAAAGGGCATGAACCACAACGAAGAGATCCATTTTTAAGATAGCCGGTACTATGTTACAGAGGATTTGAAGAATAAAGATAACGGCGGCATAGATGATCACATGGAGATAGCGGTGTTCTAAAATTAAGATAAACTCGATTAGATAGGTTGTGGCGTTTACAATGGTATAAAAAGCATAATGCTGCAATAGTTGCTGATTAGGAAGCGTTTTGTCGGTATAGGCATAACCCATCATGGCCAAGCCTGCGACCACCGACAAAAGGCATAACACCAAAAAAGTATTAAAGTAAATTTTTTTGCCATGTACCGCACGCATGGGAAAGAGTGTGTTGTTGATGCCCGACAACCAAAACGTGTAAAATGTAGCGCCGTAAAGGAATAATGTTTCATAGGCACTTACTTCATTCACGGTTTGCAGGAAATTACTCATGAGCACACTGTTTAAAAACAAAGTGCTGTAGCGCATAAGCTGAAAGAGTTGTAAACTACTAAGCTGTGTTAATTTTAAGTTGTTTATGTTCGGTAGTTGCATTGCCGCTTCAAAAATAATTACATTTGCACATATATTTCTTTTATTCTGAAATATTTAATTCCTCTATCATGAAAAACAGAATTTTAATCTCCTTCTTGCTTGCTGGCTTTGCAACCACCAGTTTCATCTACTTTAAAAAAGCAAACCCTATCAACCTGTTGCAAGACATAAAGCTCACGGTGTGTGAGGAATCAACGGCGTTCCCAAATGCAAAAATTGCTAAGTTTGACTATAAAGTAGATGGTGACAGTGTGGCTTTTGCTTATAATGTTAAGGAATTCGTCTTGGGTTCACAAACCACTGATGCCTCTGCTAAGGTTTGCGCCAACAGTGCTAAAGGGCAACATATCCATTTAATTCTTAATAATATGCCCTATGAGGCTTGGTACATCCCTTCTTTTAAAAAGAAATTAACAGAAGGCCATTATGTTGCTTTGTCATTTTTATCTCGGAGTTACCATGAAAGTATAAAAAAACCGGAAGCTTTTGTTTTAACCCAGTTCAATGTGGGTAAAAATGCGGGAACCACCATTGATAATATCAATCTAAAACAACCCCTTTTGTTTTACAGTCGCCCCAAAGGGGAGTATGTTGGCAACGATACCAAAAAGATTTTACTCGATTTTTATGTGGTGAACACCACACTAAAACCCAACGGAAACAAAGTTAGAGCCACCATCAATGGGAAAGAGTTTATGATTGATACCTGGAAGCCTTATTATATTGAAGGTTTGCCGATGGGAGAAACAATCATTAAGCTTGAGTTGCTCGACAAAAGCAATAAACCGGCGTCAAAAGAGGCGAAGTTTCAAAGCATAGAACGCAAAATAACGTTGAAAGAAAAATAGCCCTACTCTAGCTCCCAAGCACTTTTGCGTTTTTCTTGGACATACTTTTTGATGTTGAACCAAAAGTACAGAATGAGTTTTAGGATAAGGGGAGAGGTAGCCGTGAGGAAAGCACTATAAAGAAAAAACAATCGCACCCGTGAGGATGCCACTCCTAATACTTCGCTCAAGGTGGTGAAAAATTGAAAAGCATTCTTTTCAATCCATAATTTAATTAATACAATCATGGCTTGTTTTTTGTAAAACGAATATACAATAAATTTATTTCATGAGCAAACAAAATCATGTTTAAGGAGGAATTGAAGGGGGGCTGTACTAATTCCCTAAAGGGAAATTTCGCATCCAATACGCCAGGTTCAGTTTATTAAGATTCAATAAAACGGTCACAGTTTGCGCATAGGTAAAGCTATTGGCCGCCAAAGCCTCATTGATGATTTTTGATTGTGCAAAACGGAATGATTTATTCACTTCGGTTTGTATGTTACCCGCCACCTCGTACTTGTGTACGAAAGCAAGAGGGAAATTAATTTCTATCACCTCATCCAAAATCACTAAAGAGAGGCCAGAGGTGTAAAAAAACTTAATTCCATGGTCGTTAACAATACCATGGTACGTGCCTAAATCGAGGTAAGGGCGCAAAATATTGGTGAATGGCAGATGCGATCGAAAACGTACCGTGGCTCCTGCTTTGGAGGTGTTAAACATGAGGATGTTACTTCTTACGGCCCCTTCTTCATCTAAAATCTGAGTGCTCTGCAATCCAGGGTCACGATTCACGATGGTATTCCAATACTTATAATCGAATATTGGATTTTCAGCAGAGAGATTGATGTTGTAAAAACCATTGGTATTGGTTTGATTGTAAATTATTTTACCTACAAACAAGTCGATAGCCAATTTCTTTTTCGGATTGTCATAACTCAATTTGTACTGGGCTTTGAATCCGATTTTCACATAACTGTTGGGCTTGTCATTAAAGTTTTTCTCAAGCGATAGGTTCAGTTTGTAAGGGTTGAGGAGTGTTTTGTTTTCCAAATTATATTGTACATTCAGGTAGTATTTCTTACTGTTTCTAAGTAATGTATCGGTCAGATTTTCTTTATTTTGTGTTATGTAACTATAATCAATTCGGGCAAACCTTTCCAGAGGGCTGTTAGTGTTGGGTTTTGTGAAGTTAAATTGAAGGTAAGGCTGCCACCTACGGTAAGTGCCCAAAGTATAAGCTTGAAATGGGACATAGGCATATACCGGGCTATCTACATATCGACTGCCATCGACCCAGATACTCGAATTGAACTGAGCAAATTTTACTCCTACATACCAGGTGTTCACGGTTTTACCTCGTGGCATAAAGGTATAACTTAAATTCAGGTATCCATTCACATTTTTCTTCTCGAAAGAGTATAATGGCGCTATGACGTATTCTAGTTTTTTGCGAATGACGGTACTATTATACATCGCAAAACCGAGCATTTCCTTGTTAAAATGATTATATCCGATTAGTGGAGCAATAAATACGGTTCGGTGATATTTGTTTTCGAGACCTACACCAATACGTAACTGTGGCATGGCTGTTTTATGCAATCGTCTGTTTATAAAGTAGAAGTTGTTATTGATATTGGTTTCAACATAATAGGAAGAATCGTTCAACTCTACTTTTGAAAAATTACTGTTGTGAATATGAATGGTGGTATCATTCAAAAATGGCTCAACCCAAATGGTTTGACTGAAACTGGTATTGCTTAAAGTTATTGGAAGCGCAATGGCACTTTTGCTTTTGTTTCTCAAATGTATTTCGAGTTCTTGGCTATGATCTTCTTTAAGCACATTCAAAATCTTGAAATCGTAATTCTGCGTTTCATTGATCATGCCATCAAAAAACCAATTCAAATTCTTTCCTGAAACAATTTCGAAACTCACTTTTACATCTCCAGGCAACGGATGCCGTTGATTCCATTGCTCGTAATATTTTTTCATGCAGGAATTAAATATCGAATCGCCGAGATACTTTTTGAGGTATAGGAAGTTCAATGCAGTGCGAAAATAGATGAGTGAAGCATAGTTAGAAGTGCTGTACTCAGATGCACTTAAGTTGAGTGGTGCGTCGTCGGCACGAGAAGAGTTTATTTTTCCGAGCAACCAAATGATATTGTTATTACTATACTCGAAATCATTGCCTGTAATACGTTGAATTATTTTATTGAGTCCGCCAGGTTCTTTTTCTGTACATATTTGAATCTCATAAAAAGTGGTGAGTCCTTCATCCATCCATGGATATCGGCGTTCATGGCTGCCAAGGATGCCATAAAACCAGTTATGGGCTATTTCATGCACGACTTCCGGTTCACGCTGATGGCTTACAATGGTTACGGTAGGGTATTCCATTCCTGCTCCCGCTTCGAGAAGCCCGGTGCATGATTTTGCAGTGTTGTAGGGATATTCGCCTACATTTTCAGATAAATACAGCAATGTTTTTTTGATGTACTCGAGGCCGTTCACAGCATCATCATACAACGTATCAAAAGCATAGGTGGTCACTTTTCGACCTGAAGATAACAGCACTTCTTCCGATGCGACACACCAGTTTGGGTCAGCAAAAAAGGCAAAATCATGAATGTTGGATTCTGTGAAACGGAGCGTTTTTAATTGCGATGGATCAAACTCATCCGTTCGTTTCTGATGTGACGATGCTCTGGTTTTAAGCCAATCTATTTCCTCTTGGTTCTGAAGATTTCCGGTGGCGGCAACTAAATAGTTTTTAGGTAAAGTAATCGATACATCATAGTTGCCATAATCGCTATAAAATTCACCTTGGTCGAGATACGGAATTTGATTCCATCCATTCACATCATACACCGCAATTTTTGGAAACCATTGTGAAATTTGATACGATTTCCCTGCATGCCCCAAACGAGAAAAGGTAAAAGGGATTTTCACCGTGAAAGGGGTCGTAATAATAATACTTTTGCCAGGCTCAAGTGGTTTTTGAAGTATTATTTTCGCATTGTCGGGTGATGTATTACTATATTTTAGCTGCAAGTTTTGATTTTGACTTTTGAAATCTAAATTGGTAATGAAACCACGGTCTTTCTCTTCGGCCATCCAAAACTTGATGTCTTTCTGAGCGATTTTTTCTCTGGCATAAGCAGTGGTATTGTCCTTATAGGCATTGGGATAGAGGTGAATCAATATTTCTTTTAAGACGTCGGGCGAATGATTAAAGTATTCGATTGTTTCATATCCAAATAGGTAGCCGCTATCCTCGTTTAGGGTAACCGTAATGGAATAGTTTGCCTGCTGTTGCCATGCCGATTGCATGGTGCGCTGCGCAAGCAAATGAAGGGAAACTAAAACCAAGAAAAAGGATAAATAAAACCTCATAGTAAGATGCGAAAATAAGAATTGAGACGCATAAAATGAGAATATCCTAAAGTTTTGTACGTGAATTGCTTGAAGTTTTTTTTTATTTATTCTGGTTTAGTAGTTATTTGCACAAAAAAGGAATCATGAATTGGGAAAAGTACTGGGATGCGATAGCACTATCTAAAGCGCAATTAACTCAGGTAGGTCGTGTTAACGCACCGGTGGAGAATACCATAGGGCAAGCTGCAGAGCATATTGCCAAGGTGCTAGAGCTTTTGCCTGGCCATCAAATTTTAGATATTTGTTGTGGCAATGGCTTAATTACCACGTATCTGGCGAATAAAGGATTTAGGATGACAGGGGTGGATATCTCACGAAATTTAATCGAACAAGCCAAAAATGCCAATCGAAACATAAATTTTCTTCAACAAGACGCCCTTTCGCTGTCACTGAATGAAAAATTTGACCGTCAGTATATTGCGTTCTCTTTTCAGTATTTCGACACCTATAAGAAGGGCGAGAAAGTATTACAGAACATGATTCAGTTAGCCCGTCCTGGGGCCTTGATTATGCTTGCCGATGTGCCTGATTTGGCCCGGTGGGGAGTGTTCTATAATACGGTTTTAAAGAAGCTGTTTTATTTCAAACAGAAGATCATGGGTACACAGAGTATGGGTAAATTTTGGAGTAAAAAAGAACTTGACAGCATCTGTGCTTCTATAGGTGTTCAAGGGGAGTGCCTCAAGCAACCCACCTCCATGCCGTATAGCTACTATCGTTTTGATTACCTCATTCGAATTCCTGTTTAGTTATAGAACGACCAACTTACGCCGAATCGAAACGCTCGGTTGGGTATTGGGTAGTGAGGCGTAATATACGTGGCCGTAGTGAAGCCTTGCATTCCTTGATTGGCATGCTCCATCGTTACAAAAATTCGTACCCGTTGTATTTGCAAGTTCACAAAAGCATCGAGTTGCGGGTAATTCCCAATCTTTTTATAGCTCTGAGAATAAAAGAGATTTACCGATGGCATAAATGCTGGAGCATAATATTGAGAAAAGTAATTTGCGGTAACTCCGATCTGAATTCGTAGCGCTTTTTTAAACCATTCGTCATCATACATGAGTGTGGCTTTAAGCAGTATTTTTGGGATGGGCATCGCATACTCGTTGGTGGACTGTTGCAAAATGGCTTGATGTAAATAATGCAATACGCCTACCTTCAAGTCCTCTTTCCATTGAACTGCGCTATACCTCAAGGTTCGTGCTTGTAAAGGGCTGATGCTCGAATCGAAATACGTATAGTTCGTAATCTGCGAACTGGTAAATTGTACGGAGCTTTTGTTCGAAGTGCTTGTAATTTCTATCGTACCCGTGGTGGTCTTTGTTTTAGCTAAGTCGGGCGTATACCAATAAAAATGATTGCCTGGAAAATAAACTTGTAACAACGTGGGCGACTGCATCGCAAACAAAGCAGTCGCTTTCACCTTAAATGATTTTAAATTCAAGTGTGCCATCATCTCCGTCAGATGATCTCCTTGTGAGAGTAAATCGAAATTATTGAAGAGGCAGTAGCTACTCTTTAATTTTAAAAATAAACGATTCTTGAAAGTGTCTTGAATACTGCCACGAAGAATACTTTCATTCATTAAGTTGGTGGAGCTTAGGGAGTAAATCCAGTGCAGTTTGTTCTCATAGGCCGCATAAATCAAACCTAATTTTTTTGATTTATATGTAAGGTCGATAATATTAGAGACCGTGTTTTGATGCAAAGTATCTTTCGTTCTGAGAGAATCGAAATAATAATTACGATAATACTTCTCACTATATTTAATATTATCTTGATATACCCAAGCTTCACGGGTGTAGGTGATACTATGCCCTAGTTGAAGATTCGCTTCAATATTTTTGATGGTGTCGGTCACAATGGAGTCGCGTCGAACCGCGCGCGACACCAACCGAATAGACTCGTGGCCAAAACGATAAAAATGTCGGATATTATATTGTCTCGATTTATACCTAAACAAGGACGAATCGGCGAGTAACCCGGCAATTTCTCTCGACACTCCGGAAGAATTTTCGTAACTTGAATCGTTGATGATACCCCCATTCAGTTGATTGCTGGCACTGCTGAAAATGGTGTTTCCAACCATCTGATATTTATTATTAGGGGAGTGGAACCACATGAAAATATTACCG
The DNA here is from genome assembly GCA_903897855.1 of uncultured Bacteroidota bacterium. Lineage (GTDB taxonomy): Bacteria > Bacteroidota > Bacteroidia > UKL13-3 > UKL13-3 > CAINMV01. Next base: position 9,589 of record CAIUDH010000079.1, on the reverse strand, counting down.
CTGCTGGTGCGTGCTTGGGCGTTGGTGCTAAAACCGTTACATCGATTATTTACCATGCGTACGCCAATATTAAAAAGGGGTCCCCAATTTTGCGTATGTAATAATTTTACTTGTTGTAAAATATCTAAGCTGTTGGAGGGCCTTTGTCCTGAAGCATAGGAAGCATAGGTATAAGGCACTTTTGCCTTGTAATACGTGGCGTGCTCTAAATCATAGAAATAATTTGTGGGTGTAAACCAACCCGTGTTGAAACCGATGTTGCTCGGTTGTTTCAAGTACATGAAACGATAAGGGGAATTATAATTGCCTAGATCCTGGGCAAAGAGTAAGGGTTGGTAAGTCTGAAAATCGGTTAAGGTAGAATCGGTCCATTGTAGGCTGTCGGTCAACATGGAGATACTTTCTTCTGTGATGCTCAGTGGCGATGCATTCATTTTCTGTGCAACAGCAGAGAGGTTGGAAAAGGCGAGTATAAGAACCACAATGCCTCTTGTGAGAGCTCGTTTTGATCGCCTAATCGTAATACAGAGACGGAAATGATACATCTATTTTTTAATCAGCTTTGCAGTATACAAGGCCTGGGTTGAGGTCACTTGAATAAAATAAATTCCCGAACTAAATTTCTCCGTCGGTAATGAAAAAGAATTTTTGCCAAACTTTAGCGATACCGACTCCCTCAAGATATTTTTACCATTATAATCAGTAATTTCTATCATCGCATCTTCAGCAGCAGGCGAAAAGAGTGTGAATTGAGTATTTTCTTGAGAAGGGTTAGGATAGATATTTAGTTTCTCCTTACGCACTTCAGTCGAATTTATCCCAACAATACCCATACGCAATGCGAATAGTCCGTGTGTCATGTCGGAAGCGAAAATATGGCCACTCGGCAAAAATGGATATACGCCCCAACAGCCTTGAAAACCTGTATAGCCTATGTTTTCAGCATAGGTGTCGTAATAGGCAAGAACTTTTGGGTTGGTGTCGTCGGTGATGTCGAAAAGATAAACCCCATCCTGATAATAAGAAATGTATGCTTTTGTGTTACCCACAAAAAAGGGGTTATGCGCCATCGCCCCAATATGTGATCGGAAAATACTTTTTAATTTGTACGAGGTAGGACTCTGAATCTCGTATAGTTTTACACCCAGACCTAGGTTTTCATCGGTGAAAATGAGATGTTTTTTATCGGCCGTGAGCCAAGAGTTATGGTTATACCCTTTTTCCGGATATGTGGTAAGGGAGTAAATATATTTTAAATTTAAAGGGTTGGAGATATCAAACATAAATAAACCATCGTTACCACAACTCAGGTAGGCGGTGTCATCTACAATTACCATATCGTGAATATTCTCAAAAAGTTTCATTCCGCCAACAACAGGGGCGTCAAAGGTGGCCAAAAACAAAGGGTCTTCGGGTTGTGTTAAACTTGCAATACGCATGCTATGACGCACGTTGGAACGACTTGAATTACTGCACATATAAATTTTATCTTTATAAATGCAGATGGTATGCGTAATCTTTCCTAAGGTGTCATTATCGTAAACTTTATGCACCGAATCGGGCAGATACTTCATGTCAAAAACTTGAAGTGAGCCTGCATTCTGGTCGTTCACGGCATAGCCATAATGTGAATAAGTTTGGAAGTCGCGATTGATGCAGTTTTTTGCTCTGCCTGCTTCAACATCACAGAGTTTGATTTTAGAGGGGTTGGTTACATCAAAAAAGTAAATTGAATCCAGTCCTCCCATGATGATATATTCTTTTGCTTTCACACTGTCGTAATAACCCCAGAGCTCATTAAAACGCTGTCCGGCAGGATTGCCCAATACAGGAAGGCTATCGTTGCTCCATTGTCCAAGCAAGGTGGTGTTATAGGAGATTTGGCCAATGGCCGATGCGGAGAGCAAGAATAAAATGCTCAATAAAAAATTTCTTCTTCGGTTCATCATAAATGCTGCAAATTACTATTATTATTTCGACAATTGGAATAGCGCTTATCGCGAATTATTGAATATGATGGCCAATGCGGTACAAGTTTTTAGGCGTTCGAGTAAAAGAAATACCGAAAGACTTGATTTTTTCAAATTTTTATTTAATAATTCAAATGAGTTATCTTCGAGTGATAAAATTATTATATTTGAACAAACTTAAACCATCCTTATCATGTATATAAGAATTTCTTCTCTTAGCTTTTTGGGCTTCTTACTTTTTCTTACTTCTTGTTCGAGTAGCAAAGCGGGTGCGTCATTAAACCCATTTCTTGGTAAATGGATCACCTCCGATAGTACAAATATAGAATTTAAAGAAAATGGCAAAGCCACTTTTGATGGTGCCGACATAACCTATTCTTATGGGCACGATACACTTACCTTGAACCAAGGAAACAGCAAACTGCACTACAAATTTAAAATTGATGATAATAAATTGGAAATTTCAGGAGGCGATTTGAAAACGCCGATGAATTGTACGCGCACCGAAGGAGGTAGCATCCTTGCTAAGAAAGCGATGGTGAAAAATACCGAGGCTGGAATACTAGGTGAAAAAGAGAAGACAGATAATCCTGGAAAATCGGCATCGCAAGGTTCCCCAAAAACAATTTATGATACTTGGGTTTCAGCTCAAGAAACGATTCAGCTCAGGGCTGATGGTAACTGTATTTATGCCGGTGTAGCCTACAAATACACTTATGATGGTTCACAAATTGTGGTTAAAACAGATAAAGGCGATTATACCTTCGGCTGTGTACTTAATGGTGATAAAATGACACTCACTACCAATCAAGGATCTTTCGTGTATAGCAGAAAAGGATCAGCAGGCGCCAACACCGCTTCAAGTAGCCGCGGACAAGGTCAGGAATTGGTAGGGAAATGGTGTTATATGAGCAATTCAACGAATATCAGTTTCAACGATTGTTTCAGTATCAATGCCAATGGAACCTATTCGTATAATTCAGATAATTCGATGAGTGGGAACACTGGAAGTGTCGCAGAAAACAGCAATAATAGTGGCACCTGGACCTTCGATGGGTCAACCATTCATGTGAGAACTCAAGGTGGAGCCACACAACAATATGCCATCCAAAAAACGTATAATAAAAATGGCGACCCCTGCATTGTTATTGGAGGTAAAACTTATTTTTCGGCTTATCAACATGCCCGTTGGTAAGGCGGCTTAGCCTATACTATATTAAAAAAATATTTACTTTCATAACCTACTAAACCAACTCAACATACATGCAAACCATTCTCGGCTCCGGAGGTGCCATTGGCACCGATCTAGCAAGAGCGTTAACTCAATTTACAACAGACATCAGGCTGGTTAGCAGGAATCCAGTGAAAGTCAATGTCACAGATCGCATCCATGCCGCCGATTTCACCGATGCGGCTCAAATAAGTCAGGCCGTTGAGGGTAGTGAGATTTGTTATTTAACGGTGGGTTTCGATTATAAAGTAAAGGTGTGGCAAGCACAATGGCCTTCCTTCATCAAAAACGTGGTGGATGCCTGTGTTAAGCATAAATCAAAATTGGTTTTTTTCGACAATGTTTACGCTATCGGCGGTAATAATGTAAACCATATCACCGAAAATTCACCGATATCACCAACCAGTAAAAAAGGGGAGGTGCGTGCTTGGATCGATCGTTATATTTTGGAACAGATAGAACAAAAGCAACTTGAGGCGATCATCGCCAGAGCCCCCGATTTCTTCGGACCTATCAAGAAACAGAATAGTTTATTGATGAATCTGGTTTATGACAATCTTGCTAAAGGCAAAGCTGCACAATGGTTTTGTAATGCTGATGTGGTTCATACCATGGGCTATTGTGTAGACCTTGCAAAAGGTACAGCGTTATTAGGGAATACCCCAGATGCCTACAACCAAGTATGGAACTTGCCTGTTGATATGAATTCGCTTACCGGACGACAATGGGTTGCTTTGTTTGCCGAAGCCATGGGTGCTAAAAACGAGGTGCAGGTTCTGCCTCTCTGGGCGCTCAAGCTGTTAGGGATATTCGTGCCTATCCTCAGGGAAATGCCTGAGATGATGTATCAATTCGACCGACCTTATGAATTCGACTGCTCGAAGTTTATTCAAAAATTCAATTTTACTCCAACGTCTAATGAAGAGGCCCTTCGGGAAACACTGAAGGCACTGAGAGTGGAGGGATAATCAACCACCTTGAACCACCGATAACAATTTTACTTTTACTGTGCTCTGGCGGCAGTAAACTAGGATTGAGGTTTGCTAGAAATGAAATTGTCAGCTTGAAAATGGGCTGATAATATTCGCCAAATCATTTTACCTCGTTCTCATAATGCCTCGGAAAGCCGCGAGGTCGAGCACCATAGTATTTAATGTTTGTGGAATAACTCTGAGGCGAACCTTGTTTATAAAAACGCGCATACACCTCAGAGGTAAGAGAACTCGCATACATCCCACCAGTATTAATGAGAACATTGAAAAATGCCGTGAGTAGGAACAGTGTAGTAAGAGCAATCTGAAGTCGTTTTTGTTTATAAACGTAAGCGGCCAATCGTATCATGTACATCATGTAAACAATAAATACAGCTTGATAAATTCGGGCAATCCAGTCGCCCCACATTTGCCATTCGCCTTCGTAGGGAGGAGCCATATTATTGAATAAAAAAAGAAATAGGATACTTATCAATAAACACCGTTCAATTAAATTCAATTTAAATTTAAAGATCAAACGACCTCCCGTCCAGCCAACTAAAAACAAGATCGGAAGTACGAGAAAATTACTATCAAAATAACAATGATAGAGCGTCTCTGGGATTTGTTTGACGCGCCACCACCAAGCTGGGAGTTGTTGAAAGATACTCAAGTAGGAGGTTAAGATTATCTTATAAGTGTCGTCGTTGGCATAAACAAAATTGGCTCCTCTCACAATTAGCCAATAACGTATGAGCCATTGTGGCAAAGCAAACGCCATGATGGCGATGGGCAGAAGCAAGAGGCGATTTCTCAAAGGAAGCTTTTTACGAGCGAGGATAAAGAGGAGTATGCCAGGTGCAAATAAGGGTAACAAGTCGTAACCGGTAAATAGAATGCCAATGATTATCAATGCGAATACATTAAACTTAAAGCTACCTTGTTGCATTTTGTAAAGTAAAAAATAGATCGCTAAACAAAGCGGAATGATAAGATTTTGAACGAAAGGCGATCCAATCCAATACATGACTCCTGAATAGGTACAAAGCAGTACCACCGATACTTTTGCGGCATGTTCCCCAAATTCTCTCTCGATGAATTTAAAGAAAAAGAAGAAAGAAATAAAAATGGTGAGCAGTATGGTGATCATCGAGCCATAAAAAAAACCAAAATAATGCATGAATGGATATCCCCAAATATACATCAACTGCCGGCGTAGTACCATGCCTCTTTCCCATTCCTGAGGAGCAGCACCGATGATAAAGTTATAGTTAGCTACATATTGAGGATAATCGTTGTTTACATAATAGCCCCCATATAATGTAGGTTTATCTAAGGTGCCAGCATAGCCACTAAGCGTGCCAGTATTTAGATATAACTGTATACAAAGGACGATGAATCCGAAACAGATCCACTTCCTTAGCGAGGCCGATTGGATATAAAACAATTTAGAAATCATGAAGGGGTAAAAGTAGGAAGTTTTTTTTGAATCAAAGCGTCATGTAATCAATCATTCAAGGGTAGTTTGCACCGGGATAATAAATTTACCTCCGATTCATTATTGCAAATTAACAATTACCTTTGCCCCATGTATTGCAAGAATATATTAGAAACCATAGGAAATACGCCTTTGGTAAAATTGAATAAGATAGTTCAAGAGGTGCCTGCCTTGGTTTTGGCTAAGGTAGAAACATTTAACCCCGGCAACAGCATCAAAGACCGAATGGCCTTAAAGATGATTGAAGATGCGGAGAAGGCTGGAATCCTAAAGCCGGGTGCCACTATTATTGAAGGTACCAGTGGCAATACGGGCATGGGGTTGGCAATGGTAGCTATTCTGAAAGGATATAAATGTATTTTTACGACCACCGACAAGCAAAGCAAGGAAAAAATGGACGCCCTGCGTGCTATGGGTGCGGAGGTTATTGTATGCCCTACCAATGTAGAGCCGGAGGATCCTCGTAGCTATTATAGTGTTTCGAGTAGGTTGGAAAAGGAAGTGCCCAATAGTTGGAAACCCAATCAATATGATAATCTAAGTAATTCGGCAGCCCATTATGAGAGCACGGGCCCTGAGATATGGAAGCAGACCGAAGGGAAAATAACTCATCTTGTGGTGGGTGTTGGCACCGGGGGTACTATTACAGGTACAGGAAGATACCTGAAAGAAAAAAATCCAAATATAAAAATTTGGGGTATCGACACGTATGGCTCGGTATTCAAAAAATACAAGGAGACAGGCATCTTTGATAAGGATGAGATTTACCCTTATATTACAGAGGGAATAGGAGAGGATTTCTTACCTAAGAACGTCGATTTTAGTATCATCGATCATTTTGAAAAGGTAACCGATAAAGACGCCGCTATTTATACTCGTAAAATTGCCAGAGAAGAAGGGATATTCGTAGGAAACAGTGCAGGAGCGGCTGTGGCCGGTTTACTTCAACTTAAAGATAAGCTCACTAAGGACGATGTGGTTGTGGTTATTTTTCATGATCATGGCCTACGATATGTAGGTAAGATGTTTAATGATGACTGGATGCGGGAACGAGGATTTTTAGAGATCAAACAACCCACTGCCATGGATATTATCGCCCCGCATAAAGGGTTGCCGTTAGTAACCGTACCTGAGTCAGCGATGATTAGTGAAGCGGTAAAAAAACTTAAAAAATACAATATCTCTCAGATCCCTGTGATCGACGCAGAGAACCATATCGTAGGCTCCTTAAACGACTCACATCTTTTTACGCAGCTGCTCGAGAACCCGAATATGAAATCGGAACCGGTGAAAGCATTGATGCAGAAATCATTTCCTTTTGTTGATGCTGGAGCGAGCTTGGAAGAAGTATCAAAGTTAATCACCAAAGAGAATGCAGCAGTGTTGGTGAAAGATTCTATTGGCGAACTTCATATCATTACCAAGCAAGATATTATTGAGACGATCGGCTAGTTTAGACGTGGGTGATTGGTTTCATAAATCCGATTCTCTTTACTCATGCCTCTATAATTAATCACAGCGTATCTTATTTTACGACCACAATTTTACTTGTTATCCAGTCGTCGCCGGTGGCACTTAGGATATATAATCCTGGAGGCATTTGCGAGATGTCGATTTTCTCAATGGCAGTCTGAGACCACTCAGGATATTCATTCTGTAATACAATTTGTCCGAGTTGGTTATAAAGGGTATAAGTAACCTCTTCGGCAGTTTGCAATGAGAGGGTAACATTTATTATGGTATTGGATGGGTTGGGATAAATGTTAAGAATTGCATTATCATAGACTCCATTCATCTCGGAGAGCGGACGGCGCCATACACCTGAATTATTGGTGCCGGCATAGAGGTAGTGATTCGAAACCATGAGCGACTGTATCTTATTTCCTAACGTTAGTCCTTCGTTCACAGGAGTCCATTCCCTTCCGGTGTCGGCCGACATATAGATTAACTTATCATCAGCAACAAAGATGGTATTTCCATAAAATGCAAAACAATTGGGTCTGAGTTTGGAGCTCATGATATTCCAAAATTCACATTTATTGAATGATAAGTAGATGCCATCTGGGGTGGAAGCAAAAACTTTTGAGCCATTCGAAGCCAAAGCGGCTGAATATATACTTGTAATACCGGAAGTATTTATTTTCCAGCTATCGCCGTTATTGCTGGACGTATAAATGCCATAGTTGGTAGCGATGACCAATAAATTCCCTTCTAAGATAGCGATTGAATTAATGTTGTAATCGAATAATCCGTCGTAGCTTAAGCGTCGCCAAGATTTAGCATTATTGATGGATACAAATATTCCTTCACGGGTGCCTGCATAGATAGAGGATCCATTCATCACTAAGCTTGATATAGAATAAGAAGTTAGGCCATTATTGGCTCCCAACCAGGTGCTTCCACTGTCGTTTGAAATAAACACACCATCATTGGCGGTACCCACAAAATAATTGCTATCATTTGAGATGAGCACCGTCACAGTGGATTCGGGGAGTCCTTCATTCGCTGAGATCCACGAATCTCCTCCATTGATGGTGGAGTATAATCCGTTGCCTCCGGTAGCGGCGAAAACCTTTGAGCTTTGAGAGGAAAGTGCTGAGATGTCGGACTGTACAATGCCATGACTCGATTTAATCCAAGTGTTCCCAGTATCCACCGAGCGGTAGATACCACCAGATTGTGTGCCTGCAAAAACAGTGCTTCCTGCAATGGCTAACGAAATATGGGATAGCTTGCTTAAGTTGGTAGAGGCCGCTTTCCACGACCTAGCGCTATCGGTAGAAATAAACACCCCTGATCCTTCTGTGGATGCTAAAAGTGTGTTGCCACTAAGGGCAATAGACCATACTGCTTTATTCGTTAATCCAATATTGGCTTCATTCCAGGTGTTTCCGGCTTCGTCGAAAACAAAAATACCATTTGAACAAGACGCATAAATTTTATTAGCATAGAAAAGAAAATGACTGAAAGGAGAATTCAAAGGATTCGCAAGGAGGCTCCAAGTTGAGCCACTATCACTCGAGAAATAGAGGCCTTCATTGGTATTGGTAATCACCTTGTTTTTACTTGCAACAATGGAGTAGATATAGTTAGGTTTAGCCAATTTGATTGGGGTATCCCAGGTGTCACCACTGTCGGACGATATTAGAAATCCATGGCCATAGGTGCCTGCAAATATTTTATTCTCACTGACGGTCAAACATGTTACCTGAGCGGTGGCCAACCCCTTTAAAATCCAGCTGTCGCCATAATTTTCAGAGCTGTAGATGCCATCATTGGTAGCAACAAATACACGATTTCCTAAAGTTGTAATAGCGGTGCTATAACTGTTTTCCATGCCCTTATTGATGAGTTTCCAGCTGTTTCCGTTATTCGTGCTTCGATATATGCCGTAGGCGGAGCAAGCGTAGATGTTGGTGTCCTGAGCCACGATGCTCCCAATGAAGCCTCCAAAGGGACCGTTGGTTTGTTTCCATTGTGCTTTTGTATTTACAGAAAGGCACACAAAGGATAGTATAAAAAAAATAATTTTATTACTTAATACCGCTCGATTAAATTCATTTCCGGATTTTAAGTAATTTAGGGGTATCATTCTTTTCATCATATTTCCGATTAACGACATTTTGTTTTTTCAAATTTAAGAATAGTTTCGCTGATATATAGATACACGTTTCAAAAAAGTAGTATAATTTGTTAAGATTTACCTTCTTTTAATGAATTATGAATCGTCATTAACCGATAAATAATGATTGTTTAGCGGTCGTTTGGGTTCGCTTCCACTTGAAAACCGATGCATAGAAAAGTGAACATAAGTATGCGAATGTGATATTTTATTTAAAAGTGTTCGAGTTTACGTGAGGCTTGTTAGCTGAGAATTCTATTTTACAAGGGTCATCGATGTCATTAATTTGTCCATTAA
>CAIUDH010000078.1 GCA_903897855.1 uncultured Bacteroidota bacterium | reverse complement strand
GGGGTTTGGTATGTTGGTACTCCCGATCATAAAACACATGCGATAGGTGCCAAGCCAAAAATAAGTGATGCTAAAAAGTTCATTTTCGGCGATCAAATCAAGCTTTATGTTAGCCTTCCTCCCTATGCCGGCCTTAGGGCAGAAATAGAGAAGCATTACAAGGATAATACTTCAGTGAAAATTGTTTCAGCACCTTCCAACGCAAATTATTGTCTTGCCGGTCGTGTATATGAAAATCAAGTTCAATATTCATTTATTATGCCAGGCATTAACTCATCCGATAGTGCATACCTAAGCACGATGCCTATTCGCACCGATTTTATAACCATGAACGGAAGCAACGACACGCTGTATATTGACACCTTGGCGGAATACACTTTTAAATTAGCTAAAATAAAAATTTGGTTGGCCTTGTCAGGCCCTTCCGATGGCGCAAGTAACTTCCCGTTCTATTTGGGTTTGAAAAACTCAAAAACAAATGAAATTGTTACCGCAGGCAATGTGGTGGAGGGCGAAACTTATGGCTTGGTTTTAGTTACCGACAAAGCCAATAAAACCAATTGGGATGGCGCCAAACGATATGTATATGTATTCTCTATCAATGCCGACGGAAGCACAAAACTATATTACGGAGGCAAAGGCGTAGAAAATAAAATGCCTCGATTGAATGACGATAATGAAGTACCCGATTATATTCCATTAGGTCGTCAACCGTTATTTAAAGTAACGCTTACCGAAGGGGTGGATACCTATGTAATTTTAACAAGTGATGAGCCAATAACCAATCCTGAGTCGTTGGAGAGTGTAGGTGTTAGAAGTAATGCCTTAAACAGAGGGGAGGCCTCGAGAGGGAGAAAATCATGGTCGGATATGTTTAAGAATGCAGGAAACGGCGTACGTGGGGCAGGCGATATTGCTCCAACCAATTGGAGTGTGGTGAGAGTAAGTGTAAAAAGTGTTGCAAAATAATCTATAGAATCAATTTTCACTAAAGGCGGGTTTGGAAAAACCCGCCTTTTCTGTGGCATCTAAGTCTGCTTACCTTAATGCATACGATTCGGTCATAATTTCATAGCTTTGCATTGTGTTTATAAATTGCAACGGTAACTTATTGAGCCTCGACAAACCAGTGGTGATGGGCATTATAAACCTAACGCCTGATTCGTTTTACGAAAATAGCCGGGCACAAAATAAAAAACAGCTTCTCGCTCATTGTGAAAAGATGCTTCACGATGGAGCCGCGATAATAGATTTGGGGGGCTACTCTTCACGCCCTGGTGCGCCATTTGTGAAAGAGGAGGAAGAAGCTTTAAGAGTTCTTGAGGCCATTGATATTCTACTAGAACACTTTAAAGGTATCGTGCTCTCGGTGGATACTTTTAGAAGTAACATTGCTCGTCAAGCCATCGATCGCGGAGCCGCTATGATTAATGACATTTCGGCCGGTGACGACGACCCTAAAATGTTATCTACTTTGGCTGCTCTGCAAGTGCCTTATATCATGATGCATAAAAGAGGATCTCCTCAAACGATGCAGCAACTTACTCAATATGAGAATGTGACAAAAGCAGTTTTCGATTATTTTGTTGCCAAAACAGGGGAGGCAAAGCAATGGCATATCCATGATATTATTTTTGATCCGGGATTTGGATTTGCCAAAACGACCGAGCAAAACTATCAGCTTCTGGGTGAGCTCGAGGTGTTTAAAATTCTTGAGAAACCTATTCTTGTGGGGCTTTCGCGAAAAAAAATGATTCAGCATGTAATCGAAGAAGAGGCCAGCAACGCCTTGAATGGCACCTCTGTGGCCCATACCCTTGCCTTATTAAAAGGAGCCAACATATTGCGGGTGCATGATGTGAAAGAAGCCATTGAATGTATAAAAATTGTAGCGATGATGAATTAATATTAAAAGCAACCAACCTGATCACCCCTTCGTCTAACCCAATAACAAAATAAAACAAACCCTCAATTATGCTTAAGTTATACTCACTTTTTATCGTACTCTTCTTCTCTAATGGGCTTTTGGCGCAGCTTCTTAACCCCAGTTTCGAATCATGGGTCACCACTTCGATAGATAAAATAGATACTTGGACCCCACAAGGTAAGGTAACCAAAGCGGCTAGTGCACAGCAAGGCTCGTTTGCCGTCAGACTCGAAACCAGCATTCAAAGTTTCACCCCTACAGCGGCTACTTTAATGCTTACCTCTGCATTTACAGATGGTTATCCTTATACCAATAAGCTGGACACTGTAAAAGTGTGGGTCAAATACAATATTGCTAACGCTGACACCGCCTTCTTTCATATCGAACAGCTCAACGACACGAATCTCGTTCGTGCAGGAACGTACTTTATTACTACTGGCTCAGCCCTAGGATGGACAGAAATTGCTATTCCTATGGAGGTCGTTGATACTACCTTTGATCCGTTATCTATACTTATTTATGTAAGCAACACTCTTGATTATGATCCGCAATTAGCCAGCTATCTTACTGTCGACAATTTCCGATGCTATTACAAAGGAGTACTTCAAACGAATCTACCCAATAATAGCTTTGAGACTTGGACTTCTGAAACAAAAAATGATTTAAAAGATTGGACAACAAGTAATGAATTGTTTGCCCAATTCGGCCTCGACAGCATTAATTGTGAGCAAACCACGGTAGCACAAAATGGTCAATATGCAATAAGAATTCATTCTCTAGATCTTTTCGGACAATTCATTCCGGGAGGCATTGTTACAGGTGTGAATAGGGTAGATGCCGCACAGGATCCATCAATCTATCCAACGTTTGCGGTAACGCAGCGCTATGCTTCCCTCAGCGGCTATTTAAAGTTCACAAAAAAAGGCACCGATCAAGGTGAGGCCTCTGTTTATCTCTTTAAAAACGGTTTATTGGTTGGCGAAGGCCATTATTATCAAGCTACTAGTGTAACTAGTTACACCCTGTTTGAAGCCAAGATAGTTTATGATGGCTTATTTACGGGTGTGCCAGACAGCGCCACCGTCATTTTTATCACCTCCAAAGATCCTCAAAACGCAACAGGAGCTTGCGTTTTATGGCTGGATAATATTCAACTCAATGTTTTTGCATTGGGTGTAAATCAAAATCCAATGAATTTGTCTAAAATTTATCCGAACCCTTTCAGTAATGAAATAAATATTGAATCTATTTCCGCTAATAGTACGGCTACCATTTTTTCCATGGATGGCAGAGAGATTGTTACACAAATATTAGTTAAAGGAATGAATACGATTCCAATTCCAACCATTCCAAGTGGAATTTATAGCATTAGGATTGTTGATGGAGATCGGGCCTTAACACAAAAAATAATAAGGCAGTAATTTCATGAAAGCCTAGATTCAGGAAACAACCATTTTTACAAGCGTCATAAAAGGGGTGTTGGTTATTTCTTCAACGCCAACTTCTGATCTAAAATGGCGCTAAACTGAGCAGCATCACTATAGCCTACACTCAGCTCAATAATATTTGTTTTACCACTTGGGATGATAAATATTATGGTGGGGTAACCCGAAAGTGTATTATTGGTGAGCAGTGCTAAAAGCTGTGCACCATTATATTGTTTGCCTTGGTAGGTATAAGTTTCACCGAGTTCAGGATTTAGTTTGATGGGAATAAAATTAGCATATATTTTACGCTGTACATTGGCATCACTATAGGTCTTTTTATCCATCACCTTACACCAGCCACACCAATCGGTATAACAATCGATGAGCGCAATTTTATTTTTCTTTTTAGCTAATTCATAACCATTATTCCAGCTCATCCATTTTAAATCTTCAGTTGGTTTAACTGCCGGCTTAAAGGATGTGATGCTGAAATACAAAGTGATAACAGCTAAGACTTTTAATAATTTCATAGCTACAAATGTAGGTGATCAAACTTTGTTTTCGAATCTCTTTAACTAAGATTAAGAAATGAAAAGAGTTTTTATAGTTTCACTTTTGAATAATCATTCATTGCAGCGAAATCAATTACGGGCCACCCCTCTTCTACACTTAAAATAGAATTGAATTTCGCACCCCATTCAATCTCATTCAGCACATAGCTATAGGTAGCATGAATCGTTTGCAAATATTTGTCGTCGAAGGCTTTAAATACAATCAATAATTCTGTTTCAGAGGCTTTAAACTCTTTTTCGTTCAGCTCGAAGAAAGGACTTTTCTCGTCAATAGGATGTACAACTGTCCAGCTTGTTGGGAAAAATAAAAGTGTGTTTCTTTCTAGGTTCAGTGTATAAAAAGACCGGATTCGTTCGCCATTCACCACTTCGAACAAAGATACCGATACCGAAACTTCCACATTGAGTAGCTGGCTTTTTTGCAGATTCGCAATACGAAACATGATGGCTTTCATTTCTTTATATGGGGCAACTACGGCATTCTCACTAAATAAGAGACGCGACTCTGGCATCGAAAAACGGCCATACAATAAACCTGTAATTAAGGCAAAACTCATCAATCCTACCAACGCTTCCAAAGATGAAATAATATTGGCCGACACACCTATCGGGCTAATTCGTCCATAACCCACAGTAGTAAATGTTTGGGTGCTAAAAAAGAATGAATCCAGAAACTGATTTCTGAAACTGTGCATATCGATGCCTTGCAAGTTCTCGGCGCCAAGCCACATATAAACAAAGGCAAAGGCCAAATTCACAAACGTGAACCAGGCTACAATGAGAAAAACAAATTTTGCCCAAGGAAGGTTAAGAAGGAGATGGTAAAAATTAAACGAAGCTTTAAACGGCAGTCCTTTTCGAACAACATTGAAGGAGCCATCTTTATTAAGCATTCGTACACGTTGGTTTTGCACGTTGCCAAACCCAAAATCTTTAGCGATCCTGTTATTATTTAAGGCCATTAGATGGAATTTAATTTTTGTTTTTGAGTAAAAGCTTTGATGTTAAAAATGCGTTCAGCATTGGCCGAGGTGATGTCGGACACCGCTTTCAAAGGAAGCATTTTTATTTCTGCCAGCTTGTGTGCAATCTCTATGATGTAGGCACTCTCATTGCGTTTGCCGCGGTAAGGCACTGGGGCAAGGTAGGGCGCATCGGTTTCGAGAACGAAGTGGTTTATATCTATCTGTTTTAGTATCTCAGGAAGTCCTGAATTTTTAAAGGTTACAACGCCCCCGATACCGATGGCGAAGCCCATATCAATAACTTGCTTCGCTTGTTCCAAGGTGCCACCCCAGCAATGAAATACGCCACCTGTGAACAATTTATTTTGTTCAATGCTATGAATACACTCTAAGGTGGCGCTTCGGCTGTGAATACTTACAGGCAACTGTAATTCTTTGGCAAGCATCATTTGGTATATGAATGCCGCTTTCTGGTCATTGAAATTTGATTTATCCCAATGCAGGTCGATACCAATTTCTCCTACTGCGATATAGGAGTTATGGCGAAGGTGCTGTTCGATAATTTGTATCGTGTTTTGCCAATCTGCACCAATATTGCACGGATGCAGGCCCATCATGGGCAAAATATATTGCGGAAATTCTTTACATAAGGCCAACATATCGTCAACGCTGCTTAAATCGATATTGGGCAGTAGCATGCTCGTAATACCCTTGCTTATGGCTCTTTGCACCATAAATGAACGGTCGTCACTAAATTGATCGGCATAAAGATGGGTATGGGTGTCGGTGAAGTTCATGTTTCTTTTAGGTGCTGTGTTTTACTCTTTTAAGCCAGAGCACGAAAATGTTATTATATTTTAGGTGTTTCGGACAAGCAGAATTTTCCAAGCTTCAGCTACATTACCGCTATCGAGCAGTTGTTTGGCTTTGGTATGAAGCTGAATCTCAAGATTTTCGGGGTCGGCTTCCAAGCGGAAAATAAGGTTACGAATCTCGCTGTTGTTATGCACTTCTTCTATCTCTTCAGGGGAGGGGAGTTTTTCCACATTACCAAGTTGTCCTAAATTATTTCCGCTAAGGATATGCGAATGGCGAATATTTTCTGGCAAGGCATCAATTCCAATGCCTTTGTTACGATTCGGTTTTTCTACCTCGAACACGGCATTGCCACTAGCACGCACGTAACTATCGACTCCAAGGCGTCCCACCAAATCGATTTTGTTTTGATCTATCTTTCGGTCTGCAGTTAAAATTGATTCCTTGATATGCATCATCACAATTTCGCAGATGATTAAATTGCCAGCTCCTCCTTCTTTGCCTGTCTCTATCACTTGCTTCACGATGCATTCTAATTGCACCGGGCTCTCCATAACTCTGAAGGGTTTAATTTTTACTGATTTTTCTTTAGTAAATCCGGCTTTTATAAACTCATCTACGCCGGCCTCATATTCGCAGCTTGCAAGACTCATTTGCTGCACCATATCATACGATACCATATTTATACATACTTCCATGGTATCATACACATTGATCAGTGTATGTTTTATGGTGTTATCTCGTACTCGACGTGCAGGTGAAAAAATGAGTATTGGTGGGTTGCTTCCGAAAGCATTAAAAAAACTAAAAGGGCTAAGATTCGGTTTGCCTTCTTTACTCATGGTACTTGCAAAGCAAATAGGACGAGGGGCAATACTCGCAAGCATATAGGCATGAAACTCACGGGTTGGTATTTGATTCGGCTCGAAGGAAAGCATATGCGAATTTAGGAAAAAGTGCTGAGGAGTTTCGATTTAGGTTTCGAGATAGATTTTTTATGTAATTTTATAGAGATATCGATGATTTGGAGTGTTATCTGCCGTTTAAACCTTCTACAAGTTTAAAAAACAGCCACGGAAACCATTTTTTTATATAGTATAAGTATACTTCGGCTTTTCCCACGAGAATTTGTTTTTTGCCGTTGGCAGAGGCTTTTAAAATTTTCCCTGCCAGACTCGCTGGGGTAATTCCTTTACTCTGAAGTTCTTCCATTTTGTTGTGGGGGGTACCATCTTTTTCCAGAGCATTCTTGCTAATATTGGTCTTTACCCCACCAGGACAAACTAATAATGTATTGATATGGTGTGATTTTAATTCAATTTGCAAGGTTTCAAAGAAACCATGTAAGGCGTGTTTGGATGCCGCGTAGGCGCTCCGTTGCCAGAAACCAAATTTCCCTGATAGACTCGTGATTACAATAATGTTTCCTTTGTTTCTAGAAATCATCAGGGGTAAAACTTTTTTGGTGAGATAGACAGGGGCTAAATAATTCAGATTTAGAATACGCTCATCTACCTTGAAATCTGTTTCGTAGGCAAGACCCCTTTGACTCATGCCGGCATTATTAACCAGTACATCAATGGTATCGTATTTGGAAACAATATCTAAAATCATCAAATCGACTGCTTGATAATTTGTGATATCACAAACAAAAATCTCACACGGTGCCTTTATCGCTGCCTTCACTCGCAAGAGTTCGGTTTCGTTTCGGGCACATAGAAGCACTGTCGCATTTTGTTCAGCGAAGGCATAAGCTAATGCTTCACCAATACCTGATGAGGCGCCTGTGATCAAAACTTTTTTCTGGCTAAAATACACGATGTGAAATTACATTTTTATATCTTAATAAATAATGTTTCTGATGCTGTTAGAGGTGATTTTTTTTCCTTCATCGAATCGAAAAAATGTGTGCTGCAAAAAAACCAGGGACTTCAAAGAGGGGAGGGTGTTTTTTAAAACGACTCTTTAATTTCATCGAAGAAATTTATTGCAGGCTCAAGGGCTGAATTCCAGAATTTAAAATCATGGGTAGCCTCTTTCACGAAATAAGTTTTCACCTTTGCATTGGTGCGTTGTGTTTTGGTTGCGAAAGCAAGCGATTGGCCGAAGGGCACCACTTTATCGGCTTTGCCATGAGCGATAAATAGAGGTTGTACAATGGATTCAGCTACTCGATATAAATTATCCTCGGTATCCCATCGCACTTTGTTTCGCTCATAGTCGCCATAAACCGATTTCATTAAAAAATCAGTAGGCATTTTTGATTGATTAAAGTCGCCACTCAAGGAAGCTGCAGCGATGAAAACAAAGGGAGCCTTCCAAGCACAGTAAAAAGCCCCTCGCCCTCCGGTGGAGAGGCCGAGCACAAAATTTCGAGCCCTTGGAGTGAGCAGGTTGTATTTTTTTTGTATGGCTGGGATGAAGGTGTCGATAAGCCATTTACCAGTTTTTTCTTGTCTTGCCTCAAGGGTTGTTTCAGGATAAAACATCGTGGTGTAAATACTGCGTCTCATCTCTGGCAGAATTAATCGATAGTGACGTGTTTTTGCTAATGCCCTCAGCGAAGTTTCCTTCAGCCAGCGATGCCTTTCAAAGTCCCAACCAGGGAGTACAAGTATCGTTGCTCCTGAATTTGAACTATCCTGAAAGTCTTGAATTAAAGTGACTTGCACCCCAGCAATCGTATCCTCAATGGCTTCATGAATCGTTCGATAAACCACTGCGTTGTTAATGACAGTATTTAATGATTCTTTGTGAACCTTGCTCCCACACGAAAATGCAAACAAAACAAAGTAGAGGTATTTACTCATTGGCGAACAAAGGTAGATGTAATTGTCCTCTATTTTTTTGTATTTTCGCGCGCTTCTTTAGCAATCCTTTATAACAGCAATGAATCCTATCCGCATGGTCGATCTCGTAACCCAATACGAGAAAATAAAACCAGAAATTGATACTGCTATTGCGGGGGTTATTAATTCGGCTACATTTATTAAAGGTACCGAGATTCAAGACTTTGAGAGGGACCTTGCTGCCTATCTTCAGGTAAAACATGTTATTGCTTGTGCCAACGGAACGGATGCCTTGCAAATTGCTATGATGGCCTTGGGACTTCAACCTGGTGATGAAGTTATTACGGCTTGTTTTACTTATGTGGCTACGGCTGAAGCAATCGCACTTTTAAAGCTAAAACCCGTTTTGGTGGATGTTGACCCGTATACTTTTAATCTTGATATTGAAGAGGTTCGAAAAGCCATTACATCAAAAACGAAGGCTATTGTACCAGTGCATCTGTTCGGACAATGTGCCGATATGGAATCGCTCTTGAAGCTCGCAGAAGAGCACCACTTGTTTGTGATTGAGGATTGCGCACAAACTTTAGGTGCAGAGTATACTTTTAGTGATGGACGAAAAGCGAAAGCAGGTGCCATGGGCACGATAGGCGCCACTTCTTTTTTCCCCAGTAAAAATTTAGGATGCTTTGGCGATGGGGGTGCGCTCATGACGAATCATGATCTGCTCGCTACCAAAATACGAAGCATTGCTAATCACGGGCAGTCAAAACAATATGTTCATGATGAAGTGGGTGTAAACTCAAGACTTGATACCATTCAAGCGGCAATTTTAAATGTCAAATTAAAAAGCTTGGATGGTTATGGTATTTCAAGAAACAGGGCTGCCAAATATTATGATGTAGCCTTCTCCAACCATCAGAATATCCGAATCCCGGCCCGGTCGTCATTTAGTACCCATGTGTTTCATCAGTATACGATTCAACTTATCGATACCCATCGGGAGGAATTAAAAGCTTACCTAGAATCAGAGGGGATCCCATCCATGATCTATTATCCGATTCCACTTCATCAGCAGAAAGCGTATTGCCAAGAGGGGAGCTATCCTGTGACCAAGGCTTTGTGCCACTGTGTTTTGTCATTACCAATGCACACTGAACTCGAGGAGGAGCAATTGAATTATATCACCAATAAAATTTTAGGTTTCTTTGAAAATAAAATTAATAGTAACAAATAATTAAATCAAATAAATGAATATAACTGTTGTAGGCACTGGATATGTAGGATTAGTTTCAGGCACCTGTTTTGCGGAAACAGGCAATAATGTAATTTGTGTGGATATTGATCTTGATAAGGTCACCAAATTAAGTAATGGAGAAATAACGATTTATGAACCAGGACTTGAGGTGCTTTTTAAACGAAATTTAAAAGAAGGACGATTAAAGTTCACGACTTCTTTAGAGGATGGTGTTAAAGATGCTCAAATTATATTCCTGGCTTTGCCCACGCCGCCCGGAGAAGATGGCAGCGCGGATTTAAAGTATGTGTTAGGGGTAGCCCATGATTTGGGTAAAATTTTAACTGATTATAAAGTCATCGTTGATAAGAGCACGGTACCGGTAGGTACCTCCGACAAGGTGCATGCCGCGATTGCTCAAAATATTAAGTGTGATTTCGATGTGGTGAGCAATCCTGAATTTTTAAGAGAAGGAGTGGCTGTGGATGATTTTATGAAGCCCGACCGTGTGGTGATAGGCACCCAAAGTGAGCGAGCCAAGAAAGTGATGAATGAGCTCTATGCCCCATTTGTACGCCAGGGTAATCCCATCATTTTTATGGATGAAAGGTCGGCTGAGCTAACGAAATATGCTGCCAATAGTTTTCTAGCTGTGAAAATTTCATTTATGAATGAAATTTCACGCATTTGTGAGCTTCTTGGTGCCGATGTAGATATGGTTCGCAAAGGAATAGGTACCGATGACCGCATTGGAAAAAGATTTTTGTTCTCAGGCATAGGGTATGGTGGAAGTTGCTTCCCCAAGGATGTGCATGCGCTCGTGATGTCGTCGGAGGAAGTGAACTATGATTTTGAAATACTGAAGGCGGTGATGCATGTAAATGAAACGCAGAAAGTGTTTTTGATCCCGAAGATTTTAAAGTACTTCAATCATGATTTAAAAGGAAAACATTTTGCTCTGTGGGGATTGGCTTTCAAGCCCAATACCGATGATATTCGAGAAGCACCGGCCCTCTATATGATTGAGGCACTTCTGAAAGCGGGAGCTACGGTAACCGCGTTTGACCCAGAGGCGATGAATAATGTAAAAGGATTGCTAGGCGATAAAATATTTTATACCGATAAGATGTATGATGCCTTACTTAACGCAGATGCCTTAATCATCGCCACGGAATGGAATGAGTTTCGAACTCCCGATTTTAATAAGATGACCAGCCTATTAAAAGGAAAAGCTATTTTCGATGGAAGAAATTTATTTGAGAATGCTATCATGCTTGACTTAGGTTATCACTACGAAAGTGTAGGTAGGCAGCCGGTAAATTAGCTTGTTCTTGTATTACTTTCCATGCTCCTTATTTCTTCCTCCCGTTAAGCACCCTCAAGAGGATAAAAAAACGCATCCAATAGTTCAAAGAATTAGCCTATTTTTGAAGTTCAAAAATCAGTAATCCCAAATTAAATCATGTCAGATAGTCAAACCTTACAGAACACCGCCCTTACAGAGTTACACACTAAATTAGGGGCAAAAATGGTGCCTTTTGCCGGATATAATATGCCGGTTCTTTATACCAATTTAATTGAAGAACATAACACGGTTCGTAATAGTGTGGGTATGTTTGATGTGAGCCATATGGGCGAGTTTTATATTAAGGGAGAACGAGCTCTCGATTTATTGCAGTATGCCACCAGTAACGATGTAAGCAAGTTGTTTGATGGCAAAGTACAATACAGTTGCTTGCCTAATAATGAAGGCGGCATCGTTGATGACCTTTTAGTATACCGAACCAATATCAATGAATATTATTTGGTGGTGAATGCAAGTAATATTGAAAAAGATTGGAATTGGATTAGCGAAATCAATAAGAAGTTCGGCTGTGAAATGCAGAATTTGAGCAGTGAATATAGCTTGTTAGCGGTGCAAGGTCCAAACGCTAAAAAAGTGTTACAAAAGCTCACCGGGGAAGATTTAGAGATGGAATATTATACCTGGAAAACAGGTACTATGGCGGGGGTGAATGATGTCATTATTTCATGTACTGGGTACACCGGTGCCGGTGGATATGAACTTTATATGCTCAACAAAGACGCTGAACATTTCTGGAATGCCATTATGGAAGCGGGTGCTGAATATGGTATTAAGCCCTGTGGCTTAGGTGCCCGTGATACTCTTCGCACCGAGATGGGTTTTTGTTTGTACGGTCATGATATCAATGATACGACGTCGCCGATTGAAGCCGGTTTAGGATGGATTACGAAGTTCACGAAAGATTTTGTGATGAGCGATTATCATAAAAAAATAAAAGAAGAAGGACCGAAAAAGAAACTCTGCGGTTTCGAAATGATTGACCGCGGTATTCCTCGTCAACACTATGAAATACAAGATGCCGACGGCCATATCATCGGTGAAGTAACCAGTGGAACTCAATCGCCAACGCTTGGCAAAGCCATTGGTATCGGTTATGTAAAACCGGAGTTTTCAAAAGAGGGGAATGAAATTTTTATTGTTATACGCGATAAGAAATTAAAAGCGAGTGTAGTGAAAATGCCTTTCTTAAAAAAACAATAAACCTCTAAATAAACCCCAATCAATATAAATAAATTTAATTCAAATCATGTACGATTTCCTTTTAATAACGCATAATATTTTTCGTTGGATTGTAATTCTTCTAGCCATTTATGTGCTCATAACGAACTATCAAGGATGGAAAAAAGCAGGCCCCTTTACCAATAAAAATAAGATCATAAATACGGTGTTTGTTGGAACACTCGATTTGCAATTACTCATAGGATTGGTCTTGTATTTTTTCTATAGTACAGCTACCAAATTAGCATTCGCTAACATGGCTGAAGCGATGCATGATAAAGTACTTCGTTTTTGGACGGTGGAGCATTTGCTAGGAATGGTCATTGCAGTGACTTTGGCACATATTGGAAGTGTTGTTTCTAAACGAGCTAAAACAGACCCTGAAAAGTTTCGCAAGGCATTTATTTACTTCACCATAGTAATCATCATTATTCTGCTAAGCATTCCGTTTGCATTTCGTGGGGTAGAGCGACCTCTAAATCCATTTGAGCATCTTTCAAATTAAGAAGCTAAAGCTTACCGGTGTTTTGAGGATTCGGAGGCAGAATTAGCCTTGCGAAAATAACTGAGTTGAGAACTATCCATGCTGATTATTCAATTCGCATGGATGGTATTAATACTGTAATATCAATCATCCTTCCCCTTTTTTGTTCTTTGTTCAATATTGTCATTCAATGTTTTTATGGTGCCATTATCGAAGAGCATTTCCTTTAAATTCCAATATCCATTCTCAAATACAAAATAGTCGTAGCTTCCGTCGGGGTAATATAATTCATAACGCCCTATTGCCTTCGGTGTTATAGGAGCCAAGTGGTCGAACACAATATATTTTTTTACGGGTTCGTAGGTAAGCACCATATTCTGAACTTCATTATTGTATTCGAAGACGACTCTATTCATGATGTCGTTGGCTCCTGCTTTAAAAATGGGAGCTCCAAAAACAACCGAACCTTCTTGAAACCGAAGAACCTCAATCACTTTCTTATTGCTTTTATTATTCGCACCGTTCCAACCTAACAAGGTATAGCAAGTTTCATTTTTCACCTTCACAGGAAGTATTTTATAATAAAGGGCACCCCACCAGTAATTATTATCCACGGTGGTATCTTCCGGTCTCTTTATTAATGGGCCGGCATCAAACAGAGGAATAAGCATTACTCCTTTTTTTTCGTTACGCTGTATAGCACCATAAAACCGATATGAATTATCATTATTGCGAAGGTTCCAAGTAAAAATTCTAAATTTATCGTCAGGTGATTTTACTATGGAAATTTGTTTCAATGAATCGAAGGGATAATTGAATGAGCCTGGAAGATTTAGTGCAATGACAAGATTTCGGATCAGGCTATAACAAGAAGTTTTGCGCGTAGAGTAATCGGCCGATTCAATAATTTGTTCCGATTGTCCTTGCATCTGGATTTCTAGATTTTGCAAAGAATCCATATCTTCTGGTGAAATTCCTTTGATAACTTGTGCCTTGAGGATACTTCCACAAAGTAGAATTGCAACTAAAACAACGAGCCTTATGCCATTATGAATCATGATAGAAATTTGTGTAATAACGATGCAAAGAAACGCATTCGTATGTGATGCGATGTTAATTTTTGTTGTTCGTATCTCTGAAAACCGGGTACAATGCACCAAAGAGGCCAATAAACATACCCGATAAAATTCCAATTGGAAATTTCCAATGCGTCCAGTTATCGAATTGTCGACCTAAAAATACACAAATCAGAATGGTGGCGAGCATTTTTATGGCAAGGCCAGAATATTTGCCGTACTCGGCGAGTTGACTTTTTTTATTATTGAGCGGCTTCTTTGGTTCCATTTTGTTTTATGAACTGCTGTTCCACCTTAATGTTCATTTTGCAACTGCCATTAAATTCAGCCCCATTTTCTACCACCATTTTGCCGACCACCAGATCGCCTAAAATCTTAGAGGTGCCTTTAAGGAAAAGATTCTCAGTCACCATCACGTTTCCAATCACTTTGCCCGATATGACTGCATCGTTGGCTGTAATATTGCCTTTTACCTCCCCACTCTCACCTATTACTATTCGAGCTTTACAATGCAATGATCCCCTCACAATACCTTCGATACGCATATCTCCAGTCGAATTTATATCTCCAATAATCTCTGTGCCTTTGGAGATAATATTAATAGAAACATTGGGGTCGATGGCGGTGGGCTGCTTAGAAAAATTGAACATTCGATAATAATTTAGATTGTCAAATATCGTAAAAATTAAATGATCCTCAAAATTTTTAGTTCAGGGGAGCTGGAAAAATAAATTCTTAAAATAATGCTGATACTCGCAAAAAAATAATATTTTTGTTCAGTGAAAAAAAGCTAATTGTTTTTACAAAATTTACCACAATGCAAAATTCAAAAATATCCGTTAACGATAAGAAGCATTCAAAAAACGAGGTTGACAATGATGATGTTGTTGAAGTAAATGAAGACTACATTACGGTGGACAAGGATGACGACGATTCAGAGCCGAATGATCCTAAGAAGGAAGATTTGCAAAATACCGAGTTTCTTGATGATGACGAGGATGATGACCTCGATGATTTATAATCGGCGAATATTATTTCGACGTCCTCAATCTTTTTCAACTTAGGCCTTTCACTAAATTTACGTACCCCTTATTTTATTGCTAATAATTAACTGAATGCAATATTTCTAGGACTTTTATTTTCATGTCATTGATTTTTGCCGATAACGAAGGAGTCGCTAGAATTGATTAAATTTGCGATACATGTATAGAACGTATTTTTTCATTTCTGTTTTATTTGTGAGTGTTCTCATTGCAGGAATTTTTTTACGTGGGCGACTCACCAATAGGGATAATTACCAGCAGGAGTTCGCCGAACGATATCGTGTATACGCCGTTACAGTTCCAACCCATTTAAATTTTTGTGGCGAGAAAGTACCCACTTCGGATTTTGAAGTCTTCGAGCGCTTTGACCGAGAACTCACGATTAATACCTATTTCCAATCGCAAACAATTTTAAATATAAAAAGAGGGAGTCGCTATTTTCCCATTATTGAACCAATCTTAAAACGAAATGGCATCCCCGACGATTTTAAGTATCTCTGTATGGTAGAAAGTGGATTAAGTAATGCTACTTCGCCGAGCAATGCGGTTGGTTTCTGGCAGTTTATTGAAGAAACCGCCAATCGCTACGGACTCAAGATTAATGAGGAAGTGGATGAGCGATATGATATTGCGAAAAGCACCGAGGCGGCCTGTGCTTATTTTAAGGAAGCTTACTCCGAGTTTAATAACTGGACGCTCACAGCGGCCTCCTATAACATGGGCATCAATGGAATTAGAGGAGCCTTAAACAAGCAAAAAGCGAATTCTTTTTATGATTTATATCTGAACTCAGAAACCTCTCGATATATTATGCGCTTGCTTGCTATCAAAGAAATTTATGAGCACCCTAAGACTTACGGATATTATATCCCACAGTTTCTGCGCTACCCTCCTGTGCCAGTTTATTCTGAAACGATCACCGAGACTATCGAAGATTTAGTGGAATACGCACAAGCTCATAAAATAACGTATAAAACATTCAAAACACTCAATCCGTGGTTGCGAAAGAACGAGTTGAAAAACAGGAGTGGGCAAACTTATGTTATCTATTTTCCTCAAGAAGGTGCCGAACACTTGGTGAGCGATTTTTATGGATATGATGAGCAAAACGATAGCACCGTAATTCAAACAGATGTTCAGGAGCCTATTATATTAAGGTCCGACTCGAATGCCGCGTCTACCATTATGGCTGCCTCCAAAGTGCAAGATTCTTTGGTGTATGTAGAAATAAACCATATTGTAGAGCGCAATGAAGATCTCAACGGAATTGCCAAAAAATACCATACCACGGTACCTAAAATTATGATTTGGAATAACCTCGAATTTACCACTGTTCAAAAGGATAAATTACTACGAATACTGGTTCGCAAAGATTTGCTACCCTTGATAAAAGTACAAGAAAGAAGAAGGTAATCAATCGTGATTATTTTCATTACATTTGCGTTTTTCAATAGCCTGATCATGTAATGGATAAACCTGCTAAACGTATTGAAGTTCTTGAAGAGTCACAAACTATTGCTATGGCCAAAGCCTCACGGCAATTAAAGGCACAGGGAGTTGATGTGATAAATTTAAGTTTCGGTGAGCCCGATTTTAAAACTCCTGAGCATATTCGCGATGCTGCCAAAAAATTCTTAGATGGTGGGTATGTATATTATACTCCCGTTTGCGGTATACCTGAATTGAGAAAAGCGATAAGCGAAAAATTTAAACGCGAAAACAATCTTGATTTTGCTCCGGAACAAATTGTTGTTTCTACCGGCGCTAAACACTCGTTAATGAATCTTATGCTTGTTTTGGTAGAGGTGGGCGATGAAGTAATTATTCCCACCCCTTACTGGGTGAGCTATAGCGAGATGGTGAAAATGGCTGAAGGACAATGTGTGTTTGTGAAAGGCGCTGAAGAAAATAATTTCAAAATTACCCCCAAGCAATTAGAAAGTTCTATTACCGATAAGTCGCGCGTGTTTTTATTTTCTTCGCCATGTAACCCTACAGGAAGTTTTTATTCAAAAGAAGAATTGAAAGGCTTGGCAGAAGTACTCGTGAAATATCCTAATATATATATTGTAGCGGATGAAATTTACGAACATATTAATTTCTCTGGACAGCACGAATCTATGGCACAGTTTGAAGAACTCAAAGGGCGTGTGGTGGTGGTGAATGGGGTTTCGAAGGCTTTTGCGATGACGGGTTGGCGCCTAGGTTATATAGGAGCACCAGCCTGGATTGCCACCGCCTGCGACAAGCTGCAGAGTCAGTTTACCAGTGGAACGAATGCTATTGCACAACATGCCGCCATTGCGGCTTTAAATAGCCCGATGCAATCGACAAAGGAGATGTGTGAAGTATTCCGAGGCCGTCGTGATGTAGTTTATGAGCGAATCAAAAAAATTAAAGGATTTGAAACACGACTTCCGGATGGCGCATTTTATTTTTTCCCCAACGTGGCTTACTATTTTGGAAAAAAATCACCAGAGAGAACGATTACCAATGGAGAGGAGCTATGCAACTACCTCTTGCATGAAGCCCATGTTGCGATTGTTCCAGGCAGTGCTTTTGGTGCTGAAGGTTTTGTTAGGATTAGCTACGCAGCCAGCGAAGCCGATTTGCTTAAGGCCTTGGATCGGATTGAAGTTGCCCTTAATAAATTAGATTAAACAAAAAGTGAAACTATTTGATCTAGATAAAATCAAAGACCAGCGAATCATTATTGTAGGCGATGTGATGCTCGATGCATACATCTTCGGCCATGTGCATCGCCTCTCTCCCGAAGCACCTGTTCCTATTGTAGAGCAACGCTCTCAGGAATATAGGCTTGGAGGTGCCGCTAATGTGGCTCTCAATATTAAAGCGATGGGAGCAACCCCTCTGTTGTTTGGCGTTACAGGCAGCGATGACGATGCACTCATTTTAAAGAAGGAGTTAGAGAAAAATCAAATTTCAGCACTTTTGCTGGTGGAGGAGTTGGATCGTCTCACCACTGTGAAGACCAGAATTATAGGCAATAACCATCAACTCTTGCGTGTCGACAAAGAAGTGACGCATGCCATCACAGAGCACACCGAGAGTCTCCTTCTCGAAAAATTAAAATCAGAGATTAAGACAGCCGATGCTTTAATTTTTGAAGATTATGAAAAGGGGCTTCTTAATAAAAACCTGATTCAACATATTATTTCACTCTGCAACGAATTTAATGTGCCGGTCATTGTCGACCCTAAGAAAAGCAATTTCTTAGCCTATTCTAATGCCACTTTGTTTAAGCCCAATTTAAAGGAGTTAAAAGAGGGGCTAAAATTAGATAAGTTAGATTCTTTAGAGGAAATCGAAAGGGCGGCAAAAACATTGATTCAGACCCTGAACCTGAAATATTTAATGGTCACATTAAGCGATCGAGGGGTCATCATCTGTGATGCCCAATCAACTCATCACGTACCGGCACACCTTCGAAAAATAGCGGATGTTTCGGGAGCAGGCGATACGGTAGTAAGCATCGCAGCTTTAGCGATTGCGCAACACCTGGAGCCTAGGGCCATTGCCGAATTGAGCAATTTGGCTGGCGGCCTGGTTTGTGAAGAGGTGGGCGTGGTACCACTGAATAAAAACAGATTTATGGACGAAGCCAACAAACTAATTTAGGCTTCCACTTTATTCGATCACTTCTTTATTCACTAGCTTTATTCGGGCATAAAAATATAAAGCAATAATGAAACACGTCGAATAAATAAGAATGGCGTTACGAAGGCTCCCGGTGAAACTGATGATTAAGCCAGTACTCAAGGTTCCGATGGTGATGGCCGCTTTCTCTGTGACATCCAAAAAACTATAGTACGACGAGAGTTCATCTTCTTTAATAGGAATAAGTTTACTAAAGGTAGAGCGATTAAGCGATTGCAGTCCCCCCATCACTAAACCTACAAAGGCTGCAACAATAAAGAAGGATCTTTTTTCTTCAACAAGGAAAGCGGCAGCACACACCCCAATCCAAATTATTACCGTAATACAAATCGCTTTTATATTTCCAATTCGTGAGCTCAATCGAGAGAAAAGAAGCGCACCAATGGTACCTACAAACTGCAAAAGCAATACCATCATAATGGTTTCACTATCTTCCAAATGAATCACCTCTTTGGCGAAGAGGGTAGCGATGTACATAATAGTTTGTAAAGCCATCGCGCAAAAAAAGAAGCCGTATAAGAATCTACGGGTATTGGGCAAATGCTTTAAGCTCTTCCAGGCAATCATTAACTTTCCAAAACCTGCTTTGAAATAGTTTATTTTATCGTCGGCGGTTCGGGGTTCAATAGGTAAGGCGTTAAAGGTGATTTGTGCAAAGCCTACCCACCAGAGTGCTACCATCGCAAAGGAAATTTGACAAGCTAATGTTTTGGGGTTTTCAAAGTGATCCAATCCAAACCATTCGGGTTTGGTGATCATCATTAAATTTAAAATAAGGAGGAGTACACTACCAAGGTATCCGTAGGCATAACCACGTGCGCTCACCCTATCATAGTTCTCTTCGGTGGTGATGAGCGGCAAAAATGAATTGTAATAGATGATGCTGCCGTTAAATCCGATCATGCCGAGAATGATGCCTACAATTCCTACCCAGTAGTAGTTACTATCGAAGAACAGGAGCCCAAAACTGGCGCATGCCCCAAGATAGCAAAATATTTTCATCATACGTTTTTTAAGTCCTTCTGCATCGGCAATGCCCGATAGTAATGGACTCATAATCATCATCAGCAGGAATGCAAAGGCTAAGGCGTAACTGTAAAGGGCATTGCTTTCGATGTTGAACCCAAAAATGTTGATATAAGCTTCTTTCGCATTGAGGCCCACACCGGCCACTTTACGTGACACATTGGTGAAGAAAGTGGGGAAGATGGCAGCGGTAATTACGAGTGCAAAGGCGGAGTTGGCCCAGTCGTACATGGCCCAGCGATTGATGAGTTTCTTACTATTAAATGGAATCTTATAAATCATTAGAGTGACGTTCAAAGCGTTGAGGCAAATAAAGAAAAAAAAACAAACTTTACTGTGAAGTTTTTTTTGTTTTGGTTAGTGGCAGGTATTTCCAGTTATTCCATATTGGATGTGCTGAAATGAATCACCAAAGTTTTCACCCCGATATCTTAATGTTTTAACAATCTTTTGATTGGGGTTTGTATTAAGCTCCATCGGAGCGTCCTGTTTGCAGCCCATGGAGGCAATCTGTATTAAGCGCCGTAGGTGCGACCTGAAGCTTTAG
>CAIUDH010000077.1 GCA_903897855.1 uncultured Bacteroidota bacterium | reverse complement strand
CCAGATACCAATCCACAAACTTTTTCAAGCCTTCATCAAAGGAAACCATCGGTGCCCATTCCAATATTATTTTCGCCCTCTCTATATTGGCATAGGTAAGATCCACATCCCCGTCTTGCTTGGGTAGGCGTATTATATCTGCTTTCTTATCGAGTAGTTTTTCAATTTTCTCGATGAGTACCCGAAGCATAATGGGGTTGCTATTGCCCAAATTGACGGTCTCATAAACATTGCTGCGTATCAGCGCTTGTATCATGGCCGCTACAATGCCATGCACCACATCTTCAATATACGTATAATCGCGACCGGAGGTACCATCGCCGTATACCTCCACCGGTTCGTGATGGCTTATTTTCTTTGCAAATTTATGGATGGCCAAATCGGGCCGTTGCCTGGGGCCAAACACCGTAAAGAAGCGCAGGTTGATCACATTGAAACCATATAATTTATGATAATTATAGGTGAGCAATTCGCCGCATATTTTAGAAACGGCGTAAGGCGAGATGGGCTTATTGATGGGAGCACTTTCCTCGAAAGGCATATTATAATTATTGCCATACACCGAAGAGGAGGAGCCAAAAACCAAGGTATTACATTTCACCTCTCGCATCAACTCTAAGATACTGAGGGTGCCTTGCACATTGGTATGCATATAGGCTCCAGGATTCTCGATCGAAGGGCGTACGCCCGCTTTCGCCGCGAGATGGATTACCGCATCAAACTTTAGTTTGTAGAGTTTACGGAAGGCCGCATTCATCACCGTAATATCGAGCTCCACCAAGGTGAATCGACTGTTTGCTAAAGATTTCTGGAGGTTTTTTTCTTTGATTTCCCTGGGATAGAAATCATCAAAATTGTCAATGCCCACCACTTCATGTCCGTAGTAGAGCAGTTTCTCACTTACATGTGAGCCAATGAAACCGGCAACGCCGGTAATTAGGATTTTCATAAATTAAAAATAAAAGTGTTTATATTGATTGAAAAATAAAGCTTTGGAGTGATGATTTTTTATGGTGTCTTTTGCCTTTGCAATAAGACTTGTTTTCTCATCCTCACTAATCGAATTAAAGGCCATAATTTTTGAGGCTAATTGTCTTGGATTCCTCAAATCAACCAGGTAACCATTTATCTCATCTTCGATTACCTCATTCATCCCACCGCAATTTGTCGATATCACAGGCACTCCCAAGGCCATCGCCTCCAATACCACATTGGCTATACCCTCTTCGATACTTGGCAACAAAAACAAATCCTGCATACTGACTAAATTCAACACCTCCTGATGACTTAACCCATTGATGATTTTTATATTTTCGTTTAATCCCAATTGGTGTGTTTGAAAAAGAATAGACTCTGGTGTATCTCCTTGTGCTACAATGGTGTATTCAAAATCGATATTTTCTTTCTTTACCATACATAATGCATCTAATGCAAATTCATACCCTTTTTTCCAGTGAAATCGACCAATAGAAATAATTCGTAATTTCTGCCGATTTCCTCTTGACAACGGCTTAGTATCGCAAACAATTTCGTCCACAAATGAATAGATGGTCTGAATCTTAGTTATGTCAGCACCGTATTTTACCGCCTCCAAAGCGATAGCATTGGATACGGCATGAAACTTATACACCTTAGGGAATATTAATTTATAATACTCCCCTATCTCCGGTTTAATGATAGGCGTATAATTAATATGTGCCCCGCGTAAACTTAAAAGAATTTTATGGGGAAACAAATCGAAGAGCAATGCTCTGTTATATAGGGTAGCAGCCCATTGTATATGCACCTTATCGGGCTTGCTTTTAAAGATGGGCAGGTAAAACAGGAGGTCGTAAAAAAACTGTTGAAACGAATTCGAGGTTTTATAGATACTGGTTAGTTGGGCCCAACGGGCATACCTTAGAAGACGCAGGACAAAAAACAGTTGACTAGTTTTTTGTTGGGGTACCTCAAGGCACTCCACACCGGGGTTGTATTGATATTTACTTCTTCGTTTGCCAATGACCACCATCGTATAACCCTGCTCGGCCATGCCGTTGATCAAAGCATCAATAAAGGTGGTGGTGGGAATGCTCCCGGCCATAATGGCAATACGCATATTAGAGTTCGATTGCTGTGTTTTTTGTGGAGAATATCCGGTGTTAAATAATTTGTGGAACGTTGAACCCCTTCAGGGTTCTGTTTTGGGATGCCTTATACACCATAGGTTTACACCTATGGCTATTATTGTTAAACTGCTTCGCAGTGTTTACGTGCGGTCTTTTATATGCAAAAAACACCCCAGCTGATCGTTTATTGTTTCACCTTTAATCCGTGAAGGTTTAATACTGAATTGTTGTTCAACTGCTTCGCAATTATCCGTCATCTTGACAAGGTCACAACCCCAACGGGGTTGAATAATAATAGCCATAGGTGAAACCTATGGTTATGCGCCGGAATTTGTATTACAACCCCAACGGGGTTGAACAACGTATGCCACAAGCTGCTCCGAGACCGACGCCAAACCAATACAATTGTTGTTGGTATATTCATAAAGTATCCCCCTGTTGTTGGTGACGCTGAACCCCTGCCTTGGCCAACACCGAACAACGGCGGCGGGGATGGTGGCGGTGGGGAAATACAAGGGTGGTATTTGTTCGAGCGTGTACAATTGTGGTTGGTGACGCTGAACCCCTGCCTTGGCAAACACCAAACAACGGCGGCGGGGATGGTGGCGGCGGGGAAATACAAGAGTGCTATTTGTTCGAGCGTGTACAATTGTTGTTGGTGACGCTGAACCTCCGCCTTAGCAAACACCAACAACGGCGGTGGGATCGGTGTCGGGAAATTGTATTACAACCCTAACAGGGTTGAACAATAATAGCCATAGGTGTAAACCTATGGTTATGCACCGGAATTTGTATTACAACCCCAACGGGGTTGAACAACGTATGCCACAAGGCGCTCGGAGACCGACTCCAAACCAATACAATGTTGTTGGTATATT
>CAIUDH010000076.1 GCA_903897855.1 uncultured Bacteroidota bacterium | reverse complement strand
CGCAGATGGAGACTTAAAATATAAATAGCAACTAAAAAATCCGTGCCATCCATTAATCCATCTAATCCGTGATTCAAACGATGAAGGATGGAAAAATGTTGGAATCGCGGATTATACGGATGGTGAGATTACGCAGAATAAAAAGCAGCAGCTATTATGAATTAAAATATAAATATTGAATAAAAAATCCGTGCCATCCATTAATCTATATAATCCGTGATTCAAACGATGAGGGATGCAAAAAATGTTGGAATCGCGGATTATACGGATGATGGGATTACGCAGATGGAGACTTAAAATATAAATAGCAACTAAAAAATCCGTGCCATCCATTAATCCATCTAATCGGTGATTCAAACGATGAAGGATGCAAAAAATGGTCTGAATCGCGACTTTATTTTTTTGATGGATTCTTAGCGGATGCTTGTTTTATCCCATCGAATGTGTTGAGTTCAGGCTTCTTAAAATCCATGCCTGCCGCACGGTTGATAGCATCTTTGCCATAACGGTTACGTAGCTTATCCATGGCCTGATATAGTTGAACCTGCTCCACCGTATCTTCAAACATATTAAACTGATACCCTCCCTGAATTAAATGGCTGAACTTAATTCCAATTAATCGTATCAGCATCCTTTTTTGATAGAGCTTATCAAATAATGAACTTACTTTTTCTATCAGCACATGGTCGAGCGAGGTGTAAGGTATGCGTGCCTGCATGGTATAGGTGTTGAAGTCGGAGTAACGTATTTTTGTGGTGATACAGGCCGTCAATTTTTGTTCGCCACGTAACTGGAACGCCAGCTTCTCGGTCATGCCAATTAATATCCCTTTCAGCGCTTTCACATCAATCGTATCTTTATCAAAAGTACGCTCGGTAGATATCGATTTGCGTTCCGAATATGGGATCACCGGCGAATTGTCGATGCCATTGGCTTTCTTCCATATCACCGTGCCGTTTTCGCCTAGCACCTGTTGCATCAGCTCGATGGGCATATCTTGCAACGTGCGAACCCAGAGCACGCCCATGCCGCGCAAAAGCTGGAATGTTTTATCGCCTACCATCGGAATTTTGCGAATAGATAAAGGCGCCAGAAAATCTTTCTCAGTACCCAAAAGAATTTCTTTTTGTCCGTTAGGCTTCGCTTCTCCTGTGCCTACTTTCGATACCGTTTTATTGGCCGACAAAGCAAAGGAGATGGGCAGATTCGTTTCTTTCATAATCTTCTGTCGCAGCTCGGTAGCCATCTTATAACAACCAAAAAAGCGATCCATGCCGGTGAGGTCGATATAAAATTCATCGATCGACGATTTCTCATACAGCGGCATATCGTTGCTGATGATATCGGTAACAAGGTTGGAGTATTTGCTGTACTCTGCGGAGTCGCCTTTTACGATGATGGCTTCCGGACAAAGCTGCCTCGCTGTTTTCATAGGCATGGCCGAATGAACACCAAAAGCCCGGGCTTCATAGCTGCATGAGGCCACCACGCCGCGGTCGCTAGTGCCCCCCACCAGTACGGGTTTCCCGATTAGCTTTGGATTGATAAGTCGTTCCACAGAGACAAAAAAAGAGTCTAAATCAATATGTACGATGTTGCGGTCCATAGGTTGGTGGTGAATAGTATCAGGTAAATCGTAAAAGTGAATGGTGAATCGAAGGTGGGTTATTTGTTCTGTATTTACGCAGGGTTCACCGCTCTTATTTCATACCTTAATTTATTTTATTTTTTCGGTTTGAAAATTACCAAATAATTTAGTATGTTTGTGCTAAATATTTTAGCATGAGTAAAATTTCTACCAACATCCGGCATTTGCGTACTATAAAAAAATGGTCGCAGGAACAGTTAGCGCTCAAATTGGATATCTCCCGTGCACGTATTGGCTCGTATGAAGAGGAGCGGTGCGACCCACCCATCGATGTGCTGATACGAATATCTAACTTATTTCATATCGCAGTAGATGCGCTCATCAAAGCCGATCTGAGCAAGTTCAATGGGGACTCCTTTATAAAAGTAGGGGAGAACCGTATTTTGTTTCCTATTATGGTCGACAGGGAAAACAACGACCAGGTGGAAGTAGTTACCGTACGGGCTTCTGCTGGCTATTTAAATGGCTACGCCGACCCGGAGTATATCGGGAAACTACCCATCATGAGTTTGCCTTTCCGTATCATTGGCAAGCATCGGGCATTTATTATCAAAGGCGATTCTATGCCCCCTTTGAAAGATGGGTGTTATGTGATAGGGAAATATGTTGAATCGTTAAAATCGGTACGCAACGGACGAACCTATGTTTTAATTACCAAGACCGATGGGGTGGTGTATAAGCGTGTGATGATGGAAGGCAACCTATTGCACCTGCATTCCGACAATAAGAGCTACGATCCTTTTACAGTAAAGGCTGCTGATGTTCTCGAAGTATGGGAGTTTGTATGCAATCTTAATATCTCCGATAAGAAAGAGGAAGAGTTGAACCTGGATAGTATTATGACGATGCTGCGCAGCATGCGCGTAGAAATAGAGGGGATAAAGAAGAAGTAGCAGACACACTTGCTTGCCCTATAAAATTGCTTGTATAAAAAAAAATGCCTCCGTCCAATATTGGAAGGAGGCATTTACGATTTATGCTTGTATTGCTTTACGCTTTTTTTACATTTACCGCATTAGGGCCTTTTTTGCCTTGTTCTACATCGTAGCTAACAGAATCGTTCTCACGAATTTTGTCGATTAAGCCAGATGAATGAACAAATATTTCGCTACCACCTGTTGAAGGTGTGATGAATCCGAAACCTTTTTCATCATTAAAGAATTTTACTGTACCTTGTTGTGACATTTAATTGTATTGTATTTAAAATTGTAATATGCGAAGGTACGCTAAATAATCGACACTACCCGACTTATTCTGTTTTGATGGAGGGGCGCAGGCTGAAAATGGAGTTGTAAGTGGCTTTTAATGAGCATATTATTTATTGAAAGGGGGTGTTCCTAAGCGCTCTTCTCGAAAAAAGACACAAATAAAAACCCCTTCCGAAATTTTGGAAGGGGTTTGTGAATTATAATTCGTCTTCGTTAAAGAAGTAATCTTCGGGTGTGGGATAGTCGGGCCATACCTCTTCAATGGTTTCAAAAGGCTCTCCATCGTCTTCCAGTTCCTGTAAATTTTCTATGACCTCCAATGGGGCACCACTTCTGATGGCAAAATCTATCAGTTCGTCTTTGGTAGCAGGCCAAGGTGCATCATCTAAATAAGAGGCTAATTCGAGTGTCCAATACATAATATATCTTTAATTTATTATATTAAATTTCAAGGTCGCAAATAAATAAAAAAAACCGGATAAAAAACAAAATCTTTTTATGAAAATTCTCAGGCACCATAACGGTCGTTTTATACGGTAATCTAAAGAAATCTTCTTTGCTTCTTATTTTTTAACTTATTCAATCCAGCTCTTGTAATACGAAGGGTCTTCGCATCGCATCGCTTCTTCTGTAATCATTAGCGGGTAAAAAGGGTCAATCATTACGGCGAGCTCCTTGGTCTCGGCTTGCCCAATACTTTTCTCAATGGTGCCCGGGTGTGGCCCGTGTGGGATGCCTTTGGGATGCAGTGAAATCATGCCACGCTCTACCTGCTTGCGGCTCATAAAATCGCCATCTACATAATAGAGCACCTCATCACTATCAACATTACTATGGTTGTATGGTGCAGGAATGCTCAAGGGATGATAATCGTACATGCGTGGTACGAAAGAGCAAATCACAAAATTATGCCCTTCAAAGGTTTGATGAATGGGTGGGGGCAAATGAACCCTCCCTGTGATTGGCTCATAGTTATGAATACTAAAGCCGTAAGGATATTGAAACCCGTCCCATCCAATAGCACCGAATGGATGAGCGCCTAGGGTGTAAGGGTATATATGATCTTGTTTTTTTATTAAAACTTTAAAGTCGCCCAACTCATCATGGGTTACGAGGTTACGGGGCAGTTTGATGTCGCGCTCGCAATACGGCGAATGTTCATGCAGCTGCCCGTATTCGTTGATATAACGTTTCGGTGGACGAATAGGCGAGAAGCTCTCCACAATCATTAAACGATTATTTTCATCGTTAAATTCCATCTGATAAATTATTCCACGAGGAATCACTAAATAATCGCCATACTCAAAAGGAATTTCACCGTATAAGGTTTTTAATTTTCCGCTTCCTTCATGCACAAAAATCATCTCGTCGGCATCGGCATTTTTAAAAAAATAGTCTGTCATGCTTTTGCGTGGAGCAGCACAACTCATGTGTAAATCCGAATTAAATAGCAGCACTTTACGCGACTTTAAATAGTCGTCTTCGGCGGCCGTTTTGAAAGTAAGGAAGGATCGATTTTGCAGGTTGTGCTCGAGTTTAGCGATAGGCTTTACACTGTAGGCCTCATCGATATTTTTTACCAAAGTAGGTGGATGACAATGGTAAACTAAGCTGTACATACTACTGAAGCCTTCGGTACTTACGAGTTCTTCAGCGTATAGCGTTCCATCGGGCTTACGAAATTGCGTATGGCGTTTTGGTGGAATATTTCCAAGCGTGTAATAAAAAGGCATAATCGATTTTAGGATTGAATGATTTTCAGCAAAAATAAAACAATTTGGGTAAGGAAGGAAACTTTCTGCCCCCCTTCAAAGTTAGCATTTGTAGGTTCTTAACGAAACAAATCGTTAATATTGGTGATATGCCTATTCACAATGGCTTCACCATGATACACGGTGCCATCCATCTCATATCCTGGACCAGCAGGGTTGGCCAGGTTCGGGTATTTGGGATGCAAATGCTCAGAAGAGGCATTGGCTCGGGCGTCATAGCTTGATATTTTTATGGGGGTAGTTTGTGAACTATCGGTATTCAGCTGCGCGGAAGCAGCAACGGTGAAGAGGCAAAAAGCAATGAAGGCGAAAACTTTTTTCATGGCAATATTATTGACGGGTTTGATCCAATATAGCACGATAATCTTTAAATCACCTCCTTGGTGATGCACTTTTCACCAACGAAGATAGGATTTTCTTCTCTTGATTTTTGCTTTTTTTGAGATTCAAGAGATACCGATTCCTGTTTTAATCAAATTCACGATTCGCTGTATTTAAGATCAATAATCCTCTACTTTGATTTCCACCCTCATATTCATCTGTTGTTGGTCGGGGGTACGTGGATTAGGATATATCATTCGCGTGCTACCGTAACCTCGTGTGGCAATACGGTCGTTATCGATACCATTATCGTTTAAATATTTTTTTACCGCCATCGCTCTGTTTTCTGAGAGTTTCAAGTCCTTTTCTTTGGTGGTATTGGGGTCGAAATTGGTATGCCCCTCGATTAAAATTTTCAAGCTCCCATTGTCTTTCATTACATGAAGCAAATTTTGTAAGGCAGGTGTTGAGGTGGGACGAAATATATCTTTATTGGGAAAAAAGTTAATGTCCTTCAAGGCAAAACTTCTATTCTTCTCTATCTTACGTAGTTTAAAAACACGCGGGCGTTGTAGCAATGCCATGATGCTCTTCTGGGTGAATACCGCACTTTCGCTGAAATAACCTGGAACACTGAGGTTTAAATCCCACCGAAGGGTATCTTCGAGTAAAACAGCAAACTCAAACAATCCATTATTTAAAGAGTCACTTTTCGATTTACTAAGAATCGTGTTGGACCTCAAATCGGTTAATGTGATTGTGGCTGTTAATGGTTTGCCTGTTGAAGAGTCGAGCACGATGCCATGAAGCTTGAAGTCGAAATAAAACTTGACGGTATGTCCTTTCCCCTTCTCATAAACATTATCCAGCACCAAAAGATAGCGGTCACCAAATTTCACTGGAAGTGCTTTGCTGTAATGGTCGTGCGCTCCAGGCTTATTAAAATCGAAACGTGCGTGGGTCGACAAGCCAGTAATTCCTCTGGTTGCCGGTGCATTATGAGAAATATTGGCTCTCATTGGGAGTAGTGTTTTCGCTTGGATGCTGTCGCAGGTGCCCCGTCCACCCTGTTTGAACAGCATAAAATCATAATCGTCTTTGAGCGTATCGGGTATGATGTCGAATGTTAAAAGGCCATCGTTAGGAATCGTGATGGAGTACCAGATGGTATTATGCTCTTTGTCGAAGTATTTCCCATTCTTCATCCCATTATGTTCAATTTCCATCACGGCTCCACGGCCCTTTGGAGCGCTATGATGATGCTTCTTGTAAATGGGTATGCTCAGGGCTTTAGAGCAGTCGCAGTGGATGGAATCGATAGCTTGCTGAGCAAAGCCGGCAATGGGAAAAAGAAGACTAAGATAGAAGTGTATCGCACGCATAAATTCTATGATTCTTTCGTTTTTTCAGTTTTTTATTTTGCTATACAAAAGAACGAAAAAAAACAGCATATAGAAAAAAATAAAATATGTTGATTAATTACCTCAGTTTTAAAATAGTGAATGTGTTATTTTTGCACCTCTTTTATAATGGAACGA
The DNA here is from genome assembly GCA_903897855.1 of uncultured Bacteroidota bacterium. Classification (GTDB taxonomy): domain Bacteria; phylum Bacteroidota; class Bacteroidia; order UKL13-3; family UKL13-3; genus CAINMV01. Next base: position 156,368 of record CAIUDH010000076.1, on the reverse strand, counting down.
ATCGATATTTTAAATGCCTTGCTTGGCTTGCTTTTTTTTGTTGTTGGAGTACAGTTGATGTATTATCTCTTCCTGTTTCTGCGTCTTGCTTTGTATAAGAGTCCCAAAAACGTCTTAAAAAAAGAGGAGCCAGTATCCATAATTATCTGTGCCAGAAATGAGATAGAGAATCTGAGAAAGAACCTCCCTATAATTTTACAACAAGATTATCCTGATTTTGAAGTTATTGTAGCCAATGATAACAGCGGGGATGGCACTTCCGATTTTTTATCTGAATTGGCAACACAATATGCGAACCTTAGAGAAGTGCGGTATGTCGAAAATGAACGTTATCCGAAAGGCAAGAAGTTTGTTTTGACTTTAGCCATAAAAGCCTCAAAGTACGAATTGCTCCTGCTTACCGATGCCGATTGCGAACCTACGGGTAAGGAATGGCTTCGTATTATGCAACAACAGTATAAGCCCGATACACACTTGGTTTTAGGGTATTCACCTTATAAAAGAGCGAAAGGGCTATTAAATAGATTTGTGCGATTTGAAACATTCTATACCGCATTACAATACCTTAGCTATGCCATAGCGAAAATACCTTATATGGGTGTGGGGAGAAATCTGAGTTATCGTAAGAGTTTATTTTTCGCCTACAAAGGATTCGCAAGCCATAATCATTTACTCAGTGGAGATGATGATTTATTTGTGAATGAAACGTCGAACTCAACGAATACTGTTATTGAGATAAATAAAGAGACTTTCACCTACAGCGATGCAAAAAAAACGTGGAGTGGATTCTGGCAGCAGAAATCCAGGCATTTGAGTACAGGCAAGGAGTATAAAAGTAAATTTAAATATCTATTGGGCATCTTCAGCATTACCCATATTCTTACGTACGCCCTCACCATTTTCCTGGTGTTCTTCGAGCCCACCCGCTGGTTTGCTTTAGGAGCTTTCGGTGTAAGAATGTTTTTTCAATATTCGATTTTTGCACCGATAATGAAAAAACTGAAATGCTTCTCATTATGGTGGGGAATCCTACTTTTCGATTTTATCTATGTCTTTTATTACCTTTTGATTGGAATAAAAACATTGCTTGTGAAAAACAAGAAATGGTAGGTTAATGAATGCTTAAGTAATATTTATTATTCCTTGTTTTGGTGCGGCAGAATATTCTTCCAATGGGTTCATGAGGGGGTCGAATTAAATTAGTATTGGATTCACCATCCTTTATTTTAAAATAATAAAGGTGCCCTTCACATAATGACGTTGGCCATCTTCTTCAAATAAGGTAATCAGATAAATATAATTATCCTCCAATACAGGTTGGTTATTTACGGTTCCATCCCATCCTTTACAATTATACCATTTGCCTTCGCAAGTTTCCGAATAAACAAAATTCCCCCAACGGTCGTAAATAGTCATGTCGTATCGCTTGGTGAAGGTGGAAACGGGCCTGAAATAATCGTTGACCCCATCTTTCTTAGTCGGAGAAAAAACATTCGGAATAAAAACAGTATAGTAGTCCTCAATAAATAAGGTGTCGCTTCGTTCAGCAAAACATCCAAAATTATTGTGTGCCACTAATTTCACTACAAAATATCCGGTGTCGGTATAGATATGTGCAAACACATTATTGGTAATGGGTTCTGTGTTCACAGATTTCCCATCACCAAAATCGAAATCATAGTCATCCGTAAATTTAAAACTCGTAATGAAGGAAATCTTTCCATTGTTCAGCTTCACTTTTTTAGGGTCAATTTTTAATGTAATCTGAGGATTAGAATACACGGTGATATAACTGTTCTGTACCATCGAATCGATACAGCCCAAGGGAGAAGTAACGATTAAAACAACCTTATAGCTGCCGGGTTTAACATATGTATGACTGGGTGGTGTTTGTGAGTTGTCGGTACTACCATCTCCGAACTTCCACCAATACGTAGACCCGCTAAGTGCGGTTGAGTTGTTTGTAAATTGTGTGGTGAATGGTTCGCAACCGGAGGTGTTGTCGGCAACAAAATCAACGATCGGCAGAGGTTCTACCTCTATATAAATTGAGTCATAGGCTGGCGTTGAACAGCCGTCGCTGGCCCGAACTAGAAACCACCCCGATTGTGGTGGCGAAACCTTGGTGGTAGCCTTGTTGCCTGCACCCTTGTTCCAAAGGTAGCTAAAGGTGGCATTAGGTAAACCACCAGATGCTAATGCGGAGATGGTAACACTATCTTTGAAACAAATCTTAATCTTTGAGGTCGTTGCCTTTACACTGAGTGGTGCATGCAAATCAATGGTGATGTAGTTAGAATCAGTGAGTTTGGTGCACCCGTCTTTGAGCACTATTTTATATTGTGTTTTGGCTATTGGACTAACATTAAAAATATAGGAGAAACCACTGAGTGCATTCTTGATGGAGTCGATACAAAGTGCGCCTTGAAACAAATAAAGTGCATACGTACTGTCGCCACCAGTGGGGGTTGAGGTGATCGCAAGTTTTTGACCACGGCAAATAATAGTGTCTTTAGTTGTCGAGAGCTTTAATGCATTACGAACAAAGATTGTTATTTTCTGGCTATCGTTAAGTATCGTACAGCCATCTTTTAAGACTATCGTATATTGAGTTGTGGTGGTAGGTGCTTGTGTAAAATAATAGTTGTTGCCAAGGGTCGTGTTTAGCATTGAGTCAATAATTACATTGTTTTTAAGTAAATAAAAAGAATAGGTGCTATCGCCACCGAAAGGCACTACTTGTATGCTCTGGCTCTGCCCTATACAGATGGTTTGATTGGGCGTGCGCGTGAAGCTTAGAGCATCCCTGAAACTAAATATAATCGATTGGGTATCATTTAAATTGGTACAGCCATCCATCAATACGATTCGATAATTAGCAGAGATAGCCGGTTTTGGATTGAAGTTGTAAGGCACCCCCGGTGTGGCATTGGTAATACTATCGATCACGATATTATTGTTGAGTAAATAAAGGGTATAAGTGCTATCTCCACCAGAAGGTGTCACGGTGATATTCAGATTTTGACCGCGACAAATGATCGAGCTATTCGATGAAATTATGCTTAATGGGTTTCGAACTAAAATAGTGAAATACTGTGTATCATTTAACAAAGTGCATCCATCTTTCAAAACGAGGGTGTAAATTGTGCTCACGGAAGGCAAAATAGTGAAGGCGTAATTATTGCCCATAATGGCATTTTCTATGGAATCAAGACGAATATTATTTTTTAATAAATAGATTACATAGATTCCATTTCCACCTAAAGGTGTCACCTCAAGCTGAAACTGTTTAATACAAATCATCGTATCGGGTGAGTGCGTGAAACTCAATGGGTTCTTAACCGTGACTGTTAATGTTTGCGTGTCATTTAATGCGGTACATCCGTCTTTTAATATAATTTTAAAAGTCGTGTTTACTATGGGCGACACACTGAAGAAATAGTTATTGCCAATCGTAGCATTTTGTATGGAATCAACGATTAAATTATTAGCTGTTAGGTATATGCTATAGGTACTGTCGCCACCGAAAGGCGTAACATGAAGTTGCACTTGATTGAGGCATATTGTAGTGTCGGGTGTATGCGTGAAATGGAGAGAGTCTCTTACCGTTAAGTTGATGAGTTGTGTGTCGTTTATTAACGTACATCCATCTTTTAATACTAAAGTATAGGACGTAGTTGTTCGTGGCGATACTAAGAATGAATAAGAATTACCTAGGGTGGCGTTTCGAATGGAATCAATCACTGAATTATTCTTAAGCAAATAAAAAGTATACGAACTGTCGCCGCCAAAAGGAGTAACACGAATAGGGAATGGCCCTATGCAAATGATGGAATCGGGCGAATGCGTAAAAGTCAGTGGAGCTCTGAAACTAAAAGGAACCGATTGTGTGTCATGAAGTAAGGTGCAACCATCCTTTAAAACTATTCTATAGTTCGCAGTTGGTGTAGGTTGTTGGGTAAAATTATAGCTCGTTGTTGGGGTGGCATTTTTTACGCTATCAATCACGATGTTATTATTCAACAAATAGATATCATAAGTGCTGTCGCCACCGGCAGCGGTAACATTCATATTTAGAAATTGACCACGGCAAATCATCGGAGGGTGGGAAATGATAAGACTCAATGGATTTCTTACTAAAATTGATACCGCTTGAGTGTCATGGACTATCGTGCATCCGTCTTTTAGCACGATTTTATATAGGGTGCTAGTCAAGGGAGAGATCGTGAAGAAATTAGTGTTGCCTATCGTTGCATTGAATATGGAATCGATCACGAGATTATTCTTCAATAAATAGAAAGTATAGGTGCTGTCGCCACCCCAAGGAGTGACCTGAAGTTGCATCTGATTTACACAAATTAGAGTGTCGTTGGTATGTGTGAAACTGAGCGGTAATCGATATCTGAAATGGATCGTAGCAGTGTCGCCTAGTTTAGTACATCCATCGGTTAATAAAATCCGATAAGCATAAATAGGATTGGGTGTAAATGTGAAACTATAATTGATGCTTGGGGTGGCATTATTAATCGAATCAATAATGGTGTTATTTTCAAGCAGAAAAATGGTATAAGAACTATCGCCCCCGCTCGCACTAAAGGTGAAACTGTTGTTATTATTGCGGCATATTAAAAAAGAATCTGTGAATTGCACATGAAGGGGTGTTCTTACGAAGACCGTCATTGGAGTGGAGATGGCATCTGAGCAGCCATTATTCACTTTAATCACAAATGTTTTTGTGGTGTCGAGCGTCTCCGTGAAAATAGCGGAGGTATCCTGTCGAATAAAAACAGAATTGCTATATAATTTGTAGATATAATGTGTGCTAGTATCCTTATTGAGCAAAGTTGCTTTTATTTGGGCCTTCTGCCCAGCACAAATGAGGGTATCACCTGAAATTACAAATTGAATGCTATCGATAATATGCACAAAGATGGAGTCGGATGCAACGCAGCCGAGTAAATTTCCCACGGTGGTAACCTTATACCATCCACTCGAGCTCGGTGTAATCACAGGGTTTACACATTGGGTACAACTTAAATCAGAATTCGCACTCCAAGTCACTGTCGAATCGCCGAAGAAAGATATTCTCACCTGAAAAGAACTGCCCCGACATACGGCGGTGTCTGGGGTAATAATATTCACCTGAGGTCCAATAATTCTGATATACATCGATACAGTATCCAGGGTGGTGTCGTTCGGAGAGCATAAGTTGGTACCCACCCAACTCGTTATCATTAAAACGTGAACTAGCCCGGTATCGGGGAATGACTTTATCACATTTTGTCCGCTAGTGGTGTCATTATTAAATTTCCAATGCCAGAATAGAGGCACATAACTTCCCGAATTACCACTTAATACTACGGCTGAGTTTTTACATAATTTCAAAGGTGCTGAGGCCGTACTATAATTATCACTGTTATAGCCATTCACGGTAAAGAAGCGATTTAAATCATGGATCGAAGAGCCTACATTATAACCATAGGATTCAAAATTTCCATAACCATAAGCATAGGCAGTAAAACCCGAATCGGAGGTAATAGTGTTGGTGCCGGAGGAGATATGTTTCTTGATATAAGAATACGCCGTATTGGGTGCCACCGGCGAGAATATGGCTCCTATACTTACCCCATTTAGTTTAACCGATGCTAAAGTGGAAGTTTTAGCAACAATATTTACATAATGACTGTCAATAACCGCAGAGTTTTGGGCAACAAAAATAATGCTGTCGATACCTTGCTCTAAAGGACTTACCCACATCATCATCGGGTCGCCAAAGCCCCCTGCGCACAACTGCCCTTCGGCATACAGAGCAACACATACTGGTTTTGACGATTGAATATATTGGGGTGAGTTGATGTCAGCTTCATAAGTTCCACCGGCTAAAGCAATGGTTATAGGCACTCCGTTAATAGTGAGCTGGGTGGCATTCTGATCGGCTAAAATCACAAAACGATCTTTGGTGCGTGTTGCAGTAGGCACTAAAATATATTCCTTTCCCCACATATTGATAGGATATAATTGTTCATACAAATGGTCGCAATAAGGACAGGTATTTCCGCCAGGAACGTTGCTACAAACACTGCCCCCATAAACGGCTATAGGCTTACAGTTTTGAACTTCTACAAGAGATCCGGTTAAGGAGGAATCAACTTTTGATTGTACCTGATATGATTGTCCTTTATTGAGTGTAATATAATAGGGAACGCCTTTTATTTTATTATCTAAAGTATTACAGCTAGGAGTAATTTTAATAATGGTTGTGTCTTTTGTGGCTACTAGGCAAAATTCAGAAGGATAACCAATGAGTCCTTGGTAGGAAATTATCCTGTAGTTAACACCCAAGGCTTGAACAGGTAAAATCACGGTCCCATCAGTGGTATACATGCTATAATCCAAAGCATACATCGTGATTTCGGTAGTGGCAGTAATTTTTAATACTTTATTGGCAATCGCACCAGAGCCAGTATTATAGCATTCGGTATTTGGAACCACCAAGGAAACTAAAGTATTCGCATTAACAGTAAGGGTTTGAGAATAGGATGTATTTGGATTTGTAATGGTGACAACTGAGTTTTGGAACGCACTAAAATGCAGTGATAGAACAATACTATTGGTAGGATTATTTTCCATGAAGGTCATCCAAAACTCTTTGCCTCTTGTAGAGGTCTGTTGGCTATTGGCGCAGAAAAATAAAACACAAAGGGTATACAGAAGTAAGGCTCTTTTCATTCTTAGATTTTTTTTAAGCGATTTGTTTTTTCATAGCAAATGTATTAAATTATTTAATATCATAATTTAACAAATCACTTAAGGCTCTAAGGTCTTGAAATTCATTTATAAAAAGAAGAAACAAAAAAATGCCACCTTGGTTTTTCCAAGATGGCAATTAAATATTTAGATTTAAAATGTGGGCCTAATCTGCGTCTGCAATGACTTCACTCACCTCAGGAACCATTCTTTTTAGTAATCCTTCGATCCCTGCTTTTAAGGTTACCGTGGATGATGGACAGCCACTGCAAGAGCCTTTTAAGCTTAAGGTTACCACCCCTTGATCAAATGATTTAAAGGTGATTGCACCCCCATCCATCTCAACGGCAGGCTTCACATGGGTGTCAAGCAATTCTTTGATTTTTTTTACCACTTCATCATCTTCATCGTCAGAAAGGCCTGGTGTGCGGGCATTGATAATTGGCTTGTCCTGCTCTACATATGTTTTAATGAATTCTTTCATGGTAGGAATAATGTCGTACCAGTCAGTTGCTTCAGATTTTGTCACGGTCACAAAATTGTTCATGACAAATACCCCACGTACATAGTCGAAAGTATTGAACAATTCGGACGCCAAGGGTGAGTCGGAGGCCGAGTCCACATCAGGAAAGTCGGCGGTATCATTGGGTAATAGGAGCCGGTTCAACACAAACTTCATTGTTTCTGGGTTTGGTGTAGCTTCACTATACACGGTAATCATATTTTTTAAATCAAGGGTTTCCATGGTGCTTTAAATAAGTTGTTGGCAAAGTTAATTAAAATAATTCTAAATAAGGAAATCGAGTCTGTTTTTCGTCCTTGGGGGGTCATTTGATGCTAAAAATGGTTCATGAAATGGTTGTTGTGTTACTTCCTGCCTCAGTCGGAAGTTTCGCTGCTCAAGAAAGCCGTCGCTTTAAAGGGTAACTAAAAACCCAAAACGAGAGTAAATTAATTTTGTCTATATTGCCATTGAAATCTAGCTAATTCATAAAAAATTTAGATGCCTCAATTACCCATAACAGAGAGTGCCGAGCAAGAAAAACAAGAACTCATTAGGCGTTACAGGACATTACTACGTACTGCCAATAAAAACAATTTAAGCAAAGCCGACAGAGACAGAATAAGTAAAGCGTTTAATATTGCTGTAAATGCCCATAAAGATGTCCGTCGTAAAAGTGGTGAACCCTATATCTTTCATCCACTCGCGGTAGCTCAAATTGTGGCCGAAGATATTGGCCTGGGTGCTACAAGTATCGCGTGTGCTTTGATGCACGATGTGGTAGAAGACACAGAAGTATCACTCGACTTTATTAAACAAAACTTCGATGATCAAACGGCTAAAATTATCGATGGACTTACCAAGATTTCAAACTTGGTCGATCAGCACGGAAGCATTCAGGCAGAGAATTTCAAGAAAATGCTCCTCACTCTGAATGATGATATACGTGTAATTTTAATAAAGCTTGCCGATCGACTTCATAACATGCGTACACTCGAAAGTATGAGTTCGAATACGCAATTGAAGATTTCTTCAGAAACACAATATATTTTTGCTCCGCTGGCGCATCGTTTGGGATTATATAACATCAAAACCGAACTCGAAGACCTTGCTCTACGATACCTTCATCCTGTTGAATACCGAAACCTAGCAGAGAAATTACAGGCAACGAAAACACAACGCAGTCGCTATATCAACCAGTTTATTGCGCCACTCGAGAAAAAGCTAGAAGGGGCCGGAATTAAATTTGAAATTAAAGGGCGTGCAAAATCGATCTCCTCAATCTATAATAAGATGGAGAAAAATTCGATGGAGTTTGAAGACCTCTATGATATTTTCGCCATACGTATTATTTTAGATTCACCCCCTGAAACAGAAAAAAATGATTGCTGGCTTGTATATGGTGGCATCACAGAAATATATACGCCTGTTCCGAATCGTTTTAAAGACTGGATTTCAAACCCCAAAGAAAATGGGTACGAGTCAATTCATAATACCTTTGTTGGGCCTAATGGCAGATATGTTGAGGTGCAAATTCGAAGTGTTCGTATGGATGAAATTGCCGAGAAAGGATATGCTGCACACTGGAAATACAAGGAAGGAACAGAGTTGCCTGCCGATAAACAAAAACAAGACATTAAAGATTCATCAATCGACGAATGGTTGAAAAAAGTACGCGATGGGTTAGAAGGCTCTAAAGGAACAGCACTCGAATTCTTAGAAGATTTCAGACTTCATCTCTATACAGAAGAAATATTCGTATTTACTCCAAAGGGTGATTTAAAAAAGTTGCCTCTGGGGGCTACCGCACTCGACTATGCCTTTGAAATACATACCGACGTGGGAAGCAAATGCCTGGGTGCAAAAGTGAATGGCCGTATGTTACCGCTGAGTCATAAACTAAAAAGTGGCGACAGAGTAGAAATCATCACTTCGCAAACCCAACGCCCGAATGAAGATTGGTTGCGTTTTGTGGTTACAAGTAAAGCACGGCAAAGAATTCGTGAGGCCTTGCGTGAAGAGAAAAAAGTAGTCGCCGATATTGGGAAGGAAATCCTACAGAAAAAATTCTCCTCTGCTGATATCCCTTTCAAAGCACAGAAACTAGACGAGTTGGTTACTTTTTTCAGATTGCATAGTACACTCGACCTCTACTATGATATTGCTACAGGTAAAATTGCGAAAGAGAAGCTCGACTTGAAAAAAATTCAAGAAGAAATTTATAAACGTAAAATTGATGCCAAAACCAACGACGATTCTAAAGTAAAAATTCAACAAGATTATTCGCGTACTAAAGTGAATAATAAAGACACGATCATCTTAGGGGAAGATTTAGCCCTTGATTATACTTTTGCAAAATGCTGCACCCCGATTCCTGGTGATAATGTTTTTGGTTTCGTAACCATAGGAGAAGGAATAAAAATTCATCGTACCGATTGCCCCAATGCCACTTCTCTCTTTAGTCAGTATGGCTATCGCGTAATGAAAGCCCGATGGGCTTCTGATGAGGCCAAGAAAGATTTTTTAGCGAGTATTTCTGTTTCTGGTATCGATAGCGTAGGCTTGGTAAGCCGCTTGACAAACGTGATTAGCAAAGAATTAAAAGTGAATATGCAGTCTATCTCTTTCGATAGTAAAGATGGTGTATTCGAAGGGAAAATAAATCTATATATTACCGATGTTTCTCACTTGGAAGGCCTGATGGAAAAACTCAAAAATGTTACTGGCCTCGACAATGTAAAGCGGGTGAATGCTTAAGTTGAGCGGTCTCTTTATTTTTTGGATAGTGTTATCTTTTTGCTTTGCTTTGCATTATAATGATTAAATATTTCCTCGCATCCATACTCCTGCTTTCGTTTCATACATTCGCACAAGCTCAAACCACGTTGGCATCCGATCGATGGTTGGCGGCAAGTCAGCGAAAGATTCTTGATGAGCAATCCTTAATTAATGCGATTCCATTTAAGAGTATTGGACCTCGAATTATGAGCGGTCGGGTAGTTGATTTGGCAGTTAATCCTAATCATACCATTGAGTTTTATGTTGCCTTCGCCAGTGGGGGGTTATGGTATACTTCTAATAACGGACAGTCTTTTATTCCCGTTTTCGATAACCAAGCAGTGCTAACTATTGGCGCCATTGCGGTACGTTGGACCTCCTTAAACAACAATGAAATTTGGGTGGGAACAGGAGAAGTGAACTCTTCCCGGTCGTCGTATAGTGGTTTAGGTGTTTTTAAAAGTATGGACGGTGGTAAATCATGGGTGAATATTGGCTTACATGAAAGTCACCATATCGGAAAAATCATCTTGCATCCTACCGATCCAAATATTGCATGGGTGGGTGTATTGGGGCATTTATATTCAGCCAATGAAGAGCGCGGAATTTACAAAACAAACGATGCTGGTAGAACTTGGAAAAAAACCCTTTTTGTTGATAGCAATACAGGCTGTGTGCAGTTGCAAATAGATCCGACGAATGCGAATATTTTATATGCAAATATGTGGTACCGAACTCGTCGTGCCTGGAATTTTGAAGAGAGTGGCAAATCAAGTGGTATCTATAAAAGCATAGATGGTGGCGACTCTTGGACGAAAATTTCGACGGCTGCCAGCGGATTGCCCGACGGTGAAGGTTTTGGCCGAAGTGGAATTGCTGTATCGGTAAAGGATCCCTCTATACTTTATGGTGTGGTCGATAATCAAAATCACCGTGCCGACACTATCACGTTAAACGAAAAAAACCTCACAGCAGATCAGCTCAACAAATTATCGAAGGAGGAGTTCTTAAAGTTGGAGGATAAAAAACTGAATGACTATTTAATTGACAGGGAGTTCCCAGAGAGATATACAGCAGCCCTTCTCAAGGAACTGGTGCGTAGCAATAAAATCACAGTGCACGATATAGTTATTTATACCGATGATGCCAATAGCCTCCTATTTAGAACTCCTATCATCGGTGCTGAAGTTTATCAAAGCGTCGACGCTGGCATTCACTGGAAGAAGCAAAATGCCAAATACTTGGATTATGTTTACAATACCTATGGATATTATTTTGGTCAAATTGTAGTATCTCCAACAGATGAAAAAAAGGTCTATACTTTTGGAGTTCCCTTGCTTAAAAGCGCTGATGCGGGTACCACCTGGACAAGTATTGATGGCGAAAATGTACATGGCGACTACCATGTTTTATGGATTGACCCGAACAACACAAAACATCTGATTTGTGGTAATGATGGGGGCGTTAATATTAGTTACGATGAAGGCGAACATTGGATAAAATGCAATAGTATTCCTGTGGCACAATGTTATAGTGTGAATGTCGACTATGCTGAAGAGTATAATGTTTATGCCGGGTTACAGGATAATAATGTATGGGCAGGCACACATAGAGGCGACGAAAGTGTAGCATGGCACCAAGAGGGTGACTATAATTTTAAAGCACTCATTGGAGGTGATGGCATGCAGGTACAGATTGACAACAGAGATAATAATACCGTTTATACTGGTTACCAGTTTGGCAACTATTTTAGAATCAATAAGGCAACGGGCAAAACAAGGGCGTTGCATGTTGAGGAGAATATTGGAGAAGAAAAACTTCGTTGGAATTGGAATACGCCACTATTAATTTCAAAAAGCAGTCAGGATATATTGTATTGGGGGAGTAACAAGCTGCATCGAAGCTTGGATCAAGGGGAAACCTGGCAAACCATCAGCGGCGATTTAACAGGCGGTAAACAAGAAGGCGATATAGCCTTTGGAACCCTCACCAGTATTGATGAATCGTCATTACAGTTCGGATTAATTTATACCGGTAGCGACGATGGAAAAGTATTTGTAACACAAACAGGTGGAGTAATTTGGTCCGAAATAGGAACGTCGATCTGTTCGCAATTAAATATTCCACGAAAATTATGGGTGAGTAGAGTGATTGCCTCAAGCCATAAATTAGGCAGAGTGTATATCACCCTAAATGGTTATAGAAACGATAATTTTAAGGCGTATATTTTTGTGAGTAACGATTATGGTGTTACATGGAAAAACATAGGTAATAATTTACCGAACCAACCTATTAATGTGATTAGAGAAGACAATGACAACGAAAATATTTTATACCTGGGAACGGATGATGGGGTTTATGTAAGCCTCAATCAAGGGAATACCTGGATGCGCTGGAGTCATGGAATGCCTAATGTACCAGTGCATGATATGGTAATACAGAAACGTGAAAACGAATTGGTGGTTGGCACACATGGTCGCAGTATTTATACTGTCGACATAAGCCTGATTAAACAGCTCGATGAAAAAGTGTTGAATACAGCGCTGAAACTTTTCACGAACGCAAAATATAAACTACCTCGAATGTTAGGAAAGTTAAACACTGAATATGATGCCAGTAAAAAGACCCCTATGGTGGAAATAAATTATTATGCCAAGCAAGCAGGGAGTGTTATGATCGAGTTGTTGGATTCGTCAAAAAAGACGGTGTTGCAAGTAATTCATGATACAGCGCATGCTGGATTAAATAGTTTAGAATATGATTATACCATACAAAAATCTTCTTTTATAAAAAGTAAATCAGGATGGGTCGCTCCCAAACCCGCAGAAAACGGCAAGGTCTATCTCTCCAAAGGCACCTACATTCTTCGAATTGTGCAAGGAAAGGCAACCGAAGAAAAGGCTGTTGAGTTTATTGAGAAGTAAGAACTGTATCGAGCGTATCATTTTTTTTCTCTAGCAAATCAAATATGGAATAACCTCTATTTTCTTCACAGAAAACCATATTTTCTGAAATTAGCACATTAGCACATTAACCATTACTTTTGCCCAAAAAAAATAGCTATGCAACGCGATACCACGATATTTAATTTAATTGATCAAGAACTTATTAGGCAACAGGAAGGAATAGAATTAATAGCTTCGGAAAATTTTGTTTCAAAACAAGTTATGGAGGCTGTTGGAAGCAGCCTTACCAATAAATATGCAGAAGGATATCCAGGCAAACGCTACTATGGTGGCTGTGAAGTAGTGGATAAAATTGAACAACTTGCGATCGATCGCTTAAAGGAATTGTTTGGCGCCTCCTGGGCCAATGTGCAACCGCATAGCGGTTCCCAAGCCAATGCAGCCGTAATGTTGGGCTGCCTAAAAGCAGGCGATAAAATTCTGGGTTTTGATTTAAGTCATGGTGGACATTTGACTCACGGGTCTTCGGTAAACTTCAGCGGACAAACATATACCCCATCATTCTATGGAGTAGAAGAAGCGACGGGGTTAATCGACTTTGATAAAATAGAGGAAATCGCCCTGCGCGAAAAACCGAAATTAATTATTTGCGGAGCAAGTAGTTATAGCCGTGATTGGGATTATAAAAAATTACGGGAAGTGGCCGATAAAGTAGGCGCTCTGCTCATGGCCGATATAGCACATCCAGCGGGACTCATCGCCACAGGATTACTCAATAACCCAATTCCTCATTGTCATATTGTAACAAGCACTACGCACAAAACATTGCGTGGCCCGCGAGGTGGCATCATCATGATGGGAAAAGATTTTGAAAATCCATGGGGCGTTAAAACACCTAAAGGCGAAATTAAGATGATGAGTGCCATACTTGATAGCGCTGTGTTTCCCGGAACCCAAGGAGGGCCATTAGAACATGTAATTGCCGGAAAAGCGATTGCTTTTGGTGAGGCCTTGACACAAGAGTATAAAGATTATATTTTGCAGGTTCGAACCAATGCTCGTGCTTTAGCCAAAGCTATGATGGACAGAGGGTATAAAGTAATAAGCGGGGGTACCGATAACCATTCTATGCTTATCGATTTAAGAACAAAATTCCCTACTTTACATGGAAAAGCAGCCGAGAATGCTCTGGTGAAAGCGCATATCACCATCAATAAAAATATGGTGCCTTTTGATAGCCGTACCCCCTTTACTACAAGTGGCATGAGATTAGGAACGGCTGCCATTACGTCGCGTGGATTAAAAGAACATGACATGGTTGAATTCGCAAATTTAATTGACCGGGTGTTAGGAAATACTGAAAATGAAGGTGAAATAGAAAATGTAAAAAGTGAAGTGAAACTTTTTATGAGTCGTTTCCCGCTCTACAAAAATTAATGCAATGGATTCTAATAAATGGTTTAGTTGAGTTTTATCCGCTTGAGGTTGTTTGTCAGCTTATAGAATTAAATCAATGGCCGCGTCAGGCCGCTCAAAATGCTTGATATATACACTATTGTATTGCTTTTCTTAGGGGGCTGCCTCGGTGGTTTCTTCGCCGGATTATTAGGCATTGGTGGAGGTATGGTTTTCATTCCTGTGCTGAGTTATTTCTTCATCCAAATGGGCATTATCGATCCCGATCTGACGAAGGCGTTTATAGCAAACTCTTTTTTTGCAATTATCTTTTCGGGCATTAGCGCAAGCATAAAGCAGTATAAAAGTGGCCAATTTTTTCCGCGAGAAGTGCTCGCCACTTCTGCCGGCGCCATTGCAGCTTCTCTCTTTGTTTCTTGGCTTATTAGCCTGGGTCACTGGTATAGCAAAGCCATATTTTCAATTTTTTTTATTGCCGTGTTGATATTTCTTAATGTTCGATTGTTTATTCAACGGAATAAAGAAACGGTTCTGAAAATTAAAAATTTTGCTGTTGGAAGGTTTATTATGATTGGAATTTTAACCGGAACTTTTGCAGCACTTTCCGGCTTAGGTGGAGGCTTTATCATGGTCATGCTTTTTGTACAGTGGCTTAAAATTGATATCAAAGAATCAACCGCAGTATCAACAGGTACAATCCCCCTTATTTCCATTCCGCTCGTACTTTATTATATGATACAGCAACCACAGAGTTACCCTGCTGGAATCTTTCATATTGGTTATATCATGGTTTTTGCTCTTTTGCCTCTCATCGCTGGCGTGGTTCTGGTTTCTCCTTTGGGTGTAAGCACAGCCAATAGAATTAAACCTCAAACACTTAAAAAAGTATTTATCGTTTTCAGTGCCCTCATTATCCTAAAAATGCTTCTTGAAATAGTGTAACATGATCTTAAGTATTGAAACGTCGACATCGAATTGCTCTGTGGCCTTGCACAACGCAGCGGGTGAACTCGTTGGTGTAAAAGAACATAATGAACCGAATGTTCATGCCTCTCAGTTGTTTGTTTTTATTCATGAATTATTGAATTTACACAAGATCCAATTTAGCCAACTCAAAGCAGTTGCCGTAAGTAAAGGTCCCGGCTCCTACACCGGTTTGCGTATCGGCGTAAGTGCCGCTAAAGGCTTATGTTATAGCCTTAACTTACCCCTTCTGAGTGTGCATACCTTGGCGGGAATGGCGCATTCGGCTAAATTACAGATGGCTGATGAAAAGGCGGTCTTAATTCCGATGATCGACGCCCGACGCATGGAAGTATATAATGCTGTTTATGACATGAATTTAAATGAAGTTATACCTACCCAAGCAACCATCATCGATGGGCAAAGTTTCGATGAATTTCAAAACAAGGCATGTTATTTTTTTGGTGATGGAATGCCTAAGTGTAGAGACATATTATCTTTTAGAACCAATTGGTTTTTTGTTGAGGGGGTGGAGGCTTCTGCCACCGCGATAGGTTTTCTGGCACACCAAAAATATGTTCAAAAGCAATTTGAAAACCTGGCCTACTTTGAACCTTTTTACTTAAAAGAGTTTGTAACTCAAAGTACGTTTCATCAAAAGTAACTTTAACAGAATATATTCGTATCGCCACCATGAGAAGACATTTTCTCTTTTTTCTCTTTTTATGTACTGCATCCTTCGCCTCATCACAGAGTATGGTACAAATAAAAGGGGTCATTTATGATGCCGACAGTAACAGTGTTTTGGATAGTGTAACCGTTATTGTAAAGCACACTTCTCGGATCATGCAAAATAAGGCCGATGGCAGTTTTAGCGTATTCGTTAAACCTACCGACACTTTGATTTTCGGCCTCTATGGTTTTAAGGTGAAGTATCTGTGCTTAAAAGATTCAGCGTTGAATACTGATTTTTTAAAGATGAATATTTTGATGTACCATCTAAATGAGGAGATCAACGAGATTACCATCAACGAACCACGTTCTCAAAGAGATATTCGACGTGAGGTAAAAAATTTGGTTGCGGAATATGTCTTTTCATCAGATCGTGCGAGTTCTATACAAAGCCCCATCAGCTACTTGTATGAGATGAATAGTAAAAAGGCCCAGAGTAAAAGACTTCTGGTGGAGTATAATTTCGAACTCGCTAAAAAGAAGTTGATTGGCGAACTCCTCGATATTTACACCTTGCAAGGCATAATTCAAATGAAACACGAACAGTATGAAAAGTTTATCGAAAGTCTGGGTTTGAGTTGGGATTATTTGTTGGAAGTGAGCGACTATGACCTGGCCGTTTTCATTAAACAAAAAGCAATAGAGTTCGAAAATCAATAAGGTTCAAGGCAATTCCAAAGCAAGTCAGCCGTTTTCTCCCAACTAAATTTACCCGATTGTATGAGACCATTATTGGAGAGCGTTATTTGTTGGTTTTTGTCGAAATAAAGTGCCACCATAGCCGCACAAATTTCATCACTATCAAAAGGATTAATTAAAATTGCGGCATCGCCTGCCACCTCAGGCAGAGCACTTCTATTGCTCGTTATAACAGGGGTACCGCATTGCATCGCTTCTAAAATTGGGATACCAAAGCCTTCTAAATATGGAATATAGGTGAGCGCTGTCGCGCCAGCAATAATTTTCGATAAATCCTCATCAGACACTCTTCCTGTAAAGAGAACATCACACTTAAATTTCATCCGCTCATAGGTATCTTCAATTGACTGGGTTTTCCAGGCTTTGCGGCCTACGATTAAGAGTTTGCAGGGGGTATCATGTGCGATCTTAAACTTTTCGAATGCCTGTAATAATCGGCTGATATTTTTACGAGGTTGTAAAGCGCCTACATAAACAAAATAATTTTCTCCATCCGAAAATTGTGATTTTATTGCTTGCTTCTCTAATTCATTGATCGGCTTAAAAATGGCAGAAGCTCCATTATAGATGACACTTATTTTTGTGTTGTCAATATGATATTTCTCAATAATATCTTGTTTTGAAAAATCTGAAACAGTACAGATATGACTCGCTTTTCTGGCAAACCGAGGGAAGAAATATTTATAGTAGGTGCGCGCAAAAAACGAAACATCCTCAGGGTTGTGCTCAAAAGCCAGATCGTGAATTACGGCCAGTTGTGGCACCTTGCTGCGTAAACATAAAAAGCCATCACAGCTCAAAAAAACATCTGGCTTAAACTTGCGTAAGGCTCTGAATATACTCCATTCGAAATACCAAATAAAAAGTAAAGGGTGGCGGGCGGGTGGATATAAAATAATGCCTGTTACGTTCTTAGAAAAGAGATATTCCTGACTAAAAGGGCGATCGAAAAAAAACATGAATTCATGCTCAGGATGCTTCAATACCATGCATTTCAACGTTTCATAGGTAAATCGACCAATACCTTCCAGTTTGTCGTGAATTAAGAATCTTGTATTTACTGCAATCTTCATGCGTGTAAAGGATATATTTGCAAAGTTACAAGTGTACATTAAATTTATTGAAGTATTCATGAATAGGAAGTTCATTATTAATTTAATTTTTGCCGTTGGTATTAATCTACTCATCAAACCCTTTTGGGTTCTAGGTGTTGAGCGTGGCGTTCAAAACGCCGTTGGTGCTGAGCAATATGGCTTCTACTTTTCTCTTTTTAGTTTTTCGTTTCTCTTTAATGTGATTTTGGATTTCGGGATCAATAACTATAACAGTACTTTTATTGCAAAACATCCACAACTTCTGAGTAAGAAATTTTCACAGCTGGCAATGCTTAAACTCATACTGGTACTGGTCTACATCATTATTACGGTAATTGTTGCTTTCGGTATGGGTTACGATGCTGCCCATTTTCAGTTGTTGATGGTCTTGTGTATGAATCAAATTTTGTCTTTTGCCATCACCTATCTCCGATCGAACATTGCAGGGCTGCAATATTTTATCACCGATAGCCTGCTTTCTGTTCTTGATCGTTTGCTGATGATTCTTTTTTGCGGGTTATTACTTTGGGGACATGTTTTTGGTGAGATGAAGTTAGAATGGTTTGTTTATTCACAAACACTCTCTTATGGAATTACGATGTTCGTTTGTTTTCTTGTGCTCAAAACGCATCTACTCAATCTATCCTGGAAATGGAATAAAGCCTTTACGGTTCATTTAATTAAAAAAAGCTATCCCTATGCCTTGCTTGGAATATTCATGGGATTCTACTCAAAAATGGATGGGGTGCTCATTGAACGTCTTTTACCTTCCGGCAAAACAGAAGCAGGCCATTATGCATCAGCCTATCGATTGTTTGATGCCGCCAATATGATTGCTGTTTTATTTGCAGGCCTACTCTTACCCATTTTTGCTCGTATCACTCAACGAAAGGAACAACCCAATGCTCTACTGCAATTAAGTTTTAGTGTTATTATTACGGCTGCTTTAACCGGAGCATCGCTCTGTTATTTCTATAATCACGAAATAATTTTATGGCTAAACAAAACCAATAATACAGAAATAGAGAAGGTGCTATCGCTACTTATGTTCTCCTTCATTTTTACATGCACCATATATATTTATGGAACTTACTTAACGGCTCGTGGCGAATTAAGGCCATTAAACAGAATCGCATTCACAGCTTGCCTCTTGAATTTCACCTGCAATATCCTCTTGGTGAAGAGTTATGGCATCGTCGGTGCTGCGTGGTCAACGTTAATTACCCAAGTATTTGTAGCCGTTTGTCATTACACGATGGTGCACAAAAGATTTAATATACATTTTGATATTCCTCTTTTGTGGAAACTTATGGTGTTCACTATATTTCAGTTTACACTCCCCATATTTTTTCAAAATATAAATTGTCATATTATCGTAAAAATAGTTTTGCAGTTGATAACCGCTGTCTACATTCTCCTATATTCGAATGTTTTCAGTCTAAATCAATTCAAAAAACTAATCTCTCGATAATGGTAAAATTCTCTACCCCTTCTAAACTTATTACAATTTTTTTCGCCTCAGCATTTCTCTTTATTATACAACAGGCATTCTCTTCTGCTTCTGGTCCAGTGTCAGGGGTTACTGGAGCTCCAGGAGAAAGCGATTGTACCTCCTGCCATTCAGGAACGGCCACCGCGAACTCATCGGCCATTTCAGTGTATAGCAATATGACTAATGGACAATACATTCCCGATTCAACGTATCACATTACCATTCGAGCTAGAACTACTGGTTGTGTGAAGTTCGGGTTTGAAACTACCATGCTTAACAATACAGGGTCTCCATCCAAATTAGGAACTCTGGCTGTCCCAACCGCAGCTACCAAAATTCAGTTAAGTACGGGTGCTAGAGATTATATTTCACATACCTCCTCAGGCACTGCGGCAGGCTATACCGATAGTACCGATTGGGTGTTCGATTGGCAAGCACCCTCCACGCTTCAAGGTGATGCACGATTATATGTAGCTATGAATGCCACAGATAATA
Organism: uncultured Bacteroidota bacterium; assembly: GCA_903897855.1. Taxonomy (GTDB): domain Bacteria; phylum Bacteroidota; class Bacteroidia; order UKL13-3; family UKL13-3; genus CAINMV01. Next base: position 136,544 of record CAIUDH010000076.1, on the reverse strand, counting down.
GTGGATCGAACTCTGGTGATGAAATACATTTAAATGATTTTTCTTTCCCGCAAACTACCAACGTGCCGGTAGCTACAATAACAACCAATGTTAATTCCACCTGTCAAAATGATTCCATCTTATTCTCGGCTAGTGGCACCAATTCTACCTCTTCCTACCAGTGGACTTTTCAAAATGGTACCCCGGCCACTTCAACCCTGCAAAATGTTTGGGTGAAATTTACTTCAGGGAATAAACTTTGTTCTCTTCGCGTAGCTAATAATATTATACAATCAGCGTACACTACCAAGTCGGTGACCATAAATGCATTTCCAACAGCCACACTCTCCTATAATAGCACGGTGGTTCTATGCGATGGCGACTCGCTGCCCTTAAGTGTTCCAAATGTTTCTGGTTATTCCTATCAGTGGCAAAAAGACGGAAGCAATATTAATGGTGCTAACTCTTTTGCATATTATGCAAAGCAGTCGGGAAATTTTAGAGTCATCATTTCAAATAATGGATGTAATACCATTTCTGCCACAGCAAGTCTCACTTTTAATATTAAACCGCAAGCCGTGTTGGTAGCTCCCAATGGAAATACGACTTGCCAAGGCGATAGTATCTGGTTGAAAGCCAATAGTGGAACAAATTATAGCTACTATTGGTATAAAGATAATGTGCTACTACTACAGTCGCTCGATTCCAACTATTACGTAAAACAGAATGGGAACTATAATGTAAAAATAGTCACCGCTCTTGGTTGTAATAAATTGTCAAATGTCATCACACTGAGTATGAATCCCAAGCCAGCCGGTACTATTGTTGCCCCTATTGACAGTGTTTGTCAGGGCGATTCTATACTTCTCATCGCCTCTTCTACCGATACCATAACAAGCTATCAATGGAAAAGGAACGGTTCGAATATCTCGGGTATTAATGGCAAAAGCTATTATGCCAAGCAATCTGGCCTTTATACGGTGGAGCTTACAACAAACAGGGGTTGTATAGGCACTACCTCTTCAAAACCTATTGTAGTGAATTCTTTACCTGCCAATAATTTTATTGACTCAGTAAAGAATGCGTGCACTTATTCACTGAGACTAAGGAATACAGGTACTTTTAAGTTTGAATGGCAACTTAATGGAATCACCATTAACACTACCGACACTATTATTACGGCCACGCAATCAGGTTTGTATTCTCTGGTGATATCGAATTCATCGGGATGCAGTATCGTTACAAATTCAATCTCGCTTGTCATCGCGAATGCACCAAATTCAAATATCACGCCATTAACAAATGCAATCCTTTGTAGTGATAGTAGTGGGGTAACCTATCAGGTACCTTTCGCCAACGGTGTCACTTATAAATGGTTCAAAAATGGAAGTATCATCAATGGTGCAAATCAAAATGCATTAAATTTGGTCGACAGTGGAAACTACTATGTGTTAGTGGATAATGGATCGTGTGCAGTAACCTCATCAACTCGAAATGTTAGAATAATTGCTGCACCAGCAGCCAATTTTATCGATTCAATAAAAAGCGGGTGTGCTTATTTTTTGAAGGTTCGAAATGCAGGTGCTCTTAATTACGAGTGGCAACGTAATGGGGTAGTTTTCAATTCAATTGATTCGGTAGTGAATGTAACACAAAGTGGAAACTATACTTTACGGATATCGAATGCCTCCGGCTGTAGCCGAGCTACCAACTCAATTGTTTTGAGCATTCCAACCAATCAACCCGATGTAACAATGCTTCCTTCCGTCAATGCTGTGATTTGTAGTGATAGTAATGGAGTAACCTACCAAGTTCCAGCCATTAGTGGAATACAATATAAATGGTATAAAAACGGGAACCCAATTATTGGCGCCAATCTAAATTCCTTGCTCGTCGTGGATAGTGGTAATTATTTTGTTACCGCTGATAACGGTTCATGTATGCTGACCTCTGCCATCAGGAATGTAAAAATAAATCCAACTCCAACTGCTTTTATCGCCTCCGGGAATACGGCTTTCTGTACTGGTGATTCGGCAGCCTTAACTACGGCCACCGTTTCGGGTGCTACTTATCAATGGGTAAGAAATAATGTGATTATCAATAACAGCAATAAAGCTACCTATTATGTCACACAACAGGGTGTATACGAGGTAAGAGTCATCTTAGGATCGTGCCAGAAGATTTCCAATACGATTACGATGTCGGAAAAGCCAATACCTGCCTTGCCGGTAGTTACTAGAAATACTGATTTGCTAACTAGCTCCTTGGCCGATGGTTACCAATGGTTTAAAAATGGAGTCGCTGTAAGTGGCGCCAAATCTCAAAACTTTACTGTAACCGGAACTGGAACATATACGGTTGAAATTGTTGGTACGAATGGCTGTAAAAACGTCTCCTCTGGAATTTTTGTAATACCTACAGGCATCGATGAAGGTCCTGTTTCAGAGGTGCTGAATGCATTTCCAAACCCTGTAAGTAATAGCTTGCAGCTAAATTTCGTATCCTATGGCTCGCGAGAAATAATTGTTTTTGATGCCTCTGGTAGAGAATTAAGCAAAGGCAATGAAACAGATAGCAAAGCAGTAATCGATTTTCGAACGATGGAAGCAGGTATTTATTTTGTGAAAGTCACTTCTCGTCAAACCTCTCAAATTATACGCGTGACTAAAAAATAAATTTTAGTAAGGGTAATGCAGTATCTTATCAGTCATCCGACCACGACTGATGAAAACAATGAAATCAAGTTGATTTTAATGACTCGAATATTGCCCCATTTCGATGGAAATGAAAAATGGGGCTTCAATTCGAACTCTAATTAATCCCAATCATCCTAAAATCTGCCACCTTCGGCCATAAAAATTTTACAATCGCAGCAGTTGAGCTAATTTAGCAATATAGAAATAAAAATTAATCGTTTAAATCCACGTAATCTATGGCTCAGTTTTCAACTCCATTCAAATTTCTCACCCTGATTTTCGCTTCGGCATTCTTTTTATTATAAAGCAATCATGGGCTCTGGTACAAATACTTCCAATGTGTTAGTCATGAATAGGTATACCTTGCCTGCTGTGCCTATTATTGGGCGGTATTACGACCTCCTTACATCATCACAGCCGACAGCTATCAGGGGTTTATTTCGTAAATATGTGATCTCTTAATATATCTCAAACTATAAGAGTCGTAAAAGAATAGGGTTAGTTTGTTTTTTTGTAAATCGGCAATGCTTTTAGTGTTGCCTTTTTATTTTAATTTAAACAGATATACTTCTTTAAATTTGCATCAGAAAACGAGGATCAGGAGTCTTCGATGGATAACAAATTAAAAGTATTTATTATGGATATTGCCTCAATGCGAAAAGAGTATAAGATGAAAAACCTGAGTGAAGAAGCCGTCATTCATGATCCGATGCAGCAATTTAAGCAATGGTTTGAAGAATCGATCGAGGCCCAAGTGCCAGAGCCGAATGCCATGATACTGGCTACCTGCTCGGCTGAAGCCAAACCATCAGCGCGAGTGATGTTGCTAAAAGGGGTAACCCCAGAGGGCTTTATTTTCTATACTAATTATGAAAGTCGTAAAGGGCTTGAATTGGCTCAAAACCCACAAGCTTCAGTGGTTTTTCTATGGCTGGAATTGGAACGGCAAGTTAGGATTGAAGGCGTTGTGAAGAAAGTAACTCGGGAAGAAAGTGAACAGTATTTCTACTCTCGCCCCTTTGAAAGTCAGGTGAGTGCCATGATCTCCCCTCAGAGTAAAGCGATTGAAGGGAAACTTGAATTAGAAGCATTGCACAAAAAAACAACGGAAATGTATTTAGGGGCAAAAGTGCCTTTCCCCGATCATTGGGGAGGATTCCTTCTCAGCCCTACTACTATTGAATTCTGGCAAGGACGTGAAAGCCGGTTCCACGACAGAATTCAATTCACTAAAAAGGATGCATCGTGGAGTTGGGTAAGATTAGCTCCTTAAAAACTGACTAACTTAGAGAATTTACGTACTCTTTCTGCAATGAGTTCTGGCGTTAAGTTCAGTAGGTTTTCAGTACCAAACTTTTCTACACAAAAAGAAGCCATGGCCGATCCATGAATTACAGCCTTTTTCATATTCTCAAAACTAGTATCACCGGTGCTCGCCAAATAGCCAATAAAACCACCAGCAAAAGTGTCGCCCGCACCTGTTGGGTCGAAAACCTCTTCTAAAGGCAAACCAGGGGCATAAAACATATCATTATCATTGATTATTAAAGCGCCATGCTCTCCTTTTTTAATGATGAGTGTTTTTGGACCCATTCCAAGAATCTTCCTCGCCGCCTTTAAAATATTATGCTCCCCACTAAGTTGGCGAGCCTCTTCATCATTAATTGTTAACACATCAATTTTTTTCAAAACGCGTTTTAAATCCTCTAAAGCCACGTCCATCCAGAAGTTCATGGTGTCAAGGACGACCAATTTCGGGCGTTTCGTCAATCGTTGAGTCACCAATTCCTGTACCATAGGGGTAAGGTTACCCAGCATGAGGTATTCGCAATCCTGATAACGCTCCGGAATGATTGGATCGAAGTCGGCAAGCACGTTAAGTTCAGTAATAAGAGTATCTCTCCCATTCATGTCATTATGGTATTTGCCACTCCAGAAAAAGGATTTCTCCCCTTTCTTTATCTGCAATCCATCGGTGTTAACGCCTTTTTTATTTAGCAAAGCGATATACTCTTGAGGGAAATCGTCGCCCACAACGGCTACCAGATTTATGTTTTTTGTGAAATAAGACGCCGAAAGTGAGATAAAGGTGGCAGCACCACCAATAATCTTATCTGTTTTCCCGAAGGGGGTTTCAATGGCGTCAAAAGCGACCGTTCCGATACTTAGTAGACTCATAAAAATATTTTTGCAAAGATATTTTTTATTTTGAGAGTTATTCATACTTTTGCACTCCTTAAAAAAACGCAGGCAAATAGCCTGAATTAAATTCCTTGATAGCTCAGTTGGTTAGAGCGAGTGACTGTTAATCACTAGGTCTCTGGTTCGAGCCCAGATCAGGGAGCAAAGCCATCTAAGATTACTTAGATGGCTTTTTTGTTTAATTCCTGAGTCATTGCCCCGAACAACTATTGCCTTCAGAATCTTTCCCAGCGGCCTTTGAAACGACTCTCAAGGGTATTTAAAGACACTCCACAGTTAGATTCATTAAAACTGCTGCTATTAATTGGTGAAGGCAAGTCTATTTTTTTTGGAAATATAAATTGTTTAACTATCTTTGTAAAAGATTAAGCAAAATATATGTCTACTTATTCCATAAAAACACTTGAAGGCTTAACCAATTTGAAGGCACACACCATTCGAACTTGGGAACTTCGATATAATTTATTGAAACCTCATCGAACGGATACGAACATTCGTTACTATGACGATGAGCATCTGAAAAAATTGTTAAATGTGTGTGTTTTAATAAACTCTGGAATCAAAATTTCAAAAGTGAGTAAGCTTACCGATGAACAAATTTTATTGGAGATCGTGAGGCTTATGGATGGTGCTTTTGGAAATGATCTGCAGGAGGAAACCATCGCACATCAGGCGTTAATAGCAATCACAGCCTACGACGAGCCACTCTTCGAGAAGATATTTTCAAATGCACTTCTTAGATTTGGGTTGGTAAAAACTTACTTGAAGGTGGTATATCCCTTAATGATTAAAACCGGTTTGATGTGGAGCAGAAGCGACTTGATGCCTGCGCAGGAGCACTTTATGTCGAATCTTATTAAACAGAAACTCTTTGCCTCCATTGATGCCCTCCCATTGCCTGGCAATTCAAGTCAAACCTGGGTGCTATTTCTTAACGAGCGAGAAGAACACGAAATCGGGCTCCTGTTCGCATCCTATATATTACGCCAACAAGGGAAAAAGGTTATTTATTTAGGTGGTAATGTCCCCTACGACAATTTGGCATCCGTAATAGCGGTATGTAATCCAACGCATCTATATTCTTTTTTAACAAAAAATCTCCCTGTATCCGAGCTGAATAAGCTTTTCTCGAACCTTTGTAAAGACTTTCCTTATGTGAAACTTTGTGTTTCCGGACGTTTAGAAGTAGTGGACCAAGCGATGCAAAATCACGATAATTTATGTTGGATTAACGACATCGAAAAATTAATAGCAGTTTCAAACTAAATGCTTAATAAAAATATAAATAAATTAAACAAGAAGCCAAACATTGCAGTGATTGGATCTGGTTTTGCCGGTTTAACATCGGCTGCCATGCTCGGAGCGGCCGGTGCGGCAGTAACCATTTTTGAAAAGAATACCAACCTAGGCGGCCGAGCTCGGACGATGACCATGGATGGATTTGTTTTCGATATGGGACCGAGCTGGTATTGGATGCCCGACGTTTATGAGAAGTATTTTAATCTTTTTGGACATACTACCAGCGATTTTTATGAGCTAAAGAAGCTGGACCCTGGCTTTAGAGTCGTCTTTGGTATAGATGATTATTTAGATGTGCCTGAAAACTTCGAACAGTTATGTACACTCTTCGAAAGTATTGAAAAGGGAAGTGCGATGCAGTTGCGAAAATTTATGAAGCAAGCAGCGTACAAATATTCGGTGGGTATGAATAATATGGTATACCTGCCGAGTCATTCGCTGAGCGAGTACTTTAGCCTGCGGTTACTCAAAGATGCATTCAAACTTCAATTGTTCTCTTCCTTCAGCAAGCATATTCGCTCTTTCTTTAAAAACCCACGATTGTTAGCTTTAATGGAATTTCCTGTGCTGTTCTTGGGCGCCATGCCCAAAGATACGCCGGCACTCTATAGCTTAATGAATTACTCAGGTTTAAAACAAGGTACTTTTTATCCACTGGGTGGTTTTGGCAAGGTGGTGGATGCGTTTCAAAAAATAGCCGAGGAACAGGGTGTTACTATTAAAACCAACGAAAGGGTAGAACGGTTAGAAATAAAGTCAGGAAATATCATAAATCTCCATTCCAATGGGGCTCCTATGGCTGTCGACGCCGTCGTCGCTTCTGCCGACTATCATCATGTTGAAAAGGCACTCCTTCCCCAAGAGTATCGCACTTATGACGAGGCTTATTGGAATAAGAAAGTTTTTGCTCCATCGTGTTTGATCTTCTATTTAGGAGTGAACAAAAAAATTGAAAAATTAATTCATCACAATTTATTCTTCGACGAAGACTTGAACCAACACGCCATAGAAATTTATGAGTCAAAAAAATGGCCATCGAATCCATTGTTTTATGTGTGTTGTCCCTCTAAAACCGATTCGACAGTAGCTCCCGAAGGTTGTGAAAACCTTTTTGTGCTGATGCCTGTAGCTGCGGGTCTTGATGATACCGAAGAAATAAGAACACATTACTACGATATGTTAATGAGTCGATTGGAAAAGTTTACCGGCGAAGAAATTCGGGCTCATGTGACCACTAAAAAAACGTATTCTGTTTCGAATTTCAAAGCCGACTATAATGCCTATAAAGGAAATGCTTACGGACTTGCAAATACACTCATGCAAACCGCTATATTTAAACCAAAACTGAAAAGCAGAAAAGTAAATAATCTCTTTTTTGCAGGACAGCTTACGGTGCCAGGACCAGGAGTTCCACCATCCATAATTTCGGGCCAAATAGCCGCGAACGAATTACTTAAATCAATTACTTTACAACCACAAAATTAATGAAATCAATCTTTGACGAGGTCTCTAGAGTGTGCAGCAAAGTCACCACCAGAGCCTATAGTACTAGCTTTTCCATGGGAATCTTTTTCCTCGACCCGAAATTGCATCCTCCCATTTATTCCATTTATGGATTTGTGAGATTTGCTGATGAAATTGTCGATAGCTTTGATGGCTTTGATAAGAAATACTTATTGGACAAATTTAAAAAGGACACATACGAAGCCATCGAACAGAAAATTTCTTTAAATCCGATTATAAATGCTTACCAGGAAGTGGTGAACAAATATAATATTGAAATGGAATTAACGGATACCTTCTTTAGAAGTATGGAGATGGATTTGCATAAAAATGATTATGACAAAAGTCGTTATGAACAATATATTTTTGGCTCAGCCGAAGTGGTGGGCCTGATGTGCTTGCGCGTGTTTATCCAAGGCAATTCGGAAGCGTATGAAAAATTGAAACCTTCAGCCATGAAATTGGGAGCTGCATTTCAAAAAGTAAATTTCTTGAGAGACATAAAACAAGATTATGAACAATTGGGCAGGACCTATTTTCCAGGGGTGAATTTGGACGCTCTCTCTGCCTCCGAAAAGTTAAAAATTGAAGAAGAAATTGAGGAAGACTTTAAATTGGCTTTGGTGGGAATCGGACAGTTACCTACGAGTTCAAGGATGGGTGTGTATCTAGCTTACTATTATTATAAAAATTTACTTAAAAAAATAAAAAAAGTACCGCCCAAAAGAATTATGAATGATCGAATTGGCATTAATAACACCTTGAAATTATTCTTGTTGTTGAAGTCATACCTGCGTTATCAAATGAATTTATTGTAAAATAAACAATCTCGAACTTATCTTTGTTGAGTCAATAATTTAAGGTGTACTCAACCTTACAAAATATGATGTTAAAGGAAGAAGAAGTGATTTTAGTCGACTCAAATGATATTGAGTTAGGTACGATGGGGAAAATGGAGGCTCATCGCAAGGGTGAACTGCATCGCGCCTTTTCTGTTTTTATTTTTAATACCAAGGGCGAATTATTGATGCAACAACGCGCATTAGAAAAGTATCACTCGGGAGGCCTCTGGACCAACACCTGTTGTAGTCATCCTCGAAAAGGAGAAACTACCCTGAATGCAGCATTGAGAAGAATGCAGGAAGAGATGGGCATCGAATGCGACATTAAGCCCGTTTTTAATTTTATTTATAAGGCCCATCTCGACAAAGGCCTTATAGAACATGAGTTTGATCACGTTTTTTTGGGTGTTTCCGATAGCACTCCCGAGATCAACACATTGGAAGTGTTGGACTGGAAATATGAGTCCATGGAAAATTTGTCTAAAAGCATTCGGCTCAACCCCGAAAACTATACCGAATGGCTTAAAGACTGTTTCGATAAGGTAGTTGCTCACTTTCAAGATTTAAAAATTAGTTAATTCACCTTTTAACCTAAAACAGTGGCACCAATAATCGTAAACTTCACTATCGTACTGAGCGCTTTCGTTACCATGGAGTGCGTGGCGTGGCTAGTACATAAATATATTATGCATGGCATTGCTTGGTTTTTGCACCAAGATCATCATAATAAAAAGATTGAAAGATTCTTCGAACGGAATGATTATTTTTTTGTCATTTTCGCATTACCAGGGATCACCGGGTTGGCTATAGGCATGTACCTCGATTATAATTTTCTCTATTGGATAGGGTTGGGAATTACCTTTTATGGAGCAGCCTATTTTTTGGTTCACGACATCTTTATTCATCAACGTTTTGATTTTTTTAGAAATACCGATTCTGTTTATTTAAGAGCCATTCGCAAAGCACATAAGATGCATCATAAACATCTTGGCAAAGAGGATGGTGAATCATTTGGAATGCTCTGGGTTTCCTTTAGATATTTTAAGGAGGCATTCAATGCTAAATCAAAATGAAATCATTATATTTAATCATAAATGTGGCCTCCGTGATGGTGCCATTAATTTTCTCTTTTCATCCTAAGCTGGCATTCTACAAACACTGGAAGTCGGCCTGGAGAGCCATCCTCATATCGGCCCTTGTTTTTGTACTTTGGGATGTGTTGTATACCGATTGGGGTGTGTGGGGATTCAATCCGAAATATCTTTTGGGAATCTATTTTTTTAATCTTCCTATAGAAGAGGTGTTGTTCTTTTTCTGTATCCCTTATTCATGCCTTTTTACAATCCATTGTTTGGATTTATTGTTCAGGAAGGAGTCATTGGTATTTGACGAAAAAACGGCAACTTTAATATTATTGACGGGGCTCTTTGGTATAGGGCTTTTTTATATAGGTTGCTTGTACACAATGGCTTCCATTTCTGGGTTATTGGCCTTGATACTCTTGCTCAAATTTGGGCTCCAGGTGAACTGGCTGGGTCGTTTTTATATCTATTATCTAATTCTACTTATCCCATTTTTTATCGTGAATGGAATATTAACAGGCACAGGTCTCGACGAGGCGGTAGTTTGGTATAATAATAATGAAAACATGGGACTTAGAATCCTTACGATTCCAATCGAAGATTTCATTTATGGGATGCTTCTGATACTCCTCAATACGGCCATCTATAAATACTTAGAATTTCGAAAGGAAAGGGTGGCTTCTTCGAAGTAGTTTTTTTATAGTTTCTTTGTAGCTGATAATTGTCTCGTAAATGAAAGTAATAATATTCTCAGCTCCAAGTGGAGCAGGCAAAACCACCATCGTTAGGCATTTGCTCTCGAATCCAAAACTAGCCCTTGAGTTTAGTGTGAGCGCTTGCACCAGAGAGCCACGCCCGCATGAGGTGGACGGGAAAGACTATTATTTTATGACGCTTGAAAAGTTTAAGAAGCATCTGCATGACAAAGACTTTCTAGAGTATGAAGAAGTGTATAAAGACATTTTTTATGGCACTTTAAAAAGCGAGGTGCAGAGAATTCACGATGATAATAAATTTGTGATTTTCGATGTTGACGTCAAAGGAGGGCTCAATATTAAAAAATATTTTGGCGAAAATGCCTTAGCAATCTTTGTAAAGCCCCCATCGCTTGAAGTACTACAGAAGAGGCTTTTGCAACGAAGCACAGAGAGTGAGGAGAAATTGAAAATGCGCTTGGGCAAAGCCGTCTATGAAATGAAATACGAGCCTTTTTTCGATAAAGTTCTGGTGAACGATAATCTTGATCATGCCCTTGAAGAGGCAGAAAAAATGGTATCGCAATTCTTAGGGCTATGAAAATAGGATTATACTTCGGCTCCTTTAACCCGATTCATGCTGGGCATCTCATAGTGGCACAACAACTATTAGTACAGGCCGGTTTGGATAAGGTATGGTTTGTATTAAGTCCACAAAATCCACTAAAATTAAGTCAGAATTTATTGGCAGAGGAAAAAAGATTAATACTTTTAAGGAGTGCAATTAAAGGAAACGACCGCTTCGAGGTTAGCGAGGTGGAGTTAAACATGCCCAAACCTTCTTTTACGATTGACACCTTGGATAAATTGGTACAGGAGTTCCCAGAACATACTTTTTCTATGCTGTTAGGGAGTGACAACTTGGAGAAATTCGTGCTCTGGAAAAACTATGAAAAAATATTGAATGGCTTTAAACTGTTAGTTTATACCCGCGGCATCATCGATGAAAAATGGGAACAGTATAGAAATATAATTTTGTATGATGTGCCCTATATTCATATTTCCGCAACGTATATTCGTCATTTAGTCAAAGAAAAAAAGAGTATTCGTTACTTGGTTCCCCCTCAGGTTGAGGGCGAAATAATGAAGTGGTATTCGGAAGAATAAATGGGATACGGCTCGCCTTATTGAAATTGCTCCAATAATTTTCCACTGCTGTCCAACACTTCTTTGTGCAATGAGTTGCCATGACTATCCATGGTGCAAATAGCTTGAAACTTCTCTACACGTAATTTCCACATCGCTTCGGGTGTGCCAAACTCAAGACATCCTACATCCAACACCTCTTTAATGCATTCGGCGTAGTATTGTGCCGCGCCGCCAATGGCATTCAGATAAATACCTCCGTGATCTTGAAGTCCTTTAAGTGTTTTGGGTCCCATGCCACCTTTCCCGATCACGATGCGTGCTCCTGTTTTCTTTAACACGTCGGCCTGATAGGGTTCCTCACGGCTACTGGTAGTTGGTCCTGCTGCATTAATTTTCCATTTCCCTTCTTCGTTTTTATTGATTACAGGTCCGCAATGATAGATTGCGCCTCCACTCAAATTAAAAGGGGCATCATGCTCCATCATATAATGATGCATGGCATCCCTGCCTGTAAACATGAGGCCGGTGATTTCAAGGATATCTCCTGCCTTTATTTTACGCACCTCAGCCTCACTAATTCCATGCTCCCCTAAAACAATCTGGATTGTATTCCCCGCTGGCGTCTCTTCTGCCATATGCATTTTTTTAGGTTCTTCTGCATCTCTGAACTGCCACTTTAAAATTTCTCCACTGCTAGCGTCTAACTCTATTCCGAGTCTTCGGTAAGCCCAACAGTTATAGGCAACACTTACAAAATACGAGGCCGGCAAACGATTGTTTTTACCAATCTTACAACCTAATAAGGTTACATTACCACCAAATCCCATGGTACCAATTTTTAATTTATCTGCATTGGCCATCACATAGTTTTCAAGCTCCCCCAGTTTCGCATCCTCATTCACATCATCCGTTGCTCTGAAGAGTTGTTCTTTTGCTAAAGCATAACCACTGGTGCGGTCGCCTCCGATGCCAACGCCAATAAAACCGGCACTACAGCCTTGCCCTTGCGCCTGCCATACCGCATGCATGATACATTTGCGCACCCCGTCGATATCTCTTCCGGCCTTTCCCAAATGTTCTAATTCGCAGGGCAGTGAATATTGAATATTTTTATTCTCGCAGCCTCCGCCTTTTAAAATTAATTTTATTTCGATATAATTTTTACGCCATTGCTTAAAGTGTATTACAGGAGTGCCAGGGCCTAAATTGGTTCCTGTATTGGAACCATCAATACTGTCAACACTATTGGTTCGCAGTTTCCCGTTTTTCGTTGCCAATGCTATCTGCTCGAAAATAATCTCCTCAATCTCAAGTTGGTCAGTACCAACAGGGGTATGAATTTCAAAGGTAGGCATCCCCGTATCCTGGCAAATAGGACCAATATTCTCACACGCCATATCAATATTTTTTGTGATGGTGTTCATCGCAATACCACTTTTCCCCGCTTTATCTTCACGGGAATTCGCCGCTAATATGGTGCGTCGTACATCACTGGGGAGGTTCGTGCTGGTTTCAACAATAAGTTGATATATGCTACTCTTGAGGTTTGATGGATTCATACTGCAAATCAACAAAATTATCTACTTAATTTAGGTATGAGTTGATAAAGAATTCTATTGTATAGACTAAATCCACTTAAGATTAGAATTAAATTTTACAAGGGTATTCATTGGCCCGAGAAGGGGTAGCATGAATAAATTGATGCCATGCAAGAGCATTTTGAGAGCCTAATTTTAATCATTGAATTCACTATTTCCGACTACTTCAAGCAATACTTAGTCTTACAAAAATTAATTTCCTAATTTCGCAGTTCTTATTTAAAAGTCAAAATGCTTAGAACACACACCTGCGGCGAATTACGGATACAAAACATCAATGAAACCATTACCCTCTGCGGATGGGTTCAAGGGGTTAGAGATAAAGGGGCGCTGCTATGGATTGATTTGCGCGACCGCTACGGCATCACTCAAATCACGGTGGAAACCGATAAAACTTCCGGTGAAATTATTGATCTGGCTCGTAGTCTCGGAAGAGAGTACGTTGTAAAAGTGACCGGGATCGTTTCTGAGCGGTATTCAAAAACAGATAAAATAGCCACGGGTGATGTCGAAATCATCCCACAGTCCATCGAGATATTAAATCGTTCGCTAACCCCACCGTTCACTATTGAAGATGAAACGGACGGTGGCGACGAATTACGAATGAAGTACCGTTATCTCGATTTACGAAGAACAGAAGTTCGCAACAAACTACAATTGCGCCATCAGGTGGCTAAAGCAACACGTAATTTTCTTGATGCGCAGGATTTTATAGAAGTTGAGACTCCCGTCTTAATTAAATCAACACCCGAAGGGGCACGCGATTTTGTAGTACCCTCACGCATGAATGAAGGACAGTTTTATGCATTACCTCAGTCGCCTCAAACATTTAAGCAATTGCTTATGGTGGCGGGGTTCGACAGGTACTATCAAATTGTGAAGTGTTTTCGCGACGAGGATCTGCGCGCCGACCGACAACCTGAATTCACTCAAATTGATTGCGAGATGAGCTTCATTGAACAAGAAGATATTCTGAATATGTTTGAAGGTTTAGTAAAGCATTTGTTTGAAAAGGTGAAAGGGATTAAAATAGATAAGTTGCCCCGTATGACATACCATGAAGCGATGGAAAGTTATGGTTGCGATAAGCCAGATACTCGTTTCGGGATGAAGTTTAATTATCTAAAAGGAAACGGTGTGGATTTGGTGGGAGGAAAAAACTTTGGTGTTTTCGATGCGGCCGAGGCTGTTATCGCCATCAACGCGAAAGGTTGCTTTAACTATACACGTAAACAATTAGATGAGCTTACCGAATGGGTAAAGGATCCTAAACGTGGGATGGGTGGATTGATATATTTTCGATGTGAGAATGGATCATTTAAGTCGTCGGCGGATAAATTTTATAGTACTGAAGATTTACAGAAATGGGCTTTAGCCTGCGATGCCACTGAAGGCGACTTAGTTTTGGTGCTCAGTGGTGTAAAGGAAAAAGCACAGAAAGCGATGGGCGATCTGCGTTTGCTTATGGGGGAGAGAATGGGCTTGCGTGATAAAAATAAATTTTCACCTTTATGGGTTGTCGATTTCCCACTATTAGAATTTAATGAGGAGGATGGGAGGTATTATGCCATGCATCATCCTTTCACATCGCCCAAACCCGAAGATATTGTCCTCCTTGAATCTGATCCTGGAGCCGTTAGAGCCAATGCCTACGACATGGTTATTAACGGAGTTGAAGTAGGAGGTGGAAGCATTCGCATCTTCAATAAAGAATTGCAATCGCGCATGTTCGATTTGCTGGGCTTCACAAAAGAAGAGGCACAGAATCAATTTGGCTTTTTAATGAATGCCTTTGAATATGGTGCACCTCCTCATGGAGGATTGGCCTTCGGCTTCGATAGATTATGCAGTTTGTTTGGGGGTAGCGAAAGTATTCGCGATTATATTGCATTTCCCAAAAATAATTCAGGGCGCGATGTGATGATTGATGCACCTAGTGTCATCGAAAGTAAACAAATGAAAGAATTAGGTTTGAAATAAATTATGATTAAATCACTTTGTGTTTTTTGTGGCTCCAGTGTTGGTGTCGACCATCGTTTTAAAGAGGCTGCAATAGCCATGGGAGAATACCTTGCTAAAAACAAGATTACCCTGGTCTATGGCGGTGGCCGTATTGGTTTGATGGGCCTGATGGCCGAGGCAGCCTTGAAAAACGGGGGCAGCGTAGTGGGTGTGATCCCCAAATTTTTATCCACTTCGGAAATAAAACACGATGGATTAACCCAATGTTATGAGGTGGACGATATGCACACGCGCAAGCAGATGATGTACCAACTCAGCGATGCTTTTGTAGCGATGCCAGGTGGTTTTGGAACCCTCGATGAATTGTTTGAGATCATTACTTGGCACCAGTTATTGCTGCACGAAAAGCCTGTTGCTATTTATAATGTAGAAGGCTACTTTGATCCACTGTTAGAGATGATTCACAAAATGCATACTCAAAAATTTATACCCTCAAATTTTTCGACCTTCATTAAAAATGCAAATACTTTAGAGAAAGTGATGGAACTCGTAAGCTAATGTTATGGTGTTTGCGCTTGTCACAGTGCAACTCTATTGTTTTATATCCTTTAATAAGTATCGTAAAAAGCCGCCCAATTTATTCTCGTGTTTTTTTATTTTGCAGAGGCGGAAAGCACCCTTGTCATTTAGCATATTCATATTGCGGCTGTACCCTAAAGTAATTATTTTTTCAATGAAGCGGATACGAGGTTTATCTCCTAAGAAAAAATTTAGCCAAGCCGAGTCAACATTTTTATTTTATTTGACTTGTTTAAATGAATTTTAAAAACTTACCTTCGCGCTGCCTTTCGTAAAAGGCATCTATGTATAGTTATGATCGAATACTTTGGCTCAGTAAACAACGTGGTAACGAAATTGCCAGCACTTGATAAAAAGTGTTGGATAAATGTTACTGCCCCGTCTACTCAAGAAATCGAACTCTTAACAACCCAATTCAAAATCCCCATTGAAATTCTTACCGACATTTTAGATAGTGACGAATCGGCACGGATTGAAGTGGAGGGACGTTATCTTATTATCATTGTTAAAATCCCGGTACTCAATAGCGACGATTCGGATATTCCATATGTGACGGTCCCTCTGGGCATTTTAATCTCTAATGACTATTTTATATCGGTGAGTAATATCGAAAATGATATCACCAACGATGTAAAAAACAATCGCATTAAAAACTTCGACATGGGTAATCATCGTCGGTTCGTTTTGCAAATGTTTCTCCGCATAAGTACCCAGTATCTTAGAAACTTAAAGGACATTAGTAGAACACAACGAGAAATAGAAAAGAAAATTAATATCTCTGTGAAGAATGAGGAACTTTTAAAGTTGCTCGATATGGAGAAGTCGCTTGTTTATTTTAGCACCTCACTCAAAAGTAATGAGCTGATGATTGAAAAGCTTAAAAGAAGCAAATTCAGTAAAATGAATGAAGAGGACGAAGATCTCATTGACGATGTGATTATCGAGAACCGTCAGGCGATCGAACAAACCAGCATTCATACCAATATTATGAGTGGAACCATGGATACCTTTGCCAGTATCATCAGTAATAACCAAAATGTAGTTATTAAAACTTTGACCACCATCACCATCGTGTTAATGATACCAACATTAATTTCGAGTTTTTTCGGAATGAATGTAAACCCCGATAGTATCCCTTTTTCACTTAACCCGCATGGGTTCACTATTATTTTATTTTGCTCCATTATGCTCTCAACCATAGGATACCTCTATTTTAGAAAGAAAGATTTATTCTAAAATGGAGCTTCTTAAGATTGCTAAATCATCCAGCTTCAATTAAAATTCTCAATGATTCTCATCGCCGACGAAATGCACCCCGCCTTAATTCAGGGCTTGCAAGAGCGGCAAATACCATTTCATTACCAGCCTGAAATTTCGCTACCTGAAGTCCTTGATATTATTGCACAATATGAAGGGTTGATTGTTCGTACTAAACTTTTTATTGATAAAAATTTTATCGATCAGGCCTCACGTCTTCAATTTATAGCCCGTGCAGGCAGTGGTACCGATAATATAGAACTCGATTATGCGAATCAACGTGGAATTGTAGTTTTAAATGCTCCCGAAGGATTGTGCGATGCTGTGGCAGAGCATACGATAGGTCTGATCTTAGCCCTTCAACATAAAATCATAAAAAGTAATAATGAGGTTAAAAACCTTCAATGGAACAGGGAAGCAAACCGTGGTATAGAGCTTATGAACAGCACCGTTGGAATAATTGGGTTTGGTCACACAGGCAGTGCAGTTGCAAAGAAGCTACATGGTTTTGGCGCTCGTGTTATTGCCTATGACAAATATAAAACAGCAGAAAAAAGTGGGGATGGTTTTTATTTTGATGCCTATGCAACCTCATGTTCCCTTAACACGATTTACGAGCAAGCAGACATACTGACGATGCATGTGCCGCTGACGAAAGAAACCAAAGGGTGGGTAAATAAAGATTTTTTCAAGAAATTTAAAAAGTCGATTGTTTTTATTAACACCTCTCGGGGTAAAATTGTGAACACAACGGACTTATTGGAAGCGTTGCAAGGTGGAAAGTTAACGGGTGCTGCGCTTGATGTTTTGGAGCAAGAGCCTCCATTTAGTGAGGATGGACAGCCTGATGCCACGTTTAACGCATTACGCGATATGGAGAATGTCATTTTTACACCCCATATCGCCGGTTGGAGTGCTCAAAGCTATGAACGAATAAGCACTGTTTTATGTGCTAAAATTATAAACTTTTATCAGAGCAAAAGTAATTCAGAATAAAATTTAGACCTATTGAGAAATATGTAAAAAAAAAAATGTTAATTGCACGATAAATAATCAACAAATTTTACTTTTTTTGCTTGTTTTTATTTGATAAAATTGCCGACTTAACAAACTTGAACACACTTAAATGATATTATATGAATAAGGTTTACCACATAAGCAGAAAGGCTGTCCTGATTTTAGCCTTTGTTTTCACCGCCTTGAATGCCTTAGCCGATGGCTCTGTCAGAGGTTTTTTAAGAGATTCAAAAGCAAATATTCCCATTGAAGATGCTCACGTTGTGGCAAAACTAAATGGCATCTACAAAGGTGATGTGTATACCGACGATAAGGGCTTTTATGATATCAAATCGCTGCCTGCAGGCGTTTATACCCTTACCTTTACGGCACTAGGCTATATGGAATTGGTGTTGGAAGGCATCAAAATTAATGATGATCAAGTCATGGTAATGAAACCAGCCCTAATTTCAAAACCTTTGGAAGGGCAAGGGAAAGTAATTGAGATTATCAGAATACAGAGCCCGCCTGTAAAGCAAGGCGACATTGGTACACGTTTTTCTGGTGATCAAGCTAAAAATCAGAAAGCAACAAGTATTAATAAATTAGTTTCGGCTGCTGCAGGGGTCATCTCAAAGAATGGCTCAACCCCCTCATTTTTAGGCTCACGTGCCAATCAAACGGGATATTTTATCAATGGAGTCAAAGTAATCGGTTCTATTCCTCTCATTCCTGACGCACTGAACGAAGTTTCGGTTATTACCGGTGGCGTTCCCGCTCAATATGGCGATTTTACAGGGGGGGCTATCAATTTAACTTTTAAATCACCAACCTTAGCTTACGTTAATCTATTCGATTATTCAACATCCATGCTGTTCGACCGATATAATTATCAACAGTTTCAAGGTTATTTCTCAGGACCGTTAAAAGTAATCAATAAACAAGACCCAGGAAAAGAGCGTGTGGTGTTGGGCTATACGGTTGGCTTCTCTGCTGTACATCAGCGTGATGGCAGTCCTTCTGCGATTCCAATCTATAAATTGAGTGATGCGAAGTTGGCAGAGCTTGAAATTAAACCGAATTCTCCAAGTCCTTCAGGTACAGGGTTAGTGCCGAGTGCAAGTTACATCAACCAAAGCGATTTAGAGCGAGTGAAATACAGGCTTAATGCTGCGTCATCGGGCATTTCATATATCAGTAGTTTAACGATTCAGCCATCTAAAAACGTAAACATACAAGTCGGACTCAATGGAGGCTGGAGCCGTGGAGCTGGTTACAGTTTCACAAGCTCGATGTTTAATTATAAAAACGCTTCGGAGAGCACGAATTTAACGAACCGTTTTAGTGTGAGTATGACGCATAAATTAAAATCGGGGGCCGACAAAAAAGAGGACAAAGAAAAAGACAAGTCAATCGTTACCGACGCCCTCTATACTGTGAGAGCCGATTATACCGTTGTGTCGGGCTCTAATTATGATCCACGACATGATTTCAACACCTGGGACTATGGTTATATAGGTAAGTTTACAACCTATAAGGTAGCAGGTTACGGAAAGGTAAGTAAGAAGGCCGACGAGTTACCGGATGAATTTGTAGATCAGTATAACAAATCGGTAAAGTTACGTGATTACTACAAAACCATTGGTTTTGGGGATACTGCGATGACTTTTCAGAAAAGTGATTTAAATCCAATTGCAGCCAATTATACACAGCAAGTTTTTGATGAGTATGGTAGAATCATAAGAAATTCGAATTGGGTTCAAGCGTATGGAGGTTTAATGAATGGCGATGGCCCTAGCTCAGTTTATAGTATGTGGGCCAATGTGGGGTCATATCCAAGTGGTTATAGTAAAAGCCGCTCTGATCAGTTCACCCTTTATGCTATTGGTGAAGCGTCTTTAGCTCCAGTAACGGATCGATCGAAAAAGCATGATTTGCAATTTGGATTATCCTACGAACAACGTGTACAACGCGGCTATAGTATTGCTGCTGCTGGTTTGTGGGGCCGGGCTACGGCACTCGCAAATAAGG
Source organism: uncultured Bacteroidota bacterium (assembly GCA_903897855.1). Classification (GTDB taxonomy): domain Bacteria; phylum Bacteroidota; class Bacteroidia; order UKL13-3; family UKL13-3; genus CAINMV01. Next base: position 116,674 of record CAIUDH010000076.1, on the reverse strand, counting down.
CTGTGGAGGAGTTGGATCTTGCACATCCTATCTTAGCCTATGATGCCAATGGAGTATTTCAAGATACAGTATATTATAATCGTCTATTTAATGCCTCCGACGAAAGTGTATTTGCCAAGAATTTACGTCAAGAATTGATTAGTAAAGGGGCAAAAGATGTTTACGGAAATCCAGTGACACAAAATTCATGGATAGATGTGAATGCGATGAAACCAGAAGACATGAAGTTGGCTTGGTTTGCACCCGATGACTTGTATAATAATGGAAATCAATCCATCGATGTTTATGGATACGATTATTTGGGCAACGTGATCAAAGGTCGTCCATCCATAAAAGATTGGAACGAAGATCCGAACAGACCTATTGGAGCATTTGCACCCATCAATGCCGCAGCTTGGGTTCAAGATCAATTTAGCTATAAAGAAATAAAATTCCGCCTCGGTTTGAGAGCAGAACAGTTTGATGCCAATATTAAAGTTTTGAAAGACCCCTATTTGCTGTTTCCTGCTCATACCGCTGCCGAATGGAAAGATCAAAGTCAGATACCAAGTACCATTGGCAGCGACTATACAGTATATGTAGATGCCTACAAAAGTTCGTCACCTAATTTATTGGGTTTCAGAAGCGGAAGCACTTGGTATAATAAGGAGGGGAATGTACTAACCGACCCCTCTGTATTGTCTCAGGACGAAGGACGTATTCAGCCATGGTTGGTTAATCCGTCGGTTGATTTAGGTAAGTATAAACTCGATGCAAATGCGTTTCAGGATTATACTCCGACTCCGATTTTTATGCCTCGAATTTGGTTCTCATTTCCAATTAATGACGACGCGGAATTTTTTGCCAACTATGATGTATTGAGTCAAAGGCCAGCGGAAGGTTTTTTTGCTACTAATGATGACTATCAATATTTCGAACGTCGTGCTCTGGATGGTACTTTAGCGAATCCCAATTTGAGACCTTCGAAAAAAACAAGCTATGAAGTAGGCTACAAGCAAACGTTAACGCCAGCCTCGGCGATTAGCTTCATTGCTTCATACTCGGAGACTCGCGATTTGATTCAATTAAAGCGCTTTTATCAAGCTTTTCCAACGAGTTATACCGCTTTTGGTAATGAAGATTTTTCTACCTCTAAGGCCTTTCGTTTAGAATACTTCTTATATGCCTTCAGACATATGGATATTGTAGCGAATTACAGTCTTCTATTTGCCGATGGTACAGGCTCTTCAGCTTCTACCAGTGCAGGATTGATCGCCGTAAACAAACCAAGTTTGAAAACACTGCAGCCTCTGGATGTTGATTTTCGTCATACCTTTAAAATAGGTGTTGATTACCGATTTAAAACAGATAAAGAGCATCCTTACGATGGTCCTGTAATGAAGTTGAAAGGGAAAGACCGTAACGTATTCGAAGATTTTGGTTTAAATGTGCAACTGCAAGGATTTTCAGGTGCCCCTTACACAGCATCAGCGAATAAAAATGTTTCTCAAGTCATTGGAGGTAGTGTTTCAAGAAATCCAATTCAAGGTTCTCTTAACGGACAGCGCTTACCAGGTCAGGTATATGTTGATGTGACCATGGATAAGAATTTTGTTGTGAAATATAAAAGCAAAAGTGAAAATGTTGACAAGGATGGCAAAAAGTCGTTTCTGTTGAATGTATACATTGCTTGTAACAATATCCTAAATACACAAAATGTGCTCGGCGTATACAGTAACACAGGTCTACCTACCGATGACGGCTATCTTACCTCTGCTGATGGTATTCGTGCAGCACAAAGTCAAATAAACGAACAAGCATTTATTGATCAATACAAATTACGACTTAATAACCCCGGACTTTATGCCTTACCTCGTCAAGCCCGAATAGGGGTGCGTATGATTTTCAACAGCAGAAAGGACCTCTAATATTTTAGCAACGACACATTATTTAAAAAGTTTAATTATGAAACTTAATAACATAAAAATTATAATCTTAATCACGATACCATTTTTTGCCATGGCACTGCAGGCCAGAGAGGTTATTGGATTAAAACCCTCCAATAATAACCAGAATGCATCGAGTTTAATGAAAACGGCAGGTGGTTGTGCTCGTCCTACTGCTCAGGCTATCCTCGATATAAACAACGTACGAACTACCATCTTGAATGGGGGCGATATGTGGTGGGATCTGAATTCTGCCAAATATGAAATTCCAAAGGTGACCGATCCGAATCAGCGGAAATTGAACTCTATCTTTTCTGGTTCCTTATGGATAGGTGGCCTAGATGGAAGTAGCAACTTAAAGATTGCCGCCAACACCTATCGCCAAAACGGAGTGGACTTTTTTGCTGGGCCACTAGATACGTTAGCCTCTGTAAGCGCCAATACTTGTACAGAGTACGATAGGTTATGGAAAGTTACCCGTTTGGAAATTGAGAACTTTTTGGATCCTAAAAAGAATATTACCACGGATGATATGAAATCGTGGCCGGGAAATAATTTCAACTTCGGTTCAGGTTCGATATCTCATTTTTTAGCTCCATATATCAATGTTGGAGGATCACTCGATTATGAGCCAGGCACCGATTACCCCAATATCTTAGGAGATATGGCTATCTGGTGGGCTTATAATGATAAAGGTAATGTTCATACAGAAACAGATGCCTTAGCTATTGGCTTAGAACTTCATACGATGGCTTTTGCATTTCAGACAAACGATGAAATCAATAACATGACGTTTTATAAGACCGAAATTATAAACAGGGGAAGTGATTTTTTGGATAAATGTTATTTTGGACTGTGGGCTGACCCTGATTTAGGAAATTATGCCGACGACTATGTTGGTTGTGATGTAGGACGTAGTTTAGGTTATTGCTATAATGGAGACGATAACGACGATGGAATTTTAGGTTATGGTTTAAATCCACCTAGCGTAGGGATAGATTTTTTTAAAGGCCCTAAAGACGAGAACGGTAATACTTTAGGAATGGCAAAATTTGTATATTATGATAATGATTTTACCCTCTTTGGAAATCCTGAAAAATCACAGCATTATTATAATTACTTAAAAGGAATATGGAAAAGTAATGTTCAGATGACCTACGGAGGCAGAGGTAGAAGCGGGACGGATACCTGCAGTTATATGTTTCCAGGTACTACCGATCCGGCAGGAAGATATAGCTGGACTGAAAAAAGTGCGGGGAACGAACCTGGCGACCGTCGATTTTTACAAAGTGCTGGACCTTTCAAGCTATTACCAGGAGCTCGTAATGAAGTTACCGTTGGAGTTGTATGGGCAAGAGCATCTTCTGGTGGGGCTACAGGTTCACTTGAACTCTTAAGGCAAGCTGATGATAAAGCGCAGAAGTTGTTTAATAACAATTTTGAAATTACAGATGGGCCTCCATCTCCTGATTTTACGATTCAAACTTTAGATCAAGAGTTCATCTTGAATTTATCATCGGATACAACATCAAAATATTGTACTCAAAAAGTTGAAAAGTACAATGCCATCGTGAAAGGATCGGCAGGCAATGCGATTTTATATAAATTTCAGGGATATCAAATTTATCAGTTAAAAGATGCTTCTGTTACCTCTGCCGAGTTGAATAATCCAGATAGAGCGCGTCTCATATTTCAGTGCGATATTAAAGATGATGCCGATCGATTAGTGAATAAAGTATTCGACCCCACTGTTTCTGATTTTGTAAAAATACTTAAAGTTACCGGTGAAAATGTTGGTTTACGCCATTCTTTTCAGATTAAATCGGATGCCTTTGCCACAGGGAATAGCGCCTTGGTTAATTATAAGAACTATAGCTTTAAGATTGTGTCATACTCCAATGCGACCAATGACCAAAATGATCCAGAACAGTATCTTGCGGGTCGTTTAAATACCAATACGTTAAGTGTTTCGCCTCATAAAGTTTGGAGTGTGAATAATGGTATTGACAACGATTCATTGGCTAAATATGGTGCCGGACCATTAATGAAACGTTTAGAAGGAAGGGGAAATGGAGGTAATTCTTTAGAGTTAACTCAAGAAACGATTGATGAGATTTTAGCGAAAGGCAAATCGGAGTTCCCGATCTACAAAGGCGGTTCTACCCCCGTAAGAATAAAAGTTATAGATCCTTTAAAAGTACCCAACGATAAATTTGAAGTTTATATTGCCTATGACCCGGCGAATAAATTTAGCCCAATGAGCAAAGTTAAAGGCGATTCTATATGGCCAACAAGTCGCTGGATAATTGTAAGACAATCTACTGGAGATACGGTGAAAAGTGATGCGGATATTACGATTGGAGCTGAACAAATTATTGCCAAATGGGGTATCAGTGTTGCTATAAAACAAGCAAGTAATCCCGGAAGTTGGGCGTTCAGTATTGATGAGTCGGTGAAGAATGGCTTCATTGAGGCATCCTTTGAGTGGAGTGACAAAAATCAAAGATGGCTTACGGGCCTTCCGGATGTTGATTTGAGTTTTGTCTCAATTTACAATTGGATACGCTCAGGAAAAGTAGGCGAACAAATAATAAGGTCAACACCCACAAGCTATGATCCTTATCTACATGATTATTACGGTGACTTCGGGGGTGCAACCGAGATGATAGATCCGCAGCAAGTTTATGAAAAAGCACTCGAAGGCACTTTTGCTCCTTACCGTTTATGTGCCTATTCGCCCTATAGCGCTACAAAAGGAAACACCTTCGGCCCTGCATTTAATAGTAGTACTTCTACCGCTCAGAACAGAATGGAAAACCTTTCCAGTATTGATTTGGTGTTCACTTCAGATAAGACTAAATGGACACGTTGTGTTGTATTAGAAGAGGCAGAACAACCCACGGATGCTATTGGAGGTGCTGTAAAATTAGGACTTCGTAGATCACAATCTGTTGATAAGGAAGGTAATGCCGATGGAACTGGAAATGGAAAAGGATGGTTCCCAGGATATGCCATTAATATAGAAACAGGCCAGCGTTTAAACATAGCCTTTGGAGAAGATTCACATTTGCAGGGAGAAAATGGAGCTGATATGATTTGGAATCCTACCTCTAATACCTTCTCACAAGTAGACGACTATCCTTTAATTGGAGGCAAACATTATGTTTATGTTTTCACTGACGATACCGTTGGTATTGGCACGAGTGCATTTAAATTTGGCGGGTATGACGAATGTAATGGCATCGCAACACTTTTAGCTAGCAACGCCACTACCGATATGATAAAAGTGTATCGTTCATGTATGTATGTGATGATGTCTTATCTGGCACCAGGAATGAAATTGAAATCAGTGAAAGATGGTATTATTCCAAATGATGTGCGTATTCGATATCGTGTGACGAAACCGTATCAACGCCTAAAAACTTCGATTACAACCAATAACGGAAGACCACACTACGAATTTGACACCAAAGAGATTGCCACCCAGTTTACGGTAGCGGCTGCTAAAAAAGGAGTAGAAAAAATTAATGTAGTGCCTAATCCATACTATGGTTTCTCACCTTCACATGATTACGAAGGCGATCAAATAGCCACTTATGTTAAGTTCACTAATTTGCCCCAAAAATGTACTATTCGTATCTATACCTTAAATGGTAATTTGGTAAAAACCATCAAGAAAGACGACAACCTCGTTGAAACCCGCTGGGATTTAAACAACGGAAGTGCTGTTCCTATTGCTAGTGGGATGTATATTATCCATATCGATTGTGGCGATTTGGGAGTTAAAGTATTGAAATGGATGGGAGTGATGCGACCAGTAGATCTGGATTCATTCTAGAAATTAGTTTTTAAAAGCAAATCATATCATTTAAAAAAGCACAAGATGAAACGAATTATAATAAGTATTACGGCCTTAAGTATTGCTGCCATAAGTTGGGCAGGAAATCCTGCACGAACTGGTACTGCAGGGGCCACCGAATTGATGATTAATCCATGGGCTAATAGTAGTGGATGGAATGGTATTAACACAGCCAATGTAAAGGGCGTGGAAGCATTTAACCTTAACATCGCGGGTATTACTCAGATCAACAGTTCCAATATTGCTTTCTCCTATGTCGACTATCTAAAATTGGCGGATATAAAGATTAATTCATTTGGACTTGCCCAAAAAATTGGCTCCTCCTCGTATATAGGGCTCTCGGTATTTTCAATGAATTTTGGCAATATCATGCGCACCGATGTGAATAATCCTGAGGGTGGAATTGGAACCTTCTCTCCTCGCTTTAGTAATTTTGCTATTGGCTATGGTCACAAATTCTCGGACGCCATTTCTTGTGGTCTTGTTTTTAGAGGCATCTCAGAGGCAGGGGCGAGCGATGTAAAAGCACGTACCGGATGTATCGATGCCGGTGTTCAATTTTCGGCCAAGTCAAAAAAAGTGTTAATGCCTAAAAGTGCAGTGAAAGGACGTGATATTCATTTGGGTATATCGTTGAGAAGTGTTGGGGTAAACGGCGCATTTGCTGGAGATGGGTTATCTTACCATGCCACCGATGTGGATGGAATTCAACGTACTTTACAAGCACGGTCGGCTACTTTTCAATTGCCAACCCAGTTGCATATTGGAGTGTCTTATGACCTTAGACTAGACCAAGATTCGGGTGTTTATAACAACCGATTCACCCTTGCTGGAAACTTTACTTCAAACGCTTACGCTAACAACCAGTTTGGACTTGGGTTTGAATATGGTTACAAGAAAATTTTCGCCCTTCGTGCAGGATATCAATATGAAGATAAAATTAATGATGCTGCTTTACGCATCAATGCTTTTTCTGGAATTGCGGCAGGAGCTAGTATTTATATTCCGCTCAAGAAAGGGGGAAGCGACAATTTAGTGGCATTTGATTATTCTTTCCGCGACAGCCGAATTTTGGGTGCAACCCATAGTTTTGGTATTCGAATAGATTTAGGAGAAAGCGAATAGTAAAATAAAATATTACTTCTTTAATAAAATAACGTATTTTTGCATTAAGAATAAACGTTCCTGCCTCGATGGTCGGGACGTTTCTTTTTTTGTATAGACGTTCTAATAAACTACCAATGGCAGAACTACAATATTTCACTCAAGAAGGCTTAGATAAACTGAAAAAGGAATTAAAACACCTTAAATCGGTAGAGCGCGAAATCATAAAACAGTCGTTGGCTGAAGCTCGCGACAAAGGAGATTTATCTGAAAATGCCGAATATGAAGCAGCAAAAGAGGCGATGTCTCATAATGAGACTCGTATCATCAGAATACAGAATATTATTGCACTTGCTCGGGTCATTGATGAAAGAGATTTAGACTTGAGTTCAGTCACGGTGTTGAGCAGAGTTCGGTTTATGAACCACAAATTAAAAAAGGAGCAGACCTTTAAAATTGTATCTGAGAGTGAAGCTGATTTTAAAGATGGAAAAATCTCAATGAAATCGCCCATAGGATCGGCCTTAATGGGTAAGAAAGTGGGAGATAAATTTGAAGTGGAGGTGCCAGCAGGGAAATTGAAACTAGAGATTCTCGAAATCAGCAGATAGTTTTTTTATCTTAACCAGGCTTCCGGGTTTTGCTTCTCTGTATTTTTCCATATTTCTAAATGGAGTTCTGTTTTTTCATCATCATCACTTTTCATAATAACTCCAATAGGACTTCCTAGTGCTACCCTTGACCCAACAGTAACGGTAACAGTTTGTAATTTGCAATACACCGAATAATAATTTCCGTGGCTCACCAGAACAGCGGTTCCCATGCCTGGCACAGGGAAAACGGCACGCACCTCTCCTTTAAAAATTGATTTTGCAATAGCGCCATCACTGGTGGCAATATCTACCCCATTATTTTCAGTTTGTACATTGGGTATAGTAGGATGTGAATGAACCCCAAAAGGGCGGATGACGTAACCTTTATCGACAGGCCAGGGTAATCGGTTTTTGTTTTTTTCAAAATCAGCACTAAGAGCATTACCAGCTTCTGTATTGTTGCGATTGGTAAAGGAAGATTCTTTTTTGCTTTCTGTTTTTGTGTCCGTACTCTTCGACGCAGTAGCAGCCTTCTTACGTGCCTCCTCCTCCGCTTTCTTGCGTGCCGATTCTATTTCTTTGGCGATGGCATTGGAAATGGCCAGATCGAGTTGTTTTATCTGAACTAGCTTTATCTGAAGGTCTTTTTTCATTTGTGATTCCTTTCCTTTGAGCTGGGATAACATTACGGCCTCTGTTTTTTTGTCGCCTTCGAGTTCCACTTTCTCTGTTTTACTCGAATTTACCAATTCTTCCTTGGTTCGTTTCGACCCTGTAAGCTCTTCAATACGTTGATTTAATTTGTTCTGAGTTGAATTAATCTCATCCGCTTTGAGTTTACTAAATTTCCCGATCTGTTGCAGATAGTTAAGATGTTGATAGCTCTGATTAAAATCTTTGGCAGAAAGAACAAAAGCCATCTTGTCGGTCAGACTCCTGTTTTTGTATGCTTCGTAAATCATCGCGGCATATTGGCGTTTTAAGGCATCAAGATTTTCTTCTAACTTTTTTATATTGGTTTCGAGGTAGCCAATCTCACTGCTCAATAAATCTATTTCTCCGGCAGCGGTGTTTATTATTTCTTGTCGTACTTGAATTTGACGACCGAGCGTTTGCAGCTCATACAACGATTTTTTTTGCTTTTTGCTATTTTCTTTGAGATAGTTCTTGGTTTGTTCAATTTCGAGTTGCTTCTGTTTGCGTTTTTGCTCTAACTGCTTTCTTGATTGCGCATTTAAAAGCGTAACAGTAAAGATAAGGAAACAGGCGATTAAGTTTCTTGGTGTCATACGTTAGTATTTCATTTTGGTATAACTTGAAGGGATATTAAATTTTATTTCCAACGGAGTATTTACCGATAGGTTAGTATAATTTAAATTAAGGGTTGCATTTTTGCCCTGAGAGCTGGCTTCTATTTTTAAATCGAAGGGGAGATATTCTCCTTCAACAAATTGGAAATCGTTATAGGAAATATAAATTTTATCCATGGTGGTTTTATCGGTGAGGGTATTTAGAAAAATTCGAAAAGCTTTTGTTATGGTGAGATCTTGTTGCATGCTATGCTCCGAGCAATGGGCCTGATAGTATTTCGTGACACTGTCAGTGGTGAGTTCGGTATTCATAAACGCGGCATTTCCGAATAAGATATTCTGTAGCATTTCAAAACTTAGTTCGGCCTTCGTAAACGTATTGAGGAAACGATACGATTCGCGCGCATAGGTTCCATTAATCTTATCCATTATTTTTATACTGTCTTTAGTGAAAAGAATGCGAGCTGCTTCAATGCCAAGTGCCGGACTCGCGCTCATCCAGATTGCCGAGTCGTGAATGGCTCTCAAGGTGATCATTAAGCTTAATTCACTTCCGTCATTGTTCTTGAAATCGGTTTTGATCTTCGCTGAAATTGTATTAAAATGATAAGAATGTACGTTGAGACTGTCGACTAAAGAAAATGAAACAGGAACTTCTATTACTTTATCCTCTGTTTTTGCCCTCTGAATTTCCTTATGTTGCTTGCAGGCAGATAGGAATACTACACTAAACAGGCATAAAATAAAAATAATATGTTTTAACTTCATTGGATTTAGTCGGTCAGTTTTTTAGAATTGATTTTTTTTTGTAATCCGGGTGATATATTTCCATTCTCTTTTGCCTTTTTCCAGTAGGTCATGGCGAGTTCAGTTTCATTAAGCTGGAATGAAACATCGCCTAAATGTTCAAACAATACGTTATTCGCTGGGTCAAGGGCTAAGGCTTTCTCTATGAATATTTTAGCATCGGCATATTTCTCTTGTTGATATAAAATCCAACCATAAGTGTCGAGATAGGATGCGTTATTAGGGTCTATATCTAGCGTTTTCTTGGACATCTTTTCTGCCATATCTAACTTTACCCTTCGTAACGATAAATAATATGAATAATTGTTCAATGTCTCTAAATTATTGGGATCAAGCGCTAATATTTTATCAAAGGCGTCATCACTTACAACATAGTTCTTTAATTCATTGCCGGCATCTGCGAGAATAGATAGTAATTGTATTAGTAGTGATGTATTCTCGGAACCCATCTCAAAACCTGTTTTTGAGGTGGAGAGTGCAGCAGTAAAATCTTTTAGTAAGAATTCGGCGTGGGCTTTATAATAATAGAAGATGGCCTGATTTGGAAAGGCCTCTAAAGCCTCTGTGGCATGTTTTAAAGCCTCCTCATATTGGTTCAGTTGCTCTTCACACTGAATTAGATTCCGTGATAGATTAAAATTTGTTTTATTAGTATTTAAAGCTTTAAGGTAGTACACTTTCGCTTCTTGGTATCTTTCAACATGGTAAAGGATATCGGCATAAAGCATATTGCCGGCATCATCGGAAGGATGTGCAATGACGAGCAAACCAGCCAATTCCAAGGTATGCGCGCGAAGGGATGAATTATGTTCAAGCAAAGGTAGGAAGGAGGAAAGTATTTCAAGTTTCTGCTTGATGTCGGCATCCGGATTCGCAAATACTAATTTCAATTCGAGAAAAGATTTTTCATTTTCACCATTGATTCTGTAAATATTGGCCAATAACAAATGTGCCTCAGGCATATTCGGCTGGTTGGCTAAAACTTGTTTTAACATTTCCATGGCTTTGATTTCTTCCTTGAAACCAAAATAAATTTCTGCCAGTGCCACTTGATAGCGGGTTCTTGTTGGGAATGCCACCATTAGTTTTTGCAACTCGTTAATAGCTTGATCTTTTTTTGACAATCTCAGAAACAGATCGACTTTTTTAAAGGAAATATCTTCATTAACACCTGCCGTTTTTTCAAGTTTATCGAGGCAGTGGAGTGCATCATTAAATTTTTTGGATACAATATAACTTTCAGCAGCATCAAAATAATAGGATTCGTTCACTTTGAATTTATCAGCGATGTTTTCTAAGGTTTTTGCCGCTTCAAGATTTTGGTCCGTATGTTTTAGATTATCGGCTACGAGCAGCTGGTACCAAATATTTTGATCATTAATTTTTACGGATTGTTGCGCGTAGGGCAAGGAAAGGTTATACTGCCGCGATGCATTATATTCTTTAGCAAGTAAATAGAGCGTAGCGTCGTTCTTCTGGTTTAGTATGACACATTTTTTAAATTGTTTGATGGCTTCAGTATGGTTACTTAGCACCATTTGTTTATTCCCCTCATAAAAGGCTGCATCGAATGCACTCTGGTCGGCTTCATTCAAAGGGTGTTCTATAACATGATTTTTTTTTCGAGCGGCTGTTTTTGTGCCCTTACAAGCAACAAAAGCGAGTATCAAAATCAATAAATATATGGGGTATGTTTTCAAGAAGCAGAGGGCGAATTTAAGTCTCAAAAATACATTTTTGACATGGGATTACAAACAGCGATAGAACGGAAACATGAATCATTGAAATAGATAAGTTTTGCTACTTTACTTTAAGCGTGATTAATTTCTCCAACAACGCCTCTCTACTACCGAAGTAATAGGCGAAAAACACATCGATGTCCTCTGCAAAGTGATCGCTAATTTCAATCTCCTGCTGCAAACTTGTTTTAGTATAGTCGGCGAAGCATAAACTCTTTTTTCTTGTTATGTATTTTTGGGAATATGCGTTAATTAAAGAATCGTTATGTGGAGCTGATTCTTCATTGATGCCAAGGTTGCTTTCGTTACGATAGGCTTCTTTTAGAAGTATATTACATTCGTAAAACCTCAGATATTCGGGCATCTCAAAGTGTTTGTTTTTTTCGGTGAAAAAAAAGTTATTGGCATTGTCCAATAAAGGTTGTTTTTGCAATTGATAAATGATGGCTTGATATTTTATGTATCGGTTTTCCCAAAGTAATTGGTTTTTCAAATAAATAGTGATACTCAGGAAGGAAAATAGAAGAAAGAAAAGGGCCTGATATTTCCCAAAGTATCGGGCCATTACTACGATTATTAACAGCGTTGGAATAATCATTAATAAAGAATGACGAGTTTCATAACCAAAGGTGGTTACATGCTTATTGACTAATGCATAAGGAAAAGTAGCTGCAAGAAGCAACAGAATAGAGAACCCTAGATGACGTTTAGTTTGGATTATTGCTGGAACTGTCGCAAGGAGCCTCGTTTTAAACATGATGTATGCAATCGCTGCACTTATCAGGGCAATTGGGAACAAGCTAATAAAATCGGACAGAGCATACTTCCCTAATAAATAAAATGGCGTAAGGGTGGTATTCACTATTGAGATACTGAAATTTCGAAACAAGGACGAGATAGAAATGTTGAACGTGTTGTATCCATCGACTTTATAAAATCCGGCCAAGGGAAAAAAATAACGTATTGACAAATAGTATGCTATAGGAATTAAAAGGAGGATGGCGTTTTTAAGAACATAGGAAATGATTTTTTCACGCAAAGCATGTTGATGCCGATATACATAATTAATGAGTAAGAGCGCATATGTGATGGGCAAGAAGGATTGAATATTGAAGCTGATAACTAGAATAGGGGTGATGATGAATATGCTTTTCTTCTTCAGATAAAGAAGGATAGCAATAAGATACATAAGCAATGAAAAATAATACGGCGACATAATAATATGAGACCACATTGAATAGGAAGGGAAAAAGAAGGCACCTACACTTATAAAATATATTTCAAGTGAAGATAGTAGCGTGATTTCCTCTAAAACAGCCGCCATAACTAAGCTTGAGGAACACATGACCACGATTGAAAACATTTTAAGCATAAAAACGGGGTATGGCAAGGAGGCAAAACCAATCATCTCGAAATAGCTTATGGGAACACCGCTATCAAAAAACAGATTTTTTGCATCACTAAAATTAGCCGTGCTATATAATTGTTGTTGAACGGCGCTATCCCAAACACACATGGGGCTGAAAGCAAAAGGCAGATGCAATAATGCGAATGGAAGGACATACCACCACCACCTGGTTTTTATCATGTGCAGTTATATCTTGGGTTTTAAAATTCCATTTACCTCTTCAAAATACTTATTGGAGTTACTTCTCCAGAGTCCCTCCTTTTCGTGAATTAGATTTTGTCCCTCTTCATCAATCCAGCCTTTAAACTTCGCGGGGTTTCCATACACTAAGGCGTAATCAGGAATACTACGGGTAACTACCGATGCGATGCCAGTCATGGCATATTTGCCTATGGTAATTCCGGATAAGATTGTGGAGTTGGCTCCAATGGAAGCGCCTTTAGAAATTAGGGTAAGTGATAGAGGTTTGTACTGTTTGCTACGTGGACGAATATTATTCGTAAATACGACGTTTGGCCCTAGGAACACATCATCTTCAATGGTGACACCATTCCAAACATAAATACCACATTTCAAGGTTACATTATTGCCAATGACAACCTCGTCTTCAATAAAGCAGTGGTCGCAGATATTACAGTTTTCACCTATCACGGCGCCTTTTAAAATATTTACAAAAGCCCAGATTCGAGTGTCCCTGCCAATGGTGTTAGAGGCCACAATAGCGGTATCGTGAATACTAATATTTTTTAAACTCATTATAATCTCTTATATAATCATTTTCATTATAGGCGGTGGAGGCTAAACTAAGCATTACAGCATTGTGGCTAAATTGCATGACATGCCAAAACATGGGCGGAATGTATAATCCAAAGTTTGGATTTTCGAGAATATGAACCGTAGTTTCTCCTGCAGGAGATTCGTTGGTTACCACAATTTTCCCAGCTACTGCAACTAGAATTTGTTCTAGATGATGGTGTGCATGACGGCCTCGGGTAATGAGCTGTGGGGTATAGTAACTCCAAAACACTCTCTTAATCTCAAAGGGAATGTTTTGTAATGACTCCGCAATCGAAATATAACCAAGGTCTGGAGAACCATTGGATTTTAATTCAATAAGATAAGGTTCTTTTTTTGTAATCATTAATTCTCGAATTTAATCTTGTTTACACTTCTAAAAGAAGTCGCTCTGGATTTTCAAGAGTTTGTTTTACTTTCACGAGAAAACCTACGCTTTCTTTCCCATCAATAAGGCGGTGATCATAGCTTAAGGCAATATACATGATAGGTCGTATGATAATTTGACCATCGCGCACAACGGCACGTTCAACGATATTATGCATGCCAAGGATAGCCGATTGTGGTGCATTGATGATAGGCGTAGAGAGCATGCTGCCAAATACCCCTCCATTGGTAATGGTGAAGGTGCCTCCAGTCATTTCTTCAATAGTGAGTTTCCCATCGCGGGCCTTGCCGGCTAAAGTTAAAATGCTTTTTTCGATTTCAGGCATCGACATTTTTTGTGCATTGCGTAATACCGGAACTACCAGCCCTTTCTCTGTGCTTACTGCGATACTTACGTCGCAATAATCATGATAGACGATGTTCTCGTTTTCTAATTGCGCATTGGTGGTAGGGAAGGCAAGCAAAGCTTCACAACAGGCTTTGGTAAAAAACGACATAAAGCCGAGGCCGACACCATGCTTCTCTTTAAAAATATCTTTGTATTTGGCTCGTAAATCCAATATTGGTTTCATGTCAACCTCATTAAAGGTGGTGAGCATGGCTGTTTCGTTCTTTACAGCAACGAGGCGCTTACTAATCGTTTTTCTTAAGGTGCTCATCCGTTCTACACGCACGCCACGGTATTTTAGATCAGCATCTTGCAAACTTACTTGTTTATCAAAAGTCGATTCTGTTTTTACCGAGGTAGAAGCCGCTGGAGTGGTCATGGGTTTCGTTGGTGCGGGAGACGGAGACGTTATCGGAACCGGCACTATTTTTTCTTTCTCCTGAATCTTTTCACTAGAATTGTTGGCGATGCCTGCTTGGGTATCGAGTAAGCAGATCACGGCACCCACAGCGATGGTATCGCCTTCTAAGGCACTGAGTTTTTTTATTATTCCGGCAGCAGGTGCGCTCAACTCAAAGGTAGCTTTATCCGATTCGAATTCGGCTATCACTTCATCCATCTGAACGTGATCACCTTCCTTTTTATAATATTTTCCAACGGTGACTTCACTTATTGATTCACCGACGGCGGGTACTTTAATTTCTAACATCTTAGTCATGAATAATCGGGCGATTGCGAAGGTACACTTTTGTTAAATCTAAGCCAAAACTACTTGTCACTATTTCGTATCTTCGCCCTCTTGAAAATAGCCGAGTTGTTGCAGCGATATGCTGAACAAGAGAAGACAAAGAAAATATTAAGATGCTTGGGTGAATTAAACCCACAGAGACTGCATCTCAAGGGCTTATTTTGCTCCTCAAAAGCACTTTTAGCCGCCAC
This sequence comes from uncultured Bacteroidota bacterium, assembly GCA_903897855.1. Lineage (GTDB taxonomy): Bacteria > Bacteroidota > Bacteroidia > UKL13-3 > UKL13-3 > CAINMV01. The sequence continues at coordinate 101,420 of CAIUDH010000076.1, read as the reverse complement.
TTTTTACTACCAAAATCCGCGTAATTACTGTTTTGTTTTTGCTACCAAAGAGGAGGCACATTATTTCCATACCGACCTTGAAAGTTTGAGTGATGGTAAAAAAGTTTTGTTCCTCGATGGCAGCTTTAAACGAGAGGTGCATCCGGAGAATTACGAGAACAATAAAGTGCATTCACGAACAGAAGTGCTCGGAGAAATAAGCTTGAAAGAAGGGACTCCTAATTTAATCGTGACTTACACAGAAGCCTTGGCCGAGAAAGTGATTTCCAAAAAGAGGCTCACTGATAAAACGTTGCAGCTGAAGGTGAATGAAGAGATCAATATGGATGCCTTGGTAGAGCAACTCAGTTTATGGGATTTTGAACGTACTGATTTTGTTTATGAAGCCGGACAATATGCTGTGAGAGGGGGTATTGTAGATGTGTTCAGCTTCGCTCACCATTACCCCTACCGACTCGATTTTAATGGTAACACCATTGAAAGCCTTCGAGAGTTCGATCCAATCACCCAACTTTCTCAGAAAGAAGTTATGTGGTTAAATATAGTTCCCAAAATAAATAAGGAGGTCGATGAGCATTTTAGCACTTTGATCGATTATCTTCCAGCAGATACGGTGATTTGGGTTAAGGATGGGAAAGACGTGAAGGAAGGATTGAGTTTCTTGAAGGACGCCTTGAATGAAAAATTTGCAGATCAAGGCGATTTCATTGCTGGCTTTATAGGAGGGGATGAGCTGTTAGAGCCCCTGAAGAAGTTTCATGTTGTTGAAATTGGTGCGCGCATTTTATTCCATAATCATGTGGTGTTTGATTTTAAAATTTCACCCCAACCAACTTTTCACAAGAACTTTAATTTACTCACCGAAAACTTAAAACTTAATCAGACTGAAAACATCTATAACCTAGTCTTTTCCGACACCTCGAAACAGGTGGAACGTTTATACACTATATTTAATGATTTAGATAAGACAGTTAAGTTCGAACCTATCTATCATGGCATTAGTGAGGGGTTTATCGATCATGAGCTCTGTGTTGCATGTTATACAGAGCATCAGATTTTTGATCGTTTTTATAATTATAAAACAAGGCAAATATTTTCGAAATCGAAAGCTCTCACCCTAAAGGAATTGCGTGATTTACAACCCGGTGATTATGTAACTCATATTGATCATGGCATTGGTAAATTTGCTGGTTTGGCTAAAATGAAAGATCCCAATGGTGTGATGCAAGAGGTGGTGAAGCTGGTATATCGTGATGGGGACTTGCTTTTCGTGGGTATCAACTCTTTATACAAAATTGCAAAATTTGTGGGCAAGGATGGCACCGAACCCAAAGTGCATAAAATAGGCAGTGATGTATGGGAGAAGATGAAGCAAAATACCCGGAAGAAAGTAAAAGATATTGCGCGCGAACTTATTTTGCTCTATGCCAAACGTAAGGCGGAACCTGGCTTCCAATATAGCCCCGACAATTATATGCAGATGGAATTGGAGGCTTCCTTTATGTACGAAGATACGCCCGACCAAACCAAGTCAACAGAAGAGGTGAAGCGGGATATGGAAAGCCCACACCCGATGGATAGGCTGGTTTGTGGCGATGTGGGCTTTGGTAAAACGGAGGTTGCTATGCGGGCTGCTTTTAAGGCGGTATGCGATAGTAAGCAAGTTGCTATTTTAGTTCCAACGACAATTCTCGCGCAACAGCATTATAAAACAATGAAAGAGCGTTTTAAAGATTTTCCGGTGACCGTTGATTACGTGAACCGCTTTAAAACGAAAGCAGAACAAACAGAAACCCTACAAAAAGTAAAGGAAGGGCGAGTTGATATTCTAATCGGAACACATCGCCTCATTAGCAAGGATGTGAAATTTAAGGATTTAGGATTAATGATTATCGATGAAGAACAAAAGTTTGGTGTTACCGCAAAAGAAAAATTAAAAGAACGCAAAGTAAATGTTGATACTTTAACCTTGACGGCCACACCGATACCCCGCACCTTGCATTTTTCTTTGATGGGGGCCCGAGATTTAAGTGTCATCAACACCCCCCCACCCAACCGACAAGCAGTAACCACCGAGCTACATAATTTTACACCTGAATTAATTAAAGGTGCGATTAACTATGAACTCGGTCGAGGAGGACAGGTTTTCTTTGTGCATCACCGAGTGAAAGATATTGAAGACATTGCCAATATGATCCGGAAGCTCTGTCCTCGCGCTCGGGTTACCGTTGCTCATGGGCAAATGGATGGCGTGCAACTGGAGAACGTGATGATTAAATTTGTTGAAGGAGAGTACGATGTGTTAGTGGCGACAACAATTATTGAGTCGGGGCTTGACATTAGTAATGCGAATACGATTATTATTAATAACGCTCACATGTTTGGTTTGAGCGACACGCATCAAATGCGCGGCAGGGTAGGCAGAAGCAACAAAAAGGCTTTCTGCTATTTGTTGGTTCCATTAATTAGTGCTATGACCGATGATGCTAAAAAACGCTTGAGTGCCATCGAGGAGTTTTCGGAGCTTGGCAGTGGGTTTAACGTGGCCATGCGCGATTTGGATATCCGTGGTGCAGGAAATTTATTAGGAGGCGAACAAAGTGGCTTCATTGCGGAAATTGGGTTTGAGATGTATCATAAAATATTGGATGAGGCCATTCAGGAATTAAAACTCGATGAGTTTAGTGGATTGTTTATTGAAGAGGTAGCAAAAATTAGAGAAACAAGCGTAAACTGTACTATTGAAACGGATGAGGAGATGCTCATCCCGGATTATTTTATCCGTAACAATGCAGAGCGGCTGGCGCTGTATAGCGAGCTCAGTGGATTGAAAGAAGAGAAGGAGCTGAAAAGTTTTCTTATCAGGCTCAAAGATCGATTTGGTGATCTCCCACCTCAGGTTCATACCCTCTCCGACTCACTCCGACTGAAATGGGTTGGAAAACATTTAGGATTGGAGAAAATTACCATACGTCAATCGGTGATGCAGTGTTATTTTCCCGGCAACCCCAAAAGTGACTATTTCACCTCGGAGAAATTTTCGAGGTTTATGGCTTTTGTGCAACAACATAGTATTCGATGTCAGATGAAACAGACAACGAAAAATTTGATATTGGTGGTTCGTCACGTGAGGAATACCGTAGAAGCCATGCAGGTGCTGGGAGGAGTGTAACTCGGTTGTGAGAGTTGTCAGCAATAAGTTAAAAACATTTTACGTGATGTTTGCGTGTATTTGTAAATTTGAAAACCTCCATTTTGTTTTCTTGCAAGGAGGGGCCTTAAAGCATTATAACATTTAGATTAGAGAATAATAATGGATAGCTACACCGAATTGAGTTTTGAAGCCGATACCGCTACACAGGAATTACTTATTGCAGAACTCAGCATGCTGAGTTTTGAAAATTTCACTCAAGAGGAAAATCTACTTATGGCCTACGCGCTCACGACACCCTATTTACTTGAAAAAACGGAAACGGAAGAAATTATCGCTAAATATGGTGTAAAACTACTTTCTGTGAAAGTGATAGCAAACAACGTGAATTGGAATGAGAAATGGGAAGAGAATTTTGAACCCATTTTTATCGGGAACGAAATTTATGTTCGTGCACTTTTTCACGAACAGAGGAATGGTTTTAAACATGAGATTATCATCCAGCCGAAAATGAGTTTTGGCACCGGCCATCACGAAACTACGCAGTTGATGATGGAACTCATGCTTGAACAGGATTTTAGTGGATCAGCATGCTTGGATATGGGCTGTGGCACGGGGGTGCTTGCTATTTTGGCTGAACAACTTGGTGCCTTGTCTATTGTGGCAATCGATCATGATGAATGGTGTTTTGAAAATACGAAAGAAAATTTCGATACGAATAACATACAATATGCTATGGCTATTCTCGGCGATGTGAGAGCCCTGTCGGAAGCATCATTTCAGGAGGGTTGGGCGCGCTACACGAAAAGAATTATCCTAAGTAATATCACCAAAAACTATAATCTCGAGAATCTAGGGAGCTATCACAATATTTCAAATCAAGGTGGCGTTATCATCCTGAGTGGTTTTTATGAATCCGATTTACAAGATTTAAGAAATGAGGCTGAATCACAAAAGCTGAAATTTGTAAAATCAAAGACTAAAAACAACTGGTGTGCGGCTGTATTCATACAACAATAAAAAAATATCATGCGATTTAAATTTATACTTTTTGCGCTGTGCTTCGTAGGTTTCGGTTCCTATGCACAAAATATTAAAAGCTTCGCTCAAGATACAGGGGTGTATATAAAAGAGCTTGGCGTATTTATGGCTTTCGATAAAAGTGAAGAAGCCGAAAAGGTATACAAACAATTTCTTGTTGAATGGAAGGATACGGTGTTTACCGAGGCGCAGAAGTATTTTATGATTCGAATAAGTAATAAGATGCTGATAGAAAAGCTGAGGGCCACTCCGGATTTTGTATCGCTCCTGAAAGCGTTATCATCTTACTCGCGTCAGCATAAAGGAGAGGCGATTTTTATGAATTGGCAGAAAATAGTGGAAAAGACGCTTACCGAGAACAAGAAGGCTTTTAGAGATTTTCTCGACTTCTCCGCCAACCTCTTCGAAGACAATACGATTTACACCAGTAATTCAAAAAACTGGCAATGTACAAGTCCAGATTATGAATTAAGGTTTGATGGAGAGCCTTATATCATCTTTAAAAAAACAGATTTAAAATGTTATGCCAATGGCAACAATACAAAGCTGGCCAACACCTCCGGAGTGTATTATCCGAATAGGAAAACATGGATTGGAAAAGGCGGACGGATGGACTTCCTTCGAGTGGGCTTAGACACGAATAAAGTATGGATTGATTTAGAGAACTATAAGGTAAGCACGGAGAAGTATGAATTTACAATCGATTCGGCATACCTCACCAACAAAGATTATAAGATTCATAAATTGCTAGGAAGAGTGACCGAAAAATTGATTTCTACTAGCGAACCAACAAATTTAAATTATCCGAAATTCAAGTCGTACAGCAATAATGTTTTTATTGACGATTTTGGGAAGGGTATTAAATACCAAGGTGGTTTCGGTATGTACGGAAGTCAGATTGCCGGCATAGGCACGGTAGAACAACGGGCTACTTTTTCCTACTATTTCAAAGACACACTGCGTTGTAAGGTGGATGCAGTGGAGTTCTTTATAACGAATGAGAAAATTGCAGCAGAAGATACGCGGTTCTGTGTGTTCGTGGCTAAAGATTCGCTTTTTCACCCAAGGATGAAGTTCAATTTCCAACGGAAGGAAAGAAAGTTTTCGGCTTACCGAGGGCAAGAAGGCGTGCAATCGAGTCCAATCTATGATTCATACCATAGAATTGAGATGTATGTTGATGAAGTGAGTTGGCAAATTGATGTTCCAAAGATCGATTTTAAGATGAGTACAAAAGATCAGTCGGCACGGTTTGAGTCGTTGAGTTTTTACAGAGATCAGCGCTACGAGCAGATGCAAGGAGCACTCGATTATAACCCTTTAGCCAAGGTGGCACAGTTTTGCAGGATGCGCAAATCACCCGATTTTACGTTAGATGAGTTTGGTGCTTTTATGGGTGTGAAAGGGGAGTATGTTTTGCCTTTTGTATTGCTCATGGCTGATAAGGGATTTTGCAATTATGACAGCGACAACAAGAAGGTTCATATTTATAATAAAGTTTATGATTATGTGAATGCACATAATAACGTAGCGGATTACGATATCCTTAAAATGGAGTCGATCATTGGAGCACGACCCAACGCCTCCATGAACTTTACAAATTTTGACTTATTGGTGGAAGGAGTGCCCCGCTTGCAATTCAGCGATTCGCAAAATGTGTATGTAATTTTAGATGATCAGAAAATCAATATTAAGAAGAATCGGAATATGGAATTTGCAGGAAGGGTTCACGCTGGACGATTCGACTTCTATGGTGCGGGGTTTGATTTTGATTACCAGAATTTCTCGATTAGATTAAGCAATGTAGATTCACTCAAGTTTGCGTTCCCGGCTAAAGAAAAAGATGAATACGGAAGAGACCAACTGGTACGTGTGAATACGGTGCTTCAAAATGTTTATGGCACATTGTATATCGACCAACCCAACAATAAATCGAGCAGGGTAAACTATCCGGAGTATCCAATATTTAAAAGTGATAAAGGCTCGAATGTGTTTTATGATTATCAAACGACGCAAGGAGGATCCTATGTAAGAGAGCGATTCTACTTTAAAGTCGACCCCTTCACCATCGACAGTTTGGATAATTTCACTCGCGAAGGTTTAAAGTTTGAAGGTGAGTTTGTTTCGGGAGGTATCGTGCCCGACTTCAGATACCAACTTACCTTACAAGATGATTATTCATTAGGGTTTAAGATGCCTACACCAGCAGGAGGATATCCGCTATATAAAGGGAAAGGTCGTGGCGATTTTGACATGAGTCTTAGCAATACCGGGTTTTTTGGTAGTGGGTCGATCGACTATCTCACAACCCATCTTACTTCAACGAAATTTTTATTTTTACTCGATTCGATGAATACCATTGCCGATGATGTTGTCGTTGCCAAGTCAGCGCTCTTCCCTTCTGCTACCACCCACGGTGCCTACGTCGATTGGCGTGCCTATAGCGATACCATGTATTTATATCAGCAAAATGAACCTTTTGAAATGTATGAGAAAGTAGCGAGTATGGTGGGTAACTTAATAATCACGCCGAAAGGGATGGGCGGAGCAGGTACTATTGCTTTCGACGATGCGGAAATATCTTCTAAGAACTTTGCCTTTTCAAACCATACCTTTAGTGCTAATGTCGCTTCTTTTAAATTGAAGTCGATCGACCCCACCAAATATGCATTCACTGCTACCAATGTTAAGGCCTTTGTCGATATGGAAAAACGCTACGCCGACTTCAAGTCGAACACCCCTGACGTGAAAATTGATTTAGCCTATAACCAATATCGGGCAACATTAAGCGATATGACCTGGAAGATTGATGAGAAGAAAATTATTTTAGATGCAGGAAAAACACAGAAACCGGAATCTTCCGTTTTTATCTCCACACGCTATGAGCAGGACTCCTTGAATTTTATTTCTACCCATGCTCTGTTCGACCTGAAAACGTATATTTTGACTTGTTCTAAGGTGCCGTATATTTATGTGGCCGACGCTAAAATTATTCCGGATAGTAACAAAGTGGTTATTAATAAAAATGCCGAGATGAATACGCTCTACAAGAGTCTCTTAAAGACCGATACCGTAAATTATTATCACAGTCTATTCAATTGCGCAATCAATATCCTAGGCCGACGGAGCATGACTGGCAATGGGTATTATAATTTCACAGACAAGCTGCGCAACAAACAAATTATTTATTTTAATGAGATTGGAGTAAATCCAGAGAAGCAGACCATCATCAAGGCAACAATCAAAGATACTTCTGCCTTTGTGATTAATAAGCACTTTGATTTCAAGGGTGAAATATTGCTTACAGGGATACATAAAGATTTAAATTTCAACGGGTATGTATTACCGCTGCATGAAGAACATCCTGAAAGTGTATGGTTTAGATTTAATGCAGGGGTAAGCCAGGACTCAGTAGTTTTAAAAATTGACGACCCTATTGATTCCGACAAAAACCCCTTGAGCATAGGCTTTAATGTGGCGAAAGACTCTACGGGGATGTATACATCGTTCTTTAGTCGCAGGCATAATTATAGCGACGACATGATATTCTTGGCCCGCAGTGGGAAAATGTATTATGATGAGGTAAAAGGCGAATTCAAGGTGGGTGATGAGAAAAAGCTTGAGCAGAAATCTTTACAAGGAAGTATGTTCACTTATAATGAACCACAAAAGACCATCACGGGTGAAGGTCGAATAAATTTCAATGCCAATGGCGAGAAGTTTAAGATTAGGTCAGCGGGAATTATCACAAATACCCTTGCCGACAGTAGTTATAAGCTTGATGTGGTGGCTCTTTTTGATTTTATCTTACCTAAAGAGGCGCTTAAAATAATGGCCGACACCATGTATAGCACTTCACGCGATTTACCCAGTCTTACAAATGACGATTATGCACTGAAAGTAGGCATCGCGGAGTTGGTAGAGGAGAAAAATTATGATGCCGTGATGAAGAAGTTGGAGAAGAAATCGACGATAACCTTGGTAGATGAATTTCAGAAAACCATGATGCTCACTGATTTAAAAATGACTTGGAAGCCGAAAAACAGGGCTTATATTGCCATCGGAGGAGTAGGTTTAAACTCTATCGATAATCGGACGATTGGAAAGCGTGTTTATGGAAAAGTACAGATCACGAAAAAACGCAGTGGTGATGTGATTGGGATCTACATGGAAACCAATGCAGAGACTTGGTTTTATTTTAATTTTAAAGGCAAGACCTTAAGTGTTCTAAGTAGTGATGAAGATTTTAACAGGGTGATAAAAGATAATATTGCAAAAGTATCTGATGACTTATACAAGCTACAGATTGCTACCTTGCGAGATAAAACAGTATTCTTGAAATATTTGGAGTACTAGTATCCAACACAGCATGCTCAAACAAGGAAGGTCATAAACGTCATCATCATTCATGAATACACAACAGTTTACAAAACCCTATTACATTTTCTTTATGGTATTGCCTGCGGGCATCAGTAGCGGTTTTGTGACCGTGGCACTACCATTTATTCTTACCAAAAATGGGTTTCCGGTAGCCGAAACTGCAGGCATCATTGCCTTAGGCATTGGAGCGAATCTGTGGCGTTTTATTTGGGGGCCAGTGACAGATCTTACTTTAAGCCTGAGAAGATGGTTTTTGATAGGTGTTCTTGTTTCAGTGGCGATGTTAATTGCTCTTTGTTTAACTCCGCTTACGATTCAAGGTGCTGTATGGCTTACGTTCATTGTTTTTTTATCACAGGTTGCCGCTACCTTTATTATGTTGCCTGTGGGCGGTTTTATGGCACATCGTATAGAGGAAAATAGAAGAGGCAGTGCAGGAGGTTGGTTTCAGGCCGGAAATTTAGGGGGCACGGGCTTGGGTGGTGGTGCCGGTTTATGGCTGTCTACGCATTACAGCATCACCGTGGCAGGGCTGGTGTTGGGTGTGGCTTCGATCCTGTTCGCCCTAGTTGTATTCCTTATCAATGATGTGAAACATGCGAAGGATAGCACGATAAAACATGAAATTTTACTGATGGGTAAAGATATTATTGCAATGGTCAAGATACCCTTAGTCGTGTTTGTTCTCGTCTTTATTTGCTTTGCACCTATAGGTACAGGGGCAGCTTCGAATTTATGGTCATCTATTGCCGGCGATTGGAATGCCGATGCCGACACCGTTGCCTTAGTGACTGGCTTATTGAGCGGCCTGGTAAGCGCGCTAGGCTGCATCTTAGGTGGTTTTATTGCCGACCGTTGGGGTAACTGGATTGCTTACTTTGGTGCGGGCATCCTCTTGGCATTAGTGGCTGTAACGATGGCTGTGCTTCCTTTTCAACCTTATTATTATGCTGGAGGAGTGCTTCTTTATGCTTTTGTTTCGGGTATGTGTTATACTGCCTTTACCTCGACATTGCTATTCAGTATTGGCAAGAAGCATGCGGCAACCAAATACTCCTTACTTTCATCCTTAGGAAATTTGCCTGTCGTTTACATGACTGCGTTTAATGGCTGGGCACATGATAAATTTGATAGTAAATTTATGCTGTTGGCAGAAGCAGCCACGGGGCTCTTTTTCGTACTCGTGGCCATGGCAATTTTAAATCAATTGAAGTTTAAAAAATTAGTATGATAACGCTAGATTAGGCAAAAAGCGTTCAAGGTGAAGCAATCTCAATAAGCAACCCTTGTGCTCAAACGAGAGTGTTCTCAATGACTCTCCATCTTCTTGTATTCTTCGGCTAGTTTTTTCTGAATCTCAGCTGGAACGCTAGCATACTCTGCGAAATGGCCGCTATAACTGCCTTTGCCTTGAGTAATACTTCTCAACGAGGTTGAATATTTGTCGAGTTCGGCAAGAGGGGTTCTTGCTCGAACGACTCTGTAATTACCCTTTGTATCCATGCCCAAAATCACACTTCTACGTGTTTGAAGATCTATGACCACATCACCCATTAATGCTTCAGGAACAAAAATTTCTATTTCATAAATGGGTTCTAAAATTTTTGGATCGGCGAGCTGGAACGCTTCCTTGAAAGCCATCATACCGGCGATTTTGAAAGATATGTCATTGGAATCAACAGCATGCATCTTGCCATCGTAAACGAGGACACGTACATCACGTACAAAAGACCCTGTGATCGGCCCTTCTTGCATTTTTTCCATCACACCTTTGAGTATGGAGGGAAGATACCGTTGATCGATGACCCCACCTACAATGCAATTATAAAAAACTAACTTTCCTCCCCACGATAACTCAATCACTTCTTTATCACGAATGCTTAACCCTGTTGGTTCTGGCATATCTTCATAGTAGGGTTCTACCTTTAGATACACTTCACCAAACTGGCCCGATCCACCACTTTGTTTCTTATGCCGATAATTTGCTTGTGAGGGTTTTTGAATCGTTTCACGATATGGGATACGTGGCTTAATAAATTCTACTTCAAGATGATAAGTATGACTCAATCGCCATTTCGCAGTGGCCAGATGCAACTCTCCTTGTCCCGATAAAATAATTTGTCTCAATTCGCTTGAGTATTCCACAGTGAGTGTTGGATCTTCTTGGTGTATATCGGAGAGCACAGCACCTAACTTATCATCATCCGACTTGTTTTTTGTGATGATTGCTGTATTGATGCGTGCTTCAGGAAAATGGATAGGATCAAACTGATATTCTTTTCCAGGCAAACACAAGGTTTGGTTTGTTTGGGTGTTTCTTAGTTTCAAGGTGGCGCCTATATCTCCTGCTGTAAATTTCTCTACCGGAATTCTGTTTTTTCCATCCATTATGAACAACTGATTTATCCTTTCTGAGCCTCGGGTGATAGGATTATAAAAATCCATTCCTGTTTTCACTTCGCCACTCATTACTTTAAAAAAGCAAACTTTTCCGAGATGTGGCTCAATCAGCGTTTTGAAAATGAAGAGGGCCGCAGGACCCTTAGGGTCGCTGGCCAATTCGCTGCCATTGGTCAATGGCTCTTTAAACTGATCGGTAGCACTCGGGGCTACATTATCGATGAAACCCATTAACCGTCCACTGCCCATATCTTTTTTTGCCGAGATACAGAAAACAGGGTATACGTCGTGGTGTAGCATCCCGAGTTTTAATCCTTCACGTAACTCATCTTCATTAAGCGACCCTTTCTCAAAAAATTTCTCCATCAGCATGTCATCATTTTCTGCTGCTTTTTCAACGAGTTCGTTGTGAAGCCGGTTTGCTTTTTCCAGTTCTTCGGGCGGTATCGGTAGCTTTTGTGGCTTGCCTCCTTGGGTCGGGAACTTATACATAATCATTTTAAGCAGATCGATGATCGCATTGAACCCATCTCCTTGCTTCAGAGGGTACTGCATAAGCGTGATGGCCTTTCCAAAACGTTTTTGGGCTTGTTCTAATGTACCTTCAAAATCGGATTTATTATGATCGACATGATTGATGGCAAAGATGATGGGTTTTTTAAACTCTTCGACATATTTCCAGATGAGTTCAGTGCCTATTTCTACGCCATGTTCGGCATTGAGTAGCATTACTGCGGTGTCGGCTACACGTAAGGAGGAGATGACCTCACCTATAAAATCGTCGAGGCCTGGGGTGTCAATAATATTGATTTTATAATTTCTCCATTCGGTATGCATGGTAGTTGCATATACGGAACTCCCTCGTTCATGTTCTATTTCGTGGTAGTCGGAAACCGTGTTTTTTTCTTCCACCGTTCCACGTCTGTTGATGATTCCAGCTTCAAACAACATCGCTTCTGACAAGGTTGTTTTACCCGCTTTTGAGGCGCCTAGCAGCACCACATTTTTAATATGTTTATCGTCGTATACTTTCATAACTAATAGATTTTAGCATCATGATTTGTAACTCACTTGTATACTCCAAGTGAGAAGAGTTATACAAGATATAATAAATATAAAATTCTAGGAAAGATCGATGTGAACCATTGGGGTAGTTCGGTACAAAAATAGAGAGAAATATGGAGATCACAAAAATATTGATATGGGGCGATCTAAAAATTAAGTTCGTGTATCAATGGTTTCTCTCAGTGCTCTTATACTTAAAGGGTCGCTATACTGTTCTGTTTCTTGAATGACCTTGTTCAAGGCACTGCTCGGAATGGATTCGTTTGTTTTGCAGCTGGCGTGTAAGTATTCTATTTTGCATGTTTCTAAAATTGATATCGCATTCAGTGCCGTAATGCCCGACCCCGCCATAATATTAATATTATGGCCAAAATGATGTTGTAATAACTGGATGATATGCATCCCTTCTTCAGCAGTACGTTCTCCTCCGCTGGTTAAAATAGTATTAAATCCTAAATCAATTACGGTTTGGGCAGCAAGCATAATATCGTTGCACGTGTCTATGGCTCTGTGGAAGGTAGCAGGCCCATGGTTCCAGGCCGAGAGTAATGTTCGGCAGCGACCTGCATCTACGTTTCCGGCTGCAGTGATTGCGCCGAGTACGATTCCATCTACGCGTAACTGTTTACATACTTCTATATCACGTAGCATGATATCAAGTTCATCATTGGTATAGCAAAAGTTTCCACCTCTGGGGCGAATCATAACAAATAAAGGTAATGCAATGGTTTGTTTCACTTTTTGAATCATTCCATAAGAAGGCGTGCAGCCACCTTCACGAAGGTTTTCAAAAAGTTCGATTCGTTGAGCGCCTCCATGAAGTGCATGAAGGCAGGAGTTATAGCTATTACAAGCAATTTCAAGTGTAATCATGAGGTGAGTATAAAAGGGCTGTCTACTTTAAGTGTTTCACCATTACCAGAAGTCACTCCGAAATCAAAATTTTTATGTAGCGCGTAGGCACCGTATTCTCCTTTTTTATTTAATGCGATGAAGCCCACTTGTAAATCTTTTGTGTTGCGTGGGGTTTTGTTTCGGATACGCTCAACTGCTTTTTTACATGCCTGCTCAGGGGAATATCCTTGACGCATAAATTCTACCACTAGAAAACTTCCGCAAATACGTATTACTTCTTCTCCCTGCCCGGTTGCAGTTGCAGCACCCACCTCATTGTCTACGTAAAGGCCTGCCCCGATAATGGGAGAGTCGCCAACACGCCCCCGCATCTTAAATCCCATTCCACTGGTGGTGCAAGCGCCACTAAGATTTCCGTGGATATCTAAGGCAATCATGCCGATGGTATCGTGATTGTATTCGTTGCTTTCTGGTGATAATGGGGCCGAAGGACCGTGTGTTTTCTCGATGTTGATAATGGGATGATACTCGCTTTTTTTTAACCATTCCTGATAGGTCTTTTGTGCGTGGTCACTAAGTTGGAGACCTTCGAGCTTGAAACCATTTTGCAGAGCGAATTGCTGCGCTCCTTGCCCCACTAGCATTACGTGTGGAGTTTTTTCCATCACCAAACGTGCTATTTGAATAGGATTTTTTATCTGTTCTAAAGCGGCTACACTACCAATCTGAAATTGATGGTCCATAAGGCAGGCATCAAGCGTTACAATGCCATCTCTGTCTGGGTTTCCTCCCAATCCAACACAACAGTTTTCGAGATCGTTTTCAGAAACCTGCACGCCGGCTTCAACGGCATCGAGTGCAGTACCATTGCGATACAATATTTTCCAAGCCGGTGAGTTAGCGGTGACCGATTGGTTATACCAGGTGCTAAGTACAATGGGTTTTTTGATGGGTTTGTTACTAATGTAACTGCGTCCTTTGAAAGAGAGAGCCAAGCTGCTAATGCCGAGGGCGGTGAGAAGTTGTCGACGGTTCATGAGTGAAATGTAAAGAATAATTCGTTGTCAGCAAAATAATATCATGATCGAAGCTATTAACATTCATTATTGTTTATTTTTTTGGCCACTAACCGTGTTGATTCGAGCTTTTTATTGCCCCTTTTCTTACATTAAGTTCTTAAATCAACCAATCGTAATAAGTAAAGGCGTTTTTTATTGAAAGCCTTTTCGAGACGGTTCTCCTTACCACACGAAAGACCTAATTTCGCCTCTCCTGAAATACTCTATCGAACGACCTATATAAACTCATATTTTTCTTTACTTTTGCGCCGATTTAATAACCACTAAGTATTTCATTCCTTATTCGATCTATCTCCATGAAATTAAACGTAAATTATTCCAAGAAATTCAGCTCTCGTCATACAGGTGCCAGCGACACCGAAACTCAGGCAATGCTTAAGCAAATTGGTGTTTCAAGCGTAGACGCACTTATTACCGAAACCATCCCTGATAGTATTCGCCTGAAAGAACCGCTAAATATAAAAGCGGCTGTTACAGAGGAGCAATTTTTAATGAATCTAAAGAAGATTGCGTCTAAAAATAAGATATTTAAGAATTACCTTGGACAGGGTTATTACAACACCTTTACGCCAGGTGTAATACTAAGAAACATTACAGAGAATCCGGGTTGGTACACTCAATATACGCCATATCAAGCCGAAATTGCTCAAGGACGACTCGAGGCTTTATTGAATTTCCAAACCATGATCGTTGAGCTTACCGGTATGGAAATAGCCAACGCTTCATTATTGGATGAGGCTACCGCTGCTGCCGAAGCCATGCACATGATGGAGGATCTTAAGCCCAAAGAGCAAGGTGATAAATTATTCGTTGACGAAAACACCTATGCTCAAACCATTGATGTATTGAACACCCGTTGCGAAGTGTTAGGTATTGAAGTGGTTATTGGAAGCTACAAGACCACTACGCTTGATAACAGCTTTTTTGGAGCCTATCTTCAATATCCGAATAGTTTAGGTACCATCGAAGATTATAGAACTTTTATAAATCAAGCCCACAGTGTAGGCGCAAAAGTATGTGTCGGAACCGATTTGTTGGCCCTCACCTTACTCACGCCTCCGGGCGAATTTGGTGCCGATATTGCCATCGGATCTTCTCAACGTTTTGGCGTACCTTTAGGATATGGAGGACCTCATGCAGCATTCATGGCTACACGTGATGAATTTAAGCGCTCGATGCCAGGACGAATTATTGGTGTGAGTATCGATGCACAAGGCAATCGTGCCTTACGTATGGCTTTGCAAACACGTGAGCAGCATATACGTCGCGACAAAGCCACAAGTAATATATGTACGGCGCAGGTTTTATTAAGTATCATGGCTTCTATGTACGCCGTGTATCATGGACCAGAAGGGCTTAAGAACATCGCCATGCGCACCCATGGCTTAACCAAACTTTTTGCTGATGCCATATCTTCCGTAGGATATAAAATTGGAAATGAAACCTATTTCGACACCCTCAAAATTAATGCCGGCTCTACGTTTGAGGCGATTAAGGAGTTAACGGAAAAAGCACAAATCAATGTTCATTATTTTGAAGATCATCATATTGGTGTTTCATTCGATGAAACAACGACTCTAGCGGATGTAAAAACCCTCGTCGATATTTTCTGCAAGGCCAATCATTCGAACATTGGAAGTTTGGATGCGATGGCAGAAAAGTTAGAACTAAATTGGAGCGCACAACATATTCGTACATCAAGCTACATGCAATATGAGGTGTTTAATAATTACCATACGGAGCATGAAATGCTACGATATATTAAACGATTAGAGGCTAAAGATTTGAGTATGGCGCATAGTATGATTTCATTAGGAAGTTGTACTATGAAATTAAACGCTACCACAGAGATGGTGCCTATTACCTGGCCCGAGTTTAATTCATTACACCCTTTCTGTCCTATTGATCAGGCGCAAGGCTATGCCGAAATATTTAAAGAATTAGAAAAGGATCTCTCGACAATAACTGGTTTTGAAGGAACTTCTTTGCAACCCAATGCCGGGGCGCAAGGAGAATATACCGGATTACTAGTGATACGTGCGTATCTAAAAAGTATTGGACAAGGGCACAGAACCGTTGCCTTAATTCCTTCTTCGGCACATGGTACGAACCCCGCAAGTGCAGTAATGGCTGGCATGAAAGTGGTGGTCACTAAATGTGATGAGAATGGGAATGTGGATTTAGCCGATCTGAAAGCAAAAGCGGAGCTCCATAAGGATAATTTAGCTTGCTTGATGGTAACGTATCCTTCAACCCATGGAATTTTCGAAACTGCGATCAAAGAAATTACCGACTTAATTCATCAGTACGGTGGGCAAGTTTATATGGATGGAGCCAATATGAATGCGCAAGTGGGATTAACCTCTCCTGCTGCAATAGGCGCCGATGTGAATCATATAAATTTACACAAAACATTCTGTATCCCCCACGGTGGAGGTGGTCCAGGTGTTGGACCAATTTGTGTTGCGAAACATTTAGTTCCATTTTTGCCAGGTCACAGCATCATTAAAACGGGTGGAAGCAATGCCATTCATGCGGTAAGCGCAGCTCCTTGGGGAAGCGCAAGTATCTTGCTTATTAGTTATGCTTACATTAAAATGATGGGTGGCGAAGGACTCACAGAAGCAACAAAATATGCGATCTTGAAAGCAAACTATATTGCCTCTCGATTAAAAGACAACTACAAGATATTGTATACTGGTGCTAAAGGTCGTTGTGCTCATGAGATGATTCTTGATACACGTACCTTTAAACATGCAAGCGGTATTGAAGTGGAAGATATTGCTAAACGACTTATGGACTACGGGTTTCACGCACCTACCGTTTCATTTCCTGTAGCAGGCACTTTGATGATTGAGCCCACAGAAAGCGAAAGTCAGGCTGAGCTTGATAAGTTCTGTGATGCCTTGATTGCCATTCGTAAAGAGGTAGCAGATGTTGAAAACGGTGCGTCAGATAAAACAGATAACGTGTTAAAAAATGCCCCACATACAGCTTCTATAATAACAGCCACCCAGTGGGAGCACTCGTATACCCGCGAGCAAGCTGCATTTCCACTGCCTTTTGTTGCTGAGCGTAAGTTTTGGCCTAGTGTGGCACGAATAAATAACACCCATGGCGACCGTGTATTGGTTTGCACTTGTGCTCCTACAGCATCTTATGCTGAAGCCAGTGAAACACCTACCGCAAGCAGTCAGGCATAGCTTTCTGAAGCTATGCTCTTGTTATCATTAGAAAGAGTACTTTAACCTATGCTGTGAATGGCCTGCGCTAGCTGTTTAATTAAGGAAGTGTCTTTTTCAATTGCATTTCCTACAACAATAACATCAGCTCCTGCATGGCAAGCTTCAAGGGCTTGTGTCGTATTTTTAATGCCTCCACCAACGAAAACAGGAACTGTAATTTGTTTTGAAACTTCGGTAATAAGCTTTGAGGGTACCGGGTACAAGGCTCCACTGCCGGCATCCATATAAATAATTTTTAAGCCAAGCATCTCACCTGCTAAGGCGGTACTTGCAGCGATAGCATATTTGTCGGCCGGAATAGGAACGGTGTTGCTCATGTAGGAAACGGAGGTGGTTCGGCCTCCATCGATAAGCATATAACCTGTAGGTATTATTTCAAGTGCACTTCGTTTTAATGGCGAGGCAGCCAATACGTGGTTGCCGATCAGTAATTCAGGATTTCTGCCTGAAATAAGCGAGAGTAAAAGAATGGCGTCTGACTTTTTACTGATTTGGAAGCTATTGCCCGGAAAAATGATACACGGTATACTTGAGTTCATCTTAATGGTTTCAATACATTTCTCGAAATATCCATTGGTGATTAAACTGCCGCCAACGAGGATGAAATCAACTTTCGCTTCGTTACATAGCGAAACGATTTCTGTTAATGCCGCCTCATCCGTTGAGTCGGGGTCGATAAGAATGGCAAAACTCTTCTTGTTTTGCTGCTTCCGGATTAAGAGGTTTGGGTAGATTGTATTCATTAAACAGGCTGCAAAATAATTAAATTATAAATAATGATGAAGCAATGTTGTCGGCCATAATTAAAAATGGTGGTGGCAATATTAGATAGTCGTTGCTTAGCAGAAGTTGATTTTCTAATATCATTCGATTTACAAGAGGTTCGGCGGAGCGATATTGAGCATGAAATTCATCTTTTAAGTTGCTCAAGTTCACCCCCCATTGAGTGCGTAACCCGGTGAGTAGCGTCTCATTGAAAAGATTGTTTTGAGAAAGCGTTTCCGATTCGGAGGGCAGTTCGTTTTTCACGAGACTTCTTATATAGCTTTCATTGTTTCGAACATTCCAGCTTCGCGCTGCACCGGTAAATGAATGGGCCGATGGGCCAATACCTATATACTTTTTCCGTTGCCAATAAGAGGTATTATGTTTGCTGTAGGCACCTGGTTTAGCATAATTACTTATTTCATAATGCTCATATCCGTTTTCTTGAAGATGATTCCGAATAAGATAAAATTGCCGGATACCCGTTTCATCAGGCACGGCATTCATTTTTTTTGTTTTTATTTGATGGTGCAAATTTGTTTTGTCTTCAATGGTAAGATTATAACAACTTAGGTGAGGTAAATGATGCTTCATCAGGAGTTTTAAGTTCTCTTCAAGTTTGATATCTGATAAGAGGGGGGTGGCAAAAATCAGGTCGACACTTAAATTGAGAATTCCTTCGTTTTGGGCGTTGCTTAAACATTCATGGGCCTGCTGGGCATTATGCGCCCGATGCATCCAATTTAAATCTTCCTCAAAGAAACTTTGTACCCCAACGCTTAACCGGTTGATACCAATGCGTTTTAAATCTTTTATTTTTTCCAGTGTGAGGTCATCAGGGTTGGCTTCCAAGGTTATTTCACACGTATTCTGTACAAGATAGTTTTGGGCAATGGTTTCGAGTAAACTTGATAACTCATCGCCACTGCAGATGCTGGGTGTGCCTCCACCAAAATAAATAGTGTCAATACAATCAGGGCGTAACTCCTCTTTTCGGAGTATTAGCTCTTGTTTGAGACATTCTAATAGGACGGATTTATTTTTGTGCGTAGTGGAAAAATGAAAGTCGCAATAGATACATGCTTGTTTGCAATAAGGGATATGTATATAGATGCCGGCCAATGGAATATTGTTTTAAATTAGGGTTGTGTTATTTTAGCTATTTATGAAGTAATTTCGCATCTCATGTTTCATCGCGCAAAGATATTATATAGCATTGGATTGATGTTTATTGTTTTCAATGGGTTAGCGCAACCTATGAAGTTACGAATCATAGTATCCGACACCAGCATGAAGGAGAATTTGCAAGTTCAAACTTTTTTATCGGAGACTGAATTAAAAAAACAATTACAGAAGGAGTTACTCTTCTGGCAGAAACAAAATTTTCTTGAAGTGTCATTTGATAGTATTATTCAGGATTCTGCTAGCTACCTTGCTTATCTGCACTTGGGGAAGCAATATAAAATTGTGCAGTCAGGCAAGCCATGGGATAAACAAAAGCATCGGATGGATAGTTATAACTCCACACACTATGCATATTGGGTCAAAAGTATTGAAAACAAAATAAAAGTATTGGAACAAAGCGGTTATCCTTTTGTACAGGTAAGCGTTAAAAAAGAATGTATAGTAAAAAAAACGTTATCGATTCAGTTCAATATTGATAGCGGACAATATATTACTTACGATAGTCTAATCATCACAGGCAATGCTGTTCAGGATAAAAATTTCATGATGCAGTATCTGAATATAAATGTGAATACACCCTATAATGAAGAAGTTATAAAGCAACTAGATAAACGGTTACGGCAATTGCCTTATTTAAAGGTGGCCCGACCTTCGTCGGTTTATTTTTACAGGAACAAGGCTCAGGTAACAATTTCGATTGATGATAAGCCATCGAATAATTTTGAAGGAATTTTAGGGATTCGCAACGATGAGTTGAATGCCAATAAGTATAAAGTAAGTGGCGATGTAAATTTGCAGCTAAACAATTTGTTGGGAAGTGCAGCCTCGTTAAAGCTTCAGTGGAGGAGTTTTGCCGCACAAAATTCCGATATCAATGCTATTGTTAACTACCCCTACATCATAGGAGCACCCATCGCATTAATGAATGAATTTTCGTTATTCCGGCAGGATAGTAATTTCCAGCGATTGAGGAATGTCTTGGGTTTCGGTTACCTGTTTGGCGGACTCAACACGTTACAATTTTATTATTCCTATGAGAAAAGCACTGCCTCACTCACCACACAGCAGCTCGAAGAGGCATTGGCGGGCAATCGGTTGCCAGCCGTAAACGACTATCTAAATCGATCGTATGGCACCAAAGTAATTTATAAAAACTTAGACAACCTGTACAGCCCGAGTAGTGGAATAAATTTAATCAGTGATTTAAGCATCGGCACACATCAAGTGCTGGAAAATGCACTTCTAAAAGGCGCTCGTGATTCACAGGGCAGATTGTTTTCAGCCTATGATAGTTTGCCTAAAAGTCAGAACACTATTCAACTTTTTAACTTCCTTGATTATTATTACCCACTAACGCATAGGCATGTCATCAATGTGTTTATGCAAGGGGCATCGATGCTTCATGCGCGGATATTTTATAATGAGCAGTTTCAATTAGGAGGACTGAGAACATTTCGAGGAGTGAACGAACTTAGTATAAAAGCCACAAGTTACCTCATGGCACGCATAGAATACAGATATATATTACCACAAACCGGATATTTTAATTTGTTTTGCAATCAAGTTTGGTATGAGAGTAATATTGTAAACGCGTATAGCAAGCAAACACTTTTGGGTTTTGGAGGGGGGCTAGGGTTACAAACCAAAGGAGGTATTTTAACGGTGATTTATGCCTTAGCCAATGAAAATGGTTTTGTGTTTAAAGTAGGGAAAGTGCATCTTGGTTTTACAGCAGTATTTTAAGTATGAAAATATTTACGGCATTTTTTTTTGTATTTCTTTCGCTGCAACTTGCAGCGCAACGGAGCAGCGCTCCTAGAGATAGCCATCGGACAGAGAGAAGAATGAGGGTCGACAGTTTGATGATACGTGATACTGCAAACTCCGATAAGCTCGGGAGTGTTTCCCTTCAAAGTTTTTTCGAAGACACACTTCGAAACGATTCGTTTTTCAACGTTCAGTACGCGAGATATCGGTTGCCCAAAACTCAGCTAGAGCCTCTGAACAAAGGAAATATTACTCCTATGATTAAACAAACCTATACTCGACCCTGGGTTTTTATTGTCATTGTAATCATCGCTGTTGTACTTCTATTTATCAAATTCAGTTTTGCTAAGCTATATAAAAATGCCATACTTTCTTTTTTAAATCGGTCGGCTACGGCAGAGATTATAAATGACAAGTATAGCCCTCGAGGGCTCTTTGTGTTATTCGCAAATTTATTTTTTGTTTTGGTTGTCTCACTGTGGATATCCTCCAATTTTCTTAAGCTAGGGGAGACCTTTCACGTTCAAAGACCCAATCAGTTTGTTTTTATTGTTGCCATCATTCTTTTAGTCTATATCACAAAGTTTTTTCTTCATCTGATCGCAGGCTTGATATTTCAATCCACCGAAGCGGTTATTGTTTTTATAATAAATATTTCGATAACTAATTTATGGAGTGGTATAAGCTTGTTGATAGCCACCCTTTTACTGCTCTATTCGCCTTGGCATGGCCAAGAGTGGTTAATCAATGTTTCATTCGGGATATTCGTGCTTTTTATCTTTTTAAGATACCTCAGAGGCCTTATTCAAACCATGGAATACTTTAACTATAACTATTTGTATTTGATTTTATATCTTTGCACTTTGGAAATCGCACCTTGGTTTTTAATAATGAAGTATTTAAACAATTATCTGTAATACAATTGTGGCATTGAAAATTAAACGCATTCTTATAACTCAACCTAAACCAGAAACAGATAAATCTCCGTATTTTGACTTGGCAAAAAAGCTTAAGTTACAATTGGAATTTAAAAATTTCACTACCATACTGCCTTATACTTCTAAGGAGTTTAGGCAAGAGAAAATTAGCATCTTGCAGCATACTGCCATAATTTTCAACTCCAAAAATATGGTTGATTTGTTTTTCAATCTTATTAAAGAGTTACGATTAGAGATGCCCTCAGAAATGAAATATTTTTGCGTGAATGAAGGCACGGCCCTTTATATTCAAAAGTATATTCAACTGCGTAAGAGGAAAGTTTTCTATGGCAAATCCACAGAGAAAGATATGCTATCTGTTCTAAAGTCGCACGCCGATGAAAATTATTTATATCTGTGCAGTGACCTAAGAAAGCCGGAGGTTCCTAACTTTTTGAAGAAAAACAAAATCAAATTCAAGGAAGGCATTGTTTGTTATACCAAATCGGCCGATTTGAAGGAAATGGATTTGAACAGCTATGATCTCATCGCTTTTTTTAGTGCGGCAGCCGTAAAATCGGTAAAGGATAATTTCCCCAAGTTTAAACAAGCTGAAATGATTATTGCAGCTTTCGGAGAGGCCACCGCTAAAGCCGCAAAGGATGTGAAGATGGTGGTAAGTGTAAATGCACCTACTCCTGAATGCCCAAGCATGAGTATGGCTTTGGAGCAGTTCATTACCAAAAACAACAAAGAAGCCGCAAAAGAGAAGTAGGGCTAGAATGCCCGGCGTTGATAAGATGCTAATTCAAAAAAGTAAAACTTTTCTTCACCAGCACCTTCAACTTACTATCGCTGCATTTACGATAGCATTCAATCATCATTTTCTTATACAAGTTTTGTTGTGAGAAATATTCCAAAACGGTTTTAACCGGACCTGAAAGCCTTGTGTTAAAACTACTCAGTGCCTCAAATCCAGTATTTACAATCGTTATATCACAGATATTCAATCGCTTCAGCGCTTCAAATGCGGCAACTCGGGTTTTGAATTCGTAGCTCGGGGAGGTGTAATTAACGAGTAAGATTTGGTTCTCGTTCACCGATATTTTCGCTTGTATGGCCAGCTCCAGCCATTTCATTCGGACATTATTATTTTGACCTAAAATAAATTTAGTGGCACCTAAATATTGTGAAATTTTCTCAGGGCTTGCGTCGTAAACCTTTTGAAGTGCCGCAGTCACGATATCGTAACTAGGATGCTTCAGCCAACCTTCGTAATAGTAAAGAAACCCCTGTGGTATTTCATTATAACTATTGATGAAGAATTTTATCGTCTCCGGATGTTCCTTCGCAATTTTCGATTTCACCAGATCAAACATTTCTTCATTTTCCATTAATTGTTTAATTATTTCATTACGACAGCCGAAGAAAGTTTCCTTTTGAAAGGCTCCAACCAAAACCTCTCTTTTTTGCGACAGAGGCGTATTCCGTAGGGCTATAAAGGCATCATAACGATCAATCATGGAGGGTGCTTTCAGCGCCTGACTCAGCAATTCAGCAGTCGACTTGTCGAAAGTGATTTTCTTAAGAATCTTGTTGTTAGGGTCGAAAAGCACATAATCGATTTCGTTATTTTTTATGTTATCGAAATAAAAATCTTCACTCTGTTTCTCTACCCAAATTTGTTTTGTGATAGAAGTGCCATTTTTATAATAGATAGCCACGTTAACAGGCATCTTAAAGAGTCCAATCAAGGGGGTGAGTTCTTGTATTTGTTCCACCTTCACTTTTATCATATTATTTTCATTTTGGTAGCTTACCTTGTAGTTAGGCTCCCCTCCATGATAAAGCCATTGCTCAAAAAACCAGTCCACACTTTGTCCTAGCACCTCCTGCACAGCCTGATACAGGTCGTTGGTCTCAACATTGGCATAGCTATGTTTCGTTAAATAATATTGAATAACACGTTTAAATTCATCATCGCCTAAAACGTATCTTAGCATGTCGATTACGACGGAGCCTTTTTGATATACGCGTGCAGTGCCGGCACCTGAAAACCGAACCGGATTATTATCGGTTTCGGCCGCCTTTAATGCGGTAATCATATCTTGACGTGAAAGCCAGCTGTATTTATCTTCTCCTTCCATCGCTCTGAAAAATTGCTTGGGGTAATACGTTGCAAAACTCTCTTGCAACCAAGTGTCGGCACCTGAACGTGCGGTGATTAGATCGCCAAACCATTGGTGGGTTAGTTCGTGTGCATTAACACTCACATAGTTACGGTCGAAATAGCCATTTGAATCGACACTAAAGAAATCACCAAAAACGGTAGCGGTGGTGTTTTCCATCGCGCCATACATAAAATCCTGAACCATCACCTGACTGTATTTTTCCCAAGGGTATTTTATGCCTGTTTCTTTTTCAAGAAACTCAATGATATTCTCTGTGTAACGGCTAGTAGGTTCTGCTTTTTCTGGGAATTCGGGGTAATACCAAAATTGAACGGGTACGTTGGTGACCGTCTGGGTCGTTTTTATAGCATACTCATCAATGGCAAGCATCAATAAATATCCGGCATGGGGTTTACTCATACCATAGTTCCATACTTTTGTTCCATCAGGCAGGCTCTTCACCGATTTCAATGCGCCATTGCTTAACACGTTGAACTGCTTCTTAAACTTAATTATCGTCTCGGTTGTAAATTTATCATTCATGTTATCGTACATCGGTATCCAGTAACGGTTGTCAACACCTTGTCCTTGTGTCCAGATTTGTCTTCTCGTTTTATTCCTTTTATCGAGTGAATCATAGGTGTTCCATCCAATGAAGTAAATTCCTTTTTTAGGATACGCTTCATATTCGAAGGTGAGGCTATGGGTTTCGTCCCATTTAGGTTTTTGGGTGAAAGCAACAGTAACCCCTGTGCTTCCAATAGTATAAGGAACCGCTTTTCCATCCATCAGTGCTGATTTTATGTTAATTCCAGGGGCGTCGAAGAAAAGGGAGTCGATTTGAGGCCTTAACGATTTAAAGGTATGGGTCACCTTGCCGATTACCAGGCCCGCCCCGGGTTTAAACTCCACCTCGAGTTTCAAGTTCGTGATATCAGCCTCATGCTCTCTAGGAGTCGCATTGGCGTCGGTCTGCCGGCAATAATATTGGCCAATACTAAATTGCGAATTTGCAAAAAGGAGCATAAAAAGTATGAGATAACGCATGGGCAAAAGTATTTGTTTCTAGAGAAATAAAAGGGGGCATATTTAAAGGGTTTCAGAAATAACGAGTTTTGTTAATACATAAGGAATTATAAGATATTATCCTTTATTTTACGTACATTTGCAAACTTTTTTTAGGACTTTCAGTTAAAATTATTGACACTTTAACGGAAATTTTTTTAACTTATACCATACATGCAAAATATTCGCAACATCGCCATCATTGCCCACGTCGATCACGGTAAAACTACCCTTGTCGATAAAATCTTACACCATTGTAATTTATTTCGCGAGAACGAGGTAAAAGGTGAGTTGATACTTGACAATAACGATTTAGAGCGCGAACGTGGTATTACCATCTTAGCTAAAAATGTTAGTGTTCAATATAAAGGTATAAAAATTAATATTGTAGATACCCCAGGTCACGCCGACTTTGGAGGAGAGGTCGAGCGGGTATTAAAAATGGCCGATGGCGTATTGCTGTTGGTCGACGCATTTGAAGGCCCTATGCCTCAAACTCGTTTTGTGTTGAAGAAGGCTTTACAGTTAGGATTGAAGCCGATAGTCGTAATTAATAAAGTAGATAAACCTAATTGTCGCCCTGATGAAGTGCACGAAGCGGTATTCGACTTGTTCTTTCAATTAGAAGCTGAAGATTTTCAATTAGACTTCGCCACCTTCTACGGTTCTTCGAAACAAGGGTGGTTTGGCGATGACTGGCAAAATCCAACCACCGATATTGTGGCTTTACTTGACGGTATCCTTGAACATATCCCTCATCCGGTTACCGAAGTAGGTAATCTGCAAATGCAAATCACTTCTCTTGATTATTCAAGTTTCTTGGGGCGCATTGCCATCGGACGAATACACAGGGGATCTATCAAACAAAATCAGCCCATCACACTAGTAAAAAGTGATGGCAAAAAAGTAAAAAGTCGTGTTAAAGAATTATATGTGTTTGAGGGATTAGGGAAATTAAAAGTAGAGGAAGCACTTGCTGGAGATATTTGCGCTGTTGTTGGTATTGATGATTTTCAGATAAGCGATACTATTGCCGATTTCGACGATCCACATGGCTTGGCACCAATTCACGTTGATGAACCTACCATGAATATGTTATTCACGATAAACAACTCCCCTTTTTACGGGAGAGATGGGAAGTTCGTTACAAGTAGACACTTGCGTGATCGCATCTTTAAAGAGTTAGAAAAGAATTTGGCACTTCGGGTGGAAGAAACTGATAGCCCCGATCGCTTAATGGTTTTTGGAAGAGGTATCTTGCATTTAAGTATATTAATTGAAACCATGCGCCGGGAAGGCTATGAGCTTCAAGTAGGACAACCACAGGTTTTAGTAAAAGAAATCGATGGGGAGAAATGTGAGCCTTATGAGCAATTGGTAGTCGATGTTCCTCAAGAGTTTTCAAGCTCAGTAATCGATATCGTTTCGCGTAGAAAAGGTGAATTACTAGTGATGGAAGCGAAAGGTGAGATTCAGCATATGGAGTTCACGATTCCTTCCCGTGGCTTAATGGGCATTCGTAATCAAATGCTTACGGCTACCAACGGAGAAGCGGTAATGGCCCATCGCTTTACCGAGTACAAGCCTTGGAAAGGGGCCATTCCGGGACGAATGAATGGAGTGATGTTCAGTACAGAAACAGGTTTCACCACAGCCTATTCTATTGATAAGCTGCAAGACCGGGGTACCTTTTTTGTTGATCCAGGTGAAGAAGTATATGTTGGACAAATCATGGGAGAGCAAATTCGCCCGGGCGATTTGGGAGTGAATATTGTGAGAGGAAAAGCGTTAACAAATATGCGCGCAAGTGGGAAAGATGATAGCGCTAAAATTGCACCAAAGCTTGAGATGAGCTTAGAGCAAGCGATGGAATATATACAAGCGGATGAAACATTAGAAATTACGCCGAAAATTATACGTCTGCGTAAAGCGATATTGGATGAGCATTTACGCAAACGCTCGGAGAAGAGTGCAGAGTCAATGGCGTAAAAGTTTTCTCTTGAACAAGGTGTTGTTCGGAGATCATATTTAAATAAAATTGAATAAAAAAGCTCGGATGTGCCGGGCTTTTTTATTGTGGCAATAAGGTTTGATGTCTGCAATTGCCCGATGTGTTTTTGAAGACATCTCTAGTTTTTAATCATGGTAGGAAAACAGCTACTTAAACTAATTTCAATGGAGCATCACGAAAATATACTTCTTTTCGATGGCGTTTGCAATCTTTGCAATCACACAGTACAGTTCATTATCAAAAGAGATAAGGGAGCGAAATTCAAGTTTACAGCCTTGCAATCGGATATCGGACAAGCGCTGCTTAAGAAATATGATTTACCCTTGAAGGATTTCGAATCTTTCGTTCTTATTCGGAAAGGTAATTACTACCAACGTTCGAGTGCGGCCTTGCAGGTGGCAAAGGTACTTGGATGGCCATGGAGACTGTTTTATATCTTCATTCTCATTCCAAAATTTATTCGTGATTTTTTCTATAACATCATATCAAATTCAAGATATAACGTTTTCGGAAGACAAGATTCTTGTATGATCCCATCTCCTGAACTGAAAGAGCGGTTTTTATAAACGACAATTAAATAGCATATTTGCTTTCTTACAAAAAAATTCTATAAAATTGATGCATCTCACCCACGAACAACAAAACAAGAAACAACGTTTATTTTTAGTCCTCGGCGCATTCTTTATCGCCAATGCCATTGTAGCTGAATTTATTGGCACAAAAATATTTTCGGTGGAACGAACCTTAGGGTTCGGACCTCTAAATCTGTCTATTTTTGGGTTAGATAACCAGAATTTGAACATGACTTGCGGTGTGTTATTATGGCCTGCTGTTTTTATCATGACCGATATTATCAATGAATATTTTGGGCAAAAAGGGGTGCGTTTTTTTTCCTATCTCGGTGCAATTTTAATTGCTTATGCCTTCGTCGGTGTGTTTTCGGCCATGAAAACCACTCCTGCCGATTGGTGGATTATGCAGCAGAATAATGGCGAAATAATTAATATGGATAAAGCCTATAATGCAGTTTTCGGTCAAGGATTACTCATTATTGTGGCTTCTATCACCGCTTTTTTACTCGGACAATTAGTTGATGTGTATTTGTTTCATGCGATTAAGAAGCGCACAGGGCACAAGCACATGTGGCTTCGAAGCACGGGCTCAACCATAGTTTCACAGCTTATCGATACGTTTGTGGTATTAGGTATTGCGTTTTATTTGCCTGGAAAAATGACAGGGCAACAATTTATCGTTACCGCTTTGGTGAGTTACACATATAAATTTTTAGTCGCGTTTGCGGTAACTCCTGTACTCTATGTGATTCATAATGTGGTGGATCGCTATTTAGGGAAAGATTTATCCGATCATCTTCAGCATGTTGCGATGGCTCACAAAGCAATTTAGAGCTATTCCTGCATCCGATAAAGCTCTTTGTATATTCCGTGATGGGCAAGCAACTCCGAATGACTGCCTTGTTGTTTAATTTCTCCTTCACTAAGTACCACAATAAGATCAGCATTTTGGATGGTAGTTAAACGGTGTGCGATGACGATGCTGGTTCGTTGATGCATCAAATTGTCCAAGGCTTGCTGTACAAGACGTTCGCTGGTGGTATCCAAAGCGCTGGTGGCTTCATCTAAAATTAAGATGTCGGGATTTTTCAAGACCGCTCTGGCAATACTTATTCGTTGGCGTTGTCCGCCACTTAATTTGCTGCCACGTTCTCCTATATTCGTTTCAAATCCGAAATCTGACTGGTCGATAAATTCCAATGCGTTGGCTACTTTCGCGGCCTGCAAAATTTCAGCCTCTGTTTTGTTAGGCATACCAAAGGCGATATTGCTTTTAATGGAATCATTAAATAAGAGACTCTCCTGGGTAACAATGCCCATCACACTTCGCATGCTATGCATCTCATAGTCCTTCACATTTATACCATCAATAAGCACTTCCCCTTCTTCAATATCGTAGAAACGTGGTATTAAATCGGCCAAAGTAGATTTCCCACTTCCCGATGGCCCCACCAGTGCAACTGTTTTGCCTTTCTCAATGACTAAATTGATATTCCGTAAAACATATTCTTCACGATATTTAAAACTCACATTTTTAAATTCAATTGATTTTTCAAATGATTTTAAGATTATAGGATTGGGTTTATTGGAAATGGTTTCCTCTGCAGCAAGTATTTCTTCAATACGGTCGAGACTGGCGCTGCCACGTTTTACTAGGTTGGTAGCATTACTGATGGCTTTGGCTGGAGAAATAACCTGAGAGAATAGCCCTAAATAAATAATAAAAGCGCTGGCTTCCATCTGTTGATTTAAGACCATCCGCCCACCAAACCACAGCAAAATAACCACGGCAAAAATACCGAACACTTCACTGAGTGGAGAAGAAGCATCACCTAATCGACTGGTTTTAATGCTTAATGTGGTGAGGTGTTTATTGTTCTCGAGCATGCGGTTACGCATCGTTTCTTCATTGTTAAAAGCCTTTATAATACGCATTCCTCCAATGGTTTCTTCCAGGTGGGTAATTATATTACCCAAGATGCTTTGTCTTATTTTTGATTCTCTTCTTAATATTTTACCAATACCGGCGATGAAGATCCCCGCCAAAGGCAATACCAAAAAAACAATCAAAGTAAGTTTTGTGCTAGCGATAAATAGAGCTGTCAAAAAAACGATAACACTGATGGGCTCTTTAAAAAGCGATTCCAAGGCCATCAATACACTCCATTCTACCTGCGTGATGTCGTTGGTAAACCGCGAAATCAGGTCGCCTTTACGTTCGTTGTTAAAATATGAAATGGGCAAGCGTAAGAGCTTACTGTAAAACTTATTTCTGTAATCGCGGATGATATATTGCCTTAGCGGGGTAATTATATAAAGTGCACCATAAACAAACAAGTTTTTTAAGATGATGGCAATCAGTATGAAAAGACCCACATAAAGAATGGTGGTTTGTGCCCCCTGTTCCTGTTTTATTTGAGTTAAAAAATATTTAAAGTATTCGATCGCTGTTGGCACCGACAATCTAAATTCGGGTGCCGTGGCAACCTCCTTCGTTTTGTCGAATAAAATATCCAGGAACGGCATGAGCAATGCAATGGAGACGACACTAAACACAGTACCGAGAAAATTGAAAACAACATTCCCTATGGCATATTTCTTATATGGTAGAATAAGTTGAAACAGTTTTCTAAAATCTTTCAAAACAAAATTATATAGTGGCTACGAAAATACGGTAAAACAGGAAAGAAAATATACCTGTGTTTGAGAATTAATTCCAACTTCTATACAGGGGTATACATTAACCCACACCCCCGAATATCACTATGGTCTTTTCTGCCGATCACTTCAAAAGAGTTATTGCTATGAACCACACCCAAATCTTCGGTGGCCAAGAAGGCGCATGAGTTGATATTGGCCAGATCAATTAGGTTAAGACTACCCGCTTTTTCTTTGGGTAGGATGGTTCGAGCATCATTTAAGTCGGCAGCCAAAACCCGCATCCACTTAGGGCATTCAAAGATACCGTCTCCCTTGGAGTAGGCCTGAGAAAGGAGCTCTGTCATCCCATACTCCGAATGAATGGCAGCAAGGGAGAAAGCGTGTTTCAATTGCGTATGTACTTCCGAGCGTAGAAGCTCTTTGCGCTTTCCTTTCATACCACCAGTTTCCATTACGATGGTGTTTTTTAGTGGCATTGGAAATTGTTGAGCAAAATCTAAAAGCGCATAGGTTACCCCAAGAAGCAAGGTGGGTATACCATTTTTTTCATTTTCCTGAAGTTGTTTGCTTAGGGCACTAAAATCATTCAAATAAAAATCACTTTGAGCGTATTTGCTTTCTTCGATAAACTGTTTTACCATATATACCAGTGAAGAGCCACCTCGTTCAATATAGTTAGGGAGCAATCCCAATACACAAAAGTCACGATAATCAACATAGTAATGGTTAAATCCGTTTTTAAAACTCCATTCGTACCATTTTAAATCGGGCACATAATGTTTAGAAGGGATTCCACCCGTGGTTGTACTACTCGTAAAACAGAAACGGTCGTCTGCATCTAGTGCAATTATTTTATGTGTTTTGAAGAACGAAACAGGCATAAAGGGGATCTGTTCAATGGCTGTTATCTCTTCGACATTGATATTCAAGAAGTCCAAAAACTGCTTATACACAGTGATCTTTTGAGCCTGCCAACGAAAGAGCAGCAGGGCCATTTTCTCAAATTCTAAATTAGGTTCTTGTAATAGCCTAAAATAATCACTTTCAAAACTCACAGGGCAAAAGTACAAGGTTCATGCTGGTTTTTTTAAAGAAAAGTTTCTGCCACCTTGTCAGTATAATTTCGTAAATTTGCCGCCCTTTTGTGAAAATGGATCAACCCCAAACTATTATCAAACGTAAGCTATATTTAGAAAGTTATGGCTGTGCAATGAATTTTGCCGACAGCGAAGTGGTGGCCTCAATTATGGCAGGGGAAGGCTTCGACCTCACAAATGATATTAATGAGGCTGATGCCGTGTTTTTAAATACGTGTGCAGTGCGTGAAAATGCTGAACAGACCGTATGGAATCGATTGCATCAGATTAAACATAATGAGAAGAAGCGAAAACCTTCTTTAGTGGTAGGGGTGTTAGGTTGCATGGCCGAACGTTTGAAGAAGGAGTTAATGGATCGGGAGCAGATGGTTGATTTAATTATCGGACCCGACGCCTACCGCGATATCCCAAAACTATTATTAGAGGTAGGCGATGGACAACGAGCGATGAATATCATTCTGAGCAAGGAAGAGACCTATGCCGAAATTGCCCCGGTAAAGCTCGACGAAAATGGAATTTCTTCCTATGTGAGTATCATGCGTGGGTGCGATAATATGTGCGCCTTTTGTGTAGTGCCATTCACCCGAGGACGAGAGCGCAGTCGCGACCCCTTTAGTATTGTAAGCGAGTGTATTCAACTAGAAAAGATGGGCTATCGAGAGATCATGTTGCTAGGACAAAATGTAGATAGTTACAAATGGAGCAATATCAGCAACACAAAAAAAGAGGTTGAACGATTAGAACGTCAAGGTGTTTTTAATAATCAGTTCAAAACAGAGGCAACCATTAATCTGATAAAAGAATTGGATGCTGAAATAGAAAAGCAAACGGCAAAGGAAGATAGGGAAGAAACAGTAATCGCTTCTGGCGATGAATTAATGGTGTCGTTCGATAAACTGCTAGAGATGGTGGCTAAAGCTGTTCCTAATTGTCGTATACGATTTTGTTCGTCCCACCCCAAAGATATCACCGATGAGGTATTGTATACGATGGCCCGATACGAAAATATTTGCAATTATATTCATTACCCCTTGCAAAGTGGAAGTAGTAGAGTGTTGGAGTTAATGAACCGCACTTATAGTGCCGAGTGGTTCGTGAAACGCTTGGCGCGCATTCGTGAGATATTGCCCGACTGTGGCATCAGTACGGATGTGATAGCAGGGTTTTGTACCGAGACCGAAGAAGAACTAAATGAGACGATAGCCTTGATGCGGGAAGCGAAATTCGATTTCGCCTATATGTATTTTTATAGTGAACGTCCTGGCACTTTAGCTGCCCGACAATATCCCGACGATGTTCCGTTGGAAGTGAAGAAACGCCGTCTGCAAAGTATCATCGACATGCAGAGTGAGGTGAGTAAAAAGAAAAATGAAGCACGTATTGGCAACACCTATAAAGTTTTAATTGAAGGCGAGTCGAAACGTTCGGGCAATGATTTAAGAGGTAGAAATGACGGCAATGTGGTATGTGTTTTTCCGAAAAAAGGAGAAGTGAAAAAAGGCGATTATGTAAATGTGAAAATTATTAGAAGCACCCAAACCAGCTTAATTGGGGAAATCGTTGAATAGTATTCGCACAAAAAAATAAATAGGATACGAATAGAAGTATTAATCATTATTAAACATGGGTATATTATCACCATTATTTAAAAAGCTACTAAACCCCATTGAGGTTTATCGAATTCTTAAATTGCAACGTAACAGAAAAAAAGTGGAGCGCGTGCGTGATGATGCCCAATTGAAACTCTACGCAGAGATACTTAAGGGTGACTTTTTACATTACGGATATTTCGACAATCCAGAGATAAGGCCCGAAGACATTTCCCTCAATCAAATTTACAACGCACAGCTAAGATATGCAGAGTTATTACTGGAGAAATTAGAGACCAATGGTAAAAAGGTTCTAGATATTGGTTGTGGTATGGGTGGATTGTTAAAATTATTGATTGAGAAGGGATATCAACCCACCGCCTTAACCCCTGATCAGACACAGGTACATTATATATCTGAAAAATACCCTTCCATTCCTCTGCATCATTGCAAGTTCGAGGATTTGGATGGAGCAGCAAATAAGGCAAAATTTGATACCTTAATTACCTCCGAGTCGTTGCAATACTTGCAACTCGATCTCGCCCTACCTCTATTACATTCCATCAGCACCCCCGAAGCGAAATGGATTGCTTGTGACTATTTTCGAATCGGGGATAAAGCGGAGAAATCGGGACATTATTGGGACGCCTTCATGGAGAAGGTTATTGCCCATGGATGGCAGTTGGAGTATGAACAAGATATTACTCCCAATATCCTTCCTACCATAGCTTATGTGTATCTATGGGGAAACAGCATAGGATTGCCACTCTATAATTTTGGCATCGAAAAATTAAAGTTGAAAGCACCCGGAATATTCCATGCTCTGCAAGGTGTTCTCCCTAATATAAAGGAGAAAATTGATAAAAATCTGTTAACCGTGAACCCCGAAGTTTTTGCTCAGAACAAGAGGTACAAGTTGATGGTTTTTGGAAAGAATAGAATGAGTTAGAATTCCGTATTAGGTTAAAGGGGGCTGTATTTCAAGAGTCAAGCCAGACACTAAACTAAATTTTACGAGTTACGAAAAACGTCAAAAAATTATGACACTGCAAGAAGTAAAAAACAGATTCGATATTGTAGGAAACTCCCAGGCCTTAAACTTAGCCATTGAAACAGCTATGAAAGTGGCTCCTACCGAAATGACGGTACTTATTCAAGGTGAGAGCGGAGTAGGTAAGGAATCATTTTCAAAAATTATTCATCAGTTAAGCAATCGCAAGCATGGGCCATTTATTGCCATTAATTGCGGTGCTTTGCCCGAAGGAACCATCAACAGCGAATTATTCGGGCATGAGAAAGGTTCTTTTACTGGCGCAAGTGAAGCGCGAAAAGGATATTTTGAAACGGTGAGTGGAGGCACTATTTTTCTAGATGAGATTGGCGAATTGCCTTCAGATACACAAGCACGATTGTTGCGAATTTTGGAGAGTGGTGAGTTTATTAAAGTGGGAAGCAGTAAGCCATTACATACAGATGTGCGTGTGGTGGCAGCGACCAATAAAGACCTGTACCTGTTGTCGAGTAAAGGAAAATTTCGTGAGGATTTATACTATCGTCTGAGTACAGTGCCAATTAGGGTTCCGGCACTACGCGAACGAGGGAATGATATCCATCTTTTGTTCCGAAAATTCGCCACGATGTTTTCAGAAAAATATAAAAACGAGATTCTTCAATTGGAACCTGAAGCGATTCAGGTACTGCTCAACTGCAAGTGGGAAGGCAATGTGCGCCAACTAAAAAATATTGTAGAGCAAATGAGTGTGTTGGAAACCAACCGTGAAATATCGTCGGAGGTGATGCGTAAATATTTGCCGCAGGAAAGCTATCTGCCGGTTACAACCAGTGGAGCTTCGCATACCGAATCATCGGCGATGACTGAGCGAGATATCTTTTATAAGATACTGTTTGATGTGAAAAACGATTTGCATGAATTGAAGAATGTAGTGTCGAGTATGTTACAGGGAAATTTATCTCCTGATATGTATGCCGCCAACAAAAACTTTGTTACTGCGGAGGTTAATAATTACCCGCAGACGGGAGGGAATTTTACCTCTAATTTTATAAGAAACAATCCCAAAAACGAAACCATCATCCATATCGATGAAACTCCCAAGGAGGAAGTAAAGTTAAGTTTGGAAGATCAGGAGAAAGAAATCATAAAACGTGCCTTACTCAAACATAAAGGCCGCAGGAATCGTGCAGCTCGCGAACTAGGCATCAGCGAACGAACTCTTTACCGAAAGATAAAAAATTACGGATTTGAGGATTTAGAGGCATAAGAGCTATTCTCAGAAGGTTTTCTGCGCCTTTGGACATGCAGATTAATCATAGTATTAGTGTTTCTTTTTTTACGATAAATAATGTAGGTTTGCACGCTTACAAAAGAATCAACTTCAATCACATTTTTATAAATAATGAAACGTTTTAACAGAGTAAATTTAATTTTAGGATGGTTCACCTTCCTTATCGGGTTATATACCTTTGCGATGACTTTAGAGAAATCGGGTAGTTTTTGGGATTGCGGCGAATTCTCTTCCTGTGCGTATCGGTTGCAGGTAGCGCATCCACCGGGAGCTCCCTTGTTCGTGCTCATGGGAAGAATATTTTCAATGTTTGCAACGAATGTCGATTCTTCACAAGGGGTTTGGAATGTAACGACTGCAATAAATATGCTGAGTGGCGTGGCCAGTGCTTTGAACGTGATGTTTGTGTTTTGGATTATTACACATCTGGCACGTAAGGTTATTAAAACTGAAGCCGATGGAGAATATAGCCGCGGCAACCTCATTGCTATGATGGGCGCCGGTTTGGTGGGCTCGTTGGCCATGTGCTGGAGCGATACCTTCTGGTTTTCAGCGGTCGAAGCGGAAGTCTATGCTTCTTCTTCTTTCTTTACTTTCTTGGTTTTCTGGGCTATCTTGAAATGGGAGAATATTGCAGATGAAAAAGGGTCAGATCGATGGATTATCCTGATTGGTTATTTCACCGGTCTTGCGGTGGGCGTCCATTTGTTGAATTTACTCGTGATTCCATCTTTGGTGTTGGTTTATTACTATCGTAAATACACCTTTACTCAGAAGGGTTTTATTAAAGCCATTGCCATTGCCCTTGCAATATTGGGGTTTGTGAATTTTATCTTGATACCTTGGCTTCCAATGCTCGCAGCTAAAGCCGATGGCACCTTTGTAAATACTTTCGACATGCCTTTTGGAAGCGGTGTTGTGGTATTTGCTATTACTTTCATAACCTTACTTGCTTCTGGAATCTTATACTCAATCAATCCCAAAGACAATTACAAATATACTATTTGGGGCAGCGCAGGTTTGTTATTACTTTTGGGTATCATCTTCGGATCTTCGGTGAAAATGATGGCGGTCTTAATTATTGTTTTTGGCTTAGTAGGACTCGCATTTTACTATTTGAACAAAGCAGATAGGGCCTTAATGAATACGGTTTTATTAACGTTTACTTTTCTTATTATAGGCTATGGCTCTTATGTTCAAACATTGGTTCGTGCCCACGCCAACCCACCAATTAATATGAATGCCCCAAGCGACGTTTGGAGCTTTTTAGGTTATATAAACCGAGATCAATATGGTGAGACTCCCTTGTTTTATGGACCTTATTATAACGCAGAACCTATCGATCAGAATTATGGCGAAATGCAATACCGTATCGATAGAGATGAGAAGAAATATAAAGAAGTAGGGGCGAAGTTTTCGTATAAATACGATCCTAAAGATTGCACAATCTTGCCTCGTATGCACAGCAGCCGTGCCGATCATGTGCAAGCGTACAAAGAATGGGAAGGTATTGGAAATAAGAAACCTAGCTTTTTTAACAATATTGATTTTCTTGTTTCCTATCAAATTGGATTCATGTGGTGGCGTTATTTTGCATGGAATTTTATAGGCCGACAAAGCGAAGAACAGGGGAATGGAGAGCTGACCAATGGAAACTGGATCACCGGAATACCAGCCATTGATAGCTGGCGCAAAGGGATCAAACCAGGAGCACCTAGTTCTTTGACCGACAATAAAGGACATAATATTTATTATGGATTACCTTTCCTCCTAGGTATTTTAGGATTGATTTGGCATTACAAGAAAAGCAAAAAAGATAGTTTGGTCGTGGGATTACTCTTCTTTTTTACGGGTATTGCCATTGTATTGTTCTTGAACTTCCCACCACTGCAACCGCGTGAACGGGACTATGCTTATGTTGGAAGTATGCAAACCTTCTGCATTTGGATTGGGTTTGGTATTTTATTCCTTTATGACTTGTTGAAAAAATACACGAACCCCTCTCTGGTTGCTACAGGAGTAACTGCGTTTAGTTTATTGGTGGTGCCAGGCAATATGGTAAAACAAAACTGGGATGATCACGACCGTAGTAATCGTACTATTAGTGCAGACTACGCTAAATGTTACTTGGAAAGTTGCGACCCCAATGCGATTCTATTCACCAACGGAGATAATGATACGTATCCTTTATGGTATGCACAAAATATTGAAGGAGTGCGCCCTGATATACGAATCATCAATCTTAGTTTGTTAAACACCGACTGGTATGTTGATGTCTTGAATAGAAAGGTATACGATAGTGAACCTATTAAACTTACCTTAAAGCCAAACCAATATGTGCAAGGTGTGCGTGATCAAGTTTTTTATGTTACTACAGGCAAAAAATTAAAAGATTATGTGGATCTAAGCACCTGGATGAATTTCGTGTGTAACGACAAGAACACCGTGCAAAGTCAAGGTGGAGGAGAAGAAGGTTATAGCTATTATCCAACCAAGAAATTGAGTATCAAAATAGATAAGGAATTATGCAAGCAAAACCATGTTGTTTCGCAAGAAGACGAAGGTTTGATGGTGGACAGTATAATTTGGGAATTACCTTCACCGGGTAAAGACAAATACATTTTAAAGAATGATTTAGTAACTCTTGATATCATCGCGAATAATATCAACACCCGCCCTATTTATTGGGCAATTACTACGGGTGCCGAGCCATATCTTGGCTTACAGCCTTACTTCCAACTCGATGGATTCACGTATAAATTAGTTCCAATTCGGAATACCGACGAGGGTGAAAACAGACAATCAGGAAGAATCAATGTGAAAAAACTTGATCATGCAGTGATGGAGAAATTCAAATTCGGTGGATTAAATCATCAAGGCGTTTATGTGGATCAAACAAGCATGCGTCAGACGTATAATTTCCGGAATGTTTTTTCACGCCTTTCGGCAGAATGGGTAAAGGCAGGCGATAAAAAGCGTGCTATTGAGGTGTTGGATAGATGTATGACCGAGCTACCTGTGGAGAATATACCAATGAATTATTATTTCCTTCAAATTGTAGAGTCCTATTATGCTGCAGGCGATACCACCAAAGCGAAGACTTGGAATGATAAACTATTGAAGCAATGCTTTGATGAACTAACATATTATGACAAATACGCTTCCTCAGGTAAAACATTCAGACCTGTTAGAGATGATGCACGTATGGACTTTCAGGCTATTCAAGTATCGGCTAACATGGCTCGACAAAACGGGTTAAAAGATTATGCTGATCAGATTCAACTGCAAGCACAGAAATTTGAAAGAATGGCTAATTATTTCCAAGAGCGACAGTAGTCCTAAAAGTTAATTGAAAACCCCAGGCTGTTAATAGTCTGGGTTTTTTTTTGTCATACTTTTTTTGATGGCATTGTGAATAGTAAATAATTCGACTAGGCCGAAAAGAGTATAACAGTCAATGAATTTTCGAGAGGGAGATTCCCTTGCCAATATCAGAGACGGGAAATAAAAGTATGATTTTAAGTCGCTTTCCGCACGAAGGAGTCACCCAAGTAGCCCACGCAAAGAAAGGAAGTCATGAACAAAGGGTCGAATAAATAATTATTCGATAGATAACATATTTTATAACTTTGCATATGGATTATAAGGACTACTATAAGCTTTTAGAAGTTGATAAAAAGGCCTCTCAAGATGAAATAAAAAAGGCTTTTCGAAAACTGGCCATAAAATTTCACCCCGATAAAAACCAAGGTAATAAAGAAGCAGAAGAGAAGTTTAAGCTTGTCAATGAAGCTAATGAAGTGTTGAGTGATCCGAAGAAAAGGAAAAAGTATGACGAGCTCGGAGAAAATTGGCGAGATTTTGAGCAGGGGGGTAAACGACATGGAGGGAATCCCTTTAATAATAGTCAGCAAAATTATTACGAAGGAAACGGAGGCTTTGGGAGTAGTAATAATTCAGATTTTTTCGAGCAGTTTTTTGGTCGGAGTTCAGGGAATAATCAAGGCGGTAGAAATGGTTTTCGAAATTCAAAACGAAAAGGAAGTGATTTTGAAACGGAGATGGAACTCACCATGGAAGAAGCTTATACCGGTGCCAGTCGTGTAATTCAGTTGGAAAATGAAAAGATCAGGGTGTCCTCAAAACCGGGAGCTTTTGAAGGTCAAGTATTACGTATTAAAGGAAAAGGGGGTAAAGGAAACGGCGCAGATAACGGCGATTTGTTTGTTAAGATTAAAGTCCTAGAGCATCCACGTTTTAGCCGCAAAGGCAATGACATCTACCTGAATCAGAAAATTGATCTGTTCACTGCCGTTTTAGGAGGGGATGTGGTTGTTGACACCTTGTCGGGTCAGCTTAAAGTGAAAATTACTGCAGGCACTCAAAACAGTAAAACCATTCGGGTAAAAGGGAAAGGCATGCCACTGAATGGGAATCCAGAGCAATTCGGCGATTTATATATTCAACTCCTTGTTGATCTTCCTGAGAAGCTTACTGAGAAACAGAAGGATTTATTTGAACAATTGAAACAGATTTCCGTATAACCATTATATCTTATGAATACATTTCAGATTCGTAATTATGCTTATCCGTGTAATGATTCCTGCCAGCAGGAATTCGAGGATGCACTGTGTTTTTCTAATCGTTGTTATTCTATTCAACATCTAATCAGTAGTGGGGTAATCGCTCCTGATGAAATGCTTGAAGCGCTGCAGAAGGCCATGAAGGTATGCTCGCTTGCAGGTGTTGACTCTAGTCATCATTTTAAGAAAATTTATATTTATGATGAAACTGAAAATAAAACTTATATCGACTGGATGATGACCAAAAAGGGATTAAGTTTGATCCTGATTCAATATCCACTCTTGAATGAAAAACTGGCACGCTGGGTTGTTGACCTAACTGAGCAGGAAAGCCACTAAACGATGACTTGGGCAGGATTTTTTTAAAATTTCGAATCATGAAAATTTTAAGCGCATCTCAGTTGAAACAATTAGATCATTTTGCGCTCCTGAGCGAAGCCATCTCATCAGTAGAATTAATGGAACGCGCCGCTAAATCATTGCTTTCTCAAATCATAATGAGATTTTCAAAATTTGATTCCTTTCTGATTTTTTGCGGGCCGGGAAATAACGGAGGAGATGGTTTGGCATTAGCACGATACCTCGCTCTGTTGCACAAAAGGGTAAAAGCAGTGGTTTTACAAGGGAAATACACTGACGAGTTCATCCTCAATTTAAATAAATTAAAGAACCTCGATATTGAGTTTGTTGAGATTGTGAATGAGGAGCAGATTGAAGCCATGCAATTCGATCATGAGGATTGTATTATTGATGCAATTTTTGGA
This sequence comes from uncultured Bacteroidota bacterium, assembly GCA_903897855.1. Taxonomy (GTDB): domain Bacteria; phylum Bacteroidota; class Bacteroidia; order UKL13-3; family UKL13-3; genus CAINMV01. Next base: position 60,754 of record CAIUDH010000076.1, on the reverse strand, counting down.
ATTGGATTGTCACGGCCCTTGGAGAACCTGGGTTTAGCGCTTGTGCAAAAGATAAACACCCTGCCTAATTTTAAAATTGCCATAGATCTGCCATCCGGATTATCGTCCGATGGTTTATTCGAAAGCAGCCTCAAAAATACAGTTCTTGCGAATTATACGTTGAGCATCCATTTGCCTAAACTTGCTTTTTTGTTCCCAGAAAACAACCCATTTGTAGGCCATTTTGAATGTGTAAAAATCGGAATTGAAGATTCTTTAATTCAGAACCAGAATACAACTCTTCACTATTTAGATTCGGACGATATTCGAAAGTTAATTAAACCTCGACCAACAAACGGACATAAGGGAACCTTTGGTCATGCCTTAATCATTGCTGGAAGCAAAGGGAAAATAGGGGCTTCCATCTTATCCACCAAGGCGGCATTAAAAACGGGATGTGGCCTCGTTACTGCTTATGTGCCGGAAGAAGCTGTTACCCCACTTCTGTGCGTCCTTCCTGAGGCAATGATACAAATTGGCCATACATTGGAACGATTTATACAGCTTGATTTAACCTCGTATGATTCCATCGGTTATGGCCCAGGTATAGGCTTTGAGGGTGATAGCTCGGAGATGCTTTCCCAACTTTTAAATCAAACGAAAATGCCGCTAATCATTGATGCCGATGGGCTCACACTTCTTTCTCGAAACCCAAAATGGTATTCGCGTTTACACTCGAATATTCTTTTAACGCCTCATCCAGGAGAATTCGACCGGCTCACACAAATTCATAAATCGAGCCATGAGCGGTTTAAAACGCAATTAAATTTTTCAAGAAAATATCAGGTAAATGTTTTGCTTAAAGGTCAATATACCTCCATCACAACTCCGGATGGCATGGCCTATTTTAATTCCACCGGTAATAATGGTTTGGCTACTGCTGGAAGTGGTGATGTGCTTACCGGTATTATTACCTCTTTGTGTGCACAAGGTTATTCAGTGCAGCATGCAGCACTTTTAGGCGCGTATTTGCATGGGTTTGCAGGCGATGCAGTGGCTTCTAAAAGCTCAAGAACAAGTTTGATTGCCTCGGAAATAATTGACGGCATCTCTGTTTTTTTTAAACTGTATGAGAAGTAGTCTTTTGTCTGAATTGTGCTATTTCTAGGGAAAGGAATGAGTTCAGAAGTTATAACTTTGAAACAACAATTTCTATAATAATTATTATTTTAAAATGAGGATCAAAGCTTGAAAATATGTGTTACAGTGTCGCCTTTATTGAAAGAAAATCGGAGCAATACGCAGAGCGCTATAGAGAAATATTGCCACCCGAGCTCTCTATAGAATCAAATATACCGCAGTTGCCCTTGTTTTATTTTGTGAGCGGTTTCGATCACCCTAAACTCCCGATTGTGAAGTACGACGGCATTTTTCTTTTTGAATGGGGATTAATTCCTCCTTGGGTAGAGCATTTCGAGTCGGCAAAGGAAATTCGAACAAAGACCTTGAATGCTGTTGGGGAAACCGCATTCAACAAACCTTCATTCCAACATGCCATGGTTAGCCAAAGATGCCTCCTTGGCGTAAATGGTTTTTATGAGTGGCGGCATCTAAACAAAATGAAGTATCCTTATTTCATTAAAGCCGAGAGCAATTCCATGTTTTCTTTAGGATGTATTTATGAGTCTTGGATTGATACTAGAACAGGGGAGCCAAACAATACTTTCAGTATTCTAACAACACCCGCTAATAAGTTGATGGAGAAAATTCATAATGTCAAGAAACGCATGCCTCTGATTATTTCCAAACGAGACGAGAAGAGATGGATTGAACCCCAACTGACAAGAGAAGAAATAATGGGGTTGGTTAAACCTAATATTGAATTAGAGCTGGTTGCCTACCCTGTATCTCCCCAATTAAATCATACTAGAAATGATCGGAATCATCCCGAAAGCATGGTGGAACAGCAGTGCCCACCATTTAATCAGCCCCAACTGTTTTAAGACTTCAGTTTCTTCTCGGAATTATGGGGGCGTCGGAATTAGATCCTAAAAAACCGTAAAAGAAGGCAATTAAAGATTAGCTTTGTTGCCATTTTGTATGCAATTGTAGATATCGAAACCACTGGCGGTAGTCCTGAAAATAGTAAGATTACTGAAATTGCGATTCTTCTTCACGATGGCAAGCAGGTGGTGAGAAGGTTTAGCTCACTGGTAAACCCGAAATGTCCGATTCCCTATTTTATTACTCAAGCTACTGGCATCAATGACGAGATGGTGCGAGGGGCACCTCCTTTTCACGAGATTGCTAAAGAGGTTCTAGAGCTTACAGAAGGGACTGTTTTCGTGGCGCATAACGTACGTTTTGATTATGGTTTTATTAAGGCAGCGTTTAAAGACCTTGGGTACATTTATCATAGGAAAACCCTCTGTACAGTGCGTTTGAGTAGAAATACTTTTAAAGGTTTGGCCTCGTATAGTTTGGGCAATTTATGTGATAGCCTTAATATTCAAATTAAAAACAGGCACCGTGCACTTGGCGATGCAGAAGCGACAGCGATCTTGTTTGGTAAGATCATTGAAAATAACACCACCACCTTAACACCCGATTGGTTGCCTTCGGAAATAAGGAGCTCTAATTTACCGCCGCTACTCGACGAATCGGTACTCGAAAAAGTACCCAGCCGTGTTACTGGAGTATATTATTTTCATAATAAAAAAGGGGATGTAATTTATGTTGGTAAAAGCAAAGACATCAAAAAAAGGATTCTTCAACACTTTTCTGCAGCAGGAAGTAGAAAAGTGCTTCATCTGCAGCATGAAATAGCAGACATAAGTTTTGAAATCACAGGAAGTGAATTGATTGCATTATTGCTCGAATCGGATGAAATTAAAAGACTAAAGCCAATCTATAATGTGGCTCAGAAACGAACGAGAGCCGTACCATTTTTTGGCATCTATCAAGCTAGTGATACGGAAGGGTATGTTAATTTGCATATTGAGAAGCTTAAAGAAGGGGTGGAGCCTTTAATGACGGCCGATTCCATTTTCTCTGCCAAAAACGTTTTCTATAAGCTGATCGCCGAATACAAGCTATGTTTATCCAAATGTGGCTTGCATAATCTTGGGGGCCCTTGCTTCGATTACCAATTGCATAAGTGCCTTGGCGCCTGTTTAGAAAAAGAGTCGCCAGCAGAGTATAACTCGAGGGTAATGGCTGCTATTGAGAGTGTTAGTTTTAAAAATGAAAGTTTTTTTGTTCTGGATTCTGGCAGAGAAAAATCAGAAAAATCGTTTGTTCGAATAGAAAATGGGCAGTACAAGGGCTTTGGATTTATCGACATTTCTTTCGGAGAGCCAAAGCCAGAGAACATGCAGCATAACCTGAAGAAATATAGCCACAATAAAGATATTCAACAAATATTATGCGAGTTTATGAAACAAGAGAGGGTAAAAATACCTGATAAGGATCAAAGTGTTAACAACAGTACTCAGCCCTTAAATTACTAATTCTCTCAATTCCCTCAATATTTTTAACTTTGCCGCTTTTAGCAAACAATACGTATCAAATATATGAAATCCTTTGAAACTCTTTCCATCGTAATACCAGCTTATAATGAAGGACGAACCATCCACCTAATTTTAGATAAGGTTAAAAAGGTTCAATTGCTTAATAACCTCCAAAAGGAAGTTATCATAGTGAACGATTGTAGTAAAGATAATACGGTAGAGGCAGTAAATCAATACATGCGCGACAATCCGGAGTTAAATATTCAATTCTACAGTCATGAGAAAAATCAAGGCAAAGGTGCTGCACTACATACTGGAATTCAGAAAGCGAAAGGAGAATTTATCATTATTCAAGACGCCGACTTAGAATACGACCCTGAGGAGTTTAACATCCTGCTTAAACCTGTCATAGATGGATTTGCCGATGTGGTTTATGGTACTCGGTTTATTGGAGGTAATGCACATCGTATCCTTTTCTTTTGGCATACCATCGGAAATAAAGTTCTTACTTTTTGTAGTAATATGTTTACCAATTTGAATTTGACCGATATGGAAACCTGTTATAAACTTTTTAATTCCGAGATGTTAAAAAGCCTTTCGTTAAAGGAGAAAAGATTTGGTTTCGAGCCGGAAGTAACGGCCAAAATTTCGCGATTAGACAAAGTTCGTATTTATGAGGTGGGCATATCATATTACGGCCGAACCTACGAAGAAGGCAAGAAAATAGGACCACGCGACGGTTTTCGTGCGATCTATTGCATCTTAAAATATGGGTTGTTTAGTAGGAATTAAACTTTAAAATGATTTTAAATTCGTTGACAAACATTGAGTAAAACAAATAAATTAGCGACCTTCTTCTTATTAGCATATACCATAGTTCTGCTTCTCTGTGCTTTACTCTCTGAAAGCACTTATGGGGGCGGTGATAGTTGGATGCATTATCAAATGGCGCGCTATGCCTTTAAACACCCTGAATTATTTTTGGATCAATGGGGTAAACCTCTTTACACAACACTTGCTTCCTTGCCTTCCCAGTTTGGTTTTATTGGAATTAAACTGTTTAATATTGGTTGCGCTATACTCTCTGCTTATTTCGCTTTTAGAATGGCTAAAAACCAGTTCGAGAAATATCAATGGTTGGCCGTTGTTTTTGTGTTAAGTGTGCCAATTTATTTTGTGACACTTTTTACGGGGCTCACCGAAAGCGTTTTTGCTTTATGCATTATGACAGCGGTTTTTCTCTTTCATATCTATAGAGTACAATGGGCTTGCCTGGTTATTTCATTTCTGCCGTTTATTCGAAGTGAGGGATTCTTATTCTTGCCTCTCTTTGCTATAGTTTGCATTTATTATAGAAGGTGGTTGGCGCTCCCATTTTTAACGATTGGATTTTTAGTGTTTACACTAATTGGGTATTTTTTTAAAGGTACCTGGAACTGGGTTTTTGGAACAAATGTGTATCTAACGAAGCCTACTAACTATGGTCATGGACCTTGGTACCATTTTTTCGAGATGCATTACGCCACGTTTGGATGGGCCTATTCCATATTTTTAATCGTCGCCATCGTCGCTTTTCTATTTCGCTTTAAGAAGGATTTCAGAAACAGAGAACTACATATTCAAGTGGTTTTATTATTTGGAGGTTTGGTTGTTTATTTTACAGCACATAGTTACTTCTGGTACAAAGGCATTTTTGGCTCTGCTGGTCTCGACCGCGTGATGGCAGGAGTGGGGCCTTGTATCGGATATTCGGCATTTTGTGGTTTTCAGTTTATAGTGCAGCAGAAATTTATGAAGTATAAAATGGCCAAATTAATTCTGGTCGCTGCGGTGATTTGGTTATTCATCATGCCACGTTACGTATACGCTTTTCCTTTTAAGTATACGGGGTTCGAGCAATTGGAGATGGATGCAATAGAATTTCTAAAAGCGAATAAACTGGAAAACTACCCGATATATTATCAGGATCCATTTTTTCCAACTAAACTTAATAAGGATCCATTCGATGAAAAGATTTCACTAAATTTATACCAGCACGGGTGCAAATCGTATAAACCAAATTCCATTATAATGTGGGATTCTCGACTTTGTCCGCGTGAGAGCATGCTGCCTATAAGTGTTGTGGAGATGCATGAAGTAGAGCTTTTGCAGCGCTTTGCCGCACCTGATGAGTATAATCTTAATGATACCATGGAAGTACGAATTTATCTCACAAAATGAAAACCGTAAAAAGCAGTCTGTCTAATTCTAATTTCTGGATCTGCGTTCTATTAGTCGCGTACAACTTTTTTTCAAAATACCCCTTTCTTACCGCTCGCGATTTAAGCTGGGATGAGCCTTTTAGTGTTTTTTATTCTCAGTTCTCAGTTCCTCAAATTATAGCTGAGTTGTTTAAAGGTAATAACCCACCACTTTATGAACTTTTTTTGCATTATTATACCAAAGTTTTTGGCATTGGCGAGTTTGCGCTTCGAATGCCTTCCTTGCTTTTTAGTTGTGGAACGGTGATTTTCTTATATGCCACAGGTACTCGACTGAAAGGTAGGTGGATGGGCGTTTTTGTGGCGCTGCTTTTTATGTTCAACAGCCTACAGTTTTTTTATTCGGTAGCAGCCCGAATGTATGCTTTGTTTAGTATGCTAGTAGCAGCTTCGGTTTACTATAGTGTTATCTGTTATCAAGAACCAATGAGGAAGAAGCTTTTTTTCTACTTATTGTTCGTTAATGTTCTCATGTGTTATACCCATTACTTTGCAGGGTTTGTTATTGTTGCTGAAGCGATAGGCTGGCTGGTGGCATTTAGAAACAATTTTTTTTTCAAATACACCTTCCTTGTTTTTGCAGCAAATACAGTTCTTGTGATTCCAATGCTAGTTTTTTTCAAGATACGTGCATCAGGATATTTCACATTTTTCGAGTTTAACGCGCCTACGGCACAAGCATGGTTAGGCGCTGTTAAAACATTAGTAAACGGGCATATCATTTTCGACTCCATGGTTACATTTTTTACTGTTGGTCTCATCATTTACTTTGTAGTGTGTTTATACAGAAGAAAGATAAATTTAAAAAATTCGTATTACTTTGTTTTATTTTTCCTAATGATCACAATGCCAATTGCCTACACGTGGTACTATGGCAATACCTATCCCTTATTTATCGACAGGTATTATGTTTATACAACCATTCCAATATTTTTATTTTTCGCACTTTGCCTGACCATATTCTTTAAGCCGTTGGGTAGCATTTGGGCTCCTCTTTTCTTGTTAAACATCGTTTATATCTCCTATCAAAATTTTTCTCGAATGAGCCCCGATTATCTGCTTCGAGAGTGGAAGGGGGCTACCATCACAGCGAAGCAGTTTCAACAAGAAAGTCCAGGGGCCATCATACTCATCGCCCCCCTTTGGGCCGATCTGGGATTTAGTTATTACTATGACAGATCGCTTTTTAAATCGGGCAATAACTATAATGAAGATCTAAGCAAGAGAAAAGTATATAGAATCTGGAACAGCGACAGTTTGGGCTCTATTTTAGATAAGCATAAAGGGAGCAATGTTGTTTTGTACTGCGACGAAAATGCCAAGGTTGACAGCACTACCGATGGGAACTATCGATTGTTACAACGGCGTGGGTATGTGAAAGATACTTCATTCTTTTACGCTCAATGTACCACGGTAATCAAACTTCATCCAACCCGTTAATTTAGTGTCCTATTATCTTAGTAAGTTCAAGTCCTAAAATATCCCAATCGAATTTTTTTTCTGTTGTAATTCTTGCGACTACCGACTTTTTGATATAGGTATTCTCCTGATAAGCATCAACCAATGCCTCAATGAGGGCGTCTACATTTTTTTCTGGGCATAAATAACCGTTTTCATTCGTCACCACTTCAGGAATGTCGCAATGGGTAGTTGATATCACGGGCAGACCTGATGCCATCAAATCGATTAATACTACCGGGTATCCTCCTTCACAGTCGCCATCGGCGGCCCAAACGCTAGGATGAATAGCAATCTCGCATTTCCTTGCGATCACTTGTAATTCTTTTTGTGGCAAAAACCCATATCTGGTGATGTGCGGCTGTAAATTAGAGGCAGCGATGAAATCATTTAATAGTTTTTCGTATTTAACATATTCGATATAGTTGGAGTTTCGTGCGCCTACCCAATGAATGTGTATAGGGATTTTATACTGCCGTATTGCTTTTTCCAATGCTTTTAAAGCATAAATGATTCCCTTCCGTTCGGCTGTAGCACATGCGATCAAAACATTCAGTGTGTCATTTTCCTTCCTAGGACTAAAGGGTATATCTGCAACTTCGGTTCCCAGATAACTTATATTAATTTTATTTTCAGGGCAGCCCAGTGAAGTCAATGTGGTTTTCATTGAAGGTCCTTCAACAATAAAGGTATCGCATTCATCAAAGAGTTTCTCGTATCTGTTTTTCCAACGCCTATCCGATTTCAAGGTACGTGTTAAATCATAGCCGTAAAAACGCGTTATGTGTTTTTTCTTTTTTAATTGTAAATCGCGGAAGCCTTGTATGCCATAATGAGAGAATAGAATGGGCGTATCGTAAATTTCCAATATTTTGCTTCGGAAACGGTCAGACATTCCAAGTTTATTTCTTACTCGATTCGAAAGGCTGTAAAGTGATTGAGGATTATAGTATGTTTGAACAAGTTCCTCCATCGTGGCATCCTTTTTATCACATACTACAATTTGTTGCATCCCTGTAATGTGTTTCACTTGTCGGTAAATCCACTGCTCGGTAAGCGGGAGCCAGGTATGTGTGCTATGAACGAGTATCAATGAGTATAAAGTTTTTTCTTTGTGGTATTAAAAATATATTTCCAGATCGCTTACATCAATAATGGCATTGGCCCATGCAAACCCGACACCAAATCCACTAAGTAAGCATTGCTTGGCATGCATTTTCCTGAGTGTATCTGCCATCGTAAATGGAATGGAGGCTGAACTTTGATTCCCAAATTTAGAAAATACGAGAGGTGCTTTATGAAGTGAAATTTTCAAGTTTTTTGCTAGCGTTTCTACTATGAAGTTGTTGGCTTGATGAAAAAAATAGATATCGATATCTTCTTTTTCAAGCTTAAATTTTGCAATGAGATTCGATATCGATTGAGGTACCTCTGCAATGGCCATCTGCATTACCTCTGCACCATCCATGAAAAGGAAATTGTCATCCGGATTATTTGTTCTGTTTTTATAGGCTCCGTTACGAATCATTATTTGGTCGTATTTAGTACCATCGGTATGAAATGAAAAATAGCTTTTGTAGCCTATTTTTTTGGTTAAGAGTGTGGCCGAACCGCCATCGCCAAAAATGGGAGCCGTAGTCGGGTCGGCACTGTTAATGGTCTTGCTTATCGTGTCGCCAACACAAAGTAACACAGCGTTTATTTCTTCTTGCTGTAAGAGAAGGTGAGCCTGAAAAAGTCCCTGGATGTAACCATTACAGCCAGCATTAATATCCTGGCAAAAGCAATCTTTTTTTAAATTTAATCGGCCATGTAAAATAGCAGCATTGCCAGGTTGGAAGTAGTCGGGAGTTTGAGTTATAAAAATGAGAGCATCAACAGCAGAGGCTGATAGCTCTAATTTTAGTGCTGCTGCTTCGCATAAATCCAGGGCTGTTTCCTCTTTGGCCACATATCGATTTTCGAATCCGATAATTTTTTTTAATCTCTCTTTTTTTTCAGCATCTATATTCTCATAAAGTTCATCGTCGTAGCGAACCATTTTTTGTGGTAAGGCCACTGCAATTTTATTTACGACAACGTTATGGAGAGCGGTGAACAATATAAATTTTGTTAGTGTTTTAGTATTGCTCTTTCTCGTTGGGGAAATCGAGATTCTTTACATCATCAATATATTTGCCAACGGCATTAAGTATTTCATCATACAAGTTGAGATAACGACGTATAAATCTTGGACTGAAATCTTTGCTGATACCTAATAAATCATGAGTTACTAGCACCTGTCCATCAACGCCACCGCCTGCACCAATGCCGATGACAGGTATTTTAATTTCTGTTGCTACCTTTGTTGCTAATACGGCAGGGATTTTTTCCAATACGATGGCGAAACATCCTGCTTCTTGCAAAATATGGGCATCACGAATTAATTTTTGTGCTTCAGCTTCCTCTTTGGCGCGTACTTCAAAGGTTCCAAATTTATAGATCGATTGAGGTGTTAAACCCAGATGTCCCATCACCGGAATGCCGGATGAAACAATTCGTTTTATAGACTCCAATATTTCTTCTCCGCCCTCAAGCTTTATAGCATGTGCCCCCGATTCTTTCATGATTCGAATGGCCGATATTAAGGCTTCCTTACTATTGCCTTGGTAGGAGCCAAATGGCAAATCGACCACGACGAGGGCCCTGTAAATACCTCGAATAACAGAGGATGCATGATAAATCATCTGGTCGAGGGTGATGGGCAAAGTAGTCATGTGACCTGCCATTACGTTGCTTGCACTATCGCCCACCAAAAGAACGTCAACTTTAGCAGCATCTAAAATTTTTGCCATACTAAAATCATATGCGGTGAGCATGCTTATTTTTTCACCACGTTCTTTCATTTCCTGAAGTACGTGTGTCGTGATTCGTTTTATTTCTTTGTAGTGTACCGACATAACTATTTCTTTTTTTTTGTGGCCGAGGGTGTTATTTTTACTTTCGATTCAAGATCTTTAATGTGCAAATTGAGCTTTTTATTCTGTAACTCCAACTCTTTGTTACGTTTTTCCAATTCATCCTGTTTTGTTTTTGCTACCCGCAGTTTTTCTGTGAGCAGCAAACTGATCTCACTTCCTTCGCTGCTAATCATGGTGGCACGTAAATCATCGTAAATCGTCATTAAGGTAACCAGGGAATCATTCTGCCTTTCCAAAACTTTATTTTTTGCGATTAGTGTTTTATTCTCCGCCCTAAATTCTTTTTTCCCATCATGGTCTAGAATCGATTGTAAACTGTCGGCACGGTCTTGCTCTTGGTAGGCTTTATTCCGAAACAGATTTAATTGCAACTGAAGCTCTTCGACTTTCTTGTTTGCTGCAGCCAATTCACTATTCGCGAGAGGTTTGGTTGTTTTATTATGGCTTGGTTTCGTACCGACAGATTTCTTGTTGGATGTGTTATGAGTTGAATCGTTCTCAAGTTTTGATTTAAGGGTGCTTTCTGCACTTTGTTCGTAATTGCTGGAATCAGTATTTACGGCCATGGCCGGCAGAGGGGCAGCGGAGTAAACCCCAAAATTGTCAGCGATTATTTTTGTATTCATTCCTATAATCAGGCCAACTTTTCCAGGTGTGAAGCTGTCAATAGTGGCATAGTACACTGAATCACCGTTAAGAAATAATGTATAGCCATTACTATTACATTGAATGGCGAAGAGATTATAATCTTTCTTAAGTTCATTACATTTGATCCAGCCTGATTCATTAGGGCTACCCGATATAAATGATGTTTTCCCTGCACTTATTTTTCGAATTCTGACTTTCCCTTCTTGATGAACTTCTGCAAGAATTGCTGAAGATGAATTTGCCTTTAAAACCACACCGGCATATTGTTCTTTGTTTTTATTCTTGTCAAATTTAAATGTCAGCTTTACCTCGAAATTCACGAATGGGTTTTTCCAATTACAGAATATCATGTCGGCAGTTTTTTTACTTCTACGATACATTTCGTAGGTGCTATTCGATAAAAAATATTGATTGTCTGCGTTGTTTGTTACTTTCCAATTCTCAAAACTCCCATCATCGAAGTCGTCAAAAAACTCTTGTACGGGATACCTTGGGGTTTGCGCATTGAGACAAGTAATGCAAAAAATGGCATAAATAACAAAAGCTATTTTTCTTAACATAATAGCAAAAATACAATTTATGCGCTAGTGCAGTTTAACTGCTTAAACTATTTAGAATATTTTTCTAAACGTTGTTCTTTTACGATATCGTTATCCAAATATTCATCGAGTGTCATAAGCTTGTCGAGCACTCCTTTGGGGGTTATTTCTATGATCCGAGTGGCTACGGTTTGAGCAAATTCATGGTCATGAGTGGTGAAGAGTAAAACTCCTGGAAAATCTTTCAAGGAGTTATTTAAAGCCTGGATACTTTCCAAATCGAGGTGGTTGGTTGGTTGATCCAATACCAAAACATTGCTCCCCAATAACATCATGCGGCTCATCATACAACGCATTTTTTCCCCTCCACTAAGCACTTTGCAGCTTTTCATAACCTCTTCGCCACTGAATAACATGCGCCCTAGGAAACCACGGATATAGGTTTCGTCTTTATCCTTACTGTATTGTCGCAGCCAGTCGATAAGATTATCTTCGGTTTTAAAATAGGGTGTGTTGTCGTTTGGCAAATAACTTACATTGGTGGTGACCCCCCATTTAAATTCACCCGTTTTCGCTTTACGAATTCCCATCAGCACATCATAGAAAGCCGTGATGGCTAATTGATCCTTGCTTAAAATGGCTATTCTATCGCCTTTATTGGCAATGAAATTGATATCCTTAAACAGATCCAATCCGTCATAATTATAACTAAGTTTTTCAACCCCGAGAACTTGATCGCCTAATTCTCGCTCGGGTCGCCATACGATGCCTGGATACTTCCGACTGCTAGCCTCTATCTCATCAACACTGAGTTTCTCTAATAATTTTTTACGTGAAGTGGCTTGTCTCGACTTCGACGCATTGGCACTGAATCGAGAAATGAAGTCTTGAAGCTCTTTGCGCTTATCTTCACTTTTTTTGTTTTTATCGTCGCGTTGCTTTAGTGCAAGTTGGCTACTCTGGTACCAGAAACTATAGTTGCCGGTGAAGGTTTTTATTTTACTGTAATCAATATCCGAAATATGCGTACATACATTGTCTAAAAAGTGCCGATCGTGGCTAACTACAATCACAGTATTTTTGAATTCGATCAAATAATCTTCAAGCCACATAATGGTTTCAAGGTCCAAATCGTTCGTGGGCTCATCTAAAATTAGGATGTCGGGATTGCCATATAATGCCTGCGCTAGGAGCACCCTCACCTTCTCTTTAGGATTCAGCTCCTTAACAAGTTTCTCATGCAACGCCTCTTTCACCCCAAGACCACTGAGTAAATCGGCCGCTTCGCTTTCCGCATTCCATCCGTTCATTCCTGCAAATTCCTCTTCAAGATGTGCCGCCTTGATGCCATCTTCATCATTAAAATCTTCTTTTGAGTATAAATCTTCCTTTTCTTGTATTAAACGCCACAAAACTTTATTTCCCATCATCACCGCATGCAGTACCTGAACTTCGTCGAAAGCATAATGATTTTGGGAGAGCACACTCATGCGTTCACCTGGATCCATACTTACATTCCCGCTCGTAGGGGTAATTTCGTCGGCTAAAATTTTGAGGAAAGTAGATTTTCCGGCCCCGTTAGCGCCAATAATACCATAGCAATTCCCGGAAGTGAACTTAATGTTTACTTCATCAAATAAAACACGTTTGCCAAACTGCAACGATAGATTAGATACACTTAACATGATTTTGAAAAAAGAGCGCGAATTTACGCTTTTTATAAGGGTTTTAATAATCTAGAGAATTTAAAGTTGTCCATGCAAGTAGGATTTTGCATTATTGATTTGCGAAACGCTATTATATCAGGTTAGTTGTTAATTTTGAGGCCTAATAAGGTATCCTATTTGCAGGGTGTCAAAATTGGCTATAAACCCCCAAGATGATATTCATTAAACGTATGACAATATGAGTTTTCTTATTCTGGAACAAGAAAAAATTTTTTTCACCAATATTCCGGAACGTATAAATCAAGATCGATGGAGCCCCTATTCGCATGCGATATTAACGTTCTGTATGGCTTGGTGGAGCAGCCAAAATAGCTTCGGAATAGAAACTTCAGGAACTACAGGCCCTCCAAAAACCATTTCCTGGACAAGAGCCTTGATGCTTTGGAGTATCAACAATACAGCCTTGGCGCTCCAACTAAAAAAAGACATGCACTGTTTGCACTGTATCGACGTTAGCAAGGCTGGAGGGAAAATGATGTTGGCTCGTGCCTTACAGCTAGGAATGAGTTTGGAAATTATTGAACCCAGCGCCAATCCTTTCAATGGAGCAATTTCGTCCCATTACGATTTTGCGGCCATGGTACCATTGCAAATCCATCGATTACAAGCCGAAAATACGATTGAATCACTAAACAAGATTGACGTATTGATTATCGGTGGAGCAGCCTTGAGTTCCTCTCTGATGGCGGCCATTCAGCCGTTGCAAACACAAATTTACGCCACCTATGGAATGACCGAAACGGCCTCTCATATTGCATTGCAACACCTTAATGGGGATAAGAGGGATCTTTTTTTTCGTCCGTTAAATGGCATAAAAATATCAGTAGGCGAAAATAATTGTGCTCTCATTACCACTCCATTTCAAGAGCATTTAATTACGAATGATTTGATTGAATTACAGGAAACTGGTGCATTCAAGCTACTTGGACGACAGGATAATATCATTAACAGTGGTGGTTATAAAATATCATTAGAAAAAGTCGAATCTGCTTTTGACAAATCTTTCACCACCCTCAAAATAAACTTCTTTAATTATTGCGCTTATAAGCAGCCAGACGAAAGGTTGGGAGAGGCTTTAATCGTTATCTTAGAAACACCTCCCTTAGAGGATTTAATACTTGAGGCACTAAAAACCGAATTGAGAAATTATTTAGAGAAATATGAGCTACCAAAACATTATTACTTTACGAATTCACTAGAATACACCTCGTCGGGGAAGATTGAACGAAAGACTAGTGCCGAAAAATGTTTTACGAGGTAAACTAAACTGCTGTTTGTTAAGTTACTCTCAGTACTTTTATTCTTCTTTCACTCCGTATTTTTGGGCGTATTTTTTATTGAGCTGTTTCTGAGAATTATCCAAATTTATTTCTCGTCCTTGAATGAATGCAGATGTTAATATATTCCCTTGCATATCCAAGGCATCTCCAATCGAAATAAATAGTGTAGCATCTTTGCCCACTTCTAATGTTCCAGCAGTTTTGTCAATTCCCAATATCTCTGCTGCATTTTTGGTAATACTTTGTAAGGCCGATTCTTTATTAACACCATAAGCAACGGTGGTTCCTGCCATAAAGGGCAGGTTCCTTATTTGCCAGCCACCGGTGGTTGCTAGGCAATATTTTATTCCAGCATTGTAAAGTATGAAGGCCGTTTTATAAGGCAAATCAACAAGTTCTTGACTACGCGTAGGCAGCCGATGGGTATTGTTTAAGATTACAGAAATATTGTTTTCTTTTAATAAAGGTATCGTTTGGTAGCAATCGGAGGCGCCCACTAAAACAATTTTTACTGGATAATTCTTGAAAAAATTCACAGCGTGAATAATGCCTTTTATGTAATCTACATGAACATAGATTGTTTTGCTTTTATTGAATACTCCATTCATGCTTTCAAGTTTGGCATTTTTGGAAATGTGTTCTATTTCCTTTGAGTAGGCATAGGCATCTTGCATCAACTTATTAATGAGCTCAAATTGTTTTAGATTAGACTCCTCATTACGTTTTATTTCTTCTGCGTTGATGCCATGAGGCTCAAATTCAGGGTAATTTATATGTATCCCTTCATCGGTTTTATAAGCAGCATCTTCCCAGTTCCATGCATCAAGCTGGACGATACTACTACTACCGCTTACAACACCTCCTTGAGGGGTACACTGAGATAAGAGAACCCCATTTACACGAATTGTAGGTATAATTTTCGAGTCTGTATTATAGGCAATGATACTGCGAACATTGGGATTTATATCACCCACTTCGTTATAATCTAACGTAGCACGTACGAGTTCAATCTCATTTAATCCAAGATAATTATTGGGTGCGATAAAGCCTGGATATACGTGTTTCCCTGTTGCATCAATGACTGATGCATTTGAAATTGTTTTCGCGACGGTTCCAACATAGGTTATTTTTCCATTTTCGAATACCAAGAAGCCATTTTCAATCACACCTAGTGCCGTATGAATGGTCGCATTTTTAATAATGATTGGGACGGTCTGTTTCTTTGCGGGAGAAGGGTTTTGGGCGTTAAGTAAAGAAACAAGAAAAATGCCAATAAAAAACAATACACTGCGCATAGGGGAGATTTTTTTTGGAAAGATAAGAAATTTTACACTTTAATAGGATATTGGTAGTAGCGGTCTGGATAGTTCGTCCTAAAGACATCTAGAATTACTATTCTCGCATTTTTAGGCTACTGGTACGATTTCTCAATCCACATTAGTGAATGTTTTTCTTATGCGGAGCTTTGCTTTGCCCGAAAGTTGGCTATGTAGTGAAGATTTTTTTCACTTCGCACAAATTTGATGCTGATTAGTTCAAATGATTTATTAGGTTTGCCCACAAAAGTAGGGTAGGAAATTCTTCTTGTATCGAGGGAGAATAAAAATCGGTACTTTTTTTTAGTTGTAATAATGATAATATTGAAGTTAAAATAGATGCACAAGCCCATTAGAAACGCACTTGAAAGTATATTCGCTGGCGAACGGCAACTCAACGTAAGAGCAGAAATGATGAATGTGTTTTCTTCGGAGAATCCATTCTTTGAGAAATTGAAGAGGTTGGACGACACCGTCGAACACTATAAAATAAAATCGATAAGCGAAATCTTGGTCGATTTATTGATTATGAACTCGATTGCACAAAGTGTAGATAAGGAAATGTTTTTCGAGAGTGAGGAGTGGCAAAAAATCGAAGAGAGCACCTTGGATCGGGGAAGTGAATTGTTAAACATGTTCTTGTTTCTACAGGAATGTAGAGACGATGACATGACGGCTAACCTCTCCACATTCCTGGAAGATTTTTTATTGGTGCATGAAGATGAGTTTCAAGATGAGCATCGTATTTATGAAGATATTATTACGCATCAGGATTTGATTGAAAGCGATGAAGAAACAATTCTCGCCATCTCACAAAACCTCTCTCCCGACTCTGACATGAAAGAACTGTTTTTGCCATTGATGCTTTATTTCTATGGGGTAGAAAACAAGGCGAAAGTTGACCTGAAGCATTTCACACATTATCAATTAGCAGCCTATACAGCACTGAGCGGCTTTACTACCATTAATTAAAAATTCCTTTTAACACCACGTATGATACAAGATTCTGAAATTAAAATTTTATCACCCATGAAAAGCGCTCTAAAATGGGGCCTTATCCTTGGTCTGAGTGAGGTTGTAACACATCTCTTTTTTTATCTTTTAGGCAAGCCAATAACAGGCATTACTACCCTAACGTATATTTTGTTATTACTTGCATTTTTTATTTTTGTAATTCAAAATTTCAGAGATAAAGAATTAGGGGGTTTCATTTCTTGGAGTGAAGGATTTCGGATTGCACTTCTTACGGGTTTGTTTGGTGCATTAATTTATATGGCCTACTATACGATTCTCGTGACATTCGACAAGCAAACATTTATTGATGCTTCCATCGAGCAATTAACGCAAGGAGTGGAGAAAATGAAACAATATATTTCTGATGAGGAGGCGCTCTCAAAAATCGATGATGGTATCGCCGAAGGCATAGAAAATTTAAAAATGATGACGCCACTTAAGTTCGGAATGAATCAATTTGCCAAATCTCTTTTTGCTATTATCCCGTTGGCATTATTAGTGCCCGTATTTATGAAGAAGAAAGACCCCAATTTATTTAACTAAGAAAGACACCCTTGGATATATCTATTGTAATACCACTATTAAACGAGAGCGAATCACTGCCTGAGCTGCACGATTGGTTACTACAAGTATGCACTGAGAATAATTTAAGTTACGAAATTATTTTTATTGATGATGGCAGTTCTGATGGAAGTTGGGATACAATTACAAGCCTGAGTAAGAAAGATGCCCATACCAAAGCAATAAGATTTAGAAGGAATTATGGGAAATCGGCAGCACTAAATGTAGGCTTCGCAGCGGCACAGGGCAATGTAATAATTACCATGGATGCTGACTTACAAGACAGTCCGGATGAAATACCAGGACTCTATAATAAAATCATTCATGAACATTTTGATCTTATAAGTGGATGGAAAAAAAAGCGTTATGATAGCACGCTCACAAAAAACATCCCGTCTAAGCTTTTTAATTGGGCAACTCAAAGCATGAGTGGAATAAAACTTCATGACTTTAACTGTGGTTTAAAGGCATATCGGCGGGAAGTGGTAAAAAGTATTGAAGTGTACGGGGAAATGCATCGTTACATACCCGTAATAGCCAAATGGGCTGGGTTTAATCGAATCGGAGAGAAGGTGGTCGAACACCGAGCTCGTAAATATGGAACAACAAAATTCGGGCTTGAACGTTTTGTCAATGGCTTTCTCGATTTGCTTACCATCTTTTTTATGGGACGATTTGGTAAGCGCCCAATGCATTTTTTTGGAGTTCTCGGCACCCTCTCTTTCTTAGCCGGTTTTGCGACCACCCTATGGCTCGTTTATGAGAAAGTGTTTATGTACACGGAGTATTCTAGGAATGTGGTTGAAAAACCTTCCTTCTATATCGCATTAACAATGCTCATCGTAGGGGTTGTGCTTTTCCTCGCTGGATTCTTAGGCGAACTCATTTCCAGAACCGGTGGCGACCGCAATGCCTATAATATATCAGATAAATTAGGCATAAACTAATTTTGAAACCTTAGAATCCCATCAAATTTTCAGGATTTAAAGCTAAACCATCTTCCCATATTTCAAAATGCAGATGCGGTCCTGTAGTTAGTTCTCCCGAATTTCCTACGATAGCGATGGCGTCTCCGGCTTTTACAAAATCGCCTTCTTTCTTAAATATCACCGCATTGTGTTTATAAATAGAAACTGTATTATTGTTATGCTGTAACACAATTACATTCCCGGTGGCCGGGTTCCAGGTGGCGAAAATTACAGTGCCATCAAGTGTCGCACGAACAGTTTCATTCGGTTTGGTAACAATGTCTATTGCATAATGTCCTTCCCTTAATTCGAATTTCTGAGTGATGGTTCCTTTAACAGGAGGTAAATAAAGGTATCCTGCCGAATACGCCTGTTCGAAAATATCTGGAGAGGCATTTTGAGACAAGGTATACTTGTCGCCTTTCTCAACAAGATCCCTCAAGGCCAGCTCATTTGATGAGGCCGGAATCGTATTGTTTTCTCCACTTGGCAAGGTTTGTTCAGGCTGTTGAGGCTTTGTTTCATCAATACTGTCTTTGAACACTCGGCGGATAGAATTTAGTAAATCATCTCGCATCCTAATCTCATTCTCTAAAGAATCGATTCGAAGAATTTGGGTTTGCAATTTATTTTTAACAGTAACATCATTACAGCCAGGGAGATATTCTTTCACGGGCGTAAATACGATAAGCGACACTCCTGAGAAAACAAGAAGAACAATGAGTGAACTTAATGCGATAAATACATTCAATCGTGTTAAGGAAAATGAGGCTTTCTCTTCGAATGTGGTATCGTTCATGATGACAATGCGATAACGTGATCGCACATCGCGAAACAATCTTTTCCAAAAGGATTTCTTATTGTCCATAGGTACTTAGTTTTTTAGAAATGAATTTGTGTAATTCAATAATTTTGGGGAGTAACAATTCGTCATTGGGATTGTGAATTACATAGTCAGAACGTTTTATTTTTTCTGCATCCGGAAGTTGTTTCTTAAGAATTTTTTCAATTTCTTCAATGGATTTATGGTCACGATGCATTACTCGAGCAATTCTGGTTTTTACTGGGGCTACCACACAAACAATAAAATCTAAAAATTTATAACTATCACTTTCAAAAACCAAGGCAGCTTCTTTAATTATAAATTCATGTTTTTGTTTCTTCTTGGAGTGGCACCAGTCATCAAAGTTTTTAAATATAACGGGATGGGTTATCGAATTCAATTTGGAAAGAGCTTGCGAATTATTGAAAACAATTTCACGAATAAACGCTCTGTTTAAGCCTGTAGGAAGATAGGCTTGTGGTCCAAAATAAGCGATCAGCTGTTCTCTAATCTCAGGATCATTATCAATAATAACATTTGACCGGTCGTCTGCGTTGTAAACTGGCACCTGTAGTCTTTTAAAGTATTCACACACTACACTTTTGCCGCTGCCAATACCTCCTGTGATGCCAATGCGTAACATATAAATGCAGCCCCTCGTAAAAAACGAGGGGCAATTTATTTACTTGTTTTTAGGATAGGTCGCGATGGTGTTTTCTGATGAAATAGCAGCACGCTCTAATTTCATTTTTCCGTTTTCCATCTCGATGGTGATGGTTTTTTCGTCCATGTCTGCAATTTTACCGTGTATACCACTGATGGTAACGATTCTGTCCCCTTTTTGGATGTCTTCCTGGAATTTACGTTGCTCCTTCTGTTTTTTGCTTTGTGGGCGTATCATAAAAAAGTACATCACTACTACAATTCCGATAAGTAATAATGGTTGCATGTAGGCTGCAATTCCTGAAGGTTGCGCGGACGATTGTAAAATAATTAGAAGCATAGAATAGAAATAATTAAAATTAAAAAATTAAAAAATAAATTATTGGCCTGCAGGGCCTTTCACAAATCCATGAAATTTTATTTTTTTTACTGCTGGATTGCAATTTGTCGAAATAGTGACCTCCTTGGTGATTTCGTTTTGTTTGCCTTCACTGTCGAACTGTACATCAATATAGGCCCATTCATTCGGACTTATAGGTTGTCGTGGCCAGTTCGGTACCGTACAACCGCACGAAGCAGCACAGTTGTTGATGATGAGGTCGGATCCACCTTTATTCGTGAATTTAAAGGAGAAATTGATTTTCTCGCCTTGTTGGATTGTGCCAAAATCATGGTCATCTTCTTCAAAAACCATCACTGGCATCGCATCCGTATTCTCGCCATTGGGGGTAGCATTATTGTTCATCGTGCCCGTATTCATTTTTTTTGCTTTAAAAATGTAATCGCACTGGGAAAATAATAAGATTCCAATGACACCAATCAGGCTGAGTAAATATTTCATGCTAGAACAAAATTAAGTGAGGGGCGAATTTACAAATTAGTTTTTCTCTTTTGGCTTTTCACTTGTTAAAAAAATAACTACCGTTAATACTGCAAAATTTAGAATCACCACTGGGAAAACAGCCTTTAACTGCTCAGAACTATTCATGGTGCCGTTACTTAACTTGTAAAAAGCGGCAGCCACATCGGCAAAACTGATGAGATAGCATAACCATCCAGCCCAATGTATAGGACTAAAAAAATAGCCTCCTTTCGATTTCCTAAACCAGGTCGGGAATTGCATATCGTGTGTTAAATATTAAGTTTCTGGGTGGCATATTGAACATTCGTGAGAAACAAACCATGCGCTGCCACGGATTCTCCAGCCAAAATACGGTTGTTTCCTTCAATGATCTTAATAAAGTCGAGCTCGGTAATTTTTTCGAACCCTATATTTAACAAGGTGCCTACAATGGCTCTCACCATACCTCTTAAGAAACGATCAGAGGTGATATGGAATTTCCAAATGCCTTGCTCGTGCTCTCTCCACTCGGCCTCCGTGATGTTGCAAAAGTCGGTTTTGTTAGTGGCTCCAGTTTTGCTAAAACTGGCGAAGGATTTATATTTAAGAAGTTGCAGCGCCGCTTGGTTCATCGCTGCAAAATTCGGCTTTTTGTGCAACAAAAGCGCATACTTTGCTATAAATGGGTTCAACGTATAATTTGTAACATATTCGTAGCTTCTGCTTTGGGCATCAAAACGGGCATTAAAATCAGACCTCACTTTCTGCATGCTATGAATTCGAATATCGTCAGGTAGTAGAAAGTTGACCCTCATAATAAACTTCTCTTCAAGTTCTTTGATGTAGTCGAATTGTGCGTAAAATACAAGAGCATGAACCCCGGTATCCGTTCTACCACAGCCTATGGTCTCTGTTGGAACCTCAAGTATGTTGGTCAGTACTTCATTCAAAGTGCCTTGCACTGTCATGGAGTTCGGCTGAATTTGCCATCCATGATATCGGGTACCATCGTAGGAGAGTTTTAGTAGGTAGCGCATGGCTATTTTGTCCTTAATGTGTAAACTTGTTTTTATCTAGGTTCGAGAACTTACGGTTTTTCAGGACAAAATAGCGCCATACAATGCTACCGTCATATACTTCTGGCAGTAAGTTTTTACGTTGGTGATGATATCTTTTTTTACGCCACTTGTTAAAGTTTTTTATAAAGTCGCGATGGGCACTTCCAATAGCCTTAAAATCGTCGGTCTTGCCATCAAATAGAAATTTACAAGCGGCTATCTGATCTAAAAATATACGCAGTGGTATTTTATACCATAACATTTGTATCGGTAAATTTTTCAATAATAACCCCAAACCATTTCTGAAATTTAAGTATGTTTTTTTTGAGTTCTGTTGCGAAAGGGTACCACCCCCTACATGATATACCACCGACTGTGGACAAACCATTATTTTATAGCCGAACTGCTGCATTCTCCAACATAAATCGATCTCTTCCATGTGCGCGAAAAAGTCTTCATCTAGTTGCCCAACTTGATGAAAAGTATTCGCTCTCACAAATAGACAAGCGCCAGTGGCCCAGAAGCAACTACGGATGTCATCATATTGCCCTTTGTCAGTTTCACAGGCGTCAAATACACGTCCCCTGCAAAAAGGGTACCCATAACGGTCGATATGCCCGCCAGAGGCCCCAGCATACTCGAATTTTTCTCGGTCGTAATAGTTTAATAGCTTGGGTTGACAGGCTGCAACACGAGGGTCCGAATCCATCAATTTTTGTATTGGGGGAATCCAGTTTTTTGTTACTTCAACATCACTGTTAAGGAGTACAAAATAATCAGCTTCAATGTGTTTTAAAGCATCATTATAACCTCCAGCATATCCGCCATTCCGTATATTCTGAATTATTCTAACGGTTGGAAATTGTTCGTGTACCAATTGAACCGAGTGGTCCGTAGAGGCGTTATCAACAACATAAACCATGGCATCGCCGCTATGTTTTACCACCGAAGGTAAGAACTGCTGCAAAAGGGCATAGCCATTCCAGTTTAAAATTATTACCGCTACTTTACTATTCATGAGGGTTGCGAATTTAACACTCTTTTTTTTGTTTGGAATGAGAATATTAGCTTTAATTTGTAGGCATATTTATTCCGATATGAGCGTTTACATTCATGAATCGACCTATGTTGACCAACCTTGTGAAATAGGGGATGGCACCAAAATTTGGCATTTTTGTCATATTATGGAGCATTCTAAAATCGGGTTGGGCTGCACTCTTGGACAGAACGTCGTGGTGAGTCCCGAGGTGGTTTTGGGAAACAATGTGAAGGTACAGAATAATGTGAGTATATATACCGGTGTAATCTGCGAAGATGATGTATTTTTAGGCCCGTCTGTGGTATTCACCAATGTCATCAATCCACGGAGTGCCATAAATAGAAAGAGTGAATTTCTTAAAACACGAATCAAAAAAGGAGCGACCATCGGCGCCAATGCAACGATTGTTTGTGGCAATGATATCGGGCGCTTCGCCTTTATTGGTGCCGGTGCAGTAGTCACTAAAGAGGTACCCGATTATGGCCTGGTTGCAGGAAATCCTGCCCGTCAAATTGGATGGATGAGTGAGTGCGGTAAGAAACTTGAATTTGATCCACAAGGACAAGCTACCTGTTCTGAATCGGGGGTTATCTATATTTATGAAAATGGCAGCGTTCGGGTAAAGTATTAAACACCTCCTGCAAATTTTTAAAACACCTCATACCAAGTTAAATAGAACTTTTTCACCGTTTTAGTGAGCGCCAATATATTATGTTGATCGCTTGCTCTTGCAATATCACGGATGGTGCCATCCTGATATATTATTTTAATGGCATTTAAAGCGGTGTTATACGCGTTGTTCTCTACTTTACCCTCCAACACGAAATAGGCGGCATCTTCATATGAGATGTTCAAAATCTCGGCAACTTTTTTTTGTTTTGTTGTAATAGTTTTTGATGGTGTAGGTAAATCGGTAATCATTACCTCAGGTAGTTTACGATTCAAAATATTTTTACAAAGGGTACTTAAAACAAGATCGGAATGGTTTTGCCAAACTTTTATGGATGCAGTAATATCGTTGTCATCCAATAAACTAAATTGTTCAATGTGATGGGGGTTTTCACTAAATTGTTTTGAGCTGATTCGGGTATAAAGAAAATGATGAAGTGCAGGAGTGGCAAAAAGTTCAACATCTTGTTTGGCGAGTTGTTTCGCTCGCTTTAAGATGGCAATCAATACGTGTTCAGCTGCCAGTACTGTTTTATGTAAATAAACTTGCCAATACATAAACCTTCGTGAGACAATAAAATTTTCAATGCTATAGATTCCTTTAACCTCCACCACCAATTGGTCGTTTCTAACATCAAGCATCTTTATTATTCTATCACTACTAATCATTCCTTCAATCACTCCAGTGAAAAAACAATCCCTTCTAAGATAGTCCAATCGGTCCATATCTAGCTGCCCACTTACCAACTGATGCAAAAATCTATGGGTGTATTGATCGTTAAAAATTTTCAAAGCAAGATTTAGTCGTCCTCCAAATTCATGATTGAGGTGAAGCATCATGAGCGATGAAATCTTTTCGTGATTTACGCTCTGAACAATACTGTTTTCTAGGGCATGCGAAAATGGGCCATGACCTATATCATGAAGCAAAACTGCAACACAGGTCGCTTCTGCTTCTGCATCAGAAATTTTCACCCCTTTTAATTTTAGATTATCGAGCGCTTGGGTGGTAAGCCACATGGCCCCAAGCGCATGATGGAAACGAGTGTGTAGGGCCCCCGGATAAACAAGGTGTGTAAGACCTAATTGCTTGATACGGCGTAATCGCTGAAACCAAGGGTGTTCCATAAGCTCGAACACTAAATCGTACGGTATCTTAATAAACCCATATACAGGGTCGTTGATAATCTTATTTTTATTTTTCTGAATCATAAAATTTTAGTGAATCTAAACGGTAGGCAAAAATATCGTTTTCGTGACGCAATGGTGTAATATAAAATTTTTGAAGCACCATCTCATGTATATTGGTTTCAAATACCATGATAGAGTCGTTGATTAAGAGGTCCTTAAATTCTATAGCCGAAACTCGCTCACCTCTATTTTTCATCTGTTTCAAATAAAAAGTATGGTGGGGGGCGTACGACTGCCCGCTTAGAAATTTATATCCATTCAAATCAACTTTCGATTGGTTGGCTTGCTGCAGATAGGTAGCCATAGTATAAAAGTATTTTTCTTTAACATCCTCCTTTGTATCTATTATTTCAGGTCTAATTTTACTAAAACCGAATGCCGCAAAACCAATAACAAGCATAATGCGAATGGCGTTACGTTGAAACGTCAGCACATGCTTCTTAATTAATTGCTCTTCTATTAGATAAAAAAACATAGCACACAAGAGCACAACAAAAACATAGATGGGAGCATCGTACCAAAAGAGTTTAGTGGCCGACAGGCTAATGATTAAATAAAAACCACCAATACAACAGCATCCAAAGATCGCTATTTTTTTTATGAGAGCATCCTGTATGAACAACGAGCTTAAAATGCCCAATGGTAAAAGATACCAGTAAGATTTAAACCATAAAGTATAAAAATTGATTCCGTAAAACCAAAATCCCTCTTTATGGCCTTGGGCTGGTTTAAGATACATGGATTGCCATTCCGATTGCACCACCAATTGGATATATCCAGGTTGATAATAGTTACGCATAAAATAATATCCCAGTATAAGACCCAGAAACAACAAAATTCCAAGATAAGTATGCCCCGACTTCAACAGAAGAAAAAATTTCTTTTGAAACAATGAAAAAATAATGAGGGAAGGGATAAAAAGGATTCCTGCCGTGCCTTTCATCAACACCGCAAACGCTATGCCGATGCAGGTAAAGTACCAGTACATTCTTTTTTGAGTATCTAGGAAAATAAAGAAACTAAAGCAGGCCAATCCACTGAAAAAAGCAAGTGGCGCATCAAAATCACCTGTCCGCGATACGTGGGTGCGTATGAGTGCTTGACTTGTGAGCAGCAAGATGCCTGTAATTAGAGCAATGCTATAGCTTTTGAAGTATTTCCAAACAAAAAACATCAGGACTGTTGAAAGGAGCCATGTGCTTACAGCAGAAGGAAATCGCACCGCAAATTCATTGATTCCAAAAAGTTTCATACTCCAAACTTGAAACCAGATAAGGACAGCGGGTTTGGTGCCAAAGGTATCGGGTAAACCATCGAAAGTAGGTACCCAATAGTTCTGGCTACTATACATTTCGAAGGCATTATGTGCCTGACGAGCCTCATCCCAAATACGAATCGGGAGTTTTCCTAAATCGTTAAAACAGGGTGCCAATGGCAGAACCAAGAGCAACAGCAGTTGCAAGAGAGATACAGTGGTGATTTTTATTTTATCTTTTGAATTCATTTACCGGTAACAAAAAGAGTCATTTAAACGTAGAATACAAAAAATATTTTCTCAATTAATTCTTTCTTACCTTTGCATACGCTCCTCGAATGAAACATCTGTACTCAATTTAAATTTAATTTTTCAACTTTCTCTACTTCATAGGTAGGGATTTAATTTCTTTTTAACCATGAATAAAATTCAATTGCTTTGGGCTGATGATGAAATTGATTTACTAAAACCACATATTCTCTTTTTAACAGGGAAGGGCTATGAGGTAACCACAGTAACCAATGGGAAGGATGCGCTAGAAGAGTGTAAGAAAAAAAGTTTTGATGCTATTCTGCTCGATGAGAATATGCCCGGCATCAGCGGACTGGAAACACTGACACAAATAAAAATTGCGAACCCCGATACGAAGGTAATTATGATTACTAAAAGTGAGGAGGAAAGTATAATGGAAGATGCTATAGGAAGTAAAATTGATGACTATCTCATTAAACCAGTAAATCCTAATCAAATTCTACTTAGTCTCAAAAAAATTCTGGATAGCAAGCAATTGGTTAGTGAAAAAACAACAAGCAATTATCTTCAAGAATTCCGGCAAATTGGAATGACAATTCAAGATAATTTAAAATTTCAAGAGTGGTCAGAGGTATACAAAAAGCTGGTCTTCTGGGAGCTGGAACTGCAAAGTAGCCAGGATTCAAGTATGGAAGAAATTTTATTAAGCCAGAAAACTGAAGCCAATAATAATTTTGCCAAATTCATTGAAAAAAATTACGTGAAGTTTTTTCTCAAGCCAGATGATGACGCACCATTAATGAGTCATAATCTCATGAAAAAGAAGGTGTTTCCATTGCTCGACGAGCCCGACCCGGTGTTTTTTATTCTAATTGATAACCTTCGTTACGATCAGTGGAAAACGATTCAGCCTGAGCTCGCTACCATCTTTAATTTACAAATTGAAGAAACCTATATGAGTATTTTGCCAACAGCAACGCATTATTGCAGAAATAGTATCTTTAGTGGGTGGTTGCCTACGGAAATGGAAAAAAGATTTCCATCAATGTGGCAAAACGAGGAAGATGACGAAGGTAAAAACATGCATGAAGAAGAGTTCTTGTTAGCTCAGCTACAATCAAATAATAAGAAAGATATCAAGACCAGCTATACCAAAGTAACAACCTTCGATGCAGGCAAAGCCTTAGTTGATAATGTAAATAATTTGTTCAAGAACAAATTTAATGTCATCGTCTATAATTTCGTCGATATTATTTCTCACGCTCGAACAGAAATGAGTGTGATACGTGAACTCGCCGATGATGAAGCCGCCTATAGGTCAATCACCTTAAGTTGGTTCAGGCATTCGCCTCTTTTTGAAGCCTTGAAGAAAATTGCTGAGAAAAAAGTAAAGATTGTTATCACTACCGACCACGGGAGCGTAAGAGTGCAAAGCCCGGTAAAAATCATTGGTGACAAAAACACCAATAGCAACCTGCGATACAAAACGGCGAAAAACTTGGCATTCGATAAGGATGAGGCTTTTGAGATAAAGCACCCCCATGAAGTAGGGCTACCTATCCTACATATGAGCAGCACGTACGCCTTTTGTAAAAACAATGATTTTTTTGCCTACCCTAATAATTATAATTACTACGCCAATTATTATCGTAATACATTTCAGCATGGTGGTATAAGTTTGGAAGAGATGGTAATTCCTTTCATTGTGATGCAGAGTAAATAGGAACATCGCACTTAGGGGGCTCCACCCAAAAGAATGAGCCAGCGTACTTGCTGTTAATGAAATAGGTGCACCGGCCCATTTTGTTGATGTTTTGATCCATTAATACCTACATATCCTCATTTCATTCACAGGGTAGAATCATTGTTTTCAAAAATGTTAACTTTGCGGCATGTCTTCTACCTCTTTGCCATTAGCAACCGTTGAACAAGCCCAACAATTAGGCTTACGAATCGATGAATTTGATAAAATTCAGGAAATCCTAGGACGAACTCCTAATTTTACTGAGCTAAGTATATACAGCGTCATGTGGAGTGAGCATTGTAGCTATAAAAACAGCATAGCTTGGCTTAAAACATTACCTAAAAAAGGAGAGAAAATGTTGGCGGAAGCTGGCGAGGAAAATGCTGGGCTTATAGATATTGGTGACGGATTGGCTGTCTGTTTCAAAATTGAATCCCATAACCATCCTAGTGCAATTGAACCATATCAAGGTGCTGCAACTGGCGTGGGGGGTATTAATCGGGATATTTTCACGATGGGGGCTCGGCCCATTGCCCAACTAAACTCATTGCGATTTGGGAAACTTAGTGAAGAAAAAACAAAATGGCTACTCAAAGGGGTAGTAAAAGGTATTGGCGACTACGGTAACGCTTTTGGGATACCAACCGTTGGGGGGGAAGTTTATTTCGACGAATGTTATCACGTAAACCCTTTGGTAAATGCGATGAGTGTTGGAATCGCTAAGGTTGGGAAAACGGCGAGTGCTACCTCTTATGGGGTCGGTAATCCTGTTTATATCATAGGCTCAGCTACGGGGAAAGATGGAATTCATGGTGCTTCATTTGCTTCTAAAGACATTACTGAAGATAGTGCTAAAGATTTGCCAAGTGTTCAGGTAGGTGATCCATTTGCAGAGAAACTCTTATTAGAAGCAACACTTGAAATCATAGAAACTGGAGCTACAATTGGTATACAAGATATGGGTGCGGCAGGAATCACATGTTCTACCAGTGAAATGAGTGCTAAAGGGGAGCATGGTATGATTATATATCTTGATAAAGTACCCATGCGGCAAAAGGGAATGGTGCCATTTGAAATATTATTGAGCGAAAGTCAAGAACGTATGCTTATGGTTATTACAAAAGGGAGAGAATCCGAAGTGGAAAACATTTTGAGAAAGTGGGATATCTCTTATGCCGAAATTGGCGAGGTAACGAAAGGCGACCGTTTAATCTACTATTTTAATAATGAATTGGTAGCTGATGTTCCAGCACAAAGTTTGGTGCTTGGCGGAGGTGCACCGGTGTATCATAGAGAATATTCAACACCGAAATATTTTGATGAAATTGCAAAATTTAATGCCAATGATATTGAAATCCCTTCTGATTTAAAAGCAGTAGGAGGGTATTTATTAAAACACCCCAATATTGCTAGTAAACGATGGGTTTATAATCAATATGACAGTATGGTGGGCACGATCACTCAAACCACCAATCAGCCTTCCGATGCTGGTGTGGTAAAAGTAAGGGGTACCAATAAATCGTTGGCCATGAGTGTCGATTGTAACAGCCGTTATGTGTTTGCAAATCCTGAAATTGGCGGTATGATTGCGGTTGCTGAAAGTGCGCGAAATATTGTCTGCGCCGGTGGCGAGCCTGCGGCAATCACCAATTGTTTAAACTTTGGCAATCCTTATAACCCTGAAGTATACTATCAATTTGTGCATGCGATTAAAGGAATTAGTGCGGCCTGCCTTAAGTTGAATACACCCGTAACTGGTGGAAATGTTAGTTTCTATAATCAAAGCAGTGATAACGATGCCGTTTTCCCAACACCAACCATTGGAATGCTAGGTATCATAGATGGTGGAAGAAACCATACTCCCCTCGCTTTTCAGCAAGAGGGAGATCTAGTCATTCTCGTTGGGAAAACCCAAGATGATCTCGGATCCTCTCATTATTTGGCACATTATCATAAAATTAAATTCTCACCTGCTCCGTACTTTAATTTGGATGAAGAGTTTGAAATTCAAAAAGTCGTTTTGAAATCTATTCAACAGGGTCTTGTTGTCAGTGCACATGATGTAAGTGAAGGTGGTCTCTTTGTAACTCTCTGCGAGAGTGCATTTGTAAATAATCTTGGCTTTAATATAACACTCTTGGATGAATTTAGAATGGATGCAGCCTTGTTCGGCGAAAGCCAAAGCCGCATCGTGCTTAGTGTGAGTCCAACAAAACTTGAGGATATTAAACAACAATTGAATAAGGTTCCATTCACTATTATTGGGAAAGTATCTGGAAAAAATGCCATCATTAATGGAGCCGACTTCGGGGTTATTGCGGAGCTCAACGATTCTCACCAAACAGCCATTGAAATAGAGATATTGAAATAGTAGAGTGCTCTAGAAATCCGGAAGTTCCTGTTGGATATTTTGTTTCAGGATTTTATTCCCGTTATCTTCCTCGGCCCATCAAAATCCTAATGATTCACCCAAACTTTAGCTGTAACCCTTTTTCCATCGACCTCCATGTCGACGAAAAACAATCCAACACCCAACATCCGGATGTCATATCCTTGTTCTGTTCTGTAAATCGTCGATGCTTGACCTAATTGGTTCACAACCACAATTTGAGAAGGGGCATTAGGAATATTTATATTGAAAAACTGATGGGTGGGATTCGGGTATATCTTCAACTCATGATTCACAAGTTCAACTCTATCTTTTGCAAACAGCGGCACGGAGGTTTTTGCCAAGTAAGGGTAATAGTTCGGATAACTGAAATAGCAACCAAAATACCAATAATCCGAAGTGTTTTTTTTGTAATTATTTATTGCGATTCGATTGCTATTCTTATTTCGAACACTGGTACTAGATCCTATGGGTGAAAAACTGTTATTATATATAGATAGATGATTTGTTGAATCGGAACTGAGGACAAAGTAAAATAACGAGTCATTGTCACTAAAACAATGAATTCTTTTACCACCGGTAAAAGTTTTTTCGAGTAGTAAGCTGCTATCATTGGGAAATGAAAAAAAGTAAGTATTGTCAATCGTTTTATTATTATTCGAATCGTTGATTATCACCAGATAATCTTTTTGATTTAAACGCATAAAGTCAATTCCGACAGAATTAAAAGGAATAATGTCCAAGATGGGAAAGCTAGCATCGGTAATTGCTTGCGAAGTTTTATCATATATTTTAATGTTTAACTTTCCTTGACCTAATAAATAGTAAATTGTTGTTTTCGAACTATTGCTGTAAATCCATGCGTCCACCGCTTTAATATTGATTTCCCAGAGAGAAGTTAAGGTAGCGTCAAATTTCCGAACATTCATCTCGACAAGTTGTGTCGTGTCGTTACGATAAACTACTTTCGAGAAAACCTCATTGTTGGTGATTGTAACTTTAGATTTATATCTTAGGAAATCTATTAATGAATTATTCCCTGTCTGAAAGATAGGGAGGTTCATCAATACACTGTCATGCGTAATTAAATTATTACTGATTTCAATTTCCTGCAAATAAATTTTTTTTAAATTTATTTTATAAGAAAGATAGAAACAATAGAGCTTCGATCCAACTTTCTGAAAACAAATATCACTAGACACTTCAGTGGTATCGCGATTGAGAATATAGTGGTAAGCAAGGGTATTGGCATCTATTTCTACAATCGAAGAAATAGAACTTTGAAACCAGTACTTTGAATCAGTCTCTTTCAATTCAGCATAACATTTGTTATTGTAGAACATGACATTGGTGATTTCCGCTTCAGGTTTATTTGAAATTAGTAATTCGTTTGTGTTTTGCGCTTGGGCAAAAATGGCACAAATTAATAGGATGATTGTTGCAGTCTTTTTCATGATGTAAAATTATTAGGATTTGTTAAAATAAAAAAAGTTAGATACTGGTATTAATTCTCTCCAATAAAGCCTTAACCTCAGTGGTTAATTCTTTGACAGCATTAAAAATGGTAGTGTCGAAATTGGTGTTGCCAGAACTACCCAAGGTGGTTTCGGCGAAATTAATTGAGCTTAATATCTCTGGGAATATTTCTCTGATGTCTTTATTAAAATGCTGAGCAATTTTGATTCGAACATCAATAGGAACTTGTGTTTTCCCATTTTCATAATTACTTAAGGTTGGCTGTTCGATGAACATTTTTTCCGCCAATTCCTTTTGACTAAATCCGAATTCGGCACGCCAAATTCGGATAATATCTCCGCTGTTTTTATACATATATATTTTATTTATTATAAACAAAATTAATAAGATTACTCAAATTGACAAATTAATTTTGTCTCCTAATAAAAATAAATACACTTAATCGCCATGAAAAAAACAATTTACCTTCTCATTTTGCTGTTTTCGATAAAATCGGCAAAAACACAAACCGAAAGTTTTTACATTCCTACTTATTCTTTCGCAAATGGTATTCAGATCAGAACGAATGGGTCTGAAATTACTCCTGGAAACGTCGGCAACCCCGTCGGTAGCTCATTCTTTAATTCCGATGATAATAACAAAATTCATCTTGGACAAAATGCCTGGTTTGAAAATGGAGTGAAACTATTCCATGTTCTGTCTTATGTTGACTGCATTAACGGAGTTGAGATATACGATCGTTATAATAATAAGATCAATTCCGAAATCGAGCTAGCAACAGGTTCACATGAAATTGGAATTGTTAAAGTCTCGTGTAGCATTTTTCATATCATTGTGGGAGGCAGTGTATATGTTCTCATTTTGGAACCTTATAACGCGGATAGCCATGGTTATTGCTTTAAGGCATTTAATTTGGAGGATGCAGGCACTCCTCAATACATTGGAGCAAATCCTAACCCTTGCTTAAGACATGGTACCAACTTTCCTATTGCAATCTCTAAGCCCTCAATAGAGCCTCTTACTTTAAAAAAGTTCTATACCATCTATTATGGTGCAGGTATTGGTACTGCCGGAGCAAATCCTACCATTAGAGGTGAAAAGGTTTACTATGAATTGAATGACTATAAAGGTATTCAAGCCTCACCGCATCACTTCTTCCCTCGACATACCCAGTTAGGCGTACTTTTTAGTGGTGCGAAACCGTATGGGTATTCCTTAGAAACAGAAATGGAACTCTCTCCGGATCAAACTAAATTAGCGATCGTTGAAAATAATGCACTAAAAGTATTGAACCTAAATAACGGGAGTGTTTTAGAGTATGATCTCGGTTCTTCTGCATTTCCAACACATTATCCGAACTATGGAGCGGTGGTTTGTAATAGTTCAAATCTCAGATTTCAAGTATGTGGGATCGAGTTTGATCAGTCGAGTAGTAAATTATTTTTTTCATGCTTTTCTATGCCAGACAATATCGTCATAGGAGGTGGACTTCCCTTATCTAATCCAATTGCAGTTTGGGATTTTAATATAAATACAGTTGAAACAATCCCAAATACCTCAAGCTACTTTGAACCTACCGATTTGGAAATGACAAAGGGAGGCGAAATTATTGCGCTAAGGTTTGGTGCTTTTATTAAAATTAATTCGACCCCCCCATATAACTCAGTTGAATTCGCGGGTGCTAATTATACTTTTGGGTTAAGTGATTATAAAACCTTGTGTCATCTCCAAGGAATGAGTGGTTGCGGAACTAAAAAAACGTACCCTAAGAACAGAATATATACGTTACCCGATCAAATCGACGGAATGGATTATAATGTGTTCAATACAGATGAGTGCTGTACATTACCCAATGAAATTTCAGATCAAGTGGGCGAGTACATTGTTAATTATGATGAAACATGGGAACAGGATGACATCTTGTATAAGGATGTAGTCGTAAGAAATGGCGCCACCCTTACTATTAAAAACTGCACAATCAATTTTAAAGCAATAGCTAAAATAATAGTTGAGACAGGGTCAAAATTATTTGTAGATAATGCAAAACTTACTAACGAATGTAATGCCCTTTGGCCAGGTATTGAAGTACGTGGTAACGGCGCCAAAGCACATACTGTTAATTCACAGGGGTTTGTTCAACTGTTTAATAATGCCATTATAGAGCATGCTGAGCAAGCGATTACCGTTATGCCAAGAGCCATAGTATATGCACTTAGTGGCAGCAAAATACTAAACTGTCTCAATGGGATTAAGTTTTTACCCTGTTCGGATGTAACAGATAATTTATCGTATGTACAAGATGTGACCTTCGAATGTAATACTCTAATACCCACCCAATTAACAGGCACGCTTAAATTCATAGAATTTAATGGGATTAATTGGGCGGGGGTTTATGGTTGTACTTTTAAGAATACCTTGCCTTATAACATACTCGATGCGGATCATCGAGGAACGGGGGTTGATATTACAAGTTCAAACATAGCATTACACCAAACGCATAACCAATTCAATGCCGCTACCAATTGTTTCAATCAATTCGGCCTATACAATACCTTTAACAGCTTAACTTACGGCGTATTTGCTCTAGGCTCGAAACATGTTGTCATCGACTATGCAAATTTTTACAACTGTCAATCGTCGGTTGTTATCGCTGCTACCGGTGAATCACATGTTACGAACTCTATATTCACCCTCGACCAAAATTATATCTACAAACCACGCCCTTTTCAAGATTTCATTTATTTATTTTCTGTGAATGGGTACCATGTTTCCCAAAATACCTTTAATTGGCACGAGCCTTTGTCAGTTGTAAAAGGAAATAATGGAGTACGTATCGAGGAAGCGTCTTACCTACTGCCTACTTTTTCCGGAGAACTAAGAAACAATATCTTCACTTATGACAATTCGTTATTGCCAGTCAAAATACCTGATGTTACTGGCATTTACTTCGACACCGAGTTAAGAGAAATTAAGGTAGAATGGAATACCTTTAACGCCCTTACAGTAGATTGGTACTTAACCAAAATTTGCCAGGTACAAGCACAGTCAGGAACCAGTGAATGCTCCGACCCATATAATAGTTGGAGTCAAGCTCCCTACACCAAATTTCATATTCAGAATAATGGGGCAAAACTCAATTATTGTGTTAGAACGTTAAACCCGACTCAATTTAATCCTGAGTATCCTTCAAGTAACCTGTGTTATAATTTAAAGCCAAGAATAGGTGCCGGGAATTTAGTTCAAAATTCTATCGTTTGTCCTTATCCGTCATTTGATGCTGGATGGGGAGTAAACTCCATCTTAAGAGCCCCTAAGGATAATATCAATATCCAGCCTAATCCGGTGTCAATTCACCAACCCTACTTAATCTATGAAATCAAGCATATTGAGATGGTCAACGAACTATCAATTTATGCAATTGATGGGAGGCAAATATTTCAAAAATGCAACCAGCCTTCTGCTGGAAAAATTAATTTAGATGAGTGCAACCCTAGTCTGGGAATATACTATTTACAAGCTGTTACCAACAAAGGTGTTTTTGTACGGAAATTTATAGTTAACTAATTTATTAACCTATGAAGACGATGTATTTTTTGATTATCATCTTATTTCCTTCCTTGCTCTATTCACAGGAAGGAAATAATTTGGTTTTTGACAATAAAAATGGGTTGAATTTTAGTTCAGAGCCTCCCAACCTATTCAGTACTGCTGGGAGAGTATGCAATACTTCAACCGCATATTCAGACAAGAAAGGTGATTTGATGTTTTATGTCAATCAAGAAAAGTTTTATAATAAGAATCATCAGGTGATCGAAGGAAGTGACACCTTTATTTGTGGTATTTCATTATCTGTATCACCTGGAGGGGTTTTTATCCCTGATCTTCAGGATAGCAATAATATTGTTTTATTTAGTGTGTGGAGAAATGGAATACGTGGAGCGGAGGATTCACTAAACATCCTGAACAAGAAGGAGAGCGGCTTATATATCAACATCATTAATACCAAAGCCAATCATGGCCTCGGCAAATTAGTGGTCCAAAACAAATTAATCTATCCTGGGTTTTTAGACCAGCTTACCATGGTGCGGCATGCCAATCATAAAGACTATTGGATTGTCTGCAAATCGGACACGAATACTTTTGCTGCTTTTTTATATGATGAGCAAGGAATTCACCCCCCTGTTTTTTCCTATACCCCTAAATTGTATGCACGCATTGCGCAAGAATGCAAAATAAAGGCGAATACGAGAGGAAACCAATTTGCACTAACAAACTATTATTACGAAAACATTGGGATAGTCGCTTATGATACGGTAAGGAAATTCTCAAATTATTTTCATCTTTACAGTTTTAACCAAAATAACGGTTCCATTAAATTCGCGAAGATTATAGATGAGTTTTTTGAAGTTAATAAAGGAAGCAGGGAGCCAGATTCAATACCGTTTGGTCCGACGTACTGTTCTTTCTCTCCTAATGACAGTCTTATCTATATAAACCACTGGGGGCTAAGGTATCGCCGAGATATGCATTGCCCAATAATTCAATACCAAATTTTTAGTGCGAATACTCAAGGTACATGTCGAGAAATAAACTATGACGAGGATCTACAGATAGATAGAATGCAGTTGGTACCCAATGGAAAAATTTTGGTGGGTAACCATGGTAACAAATTTTTATGGTGTATTGAAAACCCCAATGCCATAGGAGATGCTTGTAAATTTAACCCGAAGTACCTTGCCGTGCCCAGTTTTACTAATACTACTACAATTTCAAATGTATTCTACGACTATAAAAAAGTGTCTTTTTCAAGCATAAAAGAGAATTGCAAGACACTCCGTTTTACCAAAGATTGTGATACCTGCTTCGTGTTTTACACCTGGTACTTTGGCGATGGGGATAGCGCCACAGGGGCGAGCACGGTTCATACTTACAGTGTTAAAGGCCACTTTTTAGTAAAACTGAAAGCTACCACTCGTTATGGTTATAATGTTTGGAATAGCCGGCAAATAGAAACTACCGATATACCTCAAATAAATTTCAGCACGGCCAACAGCGTTGGTTGTCAGTATATTGCAGTTAAGTTCAATGATTTAACGGTAACGGATACCACAGCAGGGATTATTACGTTCTTATGGGATTTTGGTGATGGCACACAAAAACGACTTTCTATTAATGCCATAAATTATTCTACCGGCATGGGAAGCATCAGCCATAGTTATAGCAAGACAGGCATGTACAAGGTTACTTTAACGTTTAACAATGGGTTTTGTGAAAACACCCTAGAGAAAACTAACCTCATAAATATTCTTCCGGCGCCGAAGCCAGGCATTACAGCTTCCATAAAAAGTGGCTGTGCTCCGACAATTGTTCGTTTTTCAGACACCCTTTCTTTCAATATTGTATCAAAAGAATATGATTTTGGAGATGGCGTATTTGTTAAAGTTAAGTCAAATCACTCGTTGGATACAGGCATCATATACAACACCTCAGGCAATTATCATATTCGTCAAAGATTAACCGGAACAACGGGTTGCATAACTGAAGACACGCTGTCCGTAAAATTATTGGCTGGAATAGATTCAAAACTTAAACCTGAAATTTATTATGCTACTTACATAAATGATAGTATCATAGAAGTGGCATGGAAGCCAGTTTCCAATGCCACCCAATATCAATTAAAATCAAACAGCTCGAATATTATTTTAAGCTCAAGCAAGACGGCCTGCCAGATTAAGGACAGCCACCCCAGTCAAGCGCATAATTTCCAACTCATTGCTGTCGATACTTGCGAAAACAGAACTCAAAATTCGGAGCTTACAAAATCAATTTTTACAAAAACTGACATTATAAATAACGAATTTGTTCATATTCAGTGGACTCCCTACGAATATTGGCAAGATGGGGTGTCAGAATATCTTTTGGAACGTAAGAATGGAAACAGGGCTGATTGGGAGAGTTTGGGTGCTATCCGGAATGTTTATGAATTTAGTGACGCATTGGATCAATTCGACACGATTACTAGCTGCGAAATTTGTTATCGAATTACAGCCATGGAAAATGGGCATAATGGTATGCAAAGCAAGAGTAACATAGCTTGTTTATATTTAAAACCGACTCTATTTGTCCCCAATGCTTTTTCTCCGAATAACGACGGGAGAAACGAGTACTTCAAACCGAGTGGAACCGGCATTGATATCTATAACATGATTATATTTAATAGGTGGGGGCAATTGGTTTTTTCAGGCAGTTCCGACCCTCAAGGATGGGATGGCAAGCTTGCCAATGGATCTGCAGCCCCCGAAGGTGTTTATATTTATAGCATAGAAGCCATTAACAAATCAGCACAGCCATTTCAAAAGATAGTTGATATTAAGGGCACTTTTCTACTTATTAGATAATACCTTTATTTTTCGGAGAAGCACTCAGTTATAATAGATTTGCGACATACACTCTAAAAATATTATTTCCATTTGGATGCAAGGCATTTTGAAGGTGTTCAAAAATTCTACTAAGTTGGCGCGATAAGGAAATATCAGTAGTGTTCAAGTTTCGCTTTCAATAGGTCTATTAGTGTTTTTTGCCCAGAAATTCTGATAATAACTAATGTTTAATCTAAAACCTATCCTCTACTTTTTAAACTATGTTTTGAGGTTTATTTGATTAAAACTCAAGTCTTGCGTTAAGAATCAAAAGAACCATTTGCTTGTATAGTGCATTACCGCTATTTTCGCAGTTCTAATATTAATATTAAAATCCCATGGACTTTCAATACACAGAAGAACAAATAGCGATACAGCAGGCTGCTCGAGAATTCGCACAAAAAGAACTTTTACCAGGAGTGATTGAGCGTGATGAGCATCAGAAATTCCCTGCTGAACAGATAAAGAAACTGGGGGAATTAGGATTTTTGGGCATCATGGTTGATCCAAATTATGGAGGGGCAGGTATGGATACAGTGAGTTATGTTCTCGCCATGGAAGAATTGAGTAAGGTAGATGCTTCGGCCTCGGTTGTCGTATCGGTTAATAACTCCTTGGTATGTTGGGGTTTGGAAGCTTTTGGGAGTGAGGAGCAGAAGCAGAAATATTTAATTCCACTTGCTTCCGGACAAGTACATGGTGCTTTCTTGCTTAGTGAACCAGAAGCGGGCAGCGATGCCACATCACAGCGCACCACCGCAGAAGATAAAGGCGATTATTACTTAATGAACGGTACGAAGAATTGGATAACAAATGGAAGCAGTGCAACCTATTATCTTGTAATTGCGCAAACAGATATTGAAAAAGGACATAAAGGGATTAATGCATTTATTGTAGAAAAAGCTTGGGCAGGAATTACCATTGGGAATAAAGAAAACAAAATGGGTATTCGGGGTAGTGATACACATAGTATTATGTTTCAGGATGTAAAAGTGCCCAAAGAAAACCGTATTGGTGAAGATGGATTCGGATTTAAGTTTGCCATGAAAGTACTTGCCGGAGGTCGTATTGGAATTGCTGCACAGGCATTAGGTATTGCAAGTGGAGCATACGAGCTATCACTAAAATATGCCAAAGAACGTAGGGCCTTTGGAACAGAAATAATGAATCATCAGGCCATACAATTCAAGCTTGCCGATATGGCCACCGAAATTGAAGCCGCGCGTTTATTGATTATGAAAGCTGCATTTTTAAAGGACCAACATGAAGATTACGCGATAGCCAGTAGTATGGCTAAAGTATTTGCAAGTGAGGTGGCAATGAAAACTACCACAGAGGCGGTACAAATACATGGTGGCTATGGTTATGTGAAGGAGTATCATGTGGAGCGGTTAATGCGCGATGCGAAAATCACTCAAATATATGAAGGTACAAGTGAGGTACAACGTATTGTTATTGGCCGAAGTATCTTAAAATAAGGTTGCACTTGTTGTAAAATCGTTAGGAGTCGTATTTCTCCAACACTTTCAAAAACACCTCAAAATCATTAGGGTAAGGAGCTTCAATAGAAATTTCTGTAGTATCTAAATCTCTAAATCGCAGTGAGAAAGCATGCAATGCGACGCGATGTATCATAGGTTTTTCGATATCGTCAGAGTTTTTAAACTTCTTCTTTATTTCAGATAGCAATGGCATTTTCCCCTTGTATGTGACATCAGAAGCTATACTTGCATTTTGTGATGCGAGGTGAATTCGAATTTGGTGCATTCTTCCCGTATAGATTTCACATTGCATTAGTGCATAATGTTTGAATAGTTTGATTGTGGTAAATACCGAGAGTGCCTTTTTGCCATCCTTTTTATCAATTTTCACAGTCCCTGTGCTAGTTTGCTTAATAGGTAAGTCAACGACTAATTGATCAAATTTTCTAGGTGAAGCTACAATTGCATGATATATTTTTTGAACTTCTCGAGCTTCAAACTGCATCGCTGCATGCCGGTAAGCCGCTGCATTTTTGGCAATCAGCAAAGCACCACTAGTCTCTTTATCTAGTCTGTGACAGACTTGCGCTTCAGTAAAATAATTTTTCGCGAGAAGCAGAATGTTTGTATTCTCACCCCTATCGTCCAAGGTGGCTAAATGCGGGGGCTTGTTTATTACAATATAGTTCTCGTTTTCAAACAAAACAAGTGAAGCGAAGTTGATAAATGCCATAATTAAGGCTGCAAATTAACTCAAATCGAACACTTTTCAATTTAATAGCATAATAATAGAAGATATTGTTTTTCGGAAGTGCCTATTTATTAAGGTTAGCTGGCATAATGGATATTGTTAAACGTATAATCTTATTGTAACAAAGTGTATTGAAAAATGGCAAATCGGGGAATCAGTCCTCTTCTCAATCTTGCTTTAATTTATTCAAAGGAATTTCCTGATTTACAAGAAGTTTGACTGACGTTAAAAAGCATTACAGACACAATGGAGTTTTTTTAATATTATTGGATATATTTGTCAAAACAATATAATGTTTTGAAGAAATATAAAATATTACATTTATCAAACAATCTAGTGTCAGGCGGAGCTGGTAAAGCGGCAAGAACAATAAATAAAGCATTACAAGAAGCTGGGATGCAAAGCAAAATGCTTGATTTACCACTGACTAGCCAATGGGATAAATTCAAAAACACATTTAGGGCCTATTTTGACAAGGTTCCATTACAGTTTTATCAAAGAGTCAGTAAAACTGCTTTTAGCACAGCAAATATTGGCATTGGATTGTCTCAGTTTGATTGTGTTAAAGAGTCGGATATAATTCATTTGCATTGGGTACAACAGGGATATATGGGGTTTAAGGATTTGAGGTATTTGGCTTCGGCAGGCAAGAAAGTATTTATTAACATGCATGACAGTTGGTGGTTAAGTGGGGGGTGCCATGTTACACACGGGTGTAATCATTGGGAGGCAAATTGTGGATTTTGCCCTCAACTAAACAGTAGAAGAGCGAACGATTTAAGCAGACGTATTTTTATTAAAAAGCGTGCGATATTAAGTAGTATTAATCCTACTATTATTTGTGCAAGTCATTGGATGCATGAAAGGGCTTGCTCCTCTCCGATGTTTAATGGATTTAAGATAGTTCGAATCCCCTATTGTATTGACCTTGAGAAGTATAGGCCAGTGAATCAGCGTTTCGCTCGAGAAAAGTTAAATTTGCCAATTGAGAAAAAGCTCATACTTTTTGGTTCTGTTGACTTAGATGACCCCAATAAAGGTTTTCATTACTTTAGAGACGCAGTAAATGCGATACCTGGCAATGAAGTGGAGGTTATTCTTTTTGGAAATTTAAAAGAAGGGAATCTTTTTCTAAATAAAAAGTCGAACAATATGGGTCATGTAAGTGATGAGGAGATGTTAGTGTTAATTTACAGTGCAGCAGATGTATTTGTTGCCCCTAGCTTAGAAGATAATTTTCCTAATACGGTTTTGGAATCTATTTCCTGTGGAACTCCCGTAGTTGCTTTTGATATAGGAGGGATGCCAGATATGATTGTGCATTCCAAAAATGGTTTTTTAGCTCAGAAAGGCAATGTTTCCGAACTTTCACAAGGTATGATAGAGTGTCTTAACGATGAGGTAGGGATGAAGACTTTTGCCCGAAATAAGGCATTAGAATCATTTAGTTATAGTACTTTGGTTAATTTATTTACACAGATATACCAATGAGTTTTTCACAAAAAGTGATTCGATTTCTTTTTTGTGCCCAGTTGGTTTTTTTGGTGCTTTTCTCAAGTTGTGTATCAAAGGCAAATAGCGTTTCGCTCAATTTAGAGTTTAATGTTGCAGTGCAATTGTTATTGCTTTTGAATTTTATATTTCAAATAAGGTTATTTCCAAAGTTAAAAATGTCAATATTGATATTAGTTTTTACGTTTTTCTCGTCTTTTGCAAACGGATTTGTTGGTTTGAGATTAGGAATTTTTCTAAATTTCTTAACCTTTAGTAGTATTGAAATTGCCTTAATATCGTCTACATTTGATAATTTTAAGAGATTCTTTCAAATTTATTTTTTTTCAAATGCAGGAATAATAATTCTTAGTATTGTACTTGTTTTATTAGGGTATAATACCCAGCCATTTACAGGAATGTACATGGCTCAGAAAATAGCGGGTATACCGATTCAAATTTGGGGTTTATTTAGTGATAAAAACATTTTTGGTTATACACTTATGTTACTCTTTTTGTGTATTCTACTTCTCCCTAACTTTAAACACAAAAAATTATTTTTAGCTATGTCTTTTATTTTCATCGTATTGTCAGGGAATAGGAGTGGATTGCTTACTGTTTCGATTACACTGGTATTTTATTTCTTACTCAAGCCTAATTATTTTCTTGCAAAACGAATTTCGATGTTAGTAAAGGTAATCTTTTTTCTAGTGTTACTGCTCTCTCTTTATTCAGTCTCTCCTATAAGTACTCGTGGATTTGAATCTAACGACAGGCAGGCATTATATTCTGTCGCATTTTCCTACATTCAACAGCACTTCTGGTTTGGCATTGGTAGAGCCTTGATTGTTGATGGTGAAATGATACACACACATAACCTCTATCTTCAAGTTTTAGCAGAGGAGGGTTTTTTTTGTATGCTTATCTATATTTCTTTATTTTTAAAGGTGCTAATAAGAGGTGCATTTAGTATTAAGGTCCTGTGCTTTTCGGTATTTATATTTACCATATTTAATCCAGCATTGGTCCCAGGACAACTTTTTTCTGTCACAGTTGTTATACTGGTTGGACGTTTTATAGACGAGCTAAGGCTATCTTCAAAAAGTGATTTAGGGATATTTATTATAGATAAGCCTACTT
The DNA here is from genome assembly GCA_903897855.1 of uncultured Bacteroidota bacterium. Lineage (GTDB taxonomy): Bacteria > Bacteroidota > Bacteroidia > UKL13-3 > UKL13-3 > CAINMV01. The sequence goes on along the minus strand of CAIUDH010000076.1, from coordinate 17,852 downwards.
AGATTTGCTATTTATTTCCTTTCCAGCAAAAGACTAACGATCGATAAAAGAGTATTAACACGAAGGTTATTTTTTTGAGATTATTTTTTACCAGCCCCTTGAAATCGTTCTAGTATTAAATCAAAATGAGTAATTCAGAAATTACATTTAATAAACCTTTTTTTTTCGGTAATGAGTCAAAGTACATGCAAATGGCGCTTAGGGAATCGAAAATTAGTGGGGATGGTATGTTTACAAAAAAGTGTCAAAAGTTTCTCGAACACAAATATGGATTCAGAAAGGTGCTTTTGACAACAAGTTGCAGCTCAGCCTTAGAAATGTGCGCTCTCCTTATTGATATTAAATCTGGTGATGAAGTTATAATACCATCCTTTACATTTGTTTCGACTGCGAATGCGTTTGTCCTTCGCGGTGCAAAAATAGTATTTGCAGATAGTGAAGAAGGCACACCTAATATAAAAGTGGAAGAAATCGAATCGCTAATTACGCCACAAACTAAGGCAGTCGTCTGCGTGCACTATGCCGGCATAGCTTGTGATCTAAATGCCCTTCTCAAATTATGTGAAAAACATAACTTATTCTTAATCGAGGATGCTGCTCAAGCGATAGATTCGTTTTATAACGGAGTGCCAATCGGCACCTTTGGACATTTATCTACCTTCTCCTTTCATGAAACCAAAAATATAACTTGCGGGGAAGGGGGTATGATTGTAATTAATGATAGTCGATTCATCACTCGTGCTGAAACAATTTGGGCAAAAGGGACAAATAAAAACAAATTTCTGCGTGGTGAGATTGGCGAATACGGCTGGGTTGATATTGGCTCATCATTCTCCCCTAGCGATATTCTGGCAGCTGTTTTATTCGCTCAGCTTGAAAATTTAGAGAAAATTCAGACTCAAAGAATTAGACTATGGAATGTGTATTATAACCTATTAAAACCTCTGGAAGACAAGGAGTTTTTGGCGTTGCCACAACTGCCCGAATACAGCTGTAATACAGGCCATATATTTTATATCGTTTGCAGAAGTACTGAAGAACGTAATAAATTAATTAATATCTTAGCTGCTCAAAAGATACAAGCCGTGTTTCATTTTAACTCACTTCACAAATCGGAGTACTATTTCGATAAACATGACGGACGTATGCTTCACAATTGTGAGCATTTTTCCAATTGTCTTCTGCGCCTACCTCTCTATTATGAATTAGACGACAATGACATTCATAGAATTTGCAACTTTATCAATAATTACTTTTATCTCTCCTAGATCTTAATTATCATTCATGAGCTATAATTTAAAGGCCTTTTTGTTAGCATTATTTAGCAGTGTCCTACTCTGGATTTCATGGCCACCGCATCAGTTAGCCTGGCTTAGCTTTATAGCATTCGTACCATTATTGTTTATCCAGGATTTTCACAAAGATTCAAGAATAAACACTAGGGTTTTTCTTTCCCTTGTTTATGTTTCTCTTTTGGGGTGGAATGTTTTAACAACCTGGTGGATTTGGATTGCCACACCTGGAGGGAGCATTGCTGCAATTGTTTTAAATACCTTGATGATGAGTGCCGTGTGGTTGGTTTTTGATCTGGTCAGTAAAAAGATGTGTAACGTTATTAGCTATGCCTTTCTCATAAGTTTTTGGGTATCCTATGAATTCCTTCATTTAAACTGGGAAATTACTTGGCCTTGGCTTGTCATTGGTAATGTTTTTGCTAATAACACCTCTCTTATTCAATGGTATGAATTTACGGGTCATCTAGGCGGCAGTATATGGGTATTATTGGTAAATATCTTTCTGTTTTTTTGCATTCGTAATTTTACATCTAAAACTTTTCTCAATAAGAATTTTATCATCAGCACTCTTGTAATATCAATTCCTGTCATTATAAGCCATTTTACACTGTTAAGTCGTAATCAGAATTTGTTTGATCAAGAGCAGAAGAAGGTTTCAGTCTTATTGATTCAGCCTAACCTAGATCCGTATTCCGAAAAATTTGGTGATAATGGTAAAGCACTATCTTCAAATCAGCAACTGGAACGCATGTTACAGATGGCTGAGGAGAATATTGATGCGAATATCAAATTTGTCGTCTTGCCGGAAACCGCATTACAAGGGGGGATTTTAGAGACTGAAATAAATAATGAATCATTAATTAATAGTATTCAACACTTTTTGAGAAAGTATCCCAATACATGTGTGATTGCAGGTGCTGAAAGTTATATTTTATATCAAAACAAACAAACATTGAGTGCAAGGGCTTTCGGTGTGAATGGCAAGTATCTTGATTATTTCAACACCGCATTCAAAATTGACACATCCGCAAAAATAGAGATTTATCATAAATCAAGGCTGGTCCCAGGGGTGGAGAAGCTACCTTATCCTGCAATATTTGGCGGTCTAGTACATTTTCTGAAATTAGATGCTGAGGCAGGAGGTTTGGGGACACAGGCAGAAGCTTCTATTTTCGTGCATGACAAAATTAAAGTAGCACCTCTAATTTGTTATGAAAGTGTTTTTGGTGGGTATGTTCAAGAGTTTATGAAAAAAGATGCCAATGTGATGTTCGTAATCACCAATGATGGTTGGTGGGGAAACACGGATGGATACAAACAACATCTAGACTATGGAAAATTACGATGTATTGAGTTTCGGAAGGAGTTATTGCAATGTGCCAACACAGGAATCAGTGCTCATATAAATAATTACGGAGAAATTTTAAAACAAACCGAATGGTGGAAGCAACAAGTATTAGAAGTGAAATTCACCCCTAATAGTATTACCACTTTTTACGCACGCCATGGCGATTATTTAGGATGGATAGGCCTTGCAATCAGTTTCGCTATTTTAATGTTGTCTATAGCAAAATTTTTTGCACGTAGGTTTAGATAACACATTTCCTGTTTTTCCTAAAAATTAATTTCTAACTTTTAAATCAGAAAATTAAAAAGGAATCTGTATAAATAAAATTTATTCCAGGGTCGTAGAGAAGTTGACAAATAACTACATTCCCATTTTTGTTTTGAGATTTATATCCAATGCATCTAAAAACTCCTCAGTATTTAGATAGTGTTCTGAGTGGTTTACTTTGTTTCCATATATGCAAACTGCTAAATCTTTCGTCATCTTGCCACTTTCTACAGTCTCAACGCAAACTCTTTCTAATGCGTTACAGAAATTAATTAACGCATCATTACCGTCAAGTTTACCTCGGAATCCTAGCCCACGTGTCCAAGCGAAAATTGAAGCGATTGGGTTTGTTGATGTAGGATTTCCTTTTTGATGTTCACGAAAATGGCGAGTCACCGTGCCATGAGCTGCCTCTGCTTCCATAATTTTCCCATCTGGCGTAATTAATACGGAAGTCATTAACCCTAATGAGCCAAAACCTTGAGCTATCGAATCTGATTGAACATCTCCGTCATAGTTTTTACAAGCCCAAATAAATTCGCCATGCCATTTCAAAGCACTTGCAACCATGTCGTCAATCAAACGATGCTCATATACAATACCCTCTGCATCCATTCGGCTCTTGAATTCATTCTGATATATTTCTTCAAAAATATCTTTGAATCGACCGTCATATTTTTTAAGGATTGTATTTTTCGTGCTCAGATAAAGTGGCCACTTTTTGGTTAATGACATGTTAAAGCAAGAACGGGCAAAGCCTATAATACTTTCATCTGTATTGAACATCGACAAAGAGATACCATCCCCTTTGAAGTTGAATACCTCATGTGTTGTTGGTTCTAATCCATTTTCTGGAGTAAAAGTGATGGTTAACTTTCCTTTACCTTTTGTTAAAAAGTCGGTGGCACGATATTGATCACCATAAGCATGGCGTCCTACAATAATTGGTTTTGTCCAATTTGAAACTAATCTGGGAACATTCTCACAAACAATAGGTTCACGAAATACGGTCCCATCGAGAATATTTCGAATTGTGCCATTTGGGCTTTTCCACATTTGTTTTAGGTTGAATTCTTCCATCCGTGCTTCGTCAGGTGTAATAGTTGCACACTTTATACCAACACTGTAAACTTTAATAGCCTCTGCAGCATCGATTGTTACCTGGTCATTGGTGGCATCGCGGTTTTCCATACCTAAATCAAAATATTTTATCTCAACATCCAAATATGGGAGAATTAGTTTTTCTTTGATGGCCTGCCAGATGATGCGTGTCATTTCATCACCATCCATCTCGACTACAGGGTTTGATACTTTAATTTTTTGCATAATAGATAAATTGAAACTTTTAAAAAGGAATGCAAATATAAAGTTAATTTGAGTATTTTGATTAAAACCAAATACGAGTAAAAGTTATTTTTTTAAAAGAGGAAGTGAATTCTTTTCGAGTAATTCAAAGTATTCGTGGCTAGAAGAATCATTTTAGGAATTTTTTGAAAAATAAGCATTGACTTGCTTATTTATTATTTAAAAGTTTTTTCACAGAAGATTGATTAACTGCATTAAAGAGCCATAGGCCTCTGAGAAAAACTCAGAACGCTGTATATAAATTGTCTACGTATTGGTGATATCAAGGTTTGGATTTCGTTTTTAGGTAACACTTGTCAATGATTCGCAGTTCAGGTTTTATTAGTATCTGAGAACTGGCGATAAAACCAGTCACAATAGTGTGTTTTATGAATACCTATTGAGAGTTTCGAATTAAAAGTTCTAGTTAACTTGTAACGTGTTCGTTTTCTTCTTTTCTAATCCTATATTTGCGCCCATGATATTATCAATGACAGGCTACGGACAAGCCATCACAGAATTTGAAAGATTTACAATCAAAATTGACCTGCGCTCTGTTAATGGGAAAGCACTAGATATAAACCTCAGAATTCCTCGAGAGCTTTACCATAAGGAATTTTTATTACGCAATGAAATTTCTAAGAGGGTAGTTCGTGGCAGTGTTAACATGAATGTTAATATCGAATATAAAGATGTTGCGTTAAGTGCACGTAAGATAAATAAGGATTTGGCGTTGTCGTATCTCAAGGAGCTCTCACAGATTGCTCATATGATGGAACTACACAAAGAAAACCTGATGCAAAATGTATTGCAATTGCCGGAAGTAATGAAATCAATTAATGAGGAAATGAGTGAGGACGATTTTGCTTCCGTGATGCAGAGCATGTTTACATCGATACAAAATTTTATTACTTTTAGAACCCAAGAAGGAGCATCACTTGAAAAGGTTATCTCTCAAAGTGTGAAAAATATTTCAGCTCTGACTGACGAAATTGAAACCTTGGAAGCACGTCGTATGGCGAGTATCCGTGAACGATTAACGAAGGAGCTTACCGACTTAAAAGATCGTGTAAAAGTTGATGAAAACCGATTCGAACAAGAACTCATATATTATATTGAAAGGCTTGATATTACAGAAGAAAAGGTGCGTTTAAGAAACCATTGTCTTTACTTTACTCAGGTAATGCTTGAAGAAAATTGTGGGCGAAAATTAAATTTTGTGTCTCAGGAGATGGGACGTGAAATTAATACGATGGGAAGCAAAGCAAACGATGCTAAAATCCAACAGTTGGTTGTTCTCATGAAAGATGAATTGGAGAAAATAAAAGAACAATGCCTAAACATTCTTTAATAATAGGCAATCGGCGAGAATATAGCTTCTCATCGTGAGGTGTTTACTCTGGTTTATCTCAATAAATTTTATCAGGTCTGTTAGATAAATCTGCTTGAGAAACTTTCAGCGTTTTTTAATAGTTAGCGGAATATTACGCTCGTTTTAAAAGCGCACCTACTTTTTGTATTCCTTTTGTTCTTTGTCTATTTTGTTTTTAATAAGGGGCTCGTTAAAACACATATCTATTATGAATTCTAAACCTAACTTTACCTTCAAGCGTATCTGGAAAGTGTTTCTGTTAGCTTAAAAATCATCTTAATACGTATTTTTAATACTTATGACTTATTTTTGCTATTCTTTATGTATTTAATTATAAAACATTTATTAGTCAAAGAGTTTACCTTAGAATGGCGTAATCGTTACGCATTTAATGGTATCGTTGTTTATACGTTGATTACTGTTTTTACAGCATTTATTGCTTTTAAAGAAGTTTCTCCTCAAACTTGGAATGCTTTGTTTTGGGTTATACTCTTGTTTGCAGCTATCATCACGGTGAGCAAAAGCTTTATGCAGGAAGCGAAAGGTAGGCAACTCTATTATTATACCGTTGCGTCGCCCGTTGCCGTTATTATCTCTAAAATTATTTACAATATCTGTTTTATGATTTTTGTAAGTATGTTATGCTATCTTACTTATAGCTTGTTTTTAGGCAATCCTGTTCAAGAAAAGGGCTATTTTATACTTTCGCTTCTTTTGGGAAGTGTTAGCATGGGAGCTGCGTTTACACTATTATCGGCTCTAGCCTCCAAAACGAGTAGTGGGGCATTGCTGATGCCTGTATTAAGTATCCCAATAATTTTCCCTTGTATGATGGTACTTATTAAATTAAGCAAAGGTGCCGTTGATGGGTTAGATCCGATTATTATTCTGCCCAACGTTTTCGTACTCTTGGCTTTATGTGTGATGCTGGTGGTACTCGCTATTATATTATTCCCATTAATCTGGAAGGAGTAATTTAATTGAGGATTACAAGGTTACTTTTGTTTCTAAACGTACCTGTCCATCCGCTACCAAACGAATAAAATAGTAACTTTCGGTATAAACACTTGCATCGAATTCATATTTTTGTTTGTGGGCTCCTGGTGTCTCCCCATCTTTTTTATACAATTCACGCACAAGGACATTGTTTTTATCGAACATCCCGACCAAAATGTTCTTTGGCTTCACAAAACTGAATTCGAATTCACCCCCCAAGGTAATTTTCTTCGTGTAGGCTTGGGTATAATAATTTCTTTTGTAGTCGTTCGGAGCTGGTGGGGGAGGCATTTTTTTACCTGTAAGTTTAGAAATCAGCTCCTGTAATTTTTTTACAGCAATGGTATCATATCCTGAAATAGCATCTAATGAAGAGCCCTCTGCAACGCACCAAACCGCTTGCTGCCCCTCACTGTTATGATAGTTGTTCCGGGTAATTAGATCGGTAACACACTTCATAACCCCAATCGCATCTTTTGAGAGCGAATAGGTTATATAATTATCACCGGGTGCTCTATCGTGGGGCTCTGTGCACATAGCATAGATGGGGGTCGTTTTACTTTCCTGTGGATTTAGTGTAACGAAAATATTCTCTGTCACGATTAAGTTTTGGTAAACACTGTCGACTGGATTGACTTGAATGCCGTTATTAATTTTGATGGTGAGCATCTTTGTAGAATGGTTGCTTATTTTCAAAGTTAGGCACTTGCTATAATGAGTGAATCCTTTATTATTTTCAAACAGGCAACTAATGTAGCCTTTCTCGATGGCCTGTTTTAAAGTCAATTCCTCTACCGCTGGTTTATTCTGGAAGGCAGTGATAAGTGGAAGAATGGCCAACAGTATTAAGGTTAATAATATGATTTTACTTTTCATGATCTGATTGTTTTAACGGTGAAAAAATAAGTTTATTGTAATTTTATTCATGAACTATTCTAAAAGTAAACTTCAAAATGCGTTATTTTGAAAAATACCTTAAATCCACATCCTTAATGGATATAGAAACCTACCGTGAATTTTGCATTAGCAAGCCATTTGTAACAGAAGAATTCCCCTTTGACCTTGACACGTTGGTGTTTAAAGTCAAGGGTAAGATTTTCGCACTCTGCAGTATTACTAATTTTAATAGCGTAAACCTGAAGTGCGATCCTGAGCAAGCAATTGAATTACGTGAACGTTTTGAGGCGGTTCGACCCGGCTTTCATATGAACAAGAAACATTGGAATACCATTGATTTAGATGGTAGTATTAGTTGGAAACAACTGAGTGAATGGATTGAAAATAGTTATAGCTTAGTAGTAGATAGCCTGCCCAAAACAGATCGAGAAGCAATAAGAAATTTAGATTCTTAAAAGGTAATACAACAATTTTACGATAGCTAAAGGCTTCATTATTAGATGTTTTAGGAGTTTTATAAGGTATAGCCTAATTACTTTTTTCAGACCCTCTAGGTTGGTGAAGTTACTTTGAAGATAATTGCACCAATGAAGGAAGTCATCGATTGAAAATTTTTCAAAATCGGGGACATTATAGCTGAGTTGGTAGTGAAGAAGTAATTCGTTGGTGCTTGTTCTAATTCCCAAGCTATCAAATAGTCTTTTGTAAATTCGTATCATCTCGCTCTCTTTAAGCGAGAGATATTGGGTGCTTTGATTTTTATTGTGCTCACGATGCTTTACCAGAACCTCACCGAGGTTACCAAATTCGAAAGTTTGAATACCATCAATGAGTAACGCATAGTCTTCCATTGGAGGTTTAATAAATGCGGTGCTATAGTATAATTGGTACTTTACAACCAGGGATTTGCGAATGACAAGTGAAGGGTTCGGAATGGCACAGTTAAATAGTAGTCGTGCCACAATATCATGATGTTTTAATGCAGGATACCAGATATAGTTTTTATGGCCAAAATATTGCATGGCACAGCCACTTATCCCAATGGATGGATTTGCATCCATAAAAATAATTTGGTTTTGCAAACGAGTCGGCAGGCAAACATCATCTGCATCCATCCTGAATATATATTCGGTTTGAATTTTATGTAAATATTGGTTTAAGGAAATTGCAATACCTAAATTAGTTTCATTAAAGTACTTCTTAACTCTACTATCAGTTTGTTTACTGAGTAGCGCTTTGCTGCCGTCGGTGCTCCCATCATCAATAATCCAAAACTCAAAATCAATAATTGTTTGATTCAATACACTATCGATACACTCTTGTAGAAATGGTGCAGCATTATAAACGGTCATAAGCACGGTGGCACGTGGCATATTTAGGACAGGATTAGATTTTCTAGAAACATTGCATAATCTTGGTAAATAGTTCTCTCATCATAATATTGTAACGCGTTTAGCTTTATTTTATCTCTATCCATCGATAGTAGACTCTCTTGAAGTTTTAGAATATTGAGTTCTTCATGGTTTGCAACAATCCCCCCCATACTTTGAATGATATCGAATGCTTCTCCGGTTATTGAGATGCCTAACACAGGTAGGCCACAAGCCCAATAATAGAAGAGTTTGTTTGGCATCCTGATTTCTTTTTCCTGGTCGTTTATGAATAATCCATAGTCATTACTAGCCAAAGAATGATAAAGAGCATCACCAGATAGCACCCCAAAATAATTTATTAATGGATGTTCCTTAATACGGGTGTCTAAACAAGTTCCGATATAATTCACTTCAATATTTGCGTGTTTGTTCTTCTCTAGAAATTCGAGCAGTGATTGGTGCGATGAGCAATTGCCCATATATACGAAGCGAAGTTTGGTGGCAGGTTGGTACTTGTCATCTAGTATTGCTTTCTGAATTTCTAACACAGGAGCACCTAAATAAAAAACTGATTTCTTTTTTGGTAGTACTGTAGTCAGGTAATCTGAGGTTACCGCTACAACTCGATCAGCAATCTGTTGGTTTTGTTTGCGAACCAAATGAAGAGGGAATGCATTCAGTGAGATTCTGTAGAGTAACAGATTTGTGCTTTTAAATGCTTTGGGCCAATTATCCTGGATGTCAAGAACAGATTTAATCTGGTTTTTTTTACAAAACTTTAAAATGTAATTGGCCCAGTGAAGTGGGGGAGATGCACAAACAACGAGGTCGATTTTTTTGTTTGAATGAAGTTTTGAAAATACTTTATTGGCACGAAGAGCGAGTACAAAGTGGTCGAGTAAGCGTGCCAGGCCTACATTTTTGATATAGCCGCAGGCTTTGATTTGAATGTATGTGATCCCATTTTTCTCTTCTTGCAACTCGCTTCGAAAAGATTTTGAGGCATGAAAAAAATCTGAAGTAATGCAAGTCACTTGATGCCCCCTTTCCTGCAACGCTTTCGACAAGAAGAAATATCGCCCCAACGAAACACGATCAGAAGGGATGGGATCAAAAACAGAAGCGATTACAATATGCATGAATGCAAATATAGGCTTCAGTTGGATGCCATCAATGACTCGATATTTTGTTTTAAGTTGAAATTTATTTCACTGCTTTTCAACAACTTATGAAAAATATAGTACTATGTATAGCAAAGTACTATATTTTTGTTTTATCTTTGAAGCCTATTAAATAATTAGTTTAGAAGTAGAAGTATTTTATTTGACAACAATGTAATACATAGTAGTATGTTATGGATATAGAAAATTCAAAAGCGCAAATGCGAAAAGGTATATTGGAGTATTGTATACTCTCTATTATATCTCGTAATGAAATTTATGCATCGGATATTTTGGATGTGTTGAAACAGGCTAAATTAATTGTAGTGGAAGGGACGCTTTACCCGCTGCTCACTCGCCTAAAAAATGATGGACTGCTCGACTATTCCTGGCAGGAGAGTACCATGGGTCCACCAAGGAAATATTATACCCTCACCAAAGCAGGAACTACCTTCTTAAAAGCCCTCGATGCCACCTGGGATGAACTATTAAATAGTGTACAAAAAGCGACCCAACGATAAACAAGAATATATAATCAAGAAAATTAACAAATCATGAACAAAGTAATCAGCATAAACATTGGAGGAAGCATTTTTCAGATAGAGGAAAGTGCCTTTGAAAAATTAAATAGCTATTTAATTGAACTGAAGAATCATTTCCGTAGTAAGCCTGAAGGGAATGAAATTATTACAGATATTGAGAATCGTATTGCAGAGATTCTGCGCTCAAAAATCACTCCGAATAAGGCCGCAATAAACATTGAAGACGTGAATGAAGTAACAACTTCGATGGGTTCACCCAAGGATTTTGTCAATGAAGAAGAAACGGTCAATCCTGAAGACAAGACTCAAGGAGATGATCAAGGGGCGTCATTTAATGCTTCTGGCGAACATCAACGTAGCCGTATTTATCGCGACCCCGAAGCTCGAATAGTAGGCGGAGTTTGCAGTGGCCTAGGACATTACTTTAAAATAGATCCTCTCTGGATTCGATTGTTTTTTGTCATCGTATCAATCACGGTATTAAAAGTTCTTTTCTTTGGCTTCTCACCAGTGTTGGTCTATATCATTCTTTGGATTATTATACCTGAGGCAAAAACAACTGCCGAAAAATTGCAAATGAGGAAAGTGCAAATAAATATCGATAACATTCAAAAATCAGTACAAACGGAGTTTAACAAAGTGAAAGACACACTTGAGAGCAAAGACTTTCAGGTGAAAGCTACGAGTTTCGCACGTAAACTTGCCGATTTTGCAAGTGTGATAGTATTGGGCGTCCTTAATGTAATAAGGAAAGTGGCAAAAGCTTTCTTTACATTTTTTGGAATCATCGCACTCGTCATTGCGATTTCCTCACTTACAGGAAATCTAATTTACCATTCGAATCCATTTTTCGAGGGAATAAATATTTTTCGCTTTTTTGAAAACAAGCAAGATTATTTGTTGGCGCAGACTACCTTCTTTCTTGGTGCTTTAGGGATAGGACTATTCTTTCTCTCTTTTGCACATTTTCTTTCGAAAAACAAATTAAGACATAAAACAAATGTGATTTTCCGAACTTCGACAATTTTAGTAACCATCGCAGCTTTTGTGCTAGGGATTTTTGTTGTTGTGAAGGTGACCTCCTATTTTGCAACTTCTCAAACGATTGAAAATCAATACCAGCTCGATAGTACGATACAGCATTTTTATCTTCGGAATTTGACAACTGAAACTCATTTGAATTCTTATTCTGGTTTTAGGTGGGGAGATATGGTGGGCGATACACTCAAAATTTCAGATATACGCATTGTGGTGGTAGCAAGTGAAGGTAAGAATGGTAAATTGATAGCGATGAAGAGGGCAAGAGGGCAGAGCGGAGAATACGCTCGCCTCAATGCAGCCAGTATCTTAGCATTGTCATCTGTGAAAGATAGCATAATTAGTTTGCCTTTTACTTTCACACTCTTAAACAATCAGGTTTATCGAAAACAGGAACTTTTATATACCTTAGAAATACCTCTAGGGGCAAAATTCACTCTCGATGGAGGTTTATATTCTAATATTAAAATCAATTCTAATAATGGAGATATCTATGCCCATCCCGGTAGTACCTATTCAGTCACAAAAAATGGGATTGTATGTGACGATTGTGCCCAATCCTATGGCTCAGGAAATATTGATCTTTCAATGTATCCACTTAATATTCCTGTATTTGGCCATCAATACGATAAGGTTGATGTTTCATCCTCTATAAACTTGAAGGTAATACAGGGAAATGAATATTCTATCAGGGCCCGTGGCACCGATAATACGGATGACTTAGAAATTGATTTTGAGGGGGATCAGATACATATTTCAGATAACAGGCGATGGAATTTTATATTATCTCACCAAAGGTCTATCGATGTGATTTTAATCATACCTTCTATCACTGAATTAAAAGTTTCTGGAAGCGTGGACGCTTTTGTGGAAGGGTTTAGAGAAGAAGCGCTGGAGCTCGAATTGAGCGGGGCATCTTCTTGCAAAGCAAATTTCGAGATTCAAAACCTTAACATCGAAATGGGCGGCGCCACAAATTTAGTGCTCGATGGCAAGATTGCAAACTGCAAGGCGGAAATTAACGGAGCATCAAAAATTTACGCCTCTGAGGTGCCGATTCGAAATGTTACATTGGATGTTTCTGGGGCTAGTTTTGCTGAAGTGAATTGTATTGAAAAACTAGAAGCAGAAGCAAGCGGGGCTTCTACTATAAAATATAAAGGAACCGCTAAAAACCTTATTATAAAAAATAGCGGTGCGAGTAGTATTGAAAGAATGGAATAAATTCTGATAACGTATTGAACACTAAATTTAAGCACAAAATGCGCAAAGTTAATTTGCGCATTTTGTGCTTAATATGGGTCGCTATTGAGCGGCTACAACTCTTGGGGCAGCAGCTAAGATATCAGCGGTAACGCCATCGGCATACTTTGTAAAATTATCAATGAAACGTTTCGCCAAATCATTAGCCTTCGCATCATACTGCGCCTTATCGGACCATGTATTGCGAGGGTTAAGTATTTCAGTTGGAACATTGGGGCAGCTTAAAGGCATTTGAACTCCAAAAATAGGATGGGCCTCATAATTCACATTGTCGAGTTGCCCGTTTAAGGCTGCAGTAATCATAGCGCGGGTAAAACTCAACTTCATGCGTGAACCCGTACCATAGGCACCACCACTCCAGCCTGTGTTAATTAAATACACATTGATTTGGGGGTTATTCTTTAAGTTTTCACCTAGCAACTTAGCGTATTTCCCAGGATGTAATGGCAAGAAAGCTCTGCCAAAACAGGCACTAAAGGTAGCTTGAGGTTCGGTCACTCCCGCTTCTGTACCTGCTACTTTAGCCGTATAGCCACTAATAAAATAGTACATGGCTTGCTCCACATTTAATTTGCTTATGGGGGGGAGCACACCGAAGGCATCGGCAGTGAGGAAGAAAATATTTTTTGGGTTTTTTCCAACCGAAGGGCTCACAAAGTTTTTTAAGTTTTCTAATGGATAAGCACAGCGAGTATTCTCTGTTTTTGAGATGTTAGTATAGTCTACTTCATTGGTGCCAGGGAAAAACTCAATATTCTCAACTAATGCTCCTTCTTGAATGGCATGAAAAATCTCAGGTTCTTTCTCTTCTGTTAGGTCGATACATTTAGCATAACAGCCACCCTCGAAATTAAAGATCGTGTTGTCAGGTGCCCATCCATGTTCGTCGTCACCAATCAATGGGCGATTGGGATCGGCGCTCAGGGTCGTTTTACCAGTGCCACTGAGTCCAAAGAATATAGCCGTATCCCCATCGGCACCAATATTTGCACTACAATGCATACTTAAAACATTTTTATCTTGAGGAAGGATATAATTTAGAACGGTAAATATCCCTTTTTTAATTTCACCGGTATATCCTGTACCTCCAATAAGAATCATTTTCTTTGTAAAATCGATAGCCGCAAAATTATGTTGACGAATTCCATCAGCAGCTCCATCTGCCATAAAAGAAGGTATGTTATAGATTACCCAATCGTGAACCATCGTTTTACATTCTTCTTGCGTTGGACGTATAAAGAGGTTGTTAGCAAATAGATTATGAAAAGGCCGTTCGGTAAATACCTTGATATTGATGCTGTATTTTGGATCTGCGCATGCTTTGGCATCGCGTGCATAGATTTCCTTGCCTTGCATATAAGCAAGCATTTTATTAAAAAGGGCATCAAACTTTTCAGTACTTAGTGGGATATTTATATCACCCCAGTTCACAGTATTTTCGGTGATACTATCTTTTACGGTGAATTTATCTTTCGGCGATCGGCCTGTAAATTCACCGGTATCACCGGCAACAGCTCCTGTACTGGTAAGTGAGCCCTCGCCTCGACTTAAGATGTGTTCTACTAATTGAGCCGGAGTTAGGTTTTGAAGTACACGATCACAAGCCTTGGTGATTTTTTCAATGATTTGAGAAGTATTCATTGTTATTATGAATTTAGATTAGAGTGCAAAAATAAAAAAAAGATAAAGGATTAATACAATTTATTTAATAACACTTACTATAGAGATTATTCTGTTGAATTGATTGAGGTGGGAGCGGTGAGGTTGATATACTCAGCTTGATCCATGCTAAAATCTTTCCAACTTTACTATACACTATTCAAATTAACCACGAAATATGTAGAAAATATGCCTTTTTATTAAAATGTAAGTCTGTTTAGATTTGTTACAACAAACAGATGTTCAATGATACGTGTAAACAAGATTAATAATATGGTCGATTTAGAAGATGCTTTTGCAATTCGAAAGCAGGTTTTTGTGATCGAGCAACAATGCCCAGAGGAAGAAGAGTATGAGGACGATGAAATAAGTATCCATTATTTGGCAACGGTCAATGGGGCCTCTGCTGGAACTGCCCGCTGGCGAATTACTGATTATGGTGTTAAGTTGGAAAGGTTTGCGGTGCTTGAAGAATATAGGAAACGTGGCGTCGCTTCAGCACTGGTGGAAACCATTCTGGATGAGGTTTTACTTCAACCTCATAAAAAGGTATATCTCCATGCACAGCTCCACGCCATGCCTCTTTATGAGAAATTTGGTTTCCAAAAAAAAGGAGAAATTTTTTACGAAGCGAGCATCCCTCACTTCAAAATGGAGTATGTGAGCAAATCATGAATTTCTTACCCGCTGAAATTGAACGATATGTAGATTCTCATACAGAGAAAGAGCCAACACTGCTTCAGGAGTTGAGTAGGGAAACCAATCTGAATGTCCTGATGCCACGTATGCTTAGTGGTAATCTTCAGGGTAGAACATTGAGTTTTATTAGTAAGCTGCTCCGGCCTAATTTTATTTTGGAGATCGGTACTTACACAGGATACTCCGCACTTTGCCTGGCGGAAGGCCTTACTCAGTCTGGCGAATTACATACCATCGACAATAATGAAGAACTACATGAAATGGCAGTTCGGTATTTTATTCGGTCGGAGTATGCCTCAAAAATCGTAAAACATACTGGGAATGCTCTCGATTTAATTCCTTCAATAAACCGTTTGTGGGATTTGGTCTTCATTGATGCTGACAAACAAAACTACCTCAATTATTATAAAATGGTAATTGACAAGGTGCGCCCTGGGGGTGTTATTATGGCTGATAATGTACTTTGGAGTGGCAAAGTAACGACTACTTATATACCTGATAATGATAAAGATACAATTGCACTCATGAATTTTAATAAGTTTATTGCCGATGATAGCAGAATAGAGAAATTATTACTGCCCGTGAGAGACGGAATTTATTGTGCAATAAAAAAATAGCTGTTGGATACAAATTTTAACACTATTAACAAATTTAATTGTTATACTTTTGTATGCTTTAAATGTTCGACAATACTTTTGAAGTAGCAAGAATGCAATATTTATATAAGGTTTCTCTCCTCTTTCAAGTCCTCTTTTTTTTTCCTTTTACAAATCTTTTAGCTGCGTGCCCCAATGTTACAGCAAGTTTCTCCATTGCGCAGTCACACACTTGCGGAATCCCACGATACCTTACATTAACGAATACCTCGACAGGTAATGATACCGCGACTTCAAAATATTACTGGTATATAAATGGAGTTCGGGTCGATTCATCGGTAGGGCGTGAGATGAAGTTTAGAACGTTGTATATTCCAGGAACCTACCAGATAAGTTTAGTGGCCAAATCCCCGAATGATACAACATGTAGAGATTCAACAACACAATCAGTTACAGTATCTTCAAACAAACCGCGTATTTATGATGGAAGTTTTGCATTGACTTACAGTCCGGTATGGTCTAATTGTATTACTCAGCTAGGTTCGAATTTGGTGTATACATTACAGTTGAGTGTTGAAGATACCTTGTATAATTATAGAGTGATATGGGGGGATGGGTCAGCCGACTCAACAGGCACGCTGTTTTCCCCAAATATTTTTTTCAATCACAACTACGCGAGCATCGGGTCTTTTAACATAAAAATCGTTTCCAGCTCTGGTGGGTGTACCGATACTATCTATGGAATTGTGAATAATGAACGCATTCCCTCTGCAGGAATCATAGGCCCACCAGTAGGTACCAATAGTGGATGTATTCCTTATGCCGTAAGATTTATCAATAACTCATATAATACTTCAGGCACGACTCGTTTTATTTGGGATTGGGGTGACGGAACCAGTGATACACTTGGTGCTAGCACATACAACGATACCATCTATCATACCTACAAAAGTGGAACTTTTCTCGGAACGTGTGTAAAAGCAGTAACGCTCACCGTAAAGAATAACTGTGGAAGCTCAACGGCTACCTGGTCATCGGTATTTTTGTACGATAAAGACGAAGCGCTTGTTGGGATAGCCGACACCATAAAATGTTTACCAAAGGTAGGAAGTACATTCACGTTCCTGAATAATTCCAACCTGAATTGTATACCAGGAAACAGGCTATATTTTTGGGATTTTGGAGATGGAAGTACGGTAGGTTGGATTGTTCAGAAGTCAAATCAAACGCACACGTATGCCCAGCCGGGAAAATATCGTGTTACACTCATTGATAGTAATGCCTGCCATGCAGATACTTTCGTGCTTAACGTTTATGTCACGGTAAACCCAACAGCGGGTATAACTTTTACCGGTAGAGTGGGTTGCAAGCCTTTAACAGTGACATTTACCGATACGGTAACAACAAATCTTTTGCTTCGACAACGACAGTGGGATTTTGCTGATACCTCTCACGGTCAAGCGCGATTTGACACTGCACGAATTGTTACCCATACCTTTTATAATGCTGGAATCTATGTGGTGCGATGTAAAATAACCAATCCATGTGATACTACTTCGGCATCGGCTATAGTTGAAGTATATGAGACTCCTGATGCAAAAATTCAACCTTTTGCAAATGGCTGTGAGCCTTATACCATTTCAGGGTTTAATCAATCGATCAAAGTTTCGCCTTATGCACATTATTCTTGGGACTTTGGTGATGGCACTTTTTCCATATTGGCAAACCCTCCCCCAAAAACATATACTGCAGGTAACTATACCATCAAATTGAAAGTAGTTGATACCTGTGGCATCGATTCCGACCAGGTTAGCTTCTTTGTTAAAAGCAAAGTGCGAACGGATTTTTTTGCTGATACCGCTTGCACCGGCGATAGTACACATTTCAATGCCGATTCCACACTGTTTCTTGGACCGCTTATTAATGACACGATTGTTTCTTATCAGTATAAAGATTCGACAACGAATACAATACTTGGAACTTCCACAAACAAACGGTTCAGT
>CAIUDH010000075.1 GCA_903897855.1 uncultured Bacteroidota bacterium | reverse complement strand
GTTTTGCAAGCAATTCAATGCTCGCACCCAGGATAAAGCAGGGAAAGTATTACCAGTAACGATCACGGTGTACGTCGACAAGAGTTTCGATTTTATTATCAAAACTCCTCCGGTGGCTATCCAATTGTTAGAGATTACCAAAGCAAAGGCAGGTTCTGACCAATCCAATCGTAAAAAAGTAGGTTCTATTACATGGGATCAAATCAAAACGATTGCGGAAGGAAAAATGCAGGACATGAATTGCTTCTCGGTAGAATCGGCGATTAGTATGGTTGCAGGAACGGCAAGAAGTATGGGTATTAATGTTACCGGTACAAAGTAATTGATAAGGTAAAATTGACTATGTGAATTTAATTCTCAACAGTCAATTATTAATTCTCAATTGAAGTTTGGGAGCATCTACCAAAAAATAATTTAGATGCGTTAGGACCAAAATTTTAATTCAAGTAAAATGGCAAAAATTTCAAAAAAACGCAAAGCTGCATTGGCTAAAGTAGATGGCAACAAGCTCTATACCTTAGCAGAAGCAGTGAAGCTTGTAAAAGAGGTGAGCTACACCAAATTCGATTCATCGGTGGATATCGATGTTCGTTTGGGTGTTGACCCTAAGAAATCAAATCAAATGGTGCGTGGCACCGTTACCTTACCTCACGGTACAGGTAAAACGATTCGTGTATTGGTACTTTGTACTCCCGATAAAGAAGCCGAAGCAACAGAAGCAGGCGCCGATTTCGTGGGATTGGACGAGTATATTGCTAAGATCGAGAAAGGTTGGACGGATGTGGATCTGGTAATTACGATGCCTTCAGTAATGGGTAAAGTAGGACGTTTAGGTAAAATTTTAGGCCCCCGCAACTTAATGCCAAACCCTAAAAGTGGTACCGTAACTGTTGAAGTAGGAAAAGCAGTGAAGGAAGCCAAAGCAGGTAAAGTAGAATATAAGGTTGATAAAACTGGTATTATTCATAACTCTGTTGGTAAATCTTCGTTTGCTCCTGATAAATTGATGGATAATGCAGCTGAATTAATTCAGAACTTAGTGAAATCAAAACCCTCTTCATCAAAAGGTACCTATTTACGAACCATCACCATTAGCAGTACTATGAGCCCTGGTATTGCCATTGACACCAAATCAATTCCGGGCATTTAATTCACAATTTAATTCGTAATACACGAGATGGAACGTAACGAAAAAGATCAAATCATAAGCGAGTTGAAGCAATTGTTTCAGGATTATTCGGCTTTTTATTTAACCGATACTACTGCTTTAAACTCAAAACAAACCAGCGAGTTAAGACGTGCTTTGTTTCAAAGCAATATTAAAATGCAGGTGGCCAAAAACACTTTGATAGAAAAAGCATTAGAGCAAAGCGGATTGGATGTTGCAGAAATGTATAGCGTGCTGAAAGGCAATACCGCTATCATGTTCAGTAACGATGCAAAATCGCCGGCTAAAGTGATCAGAGAGTTTCGCAAGAATGGAAAAATTCCTGCACTTAAAGCTGCCTGGGCTGAGCAAACCGTATTTATTGGCGATAACCAGTTGGGAGAATTAGAAAAAATCAAGAGCAAAAACGAGTTGATCGGAGATGTAATTGGTTTATTACAATCGCCTACTCAACGTGTTATGGGTGCTTTACAAAGCGGTAGCAACAAATTATCGGGTATTCTTAAAACGTTGGAAGACAAAGCAGCCTAATACCCAAAACAAATTATTTTATTTATCAATCATTTTTTTATTAATCAAACAAATTTAAATTATTCAATATCATGGCAGACTTAAAAGCATTCGCAGACCAGTTAGTAAATCTAACGGTAAAAGAAGTAAATGAATTAGCAAAAATTTTAAAAGACGAGCATGGCATCGAGCCTGCAGCTGCTGCTGTTGTAGCTTCTGCTGCTCCTGCTAGTGCAGCTGTTGCTGCTGAGCAAACTTCGTTCTCGGTAATTTTGAAAAATGCCGGACAAGCTAAATTAAACGTGGTTAAAGTTGTAAAAGACCTTACCGGTTTAGGCTTGAAAGAAGCTAAAGACTTAGTAGACGGAGCTCCAAAAGCAGTGAAAGAAGGTGTAGACAAAGCCACTGCTGAAGATCTTAAAGCAAGATTGACAGAAGCAGGTGCTGAAGTTGAGATTAAATAATTAGCATCTCTCTAGAATAAAAATCCCAATCTGATTTTCAGGTTGGGATTTTTTTATTACCCAATTTTCTTTACCCATACCATCATTGAATTTTCTTTATATACTTCAATCTCCGATTGTGCTTCAATAAATTCGCCACTACTCACGGCGTTATACAACGTGCCTTGAATTGAAATCTTTCCTTGCGGTTTTAAATCAGTGATGCAAACACCTCGGAGATTAAGCACACTCTCGTGGTGTAACAGGCTATTTACGAGCTTAGAGTCGGCTAGGGTTTGGGTATGCGCCATCTTCTCAAAGAAGTTGCTGCTGGTAATAAATCGGCTCGCTATAATGGCCAACAGGATGGTTAATATAAAAGATAAACTAACAATCTTTAAAGCTAAATTTAACGAGCTGTTCTCAACATTATCGAAATTAAAATAATTGTTTTTTAACAGTGCTAATACCAATGACGAGATCAAAAAAACAATACCCGTAACCCCCGTAACCCCAAAGCCTGGGATGACAAAAATTTCTAAGATAAGGAGTATCAACCCGATGAAAAACATTACAATTTCCCAATTCGCAGCCAATCCATCTAAATAATTTGGTGCGAAATAAAGTATGGAAGCGATTAAACTTACACCTATTGGAAACATTGCTCCCGGATGCTGAAACTCAAAATAGATGCCACCTAAAATGAGAAGAATCAAAATTCCACTTAGCATGGGGGCGTTCAATATTCCTAATATTTTATCCAAGGTGGTGGGCTCGTAATAAATGAGTGTGGCCTCCCTTAAATGGGTTCGATCTAACACTTCCTGCAATGAATTCACCTTGCCTTCACAATAACCGTATTTGATGGCCTCCTCGGTGGTCAAGGTAATTACCTGACCTTTTTTGTTGATGCTGTCAACAACAATATTCCCATCCACCATGGCTTCCGCAATATCACCTCTGCGATGATTTTGAGTGGCCGTGCTTCGCATGAGACCTCGCATATAACTTTGGTATTTATCGGGCAACAACTCGGCATTTTGATTCACCACGGAGGCGGCACCAATGGTGCTGCCTGCATGCATAAAGATGCTGTCGCAGGCTAAACTAATAAGCGCGCCTGCACTTGCTGCATTATTATTGATATAGGCATAAACAGGCATTTCTGCATTCAAAATGGTGGAGCGAATAGAGTCGGCAGCATCAAGCAATCCACCATAAGTGTTGAGTTGGATGATGACGGCGGTGGCGTGCAAGGTGTGTGCTTTTTCGAATGCTTTTTGAGTATACCTCCAGGTTTTAGGCGAAATTTCATCCATTAACTGAAATACCAATACATTTTGTTGAGCATGGCTCTCCAACAACATTATAGTGGTGACTAGGAATAAAATTAATTTTTTCATTTCCCAACAAAGATATTGATTTGTTGTCCATCTCGTATACTGTTTATCTCTCTCTAGATATAGTATCTTTGCGCCCTGAGTTTCTTGTTTTCAGTCTTCTTATATTGCCTGACACCGTCTTTGATGGTGTTGCCTAAAGAACGTAAAGCAATTTATTCTAAGGCGAAAATAGGAGAATGATGGGCTAAAGCGGCCTAGAAATTTAATTCGATATTGGCACAGAGCATGGCCTTGAAAAATTATTGCAGCGCATACGATACAAAAATGATTAAGAAATATTTCACATCATCCAACATCCTGATACTAGGATTCTGCTTTTTGGCGATCGGAATTCCTTGTGATGGATTTTTAAGGGGGTTTGAGAATGTGGGATTGATGCTTATTCTTACGGCTTCATTTCTCAATTACAAAGAGTTTGCATGGAAGAAATTATTTGAACCGGTAAATGTGATGTTGATCTTGCTTTTTTTTCTATGTGTGTTTGGGTATTTTTATACGGATAATCTCATCGAACTCAATCGTAAATCAGCGCTGAAGGTGCTCTTAGCTCTTTTCCCTTTCGCATTCTCCTTCACACCCATTATTACCAAAGATTTTAAAAGAGTTACCATTATCCTATTCCTGGTCGTGACTGCCAGTATTGGTTTGCTCTCTTGTCTTGGGTATTTATTGCATTTTGATGAATATAACAGGCTTATTCAAGAATCGAAACCGATACCGATCGTTGGAGGTACGATGCATATTTACTTTAGTATGATTTTGGCTCTAAGTATTTTCCTAGGATTGCATTTGCTGAACCAAAATTTCAAGATCGTATTAAACAGTTGGGCTGATAAAATTATACTTATCATCATTATACTTAATATTATGATGCTTCATGTATTAAGTGCACGCACAGGCCTGGTATCTTTCTATGCTGTAATTGTAGTGTTACTGCTCCGATATAGCATTCAATCACGACGGTTTAAAACATTAGTTGGGGGCCTATTTGCCATGCTTTTATTTCCCCTACTCATGTATTTTGCTGTACCTTCGGTAAAGAACAGAATCAAGAATACTTATGAAGATTTACATCGTTATTATACGGGCGATTATGTTGGGCACTACTCCATCTCAGGCAGGTTTGAAACCTGGAAGGTAGCACTGCATGTGTTCGAAGATCATAAGATATTTGGCGCAGGCTATGGCGATTTGGAACGCAATATGGAATCGCAATACCTCATCGATGACACGAGGTTAATGCGTGAAGAAAGCTTGCCTAATTGCCATAATCAATATATTGAAACGCTCGCTGCCCATGGTATCATAGGTTTCGTCGTTTTTATGGCCTTGCTTTATTTCATGACCAAATTGGTCAGACAAATGCCTTGCAATAATTATCTTCTGCTTGCATTTTTAACGCTATTTATGACCGCTTTTATGGTCGAGAGTTTATTGGAAAGGGAAGCAGGACTTATGTTGTTTCTTTTTTTCTTTTATCTCATCAAAAACTCGGCTTACGATACTGAGAGGAATACATCGGTTGCACCATAACCATAGGCGCTGGTTGGGGCTTCGTCAATTTTAATAATATTGACATTTGATTTCATCAACTTCACGATTTCGTTTTTAAGCTTCAAATTGCCTACCCCATGAATAAAGGTTACTTTTTTTAGGTTAGCGGCGATGGCATCCTCCAGGTTCTTTTGAAAGTAATTAAGTTGAATTTGCAGTGTTTCTTGTTTGGTGAGTTGGGTGTAGTTCGTATGAATTTTATCGATATGCAAATCAATGATTTCAAGAGGTGCTTTAATTCGCAAAGGGCTTTCTTTTTCTAACTCTCTTTCAGGGTTATATTGAGTTAACTTCTGGATATCAGTTTGATTTAAGGCTTCATTTATCAGAAATAAATATCCTTGTTTTTTAAGAAGAGGTGTTGCACGAAGGTGCTTGAAAAATCGAGATGCTGGTATCTGAAGGTTTTTTATGATAGGTTGTACTTCTTTGTTTTCAACCTTTGTTAGTATTTGGAAATGGAATTCTTCCCAATCAATAAATTCCGACATGGCTAATGTATCAATACTTTTATAATCGAATGCTTCAACGGTATTGAAAAACTTAGCAGTCACGATCTCGTTCTTTTTAGTGTAGTAATTAACAAAGAGTCGATTGGGAGTATGGTTGATGAAATACAGCTGCATCTGTTGCTCATTGAGTTGAACAAACGATGCATACATATTCTCATCAAACCCATTTTCAGCACTTTTAGGAACTACAGCCGCCGTGTTGGCTTCTGATTTTACGAACTCGTTGAAATCAATTTTTATAACTTCGTTCATTAACACCGGAATCTCGAAATCATTATCTACAGTAACTCCTACCGTGTTGTTATCCATGATGCTGGATATAATGCCTTCCATGTTTTCGTTCACAAATCGAACCTTATCACCAATACTAAATTTCATTTAGCAAAGCTAATGTAATTAACAATTGATAATTAGCAATTAATACATAATCTTTGCAGTATGCATATTGTAATCATTGGAGGTGGAGCGTCAGGTTTTTTTTGTGCCTTAAATATAGCTTCCTTGCTTCCGAGTGCAGAAATCACTATTCTTGAGAAGTCGAATAAGTTATTAAGCAAGGTTCGTGTGAGTGGAGGTGGGCGTTGTAATGTAACCCATGCGATGTTTGATGCCCATGAGCTTGTAAAGAAATACCCCCGAGGGGAGAAGGAGTTACTCAGTCCTTTTCATAAATTTTCGCCGGCCTCTACTATCGAGTGGTTTAAGCAGCGAGGTGTTCATTTGAAAGCAGAAGCCGATGGCCGTATGTTTCCTGCTAACGATTCGTCGGAAACAATCATTGATTGTTTTTTAGCTGAAGCGGAGAAATTAGGCGTGAAGATTAAGATGAATACGGGCGTTGAGATGATTGCCAAATTGGATAACAAATTCCATCTTTCAACCTCTTCTGGAGTCATCATCTCCGATTTTGTGGTGGTAGCTTCGGGTGGAAATACGGATGAAACTTTAAAAGATTCACTGCGTAAATTAGGCCATTCCTTTACGGCTTCTGTCCCCTCTTTGTTCACCTTTAATGTCCCGAAACATCCTATTAATAGCCTTATGGGTGTAAGTGTTCCGCACGCTGGCATCAAAATCATAGGCACTAAATTTTTTGAAGAGGGTCCACTTTTAATCACCCATTGGGGTTTCAGCGGGCCTGCAGTATTGAGGCTTTCGGCTTGGGGGGCACGGGTTTTGGCAGCATGTCATTATAATTTCAAGTTTAGTATTAATTGGCTCCAGGGAGTGAGCGCGAACGACCTTTATTTAGCGTTGTCGCAACACAAACAACGTCATCAACAAAAAAATGTACTTTATTTCAATATAGAGTTACCGAAACGGCTCTGGAAACACCTCGTGAATGAACAAGGAATCGATGATAATACATTATGGCAAAGCATTTCTAAAGAACAACTCCAAAAATTGGCCAAACGAATTTGCGACGATGTTTATGAGGCGAATGGGAAAACAACGTTTAAAGACGAGTTTGTGACCTGTGGTGGAGTGCATTTGAAAGAAATTGATTTTAAGACCATGCAAAGCAAAAATGCGGAGGGCTTGTACTTCGTGGGTGAAATTATTGATGTAGATGGCATTACTGGAGGCTTTAATTTTCAAAATGCCTGGACA
Organism: uncultured Bacteroidota bacterium; assembly: GCA_903897855.1. Taxonomy (GTDB): domain Bacteria; phylum Bacteroidota; class Bacteroidia; order UKL13-3; family UKL13-3; genus CAINMV01. The sequence continues at coordinate 7,935 of CAIUDH010000075.1, read as the reverse complement.
ACTGCGTTTATTGCAGCAAATTCTATCGCCATAGCATAAATAAGCAGATACATTTTATTATTTTCGCGGCTATGAAAAACATTTCGTTAGCATTTAATGTCATCCTTACGATCGCGGTAGGGATCTTGTTTTGGTTGCATTTTAAAGGCTCCAAAGGAGGAGAGCCTACCCGACAAATTAATTTTGGCGATAAGAATATGAAAATTGCGTATGTGAACGTAGAAAAAATTGACAGTAACTATAAATATATAACGGAGAAGCGGGCGATTATGGAAAAGGAAGTTGAGCTCAGTAGAAATTCATTGGCGTCGGCCGAACAATCGTTGAGTGGTGAACAACAAAAACTACAGAAAGAGGCTTATGACCTTGAAAACAATTCCAGTATCAGCATGACTGATAAGTATAACAAACAAAAGGAATTGCAGGTCAGATACGATAAATTTCAACAAGAGTATGCCATCTATCAGCAACGTAAAGATGCGATGGAGAAAGACCTCGATATCAAAATTCAGGATTTTAATAAGAATATGATGGAGAGCTTGAATAATAATATCAAGAAGTACAATCTCAATCAGCAATACGATTATATTCTAACTAAACAACAGATGCTTTATGCCAACGACAGCCTTGATATCACGCAGGATATCCTGCAGCTTCTGAATGAAGAATATGAAACTACAAAATAGTCTTACTTCTTGTTTTAGTTCCAGCAAAACCGCCTATTAAGGTGCCCAAACTACCAAGCATAACCATCCACAGCGGATGATGGAAGGAGAGGAAATTGACGATAACGACGATTAGAAAGATAGCGGTAGTACTCAAACCTGATTTCGGAGTGTTTGAAATAAGTACGGAAACATAAGTTCCTATAAAGGCCGCTATACCATAGGTAAGCGCAAGTAGGATCAGTAAACCAAGTGGCAAGGTGATGAGGTATTGTTCAATCGCTTTTGGGTCGCCGGCCTCCTTTAGCGACTGAATGCCAAATAGCAAGGGTAGCAGGCTTTCTAAAAGCAGTACAATAAGAAATGCTGAAAAGAGCCCTATAATAATTGAAAGAAGATTTCTGTACATTTTACAATCAGATTTCTGCAAATAAAAAGTTTTTCTCTGGTTAGAAAAATTTAATTTAATTTGAAGCATTGAATATGATCATAAGAAGCAAAGCACCCTTACGAATTGGATTGGCCGGTGGAGGTACCGACGTAAGTCCCTACAGTGATGTTTATGGCGGTGCCATCCTCAACGCCACCATTAACTTGTTTGCCTACGCCACCCTGATTCCACGAAGTGATGATGTTGTCGTATTTAATGCCGTGGATAAAAACGAAACAGAAACTACGACACTGCATGAAATCAATAATGTCGGCGAGCTACAGCTGTTAAAGGGCGTGGCAAAATATGTGATTGAAAAGTTCAGCCTGCCCATCACAGGTTTTGAGTTAAGCACCTTCGTCGATGCTCCAGCAGGTAGTGGATTAGGCACTTCTTCGACCTTATGTGTGGCCATTATTTCGGCTTTTGCGGAATGGCTCAATTTCCCCTTAGGAGAGTATGATATGGCAAAAATGGCTTTCGATATCGAACGTAATTATTTGGGCATGGCAGGTGGTAAGCAGGACCAATATGCGGCCACTTTTGGAGGTTTCAACTTCATGGAGTTTTCGGGAGAAAAGGTGATTGTGAATCCGCTTCGAGTAAAAGAGAAGTATTTAAATGAGTTGGAAAATAATTTATTGCTTTACTATACTTCTACATCACGGCTCAGTAGCTCCATTATTGAGGAACAACAAAAAAACGTGAATCTAAAGAAAGAAAAAAGTATTGAGGCGATGCATAAATTGAAGGAACAAAGCATCATGATGAAAGAAGCGATTCTCACAGGTAACTTGGATTTAATAGGTGAGATTCTTAATTTCGGTTGGATGTTTAAAAAACAGATGGCCGATGGCATCTCCAATAAACTCATTGATGACATCTATGAAACGGCCATAACGAATGGTGCCAGTGGGGGTAAAATTAGTGGAGCCGGTGGTGGTGGATTTATGATTTTTTATTGTCCTAAAAACACACGATATAATGTGATGAATGCCCTAAAATCATTCGGAGGCGATTTCAAACGGTTTCAGTTTGAAGAACATGGAGTTAGAAGCTGGAAAATTTAAACGATACATAAGGATGAGAAATTTTATTTTGTTGCTGTGTGCAACTATTTTGTTCCCCTTCTGCCAAAAAGGCAAAACAGATCGGGAAAAGATGGACGAGTATGTAGCTGCTCAAAATTTGCACGGGCAATATACAAGCACCGGGCTCTATTATACGGTAGATGTTCCGGGCACAGGAGGCAATCCTAAGGTTAGTAATACCGTTAAGGTGGAATATTCAGGATATCTGCTCGATGGTACCAAATTTGACGGCACGGCATCGGGCTCCCCCATTGAATTTGGGTTGTCGCAAGTTATTTTAGGATGGCAGGAAGGAATACCTCAATTTCAAAAAGGGGGTAAAGGTAAACTCCTGATTCCAAGTGCCCTTGGTTATGGAAGTCGATCTGCGGGATCCATACCAGCCAACTCGGTATTGGTTTTTGATGTCTACCTGGTAGACTGGCATTAAAATAAACAGCTTGATTTTTTAATAGGTTGGTTGCTGGTTTGTTAGGAGGTATTTTTTCTCAAGGAAATTAGGAATGATCTCCTTGTGGGTCAGAATAATTTTATCTTCGTCGTCAAGCTTATCAATCATTTCAAGGTATTTCGCTTCTCCAAATTGCTCAATCACTTGCTTTTTTTTCTCCTCATCAGTGAGTAAATAATGACGCATTCCCAAGCCGTCAGCTTCCGGATGAAATTGGGTGCCGTAAATTTCCTCCGAAAAACGAATCGCCATGAGTGCTCTTTCAAAAGGAACAAGAGGGCGCTCTTTTTCGAGCGCCAACACTTCAGCCTTGGTCTCGAAAAACTTAGTCGGATTTGGTTGGATCACTTGCCATTTTCGGCTATCTACAATATAAAAGGTATTTCCTAAGTTTTTCAATACCTTATCCTGAATTCCGGCTTCTGTTTTATGCGCGTGAAGCACACCAAAGGAAGTGCTTTTGCGCTCACAAACTAATCCGTAATTATAATGCCGGCAGAAAATCTGAAAAGAATGGCAAATTAAAAAAAGATACTTTTTGTCGCTTGATGACGCATTGTTCTTTTGAATTGATTCAACGAGATTGAAAAACTTTTTCTCCCACTCACTCCCAACACTATCGAGTGGACTTCCCGGTCCACCACTACTTATAAAAACATCAAAATTGCTTACTGCAGGAATTTCACCTTTGCCCCGTAAATCAAATACTTCATAACTTAAATTTATATTATGTTCGAGTCCAAATTTTTCAATGGTTTCTTTTATTCCGCGCATCCCCTGGTTCACATGCCCATCATATAAATCTAATATTGCAATTTTATAGTTCACGCAGTAAAGATAAGGATTACTCGTAAGTTTTAAGCAGAGAAGACCTTGGCACGACTGTTTCAAGGTGTAAATGGCTGTCCTTTTCTCTTACTATTTTTGGTTGCTCCAAATTCTACCAATGTCACAATCACGCAATAATCAACTCAAATCCTTAAATTCGCGCTAATGCAAAAAAGTGTTGCTTTCTATACTTTGGGTTGTAAACTCAATTTCTCTGAAACTTCTTCTATTCAGAGGAAATTGGCTGATGCTGGCTTTGAAAAAGTAGATTTCGAAGCAGGGGCCGACGTATACGTAATAAATACCTGTTCTGTAACGGAACATGCTGATAAAAAGTGCAAACGAATTGTACGTGAGGTGCTGAGCTATAACCCCAATGCATATATTGCTGTGGTGGGTTGCTACGCGCAACTTAAACCTCACGAAATTGCGGATATTCCTGGTGTTGATGTGGTATTGGGGGCAGCCGAGAAATTCAATCTGGAAGATCATCTAAATAATTTAGTAAAACGCGAGAAAGGGGCCGTGTATAGCTGTGATATCAATGATGTGAACGATTTTACTCCGGCACATTCTTTTGGCGATCGTACACGTACTTTCTTGAAAATTCAAGATGGCTGCGATTATGGCTGCACGTATTGTACGATCCCACTCGCACGGGGAAAAAGCAGAAGTGCTAGTGTTGCTGAAATAGTGCTTCAGGCGGAGGCAATAGCTTCGCAAGGCGTAAAGGAAATTGTTATCACAGGGGTAAACACAGGTGACTTTGGAAATTCAAATGGGGAAAGTTTTATTGATCTGATTCGAGCATTAGATCATGTTGCCGGAATTTCTCGATTTCGAATATCGTCCATTGAACCCAATCTCTTAAGTGACGAAATCATTGATTTTGTTGCTCAATCGAAGAAGTTTGTTCCTCATTTTCATATCCCATTACAAAGTGGCAGCGATAAAATATTGAAGGCGATGCGCCGTCGGTATCTCAGCGATTTATATGAAAGCAGAATCCTGAAAATAAAAAACAGGATGCCGCATTGCTGCATTGGTGTTGATGTTATTGTTGGATTTCCTGGTGAAACACAGGACGATTTTATGGAGTCGTATCAATTCATAAGTCAACTAAATATCTCCTATTTACATGTGTTTACCTATAGTGAAAGGCCCAATACCTTAGCTGCTGAAATGCCTCATCGTGTGCTCGACCGCGATCGTTTTGAACGCAATGCGATGCTACGAATTTTAAGCGACAAGAAGAAAAGAGAGTTTTATGAGCAACACTTGCACTCGGCCCACGATGTTTTGTGGGAAGGAGATTTCGATAACGGCGTGATGCATGGCTTTACCCGCAACTATATTAAAGTAAAGACTGCTTTTGATGAACTCAAGGTAAACACCATTTCTATGGAAATGCTCTACAACCTCAACGAGGACTTTACTGTTTCAACACTATCAAAGGAGCAAATTGTTTTAGGTTAGCCTAAAACAGAATGCCAAGATTCAATGCCACATAGCTGTTGGTGATTTTCGTGTTTTTATCTTTGTTGATATCAGAAAACCCACTGTTGTAACTAATACCGCCTGTCAAGGCTGTTTTTCCGCCTAACGAATACTCTACACCTCCTCCAATGACGAGGGCGATACGAGCAAAACTAATGTCATCATTAAAGTTGTCATAGGCTGTTTGAGAAGGCAGATTATATTCGGCACCGGCATACCTCCCTTTATTGGCATTCACTTTTTTGCTGATATTAAACTGTGGTTCCACCCCAAAAAGCACATAGTATTTCATGTAATTAACTTCCTTGGTTTTTAATTTTAAAGTTAATGGAATCCCGAGATATTGAAGCTTGTACTTTAAATCTACATTGCTTAAGCTATTGGTAGAGGTGGATGAAGTATCTCTTAAGGTATCAACGAAATTAATTTTTATAGGAGAGTTAATTAAATTAAAGCCCGTAGAAAAATAATAATTGTCGGCAAACTTAACATCGAAAACCATGCCCCAGTTATATCCTAAGCGAGCACCTCCATTTTTGATGGCAGGTTTATCGCTTGTTATAAAACCCAAGGTTGGTGTAATGTGTAACCCTAACCTTAATTTATTCTCGCTTGCGACATCGCCTGCTACTGAAGGTGTTTGAGATTGTGCGAAATAAACTAACGATAGTAACGTTGATAATAGGATCAATTTTTTCATTTTTTCTGATTAATTTTGAAATTATTAATATGAATGCGAATATCCTAAAAAAATCACAAATTATCTTATTTATTACGTTTTCTCTTTTTTTAGTAAGTTGTAATAAAGGTTGCTACGGCAATAAACTTGACGTTAACGTAGAAAGTATTCCAGTTCAATTGAATTATGCTCGTTTCGATTTGGAGCTAATTCAATGTAAGAACAGCGCCGACATCGATCATTTGAGATTGAAATATCCTGTCTTTTATAATGACTATGTTTTTAAGGTGATGCGTTTTGCCCCCGTTGAAAATGATTCGTTTTGCACTGCCAAGATGCTTGATTTAGCTGCAAATGTCGACTTCAGAAACCTCTTCGATTCTACTCAAAAAGTGTTTCAGGACGACGCCATATTTCGTGCAGGCTTAACCGATGCCATGAAACATTTTAAATATTATTTTACAAATGATTCGGTACCACAATTCATTACGTTCAACTCTTTCTTCATGTATCAAAATATCGTTGGCGATGACTATATCGGCATTGGGCTGGATATGTACTTGGGTAAAGACTATGTTTATTATACCGATTCGAGATTGGATTTTCCTCGGTATCTCATCGAGAAGTTTAACAAGAATTTTCTTATTAGAAACACGTTGAAATATTTTATTGAACAGCATTTTGAAATTGTGCCCAGCAATATATTTATTGAACGTGCCGTTCAGCAAGGCAAAATTTACTTTTTACTTGATGCCTTATGTCCGGAGATGCCCGATTCTATTAAGATACAATATAGCCTTGATCAATTAAACTGGATGAAATTGGTTGAAAAAGAGATGTGGGTCGATTTCGTAAATCGCAAAGTGTTGTTTAGTAAAAGCGCTTTTGATAACGACAAATATTTTACTGATGGTCCTTTTACCAACGCTCCATCCGTGAGTCGCGATTCTCCTCCAAGAGTAGGAGAGTGGTTAGGATGGCAGATTGTGAAGAAATATATGGATACACACTCCAACGTCACTGTAAAGCAATTGATGGATGAAAAAGACTTAATGAAAATATATAAGGACTCGGGTTATAGACCTAAATAATTTAAACGAGTGCTCTCATGATTCGGGTTAGTTTGGGTTCTGTTTCTTTGGCAATCTGTATAATTTCGGCGATGGTTATTTTATGAGGTATCAAGGGAAAGGCTTCATCGGTGATGACCGAAATGGCGAAAGCAGGCAGATTTAAATGGTTGGCCGCAATGACCTCAGGAATCGTACTCATACCCACACAATCACCCCCTATTAAACGTAAATATCTGTATTCGGCAGCGGTTTCTAAATTGGGTCCTGCTAATCCTACGTAAATTCCATGATGAAATCGAATCTTATTGGCGGTGGCACATTCAGCTGCTTCTGCAATTAAACGAGCATCATAGGCGGCATACATATCTGGAAAACGGGGCCCCAATTCATCATAATTTTTACCTCGCAAAGGGTTCTCTGAGTGTAAGTTAATATGGTCGTTAATAATGACGAGGTCGCCTGCTTTTATAGCACTATTTACACTCCCCGAAATATTTGAAATAAGTAATTTCTCAATGCCCAATTGCTTCATCACGTACACCGGAAAAACCACCTGCTTCATGCTATAGCCTTCGTAAAAATGAAATCGACCTTGCATCACGATACAGTCCACTCCGTTGAGCTGCCCAAAAATAAGTTTGCCTTTATGTGATTCAACAGAGGAGGATGCAAAATGCGGAATCTCTTGGTAGTCGATCTCGTGAAGAATTTCTATTTCCTCTACCAGCGCTCCGAGCCCAGTTCCAAGAATGATGCCTGTTTTAGGCGAAAAACCAATTCGCGTTTTGATGTATTTGACGGATTCGAGTATCTGTTCGGGATTCATTAATTATAAACAATAATGGTATGGTAAATATGTCCTAGATCATCGAGTAGTACCAGATAATATAAGCCATCTTCTAAGTTATTACGTTCGAGGGTACAAATAAAATTGGAAGGCACGCTCGCACCCGAGCAGCCTGCCAACGGGCATCCGAAGCCAAAATGATTTTGATAACTTAGGATTTCAAACTGAGTATATTCATAGCGTTTACCTCCATTACTGGTAATGATCATCGCGGTATTCACTCGGCCTTCAGTAGTTACAAAAAGTTGATTATGACTCGGATTAGGAAATACTTTAAAGGTACTATCTTGATCCACGTTGTTTGTGGTTTGTGCATGGAGCGCAAAGAGTGAGAATATAAAAAAATAAAATAATATCAATCGGGGCATAACGAG